>CAYRCK010000017.1:0-65764 GCA_964422745.1 uncultured bacterium
AAAACCGGGAATAATAATCGTCGTTCAAGAGAAGAAATGGTTGACGCTAGACACCGCGGATATCGTCAAGATGCCCGGCGGTGGCAGCCTCGAAACATTCAATTTCTTCCGACACGAGATCCCCCGGACGTGAAAGGAGGTTCAATTTCAGTTATTCTCAAAAGTCTCCTCGGCTGCCCGACCATCACCCTCGAGGGCTCGATCTCCCGTCAACGGAACTTGAAGGGCGCATAGTTGGCCAGGAATTTTTTCGAACCCTTTCCCAGGAAATATACCGTTACTTTCATATCGTTACCGGTCCCCTCTACTTTTTTGATAGTCCCCTCGCCGTATGTCGGATGTATTACAAACACACCCTCCCGAAACCTGGAGTCCGCCGATGCATATCCGCCACCAGGATCCGTCATAGAACAGGATCCCACGGTCTCGAAGATATCATCACACCCCGGGACCTCCCCCCCATCCCTTCTACACTCAAAGAATCCCTCCGGAATCTCTTTGATGAATCGCGAAGGCTCGTTACCGGTCCAGCTTCCGAACCTCATGCGGTTCGATGCCGTATATATGCACAACTTCTCTTTCGCCCTAGTGATTCCTACATAGAACAACCTTCTTTCCTCTTCCATCTCCTCGTTATCGTCAAAGCTGGAATAGTGAGGAAGCAACCCATCTTCAAGCCCCGTTATCATGATCGCACGGTATTCCAATCCCTTGGAATTATGCAGGGTCATCAGCGCAACCGCCTCATCAGCCTTGAGAGTATCTATATCGCTAAGAAGCGCTATCTCCTCGAGAAAGGTCGCAAGGTCGGTCGTTTCCGAAGAGGAAACGAACCTCATTGTTTCAACTAGGAGTTCCTCGATATTCTCGAGACGCGTATCGGCGGTCACGGGATCCCTATTGATATGCTTCCTGTAATCCGTTCTTTCGATCACGGACTTGAGCACCTCATGAGCGGTCATCTTAGACGCCTCTAGTTGAAAAGACGCCATCATTCTCGAGAACTCCTCCACCTTCTTTCGCTGCGCAAGAGGAATGCCGGACAGCACCGAATCCCTTCTGATCGCCGACAGCAGGGATTCTCCGTCGGCCGTTCCTTCGATTTTTTCGAGCGTCGACTGTCCTATCCCTCTGCGGGGCGTATTTATGATCCTCCTGAAACTGACATCGTCCCTGTGATTGTTGATGAGTTTCAGGTAGCCCAGCAGGTCCTTGATCTCCTTCCTCTCGTAGAACCTGACACCGCCGATGATCTGATAAGGCAAGCCGCCGCGCCTCATGGCGTTCTCGAGCGCCCTGGACTGAGCGTGGGTGCGGTACAGGATCGCTATCTCGTTTCTCCTGTAACCAGACCTGATCAGCTCTATTACATTCTCCCTTACCGCTTTTGCCTCTTCCACCTCGTCATCCGCGTATACAAGGCCGATCAGCTCTCCTTCGCCTTTCCTCGACCAGAGGTTTTTCCCTTTCCTGCCCTCGTTGTAAGATATCAAAGTGTTCGCCGCTTCTAGGATATTGCTTGTAGACCTGTAGTTCTCCTCGAGTTTAACGGTTATTGTATCCTTGTATACATGATCAAACTGAAGAATGTTCTCTACAGTCGCTCCACGCCACCCGTATATCGCCTGATCGTCATCCCCCACCACGAAGAGATTACCGTGCTTCGAAGAAAGGTTATCGATCATTACCATCTGGATCGCGTTCGTGTCCTGAAATTCGTCGACAAGCACATGAACGAACTGCCTCGAGTAGCGTTCCTTGATCTTAGGCTGCGAGGCGAAAAGCTCGACGACCCTTGTTATCAGGTCGTCGAAATCGAATGCGTTGCACCGGCGGAGTTCCCCACAATAGCGGTTGTAGATCTCCGCCACCCTCTCCTCTTCGGCTCTCTTAGCGTTCTGAAGGGCCTCCTCCGGAGGTATCAATGCATTCTTCCACCTGGAAATTCTATTCCTCAGAACGGGTGGAGGATACTCGTCCTTCTTCCAGCCTTTCTTCTTGACCAGATCCCTTATCAGGGATATCGAATCATCCTCATCGAATATCGCAAAGTTGTTTTCGAATCCGAGATGCTTGGCCTCCCTCCTGAGGATCTTTAATCCCGTTGCATGGAAAGTTCCAACCCAGAAGGGGAGCTTCCTGCCTGCTACCGCCTTCTGCACCCTGGCCCTCATCTCGCCGGCAGCTTTGTTCGTGAACGTAAAAGCCAATATCCTCTCCGGCGATACCTTCTTCTCCAGGATAAGGTAAGCGATGCGTTCCGTGAGCACCCTTGTTTTACCGCTGCCGGCGCCTGCCAGAACAAGAACATGCCCGTTTTCGGCCAGGACCGCTCTTTTCTGCTCTGGATTCAGATCTTTCATGATCGTCGACTCTCTTCATTCTTGTTTCGAAATGATTTCAGGTGCGGGTATTCTAAAATTGGGGACCTATATAGAAATGAAATACGGATTTTCCCGTCCAAGTGAAATCCGTAGGCCAGGCAAGCTGAAAATTGAGCACCAGGTAACCGAGGTTCATGTAGAATCCCACTCCGAAATCACAGTAGTAATCCAGGTCATTTATATCTTCCATTGTCACTTCCCTAGGATTACCCTCTATATACAATCCCTCGCCCCAAACGGATCCCGCATCGAAGAAAACCGTTCCCCCGATATTCCTAATCCCCCACCTTCCAGGCCAACCGAATATTAGGGCGTCTATAAGCGGATACCTGTACTCCAGATTCAACAGGGCCATTCTCGAGCCGCTGAACTGCAAATAATCATAACCCCGCATAGTAAGAGGACCCCCGAGGAAAAAGTATGTCAGGTCATCTCCCTCGCTCACCCCCCCCAGCAACCTTATGGCGAAATAGTTTCTGTAGAAAAGAGGCGTGTATCTTCTGTAATCCACGAATGCCGTCGTGCGTGAGACGTCGCTGCCCGAAAATGAAACCGTCCTCGATACACTGAGCATCCATCGCGAGCCGATTACCGGTCCGAATGACCCGAAATATGCTGAATCGTGCACCAGTGACAATGTGGGCTGAAAGAGGCGTCTGACGGACTTGTCACCCGTCGTGTAGTAGTAGTAATTCGAATAGGAAGTTGAATAATACTCGAAAAACTCCCTTTCAGACACGAATCCCTGGAATTCCATGTCGAACCTCGTGAACATCGAAAATGGAAAGCTGGCGATAGCGAATAATCCATAATTACGTTCTGTGAAATACCTATAATCGTGGAAAGTTTCACCTACGCTGGATATCCGGGAATTGAGGTAATTTTTCAGCTGGAATGCCCCGATGGCGTAATCCACTCTCTTCTTGAGATAATAGTATGAAACGAGGAGATCACTGTCTTCGAGAGACCTGTAAATATTGAAAGCTATGTTCAAATGATGATCGCCTAGCAGATCACTGAAGGATACTTGGTTCATAAGACCGAATCCGAATCCCGTGGAGAAAAACAGTCCCATGCCGTTCCCTATATAGTCGGGAGAGAATTTTACATTATAAGGCTGGATCGTGCCGATCCTCTTCATCGTCCTTTCCCTTGCAGCCTTCAGGCTGTCGGGATGCGCGTCCTCATCCAGTTCTTCATCCAGGGCGATATCACCGTAGACAGAATACGGGAAACCGCCTGAAATGGATGCGCCCTGCCGGTCACCGCTCTCTTCTTGGAATACGTTTCCGCTGCTCAAAACGTTTTCCTGCCGCTCCACCGATCCGGCCGGATCCGGATCGCCGTGAATCCGATACAATGTCGAGTCCGGGAATTCAAAGCCGGCGTCTGAGACAACTTCCGCTTCATCAGCCCTTAGATTCCGTTCACCTACGGGCTCGATACCGGCATGGGTTTCCATCGAGGGGCCGCCCGTAGAATAGGAAACCCTTGATTTATCCGGGAAATCATCCATAACAAAGAGATCGTATCCGGCCGAGCTGAAAGCCGTGAAAACAAGCCTTCCCTTGGCAACCGAATGTGACGGCGAGAATATGCCGCCCAGCACATCGGTGAATCTGTAATAGCTGCCCACATCCAGGCTGCCCCTGTATAAATTCGGTATCCCGTCGTCATCCGATATGAATATTATCTCACTTCCGTTCTCTATTATTTCAGGATCATCATCGTCGCCGTCCGTTCCTATCAGATATGAATATTCGCCTGTCTCCGTATCCAGGACCCAGATATCGGCGTCATGAGATTCTACATTATCGAGTGAACCGAAATCCACACCTGCCATCCTTTCGACACCGGAGGAATCCGGGTAGAATTCCGGTTCGACAATAGTCCTCTGAGTACGTGAGTATGCGATATTTATCCCATCCGGAAACCACGCAGGATTCCTTTCGTCGGCAATATCGTCGGTGAGCTGATCGAGACTTCTCTCATCCAGATTGTAGAGATATATATCGGTCTGCCCTTCCCTTATCCCCAATATCGCAATCACATCACCGTCCGGCGACCAGGCGGGGCTGTAGAAGAATTCCAACGGCAATCGGATTTCATCAACAACCTTCCCCCTGTGAACATCCATGATGAATAGTTTGTCCATTCCTTCCGATTTCACTACGAAAGCTATCCGGGAACCATCCGGATTGAAAGTCAGACTAGACCTCATGGTTCTTATAGACTCGAATCTATCCGACATCGATCCAATGAGAAGGTCCTTCTCTACCTTCCCGGTCAAAGCATTCATGATGTAAATACCGTCGAGCCCCTTGCGGTCCGAGAAATAAGCTATGCTTTCACCGTCGGGGGAGAAAACGGGTTTCGTGTTCTGGTAATGATGATCCCTCATATGATCGGTAAGGCGTCTTCCGTGGAACTCAGGTTCCTTCTTGTTCGTGTAGAGAGGCCAGTACTTCCGTCTCATGCTCTTCTTCCAATTACGGCTGAGTTCCGAAGTGCTCAAACCTATCGTGTTCTTCAGCGCCCTTTCCATGGAGCGCAAGTATCGCAGCTGGTCCATTATCTCTATGACCTTTTCCGGCCCATATGTATCACAGAGATAATAAACCGCGGATTGGCCGGATTTGTAGGTCATGTATCCCTGCGTGTAATCCAGATCCGATAGGTAGTCGAACACGGTCGCATCCCGCATGAACATCTCTACCTCTTCGTCGTATCCGGACGAGTAGTATTCCGCCAGTCCCTCGGCGAACCAGAGTGGAATATGGAAAAGCATATTTCGTGAAAAAACGGATTTCAGAAGATTTCCGTAAACAATGTCGAAAGTGAAAATATGTACGAGCTCGTGTATCGTAGTGTGCGTATAGTCTACGTGAGAGCCGCTGAAATGAAGCACCATTCTCTTCCTGAGAGGTTCCGCGAATGCCTGCACTCCCTCGGGAATAAGGCTCCATGTGACATTGGTCTGCTGAAAATCGGAATGGCTGCCGTAGACGATAACAGGAATGCGCCATTTTATATCGTGCGAGAAATCCATCGATAATTTCTGATACCCGTGTTCCAGTATCACCGCCGTTCGAGCAGCCAGGGTCCTCTGCCCTTCGTTGAAATGCACGTCGAAGTGCGGCGTCTTGAGAATTCTCCACTCGAAATCATGATACTGCACCTTGTTCTTGCCGAACCATGACAGCTGCGCGCTTGACTGATCAGCAGAAGAGGACAGCACAACGCAGGATACCAGGGCGGTTAGCGCTATTCTGAAAAATATCACTCGCATAAAGCAGCATTCCCGGTAACGTTTCTACCATTAATATAGGTAATTTATGCGATCGTAAACAGCGTCTAATTGCAAATTCTCAGAACTCCCACCTGAGCTTGATGTCGACGTTGTACTCGTCCGAGCTCCTCTGGCTCTTCTCCTGAAGCGCTTTCTCCGAATACCTTATCAGTTCCGACCGAAGCAGGAACAGCCTGCTTATTCTGTATTCGACCTCTATATGCCTCGCCGAAGACATCGACAGCCCCTGCTTGTACTTGAAATAAAGGCCCTGCGATAGATACTTTCCGACGGCGATCATGGTCTCCTCGACCCCAAGCCCTCCATCGGCCGTTCCTGCGCCCCCCACCGATTCGAGCTCTATGGTCAAACCCTCCATCTGAGAGTTCAGAAGCCCCTCTATGTAATTGGCGGCAAGGTTCTGAGCCGTGCCTACAGCATTCCAGCCTGATTCCGACCCGTTTGAAGAAGTGCCTACCATGCCGCCTCCGAGCATCTTCCAGATATCCGTCTCGCTGTATCCCGGATCCTCATGGCGCAATGACAGCCTGGGCTCGACATCGTCCTGATGCCACTCGAGTGTGAGATAGATGCTTCTTCCCTCGGGATCTCTTGTCTCAGCCTCAATATCTATAACAGGCCTGAATCCCGCAGCTCGAACGAATTTAAGATCACCCGAGGTGATATGGAACTTATTGTTATAGATATTGTACCAACCTCTGATCAGGCTTGCGTCGCCGCGTAGATAAGTGCCCCTTTGATCATGATATAGCGTTACTTGACCCTGAAGCTCAAGATTTGTGTCGTTCGTCTTCACCCATGTATTGTGCGCAATATCAATGTCGATTTCCGCCTTCCAGGAAGGGGTCGACATGGAACTTGTCTCGTCGGTGCCTGAGAAATGCCCAATGCCATAGTATATTTCCGCCTTGTTGACATCGAGCTCGCCCTTGATCACAGGGATCGATTTTCCTTCCAGTTCCTCCGACTCTATCGATAGCCGCCCGCTGACGATGGCATTCAAATCCGGCACGCTCGCCAAGAGGAATTCTTCTAGATTAAGCGAAAGGTTGTACCTTCCTGGTTTCCAACCCTCGAAAACCAACGTTCCGCTGCCGTTGAACTTGCCTTCCCGCCCCTCCCTGCCCTCAAGCTCTTTGACCGAGATAAGCGTATCACTAAGGAGAATCGTCGAGTTAACTCCGTAGAAATTCTCCTCCATCCCTGAAAGCCTGAACCTGGCACCCTCGAGCTTCAACTCCCCTTCAACGGCCGGCCTGTCAATGTAACCTCCGATCCTTACACTGACGGTGAACCTGCCGCCACCCTCCGCCACGAGATCGGTCAGCCTTGTTATATGGGATATATCCCCGTCCGGCACAACGAACTCGATCTTGAACGGTCTGCGGTCATCCAGTGCATAGAATACATCCCGCCTGATCAACGGTATGCTTCCCATCACTTCTCCATATTGCGAACCGCTTACCCTTATTGCGCCCTCGAAAGTCGCATCCCCCTCATGAATTTCTCCTATAATATCCACCGAGGGCATAGTGAATCCAGGCAGGATCAGCCTCTCTATCATACCGTTTAGTTTGACACTCGGGTGGAAGATGGCATCGGATATACGAATCGAACCTGTATATCTCCCACCAGAGAAAGGAATTTGTTTGCTCATCATAAGAAAAGGATCGAGTATCATCTCTCCACAATAAAGCTTCAAATCCACTGTGGACGCTTCTAATGCCTCCCGTTTCCAAGAGTATAGTCCGCCCGGATCCAATCCCCTTATCTCCCCCCCCATTATCACATCACCGCACGGAGAAACTATCGACAGCGAATCCAGCAATAAAAGACCGCTGTGATAGCGTGCGTCTATTTCAACTTCATCCACTGCCAGGGTGTCCAATCGTCCGTCTTCGATCTCGATGCTCACATCGATATCGGGATTCTCGAGAGTACCTATGCATTCGACCGTACCCCTACACTTTCCTTCCAGCGCGAACGGAATCAATCCCGCTGCTTCCAGAAGCTGCATTTCCATCCGCTCGAAAGACAACCCTCCGCTCAGTGACTCGGTTTCCCTGTCCCATTCGCAGTTTAGATAAAAAGCTCCCGATTTGGAATGCAGCTGGATGTCGTTGAACCTCAATTCCGAATCACTCACGATTACCTGGAATTCTCCCCCGCCCGTCCATCTCTCATCAAGAGCGGTCACGAGCACCTCTTCGAAATTCATTTCCGAATGCCCGTCAATGCTCCTGATCTCGCCCCTCAGCGAAAAATCCACACCGCCTTTCCCCATCCGAAGGCTCTTAATGTTTGTTATATCTTCCCAATACTCCAGCGAGATATCAAAATCGTTCAATCCGAAACGTTCCACATTGATGCTATCCGACCTCAGATCAAAATAAACCCTGTAGCCCTCTTCCTTGAGGACTGCCAGATTCACCGTTCCATCGGGAATGAATGCCCCTCCATATTCGAAATTACCACACTCACCGCTCCCCCTGAGGTTCCAGGAATCCATGGTTCCGCCCAGAATCCCGTTCATGCTCAGATCGGCCCTGTAATCCTCGATACCCAAATATGAAAAGAGGGTATCCCCCCTCGTGCACTCCAGATCTATGAAGAACTCTATATCCTCATCATCAACTATATATCCGTGACTCTTCACGGTATGATCCGGGTGACTCAGCAATACATTATTGAAATGCACACTATCACCCACTATGGTCCCACTTATCGATGAGCTCTCGAACGGAAAATCCATGATGTGCCCTCTATCGAGATCCATCGAGAAGACGACGGATTCATCATCGTAATAGTAGGTCAAGCTCATTTCACCGGTGAGATCGGTCTTGGGCAGATCCCTGCCGGGTATAAAGCCGTCCGCCAGGTTTACCTCCTTTATGTACATGGATAAATGAAGCACTTCAGGCTCTTCGACCGAATACAAACCGTTCCCGTCAATCAACGAACCGTTCAATACTCCCCAGCATTTATTCATGTGTATCCGTGATCTATCGTACAAAATGTCGACATTGAAGTCTTCCAGCGCATAACCGGAAAAGATGCCTCCAAGTATACCTTTAACCCCTATGCTGTCCTGCGATCCGGTCAAAAGCAAAGTTCCCTTAACCTCACCGTAATGCGATGTTTCTACGGAAAAGGCACGTGCAACGGCCTCGATATCCATTGGATCGACTTCGACCTTCAAATTGTAGGACATGGAATCCGGTCTCATGACACCGCTGATTATGAACGACGAACCGTCCGATTCGATGTGAACGTTGTTCATAATCAACCTGTTGTCGGGCACCCTGTATCCGTCCCTCTCTCTTACGGCGCTCATCCAATGGAAATCTCCATTGATATTTTTCAGTACAAGCCGTTTCCTAAGGTCCTCTCCACTACCATCCTCCACTCCTACTTTTATCTCGTTCTCACGGATCGTAACGCTTCCCTTCAGTTCCAGATTTCTTATCGCATCGGCCTTTTGAGCGCCTTGATAAATGATCTGTCCTCCCGCTATCGACAGACGGTCGATTCTGAATCTCGGGAATTTTCCATCAGCTCCGGATACGGCTGGTATGGATACTCCCGACGAATCCGGTTTGATCCATATATGGGGATTGATTATCGACAGTTCGTCGAGGTTCGGATCCTCGCCGAAAAAGGAAAAAATGTCGTAGGCGATACGGATTTCCTCGACACGCACTACATCATAGGAATACTGCTCTCCCTGATATCTGATCTTCAATTCGCGCAAGTTCATACCTTTGAAGGGATTTCCCCCTATTCTCTCGAATGAAAGCGAGAAGGGTGTGCCGTCGAATAGGTACTTGGAGAGTAGGCTGCTTGTCCTGTACGCGAAGAAATCCGTATGAATCATCATTACGAACAGTATGAACAGTGATAAGGCTATTCCGACAAGAAGAGACAACCACGACGTCACCCTGGATTTCAGAATTCTCTTGACCAAACCTCTTCACCTCGAATATCAGAACATCTGTCCCAAGCTTATATGAATAAGATAATCGTAGTCGATATCCGGCGTCTTTTTCATCGGGAAACCGAAATCAAGCCTTATAGGGCCGACCGGTGTATAGAACCTCAGTCCAAATCCGACACCAAACTTGAAATCCTGTGCTGATGTGTCATCCCCGCTCGACGGATCGAAGTGTCTCAGCTCTATTTCCTCTACACTCCTCCATACATTCCCGCCGTCGACAAACACCGCACCTCCGAAGTTGTATTTCGAGAGATACGGTATGGGAAACCTGTACTCCACGTTGGCCAGAAGAAGAACACGGCCGCCTACAAACTCCCCCTGATCGTTCACGGGTCCCAAGGAGTTTTCCTTGTACCCGCGGACTGAATTACCGCCTCCGGCAAAGAACCTGGTTTCGATCGGAAGTCCCATCTCTTCACTATCACCGAAGACATCACCGTAACCGCCCCTGAGCCGGTATGCCAGTATACTCCCCCGGATCACCCTTTTGTAGCTTCTGAACGAGCCGACCAGCGAGTAGTAGTTATCCTCACCTCCGAGGAATCCGCCAGTATATCTCGCCTCCGCCGATATGTATTTTCCCCAGCTTGGATTGAAGTAGTAATCTCTGGTATCCCTCGTATACCTTAAATCGATCGATCGTCTTCTCGATTTCTCCCTATCATCATACACATACTGCCTCTGTATCCTTTCCAGCGCATAACCCCATAGAAGGGACGTATGCCTCGAGAACCTCCTGGATACCGAAGCAGAAATATTGATAACCCTCACTATGGCCGGTTGCACAGTGGCATCCCTCTCATAGAATGCACCTAGGGTAAATGTGTTCCAGGTTGATAGAACATGGGGAAAGATGAGCTCGCCTTCATTTCTGATATAATTGCTCTTGAAGTCCATTTTCGAGAGCCTGTACTCGTTTTCCTGGAATAGCCTGAATGCGTGGGTGGTCTTGAGATGAAGCGCATAGCCCCTGCCAAATAGGTTTCTCTGCCCCCAGTCGGCGAAAACGCGGTTCCCGTTCACGTTCCCAACTCCGAATCCGGTTTCCAGATAACCCATCTTCCTCTCCCTAACGTGGATAAAGAGGTTCACCATTCTATCACGCACATCGAGCGCCCTTGGCTCTATCTCCACTGAATTGAAATATCCGGTATCGTACAGATTTTGCTTGCTTTGAAGAACCTTATCGAGGTCGAATATCTCTCCGGTGCTGAAGGTAAGCTCCCTCTTGATCAGCTTCTTACTCACGATTTCGTTTCCGCCTATCTGGATGCTGTCCAACTCGACCGGACTTCCCGTCAGAATATTCCAGGATAGGTCCACAGCGGAAGAGTCCACATGAATATTGTACACAATATTGGCCTTGAGGTACCCTTTTTCAAAGAATTTCCTGAACAGTGTGTACCGGTCCACGTCGATGAGCTGCGGCGTGTAGGGCTTACCCTCCGTGAGTTGCAGGCCCTTTCTCAGGGCTTTCTCATCTATCATGGCCTGGCCCGAGAATCCGAGATTCCGTATAACGGTCTGGCTGCCTTCGTTCACCATCAACCTTATGACGACGCTGTTGGACTTCTCGTCTCTGATTACTGAAGTTACATTGATTTGTATGTCGAAAAAGCCGTTTCTCTTGTAGAAGGATTTCAAGGCTTCGATATCACGCAAGAGAAAATCCATCCTGAAGCGAGGCTTCCTGATGACATGGTAGAATCGCATTTCCCTCGTCTGCATCCTCTTCTTGAGCTCGCCGTCATTGAAGCTCCGGTTTCCTAGTATCTCGATCTTCTTTACGGCAGGTAGATTCAAGCCGAAATCATCGGCTCTCGAGTCCTCGGCGAAGAGCGAAAACACCGAGAAGGTCGTCAGTATTCCAAGAATGATCGAGCGCGAGCACATGGCCGAGCGTAATACAAGCATATCGATTGACATCCCTTCGGATGAGATGTAACTTCTTTAAATGGCGAAAGGTATCAAAATGACGGACTATTATGCTTGCAATGACGCACCTTCCACCAAATCAGGTAAATACAGCGAACACCGTTATTATTCAAAAACCCGTATATTCTTGACCCTCATGCTCGTTGTTGCCCTCGTTCTCTCCTGCCAGAGCCCGAGCACCCTGGACAGGGAAAGGACAAGGACGCTCACACCGGACGAACGCTATATCATAGACCTGTATTTGAAAATAACCGAAATAGAGGAAAATCTCCAAGATAATCCGGAGGCCAGGGACGAAAAATACAGGGAGCTTTCGGACGAATTCGACGAGGACAAAGTGCGTAGGATAATCCTCGAGCTGGAGAACGATCCTGAAAGATGGCTTGCCGTATACAAGAGGATAAACGATCTCCTCAAGAGGCGGACCGGATCTCCCTCTACCTGAAAATATTGAATATATCTATGAGGAGGATGAACGCCATCAGGGATATCAGAATGACGAATCCTACCTGCATCATGACCTGATGCAACTTTTTGTTAATGGGTCGTCCGGAGATAAACTCGAAGACGTACAGCACAAAATGACCGCCGTCGAACGGGAGTATGGGCAGCAGGTTGAAGATCGATAAGTTCAAAGAGAAGAAGGCCAAGAAATAAACTAGATAATCGAATCCCCACCGGATCATGTCGCCTGCCATCTGCCCCACACGAAGCGGTCCCCCCACCGCTCTGAGTGTCGCTCTTCCGGTGAACAGCTTGCCCAAAAACTCCATTATTGAAACAAACAGGTTCATGAAGGCCCTGCTCCCGTATCTGACGGCGTCTATGAAGTGAATCTTCCTTTTTTCGTAGTAAGGCCCGACCCCGATACCTCCGATCTTCACCACATCCACGCGCTCGCCCTCACCCGGAGCCTGAACGAAATCCGGAGTGATTTCCGCGGTGTGTCTCTCTCCTTCTAATTCCCACACGAACTTCATGGGAATCCCGGGCCGTGGATGGATGATTTCCGTCAGTTCGCTGTACTTAGTTACCAGTGTATCGTTGATCGATAGGATAACCGCCCCCGGTTTGATGCCTGCTTCGTCAGCGGGACTGTCACGCTTAACGTTACCTATCTTCGGAGGAATGGGGGAATGAATACCAAGGCTCCAAAGCTCCGACTCGGGATCGTACTCCGGAACAACTTCCACCTCCACCGTATCGGCTCCTCTAATGACCTTGAACCTCGATCCGACACCTTCCTCGAAGGTTACGAGACGGTCGATCTCTCCCCAGTACTCGAAACTCTCACCATTTATCTCTATTATCCTGTCACCGACCTCGAATCCGGCGATCTCCGCCGGGCTTCCCCCTCTGATCTCCTTGACCACGGTGCTCGGATTGATGTAGACACCCTCGAAAAATAAACTGAGAATATATACCAGTAGGGCGAGAACGGCGTTCATCAACGGCCCCGCAATCACCACGGACATTTTCTGGATCGGAGACTTGCTGCGGTACATGCGTTCTTCCGGAATTTCCGCTTCTTCCCCTTCAGCAGCCTCATTTCCGGACTCCACATCTTCGAATGATTCACCGGCAAATTTCACATAGCCTCCGAACGGCAGTGCGGAGAGCGCGTATTCGGTTTCGCCCACCCTCTTCTTGAGAATCTTGGGTCCGAACCCGATAGAAAACGTGATCACGAATATTCCGTTCAACTTGGCGACAATAAAATGTCCGAATTCATGCACAAGTACAACTATGCTCAGAACAAAAAAGAAAGCAGCGATTGTAAGTAGCATTTATCCTCCGTTACTGCACCCTTGCTTCAGAATAATGCTCGTACAGAAAGCGTCTTGTCCAGAGATCCGCTTCGAGCACATCCTCCACAGATTCGATCTCTTTCACGTCATGCTTGGCCAAAGCATCTTCTATCCAATCTATTATCCTCAAAAATCCGATGCGCCCCGATAGAAATGCCTCTATTGCGACTTCGTCGGCGGCATTCAGAACTGTAGGAGCAGTGCCCCCCGCTTCCGCCGCTTCCATCGCCAGTCTGAAAGCCGGAAAGCGATTCATGCTCAATGTCCGGAACTCCAGCTGCCCGAGCTCAGCCAGACCGATCGACTTCCAAGGGAATTCCCTTATTTCCGGGAAATACAGAGCATTCATGATCGGCAGCCTCATATCCGCGGGCCCCATGTGAGCGAGGAATGAACCATCGAGCATGCGTATCAGGCAATGAACAATCGACTGGGGATGTACCAATACGTCTATTGCATCGTATGGAAATCCAAAAAGCCATTTAGCCTCGATGACCTCCAACCCCTTGTTGAGAAGATGAGCCGAGTCGACCGTAACCTTTCTTCCCATCTCCCATGTCGGATGCTCTAGAACCTCCTCGATGCTCACGTTTTCCAGGGAGTTCAGTTCCCTTCCGTAGAACGGCCCTCCGGAAGCCGTCAGCACTATGCCTGCCGTATCGTTCTCATTGCCCCTCAAGCATCTAGAGATCGAGAAATGCTCGCTGTCCACAGGGATCAGCATGGATGTCATGTCCGGTACCATCCTCGAAACGAGTTCGCCGCCGGCTACAAGCGTCTCCTTGTTGGCGAGAGCGACCGGGCAACCCATCTCGATCGCAGTAATAGTTGGAAGCATCCCGGCGATTCCAACGAGCGCATTCAAAACCATATCCGGCTTGGCCCCCTTGATCAGCTCCCCGATCGCTTCCGTTCCCACCCCAAAATCCCTGCCCTCTAAAGAATCGCCGCTTTTCATCAGTTTGGACATGCTGTTCGAATCTTTCATCGTGAATCCGGCTGAAGGGAACTTCCGCAGCTGAATCGATAGCTCCTCAAAGTTACTTCCCCCGGCAAGACCCACGACATCGAAATCGCTCGTGTTCCGTTCAATGATCTCTATCGCGGATTTTCCGACTGAGCCTGTTGATCCGAGTATTACTATCCTTTTCACGCAGTTCCTTTCTCAGTCGAGAATAAAGTATTTATAAAAATAGTAGATCAGGGGAGAGGAGAAAAGAAGTGAATCGAACCGGTCGAGCACTCCACCGTGCCCCGGGATCGTATCCGATGAATCTTTGATTTTCACATCACGCTTGATCATCGATTCGACTAGATCTCCCAGCTGGCCAACCACCGATGCGACAAGGGCCAAACCTACAGCTTGAAATGATGACAGGTAAGTGTCTAATAACATATTAGTTACAATGATACCCATAATCGAAAAAACCACCCCCCCGATAATGCCCTCTACCGTCTTTCCGGGGGAGATCGATGGAAAGATCCTGTGTCTACCGAAAATTTTCCCAACCGTGTACGCCCCGGTGTCATAGCACCAGGTCAAAACAAAGGCTACGATGACTATCGAGAATCCGACCGAATAGTCCAAACCTTTCAGGTGGGGCAACTCTCTCAGCAGTATGAGATGGCTACCCAGCCATGCGATATAGAGGACACCGAATATCGTCACTGATATATGATACACGGCCAATCCTTTTTCCCTTCGCGCCAGCTCGAGCACCATCACGCCGATGAATATGATGCTGAGGAAGAAGTTCGCATATATGCCCTGCTGAAAAAAAACATACCAGGACAGAGCGAGGCCGCTGATTATACCTATCGCCTTGTACGGCTGAAGCCCCTTCGCCTCCATCATCTTATAAAATTCCCAGAGTCCTACGAGTATCATGATATCGATGAGAAGAAGGTAGTAGAAACCTCCGCGGCGCGATATTATTATCAGGCACGGAATGAATACGATGGATGCGATAATACGGTTCCAGACCGCCCTGCGTCCCCCTTTTGCATCCACGGTGCCCTCGACATTCATGCTGCTATCCTGCACGCTCAATCCCCTGTTTCTCTGCCGATCTCCCCAAAACGCCTATCCCTACCTAGATATTCTCCGATAGAGGCCAAAAGGTGCTCTTCACGGAAGTCCGGCCAGAGCGTATCTATGACCACTATCTCGGCATATGCGATTTGCCAGAGTAGAAAATTGCTGACCCTGTGCTCTCCGCCCGTCCTTATCATCAGATCCGGATCCGGGAGGCCTTCCGTGTATAGATAGCTCGAGAAGCTTTTCTCGTTTATCTCATCGATATCGAGCTTTTGATCCAAAACCGATTTCGCTATCTCTATTGCCGCATCGGTAATTTCGGCCCGTCCTCCATAGCTCAGACACAGGTTCAGGATCATCCCGTCATTCTTGGAGAGTTTCTCGATATTCTCATTGAGCACCTTGTATGTCGCGGATGGCAACATGTCCAGTCTACCCGAAGCCCTCAGCCTGATATTGTTCTCCTTCAATTCCAAGTACTCGGATCGCAGGACATTATTTAGGAACTTCATCAAACCCTCGACCTCGAGCTTCGGTCTTTTCCAGTTCTCGAGAGAGAACGTATAGAGCGATAGGACCGGGATACCTAATTGGGCACTCGTTCTAACCGTAGCCCTCACCGCCTCCCTTCCAGCTCTATGTCCAGCGAGCCTCTGTAGACCCCGCCCCGCTGCCCACCTCCCATTCCCATCCATTATGATCGCAATATGCCTGGGCAGGAGCGGATTCTTGGCGAGTTGATCTATTTCATTCTTCAGCTCTTCACTCATAACAGAGCTTGGCTCCCGTGCTATAGAGTCGTATCTAGAACTCCAAAATCTCTTTCTCTTTGGCTGTTAACACCTTTTCCAGCTCTGCGATCGAATCGTCGGTCAATTCCTGTATTCTCTTGTGATGCCTGTGGTAATCATCTTCTGACAATTCGTGATCCTTCTCCAGTTTTTTCAGCTTATCGTTTGCATCCCTGCGAATATTTCTTATTGCAACCTTCGAGTTCTCGACCATATTCTTGACAGTTTTTACCAGCTCCATCCTCCTCTCCTCCGTCAGTGGAGGAAGCGGTATTTTGATAAAACCACCATCGCTTCTCGGATTGAGACCCAGGTCGGACGATTGAATGGCTTTGACGATATCGTTGATCAAATTCTTTTCCCACGGCTGAACGGTGATCATCTTCGGATCGGGGACCGAAATGTTGGCAACCTGTTTCAGCGGAACCATGCTCCCGTAATAATCCACCTTGACACTCTCCAAAAGCGAAGGAGATGCCTTGCCGGTCCTGATAGAGACCAGTTCTTTTTCGGCCATACCTATGGATTTCTCCATGTGTTCTTTTGTTTCCTTGAAAATCCCATCGACGCTATCCATGACAAACCTCCTCACTTTACAATGGTTCCTAGCATCTCTCCAGCAAGGATCCTCTTGAGATTCCCCTTTTTCATAATATTAAAAACGATAATAGGGACGCTGTTTTCCCTGCACAATGCAACGGCTGCTGCATCCATAACCTTGAGTTCGTCCTTCAGTACTTCCGTGTAGCTTAGCTCCTTCATCAGAACCGCCTCGGAATCCTCAACCGGATCGCTCGTGTAGATCCCGTCCACCTTCGTACCCTTAAGCAGCACATCGGCCCTGCATTCGATCGATCTGAGCGCGGCGGCGGTATCGGTAGTGAAATATGGATTCCCGGTGCCTCCAGCAAGGATCAGCATTTTACCCTTTTCCAGGTATTCGAGAGCACTCTGAATCTTGTAGGGCTCGGCCAGCCGTTCCATGGCGATAGCCGTCATGACCATAGCGTCGACGCCGTTGTTATCCAGCACGCTTCTGAGCGCAATGGCATTGATAATCGTACCGAGCATGCCCATGCTGTCCGCCGCCACCCTGCTGATTCCCTCCTTACCCATGTTTATCCCCCGCAGTATATTCCCGCCGCCGATTACAATGGCGATTTCCACACCGCTCTCTCCGATTCCCGCGAGCTCTTCTGCAAAGCTCTTTATCCTCGCCACATTGAAGCTCGAACCACTGCCCGATAATATCTCACCGCTGACCTTCAGGAGCAGCCTTTTGAATCTCGGACGTTTAGTCATTCATCTTTCCTCCCATAAAAAGGCGCAAGAGTAATGATCTCCTGCGCCTATATAGTATAAAAATACGGCAACGCTATCCTTAAGCTCAGCGTCCAGAATCACTCCTCCCCCAGCTGGAAACGGGCAAAGCGCTTGACTACGATATTTTCTCCTAACTTACCGATGACCGATTTGACCATATCCTCGACATTCTCCTTGTCATCACGGATAAATTTCTGCTCGAGGAGACATGATTCACTATAGAACTTCTCCAGTTTTCCTTCAATTATTTTATCAATCACCTTTTCCGGCTTACCGGCCGCCTTGGCCTGGTTGGCGAATATCTCCTTCTCCTGCTTCACTATATTCGCATCCAGCTCTTCGCGCCTAACAACCAGCGGCGCCGCCGCGGCGATCTGCATGGCCAGATTTCTGCCCAGTTCCTGGAAATCGTCCGTTCTTGCAACGAAGTCCGTTTCACAGTTGAGCTCCAGAATAACGCCCAGTTTCGAGCCGGCGTGAACATAGGAAAATATAGCTCCTTCTTTTGCCTCCCTCCCTACCCGTTTAGCGGCGGAGGAGAGTCCTTTCTCTCGCAGAACCTTCACGGCCCCGTCTATATCGCCTCCTGTTTTTTCCAGTGCTTTCTTGCAGTCCATCATGCCCGCATTCGTTCTATCCCTTAGTTCCTTTACAAGTTTCGGTTTTATCTCCATCTGATTCCCTCCAGATTCAATAATTGCATGTCAATCAGGCGGCTTTTGTGCTGCCTCCCTGACAACGAAAGAAGCGGTATGAAACAGGGTTGGCGATCCCCTCTACTTCGCTTCTTTCTCGGTATTCTTTTCCAGGAATTCCTTATCCTTGAGATACTTCGCTCTTCCTTCGATAATCGCGTCTGCAAATACCTTTGTGAAGAGCTTTATAGAACGGATAGCATCATCATTGGCCGGAATGGGATAATCCAGGTCATCGGGATCGCTGTTCGTATCCGCTAATCCGATAAGAACAATCCCTAGCTTCTTGGCTTCCCTGATGGCTATCGCTTCTTTTTTCGTGTCGAAAACGACCAAACATGCAGGCTGCCCGTTCAAGTTTCTTATACCGGAAAGAACTTTCAGTAGCTTCTTTATCTTTTTTTCTACGTTCAGCCTCTCCTTCTTGGAAAGCTGTTCGATTCGTCCGTCCTTCTGCATAGCCTCGAGATCCTCGAGGCGGTTGATGCTGTTTTTGATCGTCTTGAAATTTGTGAGGGTTCCACCCAGCCAACGCTCACTCACATATGACATGCCGCATCTATCGGCATCATCCCGTACACTGTCCCTTGCCTGTCTCTTGGTTCCGACGAATATGATGCTCTTGCCCTGAGAGGCCAATTCTTTTACGACCTCATATGCCTGCTCGAGCATTTCGAGAGTCTTTCGGAGATCAATTATATATATGCCGTTCTGCTCTTTAAAAATAAAGGGCCTCATCTTCGGATTCCAGCGCCTTGTCTGGTGCCCGAAATGAACGCCCGCTTCCAGCAGATCCTTTATTTCTACTTTCACGGTACTTTTCCTCCTTCGGTTAGTCCTCCATACCCCGCTGTGTTTCCGGACCAAAATCCCATTACAAAGGGACACCGAGGGCCGGTACGAAGTATGTGTGTAATAATTCTATCTCTTGGAGAACTGGAATTTCTTCCTGGCTCCGGGCTGGCCGTATTTCTTTCTCTCCTTCTCACGCGGATCCCTAGTCAGGAATCCTCCCGACTTGAGGGTCTTCTTCTGAGACTCATCATGCATGATGATCGCCCTCGCGATACCCAACCGGATGGCTCCAGCCTGGGCCGCGTTTCCGCTTCCCTTCACACGCGCCTTCACGTTGTACTTACTGCCCGAGCTCGTTGCCTCCAACGGCTGTTTAACCAGCTTAACTAGGCTCTCTCTCTTGAGATAGTCGAGCAGCCCTTTTCCGTTCACCTCGAACTTTCCGGTGCCCTCGCTGAGATAGATACGAGCGATAGCCGACTTCCTCCTTCCGACTGCATGAAAAATATCCTTCGCCAAATTCTCACCCCCTCAATATGTCATTCACGAATAATATTAGTACCTCTTGTGATTGCATCATACCGCCCCGAATGGATCACAGGTCGATCGGTTCCGGTTTCTGCGCCTTGTGGGGATGCTCCGAACCCGGGTACACCTTCAACTTCTTGAGCAGCCTCTTGCCTAGACGGTTTTTCGGCAGCATTCCTTTAACAGCGTGTTTTATGACGAAGGCCGGATCCCTCTCCATAGCTTCCGAAAACGTCCTGAGCCTCAATCCACCGGGATATCCCGTGTGATGCCAATAAGTTTTAGCTTCCCTCTTATTCCCGGTAACATGGATCTTGGAGGCGTTCACGACGATAACGAAATCACCGGTATCCATGAAAGGAGCATACCCGGGCTTATTCTTCCCGCGTAGAACTGTGGAGATCCTGGCAGCGAGCCTGCCCAGCGTCTTGCCGTCGGCATCGACGACAAACCAGTTTCTCTCCAACTGATCTGGCTTCAACACGGTAGTCTTCTGCATTCCGCTCCTCCGTTCGACTTACTAGATATAGAACCTAAGCATGGAAATATATAGGCTTTATGACATCATGTCAAGTCACATCGAGCCATAACCGCTCGCTGCCCGGCCATCAGAAATCACATACGGATCAATTAATTACCAATAGCTTTATAATTAAGGAGTTAGCCTGATAGCGGTGTTTATTCAGCCCTTTCTAGCTCGGAAATTTTATTCGTTGTCGGATTCTCAATAACGCCCCTATCTGTGATTATGGCATCTATGAGCCGCGCTGGAGTAACGTCAAAAGCGGGATTGTAGATACCGGTCCCATGGGGGGCGGTGACAACGCCGGCAAAACACATCACCTCCTCCGCATCCCTCTCCTCTATCGGGATCTCCTCTCCCGTATCCAGCGAAAGATCAAAGGTCGACCAGGGCGCGGCAACGTAGAACCGTTTCCCGTATTCATGACAGAGGATAGCAAGTCCCAGTGTGCCTATCTTGTTGGCGGTATCTCCGTTACGAGCTATTCTGTCCGCACCGACTATCACCGCGTCCACATCCCCCGAGCTTATCAGAGATGCGGCCGCACCTTCACACAGAACCGTCACGTCGATCCCCCTTCTTCGGAGCTCCCATGCGGTCAGCCTGACCCCCTGTAGAAGTGGACGTGTCTCGGAGGCGTAAACCCTGAAGTGCCTGCCCTCCTCGAAGGCCCTGTAGATAACACCGAGGGCTGTGCCGTATCCGGCCGCCGCGAGTCCTCCGGCATTACAGTGGGTCATAATACCCATCCCCTCAGATATGAAACGAGCACCGTTGATTCCAATCTTCTTCTCCCCCTGGAGCTCTTCATCATGAATCTTGAATGCCTCACGGGCTACACTCTCACACAGACCGCCGATTTCCTGCCCCCCACCGGCCACCGCCGAAACCATCCTGTCGAGAGAGAGAAATAGGTTCACCGCCGTCGGTCGGGAACGGGCGAGCGCATCCCTCGCCATCATCATCTTCTTCTTTACCTCATCTATATTCAACGCGGTTATCCTAATAGGAGGGTTCTCCGTTTTACGGTCGAAGATAAACTCCGGCGGATCATCCACGGCGTCCCTTATTATATTTTCAAGCGAGAGCAGTACTCCATACGCCGCAGCAATTCCTATCGCCGGCGCCCCCCTGATCCTCAACGAATTAATCGCCTCCACGACATCCTCGACACAGGCAAGCTCTATGATCCTCTCCTCCCGGGGAAGAAGGGTCTGATCGATGATCATCACCTTTCCATTGCGGTAATCGATGGTCGGTATGATCATGAGTCTTTCTCCATCTTCACTTATCAATGACCGGTCCTCCCGGTTTATAATATTCCCTGCAGGGTGAATCATCCTCAGCGGCCTGATCGCGATCCGACATAATTACACAGCCAAAAACCCGGGACCATCCCTCTATTCACCCACTGCACTTATAACGACCTCTCTTTTCCTGGACCTATTGTCGAATTCCAGAAAGACTACCTGCTGCCAGGTTCCGAGTACAAGTTCGCCGGAAGAGACCGGAATAGTGATTGACGGGCCGACCAGCGCGGCCCTCAAATGTGAAAATCCGTTTCCGTCACCCCAAGTTGCATCATGCTTGTATTGTATATTCGAGGGCACCAGTTTCTCGAATAGCTCGGGCAGGTCGTTCAACAGTCCAGGCTCGTATTCCACCGTTGTCACCGCTCCCGTGGAGCCGGGTATGAAAACGGTCAACTGTCCCGAAGCAATACCGCTTTCCACCAATGCAGAGCGAGCTTCTTCGGTAAGATCGACTACGGCACCATTGCCCATCGTCGAAAAGCTATACCTTCTTTCGAACGTTCTCATCGATTACCTCCGAATTCCTCTACTCTCGATCCTTTGTTCCAGCCTCTTGAAAATGCTCATCAAGCGAAAAACAGGAAGACCCACAACGTTGAAATAGCATCCATCGATCCTTTCCACGAATGCCGATGCATAACCTTGAATCGCGTAGGCTCCCGCCTTGCCGCTGGATTCACCGCTCTCTATGTACCTGGCGATCTCGCCCGATTCGAGCTCCCTGAAGTAAACCGAGGTCTTCTCCGCCTCAACGAACCTGATATTCGGAGGCGCGATCACAGCAACTGCCGTTATCACTTCGTGTCTGCGCCCGGAGATAGATCTCAACATGTGGGCTGCATCATCCGGGTCCTTGGGCTTGCCCATAACCTTGCCTTCGCATACGACTATCGTGTCGGCCCCGATAATAATCTTCCTGGGGCGCACCTGCTGACCCTCCACAGCCTTGAGTTCCGCCAGAATGGACACGCCAGACTCGGGGCATCCCCAGTCTATTGCACCTTCATCGATAACCGCACGTACGACCTCGAAATCGAAGCCCAGGCTCTTCAAGATCCCGTGCCTGCGCGGCGAGGCGGATGCCAGCACGAGCCTGCTTTGTATTTCGAAAGAAACAAACGGATTCATCACTGCCCCTCTGTGGTCATAGCCCCTCGATTTCCCGGTCGATAATAAGGGTTACCGGGCCTTCGTTGACAAGGTTGATTTTCATTTTTGCCCTGAATACACCCTCGGCTACACGGGGATAGTATCCGCTCATTATATCCATGAAGGTCCGGTATAGGCCTCTCGCTTCGTCAATCGGAGCACTGGCCGTGAAGGCGGGGCGCCTGCCCTTTCGGCAATTCCCGAATAGTGTAAATTGGGACACGACGAGGACCTGTCCCTCTTCATCGATAACCGATCTATTCATTTTCCCGTCCTCGTCTTCGAAAATTCTCAGCTCCAGACATTTTCTTGCCATCCATTCCAGTTCGTCCCTGCTGTCCCCCCTCTTGAAAGCCGCCAGGACAAGTATTCCCCGGCCGATAGAAGATACGATCTTGCCATCCACCTCTACTCCCGCTTTCGATACCCTCTGTATCACGACCCGCACCGTGGTCCCCCCTAATCTCCGGCTCGCCTCATATCCAGTATCTGTATCTGCCGCCTCATACTTCCCATATAGCTGTTCTTCCTGATATGGACCAGCAAATCGAATGTTCCTCCGGTCACGGTATCCGGATCCCACTTCTTGCCGAGCGAGAATCCTATGAACTCCAACCTATCTCCATTGACGTCGTTCGTCTCCATCTTCAGGTGTCCATCTCCGACTATTCGGCAGCCGTCCGCGAAATACTGGTTCTTCAGCAGAAACACCGGCTCCCGGTTGCCGGGCCCGAGAGGCTCCATCTGCTCTATGAAAGCAATAAGGTTCTTATTACAATCCTCCAGTGTGATCTCGGCGTCGATTGACATCCCCTCTGATTCGTACTCACCGTTTGACAATCCTCCGACCGCCTCTTCGAACATGCACTGAAACTCGACTATGTCATCTTCGGCGATGCTGAATCCTCCGGCCTCTTCGTGTCCACCGTACTTCTTCAGGTACTTTGAGCACTTCTCCAGGGCGGCCTTGACATTGACCTTTCCCGCCGACCTGGCCGATCCCTTTCCAATCCCATCCTTTACAGCAATCAGGGCTGAAGGTAGATTAAACTTCTCGGCCAGACGTGCAGCGCTGATCCCTACTACCCCCTCATGCCAGGAAGCCGACGAAAACACAAGTGCCTTGGGATTGTTCCTCTTCAACACGGCTTCCGCAAGAAAGCACGCCTCCTCCGTAACGCGGCTGTCGTGCTCGCGCCTCACCCTGTTCTTCTCCTCGATATCCCTCGCCATAACGAGAGCCTCTTTATCGTCTCCGGCGATCAATAGCTCCAATACATCCTTTCCGCTTCCTATTCGTCCAGGTGAGTTCAACCGCGGGATGATAGTGAAACATATTTGTCTGGAAGAGAATCCATCCTTCGGCAGCCTGCTCTCGTCCCTCAGCGCCCTCAATCCAGCCCTTTTCCATTTTCTGAGTTCATCGAGGCCGAGGCTAACCAGCGTCCTGTTCTCGTCATGAAGTGACACGTAATCACCTAGAGTGCCCAACGCTACCAGATCCAACATACTTTCCAGGGAGAGCTCCTTCCCCGTGCCTTTTTCCAGACCCTGGAGCAGCTTGTAAGCCACGCCCACTCCGGCCAGTTCCTTGAACGGGTAGGATTCCCCTGGAAGCTTGGGATTCAAGAAAGCCTCCGCCCCATCGATCCTTTTATCAACATTGTGATGATCGGTAACGATCACATCAACGCCGTTGCTCCTAAGATATCCGATTACTTCACGGTCACTCGATCCACAGTCTACTGATATCACGAGCTTCAGCCCCACCTCTATCCCCCTGTCCATAACTCTCCTGGCAAGCCCGTACCCGTCCTTACGACGGTCTGGGATAAAGTAATGCACATCGGCTCCGAGCTTCCTCAATCCTTCGAACATTATCGTAGCACCGCATATCCCATCTGCATCGTAATCACCGTGCACGAGGATACGCCCCTCATCGTCGATAGTTCTTTTGATCAACGACACCGCACCTTCCATCTCGTCGAACAGGAACGGATCGTAAATATTATCATAGGATGGTTGAAGGTAGCGGGAGGCGTCATCCTCAGTCCGGACACCCCTGGAGTACAAAAGGCGGGCCTTAAGGCGGGAGATCAACAGTTCCTCAGAAAGCCGCTCGATTACCCTCTCATCGGCGGTCCCGACAATCCAATCGGGCATATCCACCCCAATCTCGGAATCATCAATAATAAAAGGCAGAGTCGGCCTATAAGCCGAATCCTGTCCCTCCCTGTATGGAAGGTGGTGATCATTTATCTGGGACCGGCGTCACCACCGGCCTCTATCGACCTACCCGAGAGTCGAATGAAGCGGGCCGCTTCTCCTCTTCTATTTGGTCTTTCTCCGGGTGGGGTTTACCTAGCTACCGCCGTCACCGGCGATACTGGTGAGCTCTTACCTCACCTTTTCACCCTTACCCCCGCAATGCGAAGGCGGTATATTTTCTGCGGCACTTTCCTTGGGGTCGCCCTCACTGGGTATTACCCAGCACCCTGCCCTGTGGAGCTCGGACTTTCCTCGAGCGCTCAAGCGCCCGCGATCACCCGGCCGGCTCTGCCTTACAATAATAAGGATACTTTCCGGATAAATATAACACAGGGCGGAGACGAGGTCAAAGACAGGTATCGGCAGGATCGCAAGTAACAGAATGGAATGCTTATTTCAGGGCGTTCGAGGCAAGACGATCCGCCTCCCTGTTCTTCTCCCTCGGGATGTGTTCGAATGTGCAGCTCTCGAAGTTGGCCATTTCCCTCTCGACGGCCCATGACAGCGTTCTCAGTTCATCTTTTTTGATCCTATACTCTCCGCTCAGCTGTCTCACGACAAGCTGGCTGTCCAAGCGGACAACGACACCTCTCGCCCGCAACCTGTGGGCGAGCCTCAATCCTTCCAGAACGGCTTTGTACTCGGCTTCGTTATTCGTTCCGTCCTCGATCTTCCTCGATACAGAGGTCAACAGTTCGCCGGTAGGCATATACGCCAACGCCGCGACCGCGGACGGACCCGGATTCCCCTTGGACGCACCGTCGGCATATATTACAACCTGTTCAACAGCTCCTGCTTTTTCCGATCGATCGATAGCACTTCTATCGTCAGGGACCTCGCCGGAGGCATTAAGTGAATCTGCCAGATATCGCATAGCTTCCGCGGCTTCCCCCTCCGACGAGAAACCGGATTCCTTCCATGCCCCACTGAGACTCTTCCCGCCAGCTATCGAATGCAGTATCCTCTTCAGTCTATTCATGTCATCCTGTTCTGGATATTATTCGCTCTCGTAGTGCACGAGTATGCGCCCGCAAACCTCGCATGTCAGGATCTTTTCGTTTTTCCTGACTTCGTGAGCCATTTGCGGCGGAACCCTTGAGTAACAACCTTGGCAGATGTCACCAACTAGATTGGCTACGCCGGAGTCATGCTTGGCCTTGAGAATCTTCAAGTATAATTTTCTCACCCTGTCGGAAAGATGCGTCAGTTTTCGGAGTTTCTCGTCATCGAGGATCTTCAGTGCATCCTCGCTTTCCTTTATATTGCGCTCCAACATGTTCTTTTCCTCGATAAGGCTGTCCCTCTCGCTGCTGATCTTGTCCGATATTACACGGATCTCCTTCCTCTTAACCTCCACCATCTCCAATATCGAGAGGATACGTTCCTCCTCCTTATCCACCAAGCCCGTCAAATACTGGATTTCATGACCGAGCGCCTTATACTCCTTATTTGTTTTCACCGAGTTCTGTTCTTTCCGCTTCTTTACGATCTTATCATTCTGACTGCTGACCTCCCTCTCCAGGTGCCTTCTCTCCTCTTCAAGCTTATCAAGCGATTCCTGACTATCGCTCAGCTCACCTTCCATTTCCTCTATCTTCTTTGTAATATCTTTGATCTTGGCCGGAGCCTCATCGAGAAATTTCCTTTTCTCAAGAATATCCATATCCTTTTTCACGATATCGATCAGGAGGGAAATGTCATTATTTTCAAGCATCATCGCATTTCTTTCTGCTTCTAAATGAAAAATGCTTCCCAAGCGGGAAGCATCCATTCATTGCCCGGATAAGAGCACGAGTTGAGATTTCGCAGATTATTTCGACTCATTTAATATCGTTCATCGTCGTAGAGACATACTCGATTGTACAAATTTAAGAAATTGAACATTAATGGAGATCAAGCATGCGGTCAAGATTTTTTTGATGTGCCGCAAAAAATTTCATTGATCATCCGGAGGATGCCTTAATCTATGGAGAACGCCGTGCAGTCAAACTTAAAATGCTCGATAGACCAACTCTCCCCGCCATCAGTTGTCTTCAGCACTATCGAATGCTTGTAGTTCACTCCTTCGATCTCCTCATCCAGGCCCCTGCCGACGACCCATCCCGTGCTTTCGTCGTGGAAGTGACATCCTCTCAGATCGACTACGCTGTCATCGTCGGGAGTCACGTTAATCCAAGCATTTCCTCCATCCGCCGTGCGCAGGATCCTGTCACCACCCACTGCGAAACCGTACTGATCGGAAAAGAAGAAGAACTCCCTAACCGTCGCCTCACCAACCTGTGTTGTCCATGTCATACCACCATCGGTGGTCTTCATGATGATCCCGCCTCCGGCCCACCCCGTGTTCTCATCCACAAACTCTATGGTCAGTATCGAGCTCAGAATCGAGGATTCGGTCCCGGCCACACCCGACCAACTGTTTCCACCATCACGAGTTACATAAATCAATTCAGGATCCGGCTTCGTCCAGAAACTCCCCAGTAGGAAGGCCGTATCTCCGTTTACAAGGCTCATGCCCCACGCCCCCCTATATGGAACCACGGGCAGCCAGTTGTTCTGCCAGAATACACCGCCGTCATCCGTCCTGAAAACTCCGTGATACCCGAGGACGAAACCCAGTGACTCGTTCATAAACTTGATCTTGCTCAAGTCGTCATCCTGCGGTTCACCGGTGAACTGGATTCGCTCCCATGTCGATCCTCCGTCGAGACTCTTGTATAGGCTGCCGCCCTTGCCGACAGTCCATCCGCACTCCCTGTCGAGAAAATAGATATCGCTCAGATCCACATCGTCTATCATAGTACCATTCCATTCATCCCCACCATCCGACGTGTATATAATCGTTCCGTGTGAACCCACTACCCAGCCAAAATCAGTATCGGTGAAATAGACCTCCGTTGCGTCACACATGATATTCGAAGCTATTGTTACCTCATTATCGGGGGCGATAAGGGCGTCCTCGGAACACGAATGAATCTCGAAGTAGATAAAGGCTATTATCAGCAGTACGAATAAAACGTTTCTCCTCAGTTGCATTTTAATCCCCCGGTGTTGCAAAGTTCAGCGCTCCACTCATCAATCGTTCAGGAACCTACGGCCATGCAGTTATGCAATACATTGTTTTATAGTCAATTATGCGTATTGTCAGCATAATTAATAACGCCCGCTGCGGTCAACGGAGACCGGTGAAAAGGAATGCGCAAGCTTTGGACCTATCCAGAGCTCCCCGCATATATAAGCAGGCAGCCGTGAGCACCCGAGCCGTCCGACCGGCAGCGTGTCGATAGTAAAAACCCACCCGGCCCTGACGGACCGGATGGGTTCTGTCATCATCGAATATGGGCCCACCAGGATTCGAACCTGGGACCGACCGGTTATGAGCCGGGAGCTCTACCACTGAGCTATGGGCCCTTCCAGCTATGATAAACTTCGCCCGACGGGGCCTCACGTTACAACACTCTCGCCGTTCCTTCAATAACTTTTACATGCTAGAACTCGATATAGCCTTTCAGCTTCCTGCTGCGGCTCGGGTGCATGAGTTTCCTAAGTGCCTTCGCCTCTATCTGGCGCACCCTCTCCCTCGTGACCTGGAAGATTGTTCCAACCTCCTCCAGTGTCCTCGGTGTCCCATCACCTAGACCGAACCTCAATCGGATAACCTTCTCCTCACGCGGAGTCAAAGTGGCTAGCACCCTGGCCACCTGGTCTTTGAGCATCGAATGCGCAGCCGTCTGATCAGGTGAACTGGCCGTCGTGTCCTCTATGAAATCACTTAAGTTGCTGTCGTCCTCCTCGCCGATCGGCCGGTCGAGCGATATGGGCTCCATGCTGGCTTTCATAACGCTTTTCACTTTCCCGACCGGGTAGTCCAGGTGACGGGCCACCTCGCTCGGTGTAGGCTCCCGCCCGAAGTCCTGAACGAGCTGCCTCTGGGTTCTAGAGACCTTGTTGATAGCTTCTATCATATGGACGGGAACCCTGATCGTTCTGGCCTGGTCGGCAATCGCCCTTGTTATGGCCTGCCTGATCCACCAAGTTGCGTACGTGCTGAACTTGTATCCCTTGCGGTAGTCGAACTTGTCGACAGCACGCATTAGACCGCTGTTTCCCTCCTGTATGAGATCGAGAAATTCGAGTCCCCTGTTCGTATATCTCTTGGCGATCGAGATTACGAGCCGAACATTAGCCTCTATCATCTCCTGCTTCGCCTTTTCCGCCTTCCTTTCGCCGTGCCTGATATCCTTGACGACCTTGCTGAGCGTATCGTAACTTATGTTCTCCTCGGACTCTAATCTGCGGCATTCCTTCTCCAGATCCTTTATCTTCTTCGAGAAATCCTTGAGGTTCTCCAGATCCCATTTGAGTTTTTTCTTCAGCGCTTGCCTGTCTTTTCCACGCCCCTTGAGGGTCTTTATAGCCGATTCGACCTCATTTGAATCCATACCTATGAACTTCTCGTACTCCCACACCTGTCTTCTGTAAGTTTCCAGGTGCTTGCGTGTTTCTTTTATCTTGCTTACCAGCCTCTCCAGCTGTATAGGATGCAGCTTTACGATCCGGTAAACCTGCGCAAGCTTCTTGTTTTTCAATTCGAGCTGTTTGCTCAGGGCGGCCGCTTGTTTCTTGCTTATTCTCTTCTTGAGCTTTCCCTCTAACTCCACTATGTCCTCACGAAGCTTTATAAGCTTCTTCAGGTGGTTGATATATTTTTTCGTCTCTTTCTTCCCGGAATAATGCGGGTGAAGCCCTCCTGTTTCAAGCTGGATAACCTCCTCGATCCGGATCGTTCCGTTCTCCAGCTCACTGACGTAGTGCTTCAATTCTCTAGTGGTCGTATTCAAGCTGAAAACTGCTTTGGCGACCCTGATATTACCGGACTCGATTCTCTTTGCTATCTTTATCTCCCCATCCCGGTCAAGAAGGGGAACCTTTCCCATCTCACGCAGGTACATCCGTACTGGATCGTCGTACCTGATCTTCGAGCTCATTATCTCATCGGATTTCTTTGCCTCTTTCTGTTCCCTCTTCCTGACGGCATCCATCTTCATGCGGGCCTTATTCGCCGACTCGAAGAACTCTATATTCTCCTCGCTCAATCGGTCGTAAAGCTGAACGATTTCAATCGGATTGAAATTATCACCTACGAGGGACTCTATCTCCTCATGCAGGACATATCCCTTACCCTTTGATAATTTCTTGATATCATCCAGGATATCTTCCAACTTTTCATGATCCATCTTCCCGGTCACCCTCCTTGAGACGAAGACTTTCAAGTTCCTTTGCAACTTTACGATACATCTCCGCAATCTCCATACCCTCGGAAGAGATACCCTCTTCCGATTCCGCCTGGATCTCCGCCAGCCTCTTCTTCATCTGCTTCAATTCATCGCGTAACGCCGCTCTCTTGAGCCAAATCAATGTATCAGCCAGAAATTCGCCCAGAGGCCCCGGAGGCAGCTCCATAAGTGCTATTTCTGCAGCGAAACTGCTCAGATCTGGGTCCTCTATGGCTCCGGCGAAACCGCGACTCTTAATATCAATATTGTTTTTAACCGCCGAGTCAAGAGCTTTATAGTATTCCCTGAAAAGCTCTCCCTCCAGATCGCCCTCTATCAAATTGTCGATTATCATTTCGGCGAAGCTATCGTCCTCGAGTCCTACTCGAAATACCTGCTTTTGGAATATACGGCGCTTGCTTACCTCCGGCTTTCTCGGCTCCTCATCTCTCGCAATTCCCCGCTTCTCCTTCAATCCCGCCCTCAGCGATTCGAGAGGCATGTTAAAAAGCCCTGAAACCTCCTGCAAATATAGCTCCTTCCCGACGTCATCCTTAACCCCGGATATCACGCCGAGAAGATGCTTTATAACCTGTCCCTTCCTGTAGGAGGGACGGCTGCCCCTTTCCGCTTCCCCCTTTAGATAATTGAAATAATCAGGAGCAGAGTTCATCAAGTCGCGCAGATCTTCCGCTCCCCTCTTCCTTACAAAGCTGTCCGGATCCTCATCCTCTGGCAAAATAACTATGCGGCTATCAAGACCATGAAGAAGTATCCTATCCGCAGCCCTGACAGCCGCCCTAATACCTGCTCTATCACCATCATTGATAATATATACATGTTTTGCATATCGTGCAATAAGGGCTGCCTGACTTTCTGTCAGCGCAGTGCCACATACGGCACATATATTCTGGAATCCTCTGTTCCATAACGTCAAGTAATCCATATAACCTTCTGTTATTATTAATGTTGATGATTTCTTAATAAATGGCCTCGCATGGTTCATCCCATATAGTATTTTTCTCTTCGAATATATCGGGCTCTCTGAGGAATTCAGATATTTCGGCTCCGATTTATCCAGCACCCTCCCCGCGAAACCGACGACACGGTTGGAGATCGATTCTAGAGGAAAGAGTATCCTGTTCCTGAAATAGTCACGGTACCCACTCCCCCCCCTGCTCCTGATGATCAATCCCAGCTCGAGGAGTATATCTTTGGAAATCCCCCGTTCCGAAGCCGCCTTGTAGAAGTTGTCCCACCCGGAATCCGCAAATCCCAGCCCAAAGGTCTCGATCATTTCCGAATCGATCCCCCTCTGCTCCAAGTAGGATCTGGCACGCTCAGCCGCACCACCCTCCATGATCAACGTTCCCCTGTAGTATTCAGCGGCGAACTCCATAACATGGTAGTAAGGATCAAGCTTACCGCCGGCATCGCCGTCCGTTATATAGCGGTCTACATCCACACCTACTTCTTTTCCGAGCTTTCTGACCGCTTCAACGAAGCCGATAGCTTCGTACTCCATCAGAAAATGGAATACGTTTCCTCCCTTTCCACATCCGAAACAGTGGTATATCTGTTTATCCGGACTGACGATGAAGCTCGGGGTTTTTTCGTTGTGGAAGGGGCAGAGTGTCTTGTAATTCGTGCCCGTCCTCTTCAAGTCGAGTACGGATCCAATAACATTCACGATATCGGATTTATCTCTTATCTCTTCTATTAATTCTTGTGGTATCATTATATACGGAGATCACTTCAACTTTACAACGACCACTCCATCCCCTCCGAGGGCCGGTTCGCCCGATCCCATATCCCTCACCCTGGGATCACCTTTCAAATAATCGTAAATCGCCCTTTTGAGAATCCCCCTGCCTATGCCGTGTATAATAGTAACCGTCTTGCTTCCCTGAAGCACCGCCCTGTCGATATACCTGTCCACCTCCCGCAACGCATCCTCCCTATCCATCCCCCTGACCATGAGATCACCTGTAACCGGTTCGAAATCGGTTGATGTCCAGGAAACAGTACCATGCCTCCGCTTCTCCTCGATCCCTATCGCGGGTGCGAGCTCTCCGACCCCAGTTTCTACCCTTATTCCACCTTCGAGTTCCAGATAGACCTTCCCTGAGCTTTCAACGGAGATCACCCGGCCGACCTTGTCGAGACCGGTGATCTCGACCAACATCCCCGGCTTGAGCTCACCAACGGACATCCGGGGTGAAGATTTCCGGGATCGGATCCTCCTCTCGAGCTCCTCCCTGCTTTTTCTTATATGTGCCTTGGCACCTGTAATCGCCTTCCTCTCGGCCCGGGTAGAGCGGATCTCGCGGACAAGGTTTTCCATCTCCCGCTGGGTTCCCGTAACTATTTCCAGGGCCTCCCTTCTGGCCCTGTCTTTCTGCTCATCACCGGTCCTTCGAATCTCCTCGAGCCTTCTCTCCGTCTCAGACTCCAGATCCTTCAATCTTCGTTCCCGCTCCGTAAGCCTATCGCTGGCAGCCTCAAGCCTCTGCACTTCCCTCTCGAGGTGGGCGACCAGATCCTCGAAGCGTCTTGTTCCACTTCCAAGCCTGCTCCTCGCCAGCTCGACTGTATCGCGGGCTAAACCGAGGCGGCCGGCCATCTCGATGCCCCAGCTCCTCCCCGGTATTCCCCTCCTGATGCTGTACAGGGGTTCCAGATTCTCCGAATCGAATTCGGGCATTGCGTTGTCCGCACCAGACCTCTCATGTGCCCACCCCTTAAGCGGTGTTAGATGCGTCGTCACCATCACGCGTCCGCATTTCTCTATCAGATGCTCCAACACTGCTTCAGCGAGCGCTCCACCCTCCTCCGGATCCGTCGCATGCCCTATTTCATCTATCAGCACGAGGGATTTTTCGTTCACGACCTCGAGAACCCGGCTGATCCACAATATCTGCGATGAGAAGGTGCTCAATGATTGCGCTATCGACTGGTCATCTCCGATGTCCGCGAACACGTCACTATAATCAGCTATCACGGTCCCCTCGGTGCATGGAACCGGCAGTCCCGCTCTATCCATGATTACGAGAAGGCCTATCGTCTTGAGCGCAACGGTCTTGCCGCCAGCATTAGGCCCGGAGATCACCAGTGCTTTCAGGTCGGATTCGCATACGAGGTTCAGGGGAGCTACTTTCCTTCCCCTTCCCTCATCGGCGAAACGTTTTTCCAACAGCGGATGCCTCGCATCGCAAAAGGAAAGAAGGCCTTCTGTACTGTGGCGCGGAGCGATGCAGCGGTACACCGAGGCGAAATGGGCTTTGGCGCTGATTCCGTCGATCTCGACCATGATATCCTGATTCCTCATCATGTATTCTCTCTTCGAGAACACTTCCGAGGTCAGCTCCCTGAGTATCCTTTCTATTTCCGCCCTTTCCTCCTGAATCAAGGACTCCAGCGTATTGTTCTCTTCGATGAACTCGATCGGCTCTACGAAGAGAGAGGCGCCGCTGCCGCTTTCCTGGTGCACTATTCCTTTTAACCCGGATGCCTTACTCCTGGGGAGAGAGACCACGAACCTCTCGCCCCTCAAGGTTACGAATCCCTCACCGCTCCCCCCAGACTTCCGCGATGCGAACAGCGCGGCTTTCTTCCTCAGCCGGTCTCTCAACGAAGCAGCCCTTCTGCGCAATCTGGACAGTTCGGCACTCGCGCCGTCAAGAATCTCGAAACGCGGCCCTATAGTCTTGGATATCTTCTTAATGATACCTTCCTGAATCTTGAATGCATCAACGTATCCGCTTAGCAGGGGCAACCGGTCCCTGCTCTCGCTCATAAACCGGCGCACATCTGCGGCCTTTCTCTCACCGTCGGCGATGATAACCAACTCCTCTGCATCCGCAATCAGCCCTTCCGCGTTGATCCTGCTGATCAGGTTCCAGCTGTCGATCCATCCTGACAGTGGCAAATCATCCCCACCCTCACGCATCACCGCCAACCCTATTATCTCCTCCTGACTCTTCTCGACCTCCACGGTCGATCCCATGAAACGCATCGCACGTACCCTCTCCCGAGTCCTCTCGGATCTTGCGTATCCTGCGATTACATCGAGTACCGAATCGAATTCGAGCTTCCTCGACGACCGATCGAACCCAACATTTTCCGATGGTTTATTGAGATCTTCCGATTCTTTGTTCATAAATACTACTAATAAGGATGACAGATGGCCTTGGGCATTCTATTGATCACGCCGCTCAACAGCTTCGTCCATTCGTTCCTTCCCCTTTTTCAGCCCTTCCTTTACCTCTTCCGCTTTCTTTTTTACCTTCTCCAGGGCTTCATCGTCTCCGCTCCTGAGGACGCTCCTGAAATCCAGGTCGGCCGGGGAATTCTTGAGAACAAGGTTGAAAAGACCGGGCAAGACCGGCCTTATAACAGATGCCACCGGATCTTCCCGGAGCGTTTTCTTGAAATCCTCGGGGAATGGAAGATTGAGAATTATAACGAGAATCATGCTGACCAGGAGCACTCCCTTTAAAAAACCGAGGATCCCTCCGCCAGTGCGGTCGACGGAACGAAGAACCGTTATATTGATTATCTTCTGGAGAGCCAATCCGAGTAAGTGGAACAAGATCAATATACCTATGAATAATATCAACGCAGACACGATCAATGCCGCCCTATAGGGCAGATCCGTCTTGGTTTCGAGGTAGCCCGCAAGATTGTGCGCCAGGTAGAAGGATCCGATGAAGGCCGCTACGATCCCTACTATTGCCAGGATCTGGCGGATGAGACCGCGCTTTACGCCCAAAACCATAAATATGATAATTATAATAGCAATAATTAGTTCTATTATTCCGTTCAACTTACTTCTTAGCCTTTGCCTAGCAGATCAGACACCGTGTTCTTGACCGTGCTCCCGTCCGCCTTCCCCTTGAGCCTCTTCATCATCTCGCTCATGACCCGCCCCATATCCCTCTTCCCGGATGCTCCTATCTCCTCTATCACCTTGACCGCTTCCGCCTCGATCTCATCGGCGCCGAGCTGCTCAGGAAGATATGTCATGGCTATATCGAGCTCATACTTCTCCTTTGCCACCAGGTCATCCCTGCCCCCCTTTTCGAACTCGGTGATCGATTCCCTGCACCGCCTGGCATAACCCGAAACAACGGCAAGTTCCTTATCCTTCTCCAGCTCTTCTCGAGCCTCTATCTCAGCGTTCTTCAGTGCGCTGGCCAGCATTCTCAGAGTGCTGATCCTCTGCTTGTCACGGGCTTTCAATGCATCCTTTAGATCATCCTGAATCTGCTTCGTGATAATATTGCGCTCCATTGCATTCTCCTTGGGGTGACTGGACGGTGATTTGGCTATGTCCATAGAATATATGCCCCGTTAGAGCACAATGTCAACGGGGGGTTTTCCCTCCATCCCGCCCCGCTTCCCCCATCATGATGGAAAGTTGGTATAACAAGCATATTACCGCGGTTTCGGCCCTCAGTGTGCAGGGGCTCAATGACATGGGAACGGCTCCGAGACCGATAAGCCTATCCAGCTCCGTTTTCGTAAATCCGCCCTCGGGTCCGACGATCCCCAGGACCGATCCGCAGGCACTGGCTGACGGACACTTCGACGGCGGGCAGCCCGCATCGTCGGCAACGTATATACGTGAGTAGGACGAGGCGATCTCCACCAGAGAATCGAAATCCACCACCGGCATTACAACCGGGAAGTACGGTCTCCCCGACTGCTTACATGCCGATGCCACCTTCCGTTCCATCCTCAGACGCTTTCTCTCTGCCCTGTCCTCGTCACCTCGCCATACACTCCTTGTCGAAGAAAATGGAATTATCCTCCCCGCCCCAAGCTCCGAGCATTTCTCCACTGCGATATCGAACCTGTGTGCCTTGATCACCGCGAGCGCCATGTCGGCTGCAGACCGCTTCTCTACCCTTTCGTGTGATATGATCTCGAGCAGCGCTTCATTCCCGGTGATTTTTTCTATCACCGCTTCGTATACGCCTCCGTCTCCATCGAGAAGAGCCACTTGATCACCCTTTGTGGCACGCATAACGTCTGTGAGGTGGTGATATTCCGCCCCGGTCAATCTAGCACGGCGTTGACCCGGAGATACACCTTCAGCAATAATGTATCGCTTCCTTGACATCATATTACTTATACCCTATCCAAAGATCCGGATCGCCGCAAAACGTCATGGATGCTCCATGGCCGAAGACCAGCGCTTGAAGAATTTAGAATCGACGTTCAACCGTTATTTGGAATATATTTTCTTCCCGCAAGAAGGGGGCTTGTCCTTGATCTTCTCATCCAGCTCCTCGAATACCTTGCGCTCATCCTTATTCAGGCCCTGAGGCGTCCAGGCTACAAGGCGGACCAGCTGATCGCCACGTCCGGAGGAATGCAGACGAGGGATGCCCTTTCCCTTCAACCGGAAGATCTTGTGGGAATGGGTACCTGGAGGAATCTTCAGGACGGCTTTCCCGTCCAGTGTAGGGATTTCAACCCGGTCACCCAAGGCCAGCTGCGAGAAGCTTACCGGCATGTCGCATACTATGTCGTATCCGTGCCTTTCGAAAATATCGTCCTCGAGCTCCTCGATGACTATTATTAAATCTCCGGCTGGGCCTCCTCTGGGCCCGATGTCACCCTGTCCGCTCAGCGTGACATAATTGCCGGTCGTCGCTCCGGCCGGGATCTTGACCTCGATGCTCTTCCCCCCCCGGATCCTTCCCTGGCCGCTGCATACCGGGCATGGATCCTTGATGATGCTACCGGAACCGCCGCATGTCGGACAGGCTGTGATATTTATGAACTGTCCGAAAAGTGATCTTGATACGTTCTTCACCTCGCCGGAACCGCCGCATGTCGGGCAGGTCTGTTTCGAGGTTCCTTTTTTAGCGCCGCTGCCGTCACAGCTGGAGCACGGCACCATCCGCTTGACCTTTATCTTCTTCTTGACGTCCTTGGACAGTTCGTACAGCGTGAGGCGAAGCTTGATCTGGAGGTCGTTCCCGCGGACTTCTCCTCTTCCCTGTCCCCTCCCCGTTCTACCTCCCCCCATGCCGAACAGGTCTTCGAATCCGCCGAAACCACCGAAATCCCTCATAAAAGCCCTGAGCGCATCGCTGATATCGAATCCGCCTGAGAATCCACTGAATCCGGGACCGGCCCCTGCTGAGACGCCCGCATGACCGAATTGATCGTACTGCGAGCGTTTTTCCGCATCCCTGAGAATCTCATAGGCCTCGGTTGCTTCCTTGAACTTCTCTTCGGCTTCCTTGTCCCCTGGATTCCTGTCAGGATGGTACTGTAACGCCAGCTTTCGGTAGGCTTTCTTGATTTCACCGGTAGAGGCACTCCGGCCCACGCCAAGCACCTCGTAATAGTCTCTCTTCTCCATGCCCCTGGAAACTCACCGATAAACCGATTCGAGCGATTTAGATATATCTACTCCTCACCGGAGAATTCATCACTTGCCGTGGACTGATACATCAGCTCCGCGATCTTGTAGACAGCTGCGGAGAGCGCCTCGGTCGCCCTTTTCAGCTCATCGGGATTAGAGTCCTTCCCAATGAGCTCTTTGAGCTCATTCATCGCATTAGCGATAGTATCCTTGTCATCCTCCGGTACGGTTTCGCCATGTTCTTCAAGCGTCTGCTCGGTTGAATATATCAGAATTTCCGCTTCGTTACGAATCTTTATCGCATCTTTCTTCAGATCGTCTTCGAGTGCATGCTCCTCAGCATCCTTGAGCATCCGTTCTATCTCCGTCTGAGAAAGACCGCTCGAGACCTTGACCTCTATGTTCTGTTCCTTGCCCGTCCCCAGATCTTTCGCGGATACCTGAACTATCCCGTTCGGATCGATATCGAATGTGACTTCTATCTGCGGGACTCCCCTCGGAGCGGGAGGTATGCCGACGAGGTCGAACCTGGCCAGTGTCCGGTTGTCCTTCGCGAGCTCACGTTCTCCCTGCAGCACGTGGATGCTTACAGCGGGCTGGTTGTCGGTGGCCGTAGAGAAAATCTGGCTCTTCTGACAGGGGATGGTCGTATTACGTTCGATGAGAGTAGTCATCAATCCACCTAGGGTCTCTATGCCGAGGCTTAGCGGCGTCACATCCAGTAGAAGTATCTCCTCGACATCGCCGGAGAGAACACCTGCCTGTATGGCCGCACCCATTGCAACCACCTCGTCAGGATTCACCCCCTTGTGGGGCTCCTTCCGGAAGAAATCCTTAACACACTTTCGAACTGCCGGTATCCTAGTGGATCCGCCGACGAGTATGACTTCATCAATGTCGCTGACATTGAGCTTGGCGTCCTCGAGTGCCTGCTTGCAGGGTTCTATAGTCTTCTTGACATAGGGAAGTACGAGTTTCTCCATGACTGATCGTGTGATAACCATATCGAGATGCCTGGGGCCGTTATCATCGGCATAGATGAACGGAAGGTTGATATTGGATTCCTGAGCCGTGCTCAATTCACACTTGGCCTTCTCAGCGGCCTCCCTTATCCTCTGAACGGCCATATTGTCTCCCGACAGGTCGACTCCTTCGGACTTCTCGTATTCCTCTATAATCCAGTTCATAATCACAAGGTCGAGGTCATCGCCCCCGAGCATGGTATCGCCGCTGGTCGATTTGACCTGGTACACTCCTTCGCTCAATTCGAGTATGGAGATATCGAATGTCCCGCCTCCCAGATCGTAGACGGCTATCCTGCCCGCTTTCTTCTTTTCGAGCCCGTATGCCAGGGAAGCGGCCGTCGGCTCGTTGACGATGCGTAAAACCTCCAGGCCGGCTATCTTTCCGGCATCCTTGGTCGCCTGCCTCTGGGCATCGTTGAAATATGCCGGGACGGTTATCACCGCCTGCTCGACCTTCTCCCCGAGGTATTCCTCGGCGAAGTGCTTTATGGAGCGCAATACCATCGCCGATATCTCGGGAGCCTGAAGGCTCTTGTCCTTCACCTTGATCAGTATCTTGTCATCCTTTCCCTTCTCGATCTTGTAGGATACACGCTTGAGCTCATCCTTCGCCTCCGAGTACCTCCTCCCTATATAGCGCTTTATCGAGTAAACCGTGTCATCAGGATTCGTTATCATCTGCCTTTTGGCTGGCTGGCCGACAAGCTTCTCGTTGTTCTTGGCAAATGCTATTATCGAAGGGGTTGTCCGTCCCCCCTGCTCATTAGGTATGATCACCGGTTCGTTTCCTTCGATAACCGCAACGCATGAATTCGTCGTCCCAAGATCGATACCTATTACTTTTGCCATGTCTCACTGTCCTTCCGAATATTCAAATATACCCATACTGATCAACCGTTAGGACCTTTCGATATAACGACCCTGGCCGGTCTCAGCAGTTGACCGTTCAGAAGATACCCCTTCTGTATGACTTGAGCCACGCGCCCTTCCTCGACCTCGTCGCTCTCGATTTCACCGATGGCTTCGTGGAACTGGGGATCGAACGTTTCACCCTGCGATTTCACCTCTTCTACGCCGACTCGCTTCAGGACATCGAGAAGCCCCCCATATATCAACTTAATGCCTTGGTAGAAGTTGTCTTCGGCACCTTCACCGGCCTCGAAAGCCCTTTCGAAATCATCTATTACGCCAAGTAGATCCTTGATCAATTCTGCAGCCGCTTGTTTTTGGTGCAATTCCCATTCCCGTCGTGTTCGCTTTTTATAATTTTCAAACTCGGCAACCATCCTGATTATTCTATCATCTTTGTTTTCAATATGTTGCAGATATTTCTCGATCTCTTTCTCCATTAATTGCAGCTTTTCGTTCTTCTTCTGTAAAAGATCCAACAGGTCTTTCTGCTTCAGCTTCTTGATTTCCGGATGATTTCCATCCTTCGGAATCCTGCGTCCCTTTGCCTTTTTTGCAGGTTTTACGCCCTTATCATCCGTATCGTTCGTGCGCGAAGCCTCTTCAGCAGCAGCTCCTTCCGGAGATGTTCCTTTCCCATCCAAGGCATTGACAGATATATCGTTACCTCGTTGATCAGTCTTCACATCAGCGGGATCGCCTCGAGACGCCGAACCTTCCCGAGACTCCCCTTCGCCGATTGATGACTGCTCGTGTACCTCTCCCTTGCTTCGGGGCAATTTAAAACCTCCATGGAAGTACGGTAATTTCCGTTAAATGCTGCTGATTCTCTGACGATGCAATTCTTCTGCCATTTTGCTCAAAAGTGAGAGCACCCTGCTGTAACTCATCCTGGTCGGACCTACGACACCGAGCAATCCATTACATCCTTCCAAATCGAACCTTCGAGTGACCACGGAGAACGTTTCCAGCTCGTCTATCACATTCTCTCTCCCAATCGTAACCATCGATTCGTGCTCCATCCTCCTCTTCATTATATTCAGCATGAGGTTTCTCTCCCCCATTATCCTGACCATATTCTGGAGCACAACTGGATCTACAAGCTCTATCATTGCAGGTTGTTTATTCAATCCTTTAAAGTGATAAATTAAGTCATGGGGCCACTCGAACAGATCCTCGGCCTCACGCAGTATATCCTGAATTATCTCCCTCTCCAACCCCGTTCCCTCCCTAAGGAAGTGGTTGAGCCGGTCCGTCGCATCCTTTAACGGATAACCGGATATCCTCTCATTAACAACCTGGACGGCCCGATCGATTATATGAGGTGCGTATCTCCTCATGAGATCAATGAAAACCCTCCTATCCGTCTCGCCGTCGAGTTCGAGTATAACGATCCCGCCTCTAGCCTCCGATTGAATTATTTTCAACCTTTCCACGGTAGAATCCGGATGAAAAACTCCCATTATCAAACCCATGTAATTGGTCAGTTCACCGAGAAGGCGGGAGATCCTCGCCATCACTACACGGATGTCTCCCCAATCCCTTCTGATTTTTCTCGATATTTCATCCAAGACCGCAGAACTCAATTGGTAGGAAGTTTCGATCTCGTCTACATAGTACCGGTACCCGGAATCAGCAGGCACGCGCCCCGAAGAGATGTGCTGCTTGAATAGATACCCCTTTTCCTCGAGCCTATGCAGAATCTTACGGATATTAGCGGTGCTCGTCTGGAGTCCGAAGGCTCTTTTTATCATCTTGGAGCTCACGGGCCTGCCGGTCTCGATGTAGATATCGATTAAACTCTTGAGCATCTTTCCTTCGGTTGGAGTCAGGGTTTCATCCGCAGTCATTCGCACATTCCTCCATCGGGATATTGTTTTCTTCCGGAGCAATTTAGGATATATCAATTTGCTTGTCAAGATGACTCAACTGGATCAGGAGAGTGAAGCTCTCGGGAACGTCCGCATACACAAGCCATCTCATTGAAATTTATAGTAATTAAGCTGCTCGGCCGGTGGATTGTCTGTAACCGTCATCACGGTCCTAAACGGGATCATCTGATCAAATCTCCAATCCTTCCGAACCTCAACCAATGCTTGTCATAATCAATGGAGAAATAGATGAACAGAGCCTTGCCCCTCACCAACCTCTTGTCGAGAGGCCCCCAGAATCTCGAATCGAAGCTGTTGTCCCTATTGTCACCCATCACGAATATGTGGTTTTTCGGTACAACGAGCGGGCCGTAGTGTTTCCGGGACATGTCTCCATGCAAGTACTTGACGTAATCCTCCTCGATAATCTTCCCGTCCACAATGAGTTTTTGGTCCCGTATCTCCACGGTCTGCCCCTCGACGGCTACGCACCTCTTTATATAATCCGTCTTCTCATCCCGCGGAAACTTGAATATGACTATATCCCCCGGTTTCGGCTGGCGCACCGCCGGGAGGCGCCAGTCGACAAATGGCACCTTGGAACCGTATATAAACTTCGAAGCAAACAGGAAATCGCCCTTGAGAAGGGTATCCTCCATCGACTCCGACGGTATATGATAACTCTGGATAATCAAGGCACGGACTATAAGAGCAAGAACGACAGCCGTCGTTATCACCTCTATATATTCCCTGATCTTACTCTTCTTTTTACTCTTGCTCCTATCCACTGTTTCCTCCTCCATATATACGGACATAATGTAATAGTACGCACTCTGATCCGGTTTGTTCCATAGATCCCGATACCGTTATGCTATCCCTTGATGTCAGAATTCGACGACAAGGGTCAATCCTCCTGTGCCTCCCCCTGCTCCACTCTCTATCTTGAAGTTCATGTCGTTGAGATGCGCATCGATATACGCATCCAGAACGACGACTACGACCACCGCCGCCGACCACCACGCCCAGTCGATACTCCTCTCTTTGTATTCCTGCGTCCACCAGTCGTGTTTATACCAGTTATTAGAACCGTATTCGAAAGTGTCACGTTGGACCTCTTCCCGTTTCGCGTTTCGATAGTTCTGTATGATCATGCTCAGATAGAAGGTCTCCACACCCATTGCCAACGCTGCCTTGAACGGTCGTTCATTGTAGAGCTGGCCCAGACCCGGGATCAGGAGAGAGCAAAGCATCGCAATGCGCGGGTTCTTGTACGACCGCCACGTTCTGCTTTCATGTAATTCCGTCGCAGCCTCCCTACCCAATACTCCCTTGAGCTCATCCACGGTCCATATCCCCTCTTCCTCGGCTCCTGAAAGTGTATCGGCGTTTGCGATAGACACGTACCTGTATTTACGGCCTTCAAGGTATTCGGAATGAACAGGTGATGACGTCACCATCATTGCCGCCGCAAATATACATGCAGCCGACGCAGCGCGCCTTGCACTGTTAGTACATCCTGCCTGGAAACGACAATTCACAACCGGTTCCTGGCGCCTTTTGATGATCGATGGAAGACCATTAACAAACACCGGCGGCCCATCCACTCCATCTTTTCAAAACACCTGAATGGAATGGCGGGAACGTGTGGGAATCGAACCCACCCCGGATGGTTTTAGCACCCGACAGAAGGATTTGAAGTCCTCGAGGTCCACCAGAACCTATCCATTCCCGCATACCTAAAATAATCTATAGTACTTGTCCTGTAAAGAATCTTGCCTATCCATAGTATGCGACAGCTTCTATCTCGACGAGCGCCCCAAGAGGAAGCTCTCCGACCTCGAAAGCCGCCCTGGCAGGGTGCTGTGCGGTAAAGAATCCGCCGTATATCTCGTTTACCTTACCGAAGTCCTTGATCGACTTCAGGAATACGGTACATTTCACAACGGAACCTGCATCCAGTCCGGCTTCCTCCAATATGGACCCCAGGTTGAGAAGAACCCTCTCCGCCTGTCCCTCTATACCCCCATCTACGATTTTGCCGGTTGCCGGATCTATCCCAATCTGGCCCGAGATGAATAGAAAGTCTCCCGCACGGATCGCCTGGCTGTATGGCCCTACGGCCCCGGGAGCCTTATCTGTACTGATCACCTTCTTCATCGTTCCTCCTTGTCCGGACTAGGAATGAAAACCATTATACGACTATTCGACCGTCACGCTTTTCGCCAGGTTCCTGGGCTGATCGACGTTGCATCCCCTCAGCACGGCAATGTGATAGGCCAGAAGCTGAAGCGGTATCACAGTCAGTATAGGGTAAAGAAAATCCAGCGTCCTGGGTATGAAGACCACATGATCGGCCATCTCCAAAACTTCCTTATTACCCTCGTTCGTGATAGCTATTATCTTGCCTTTCCTGGCCTTGACCTCGCAGATATTCCCGATGATCTTCTGGTAAGCGCTGTCGCTAGGGCATATGAAGACAACGGGCATATTCTCGTCTATCAGGGCTATGGGGCCATGCTTCATTTCCGCCGCTGGGTAACCCTCGGCATGGACGTACGATATTTCCTTCAGCTTGAGAGCGCCCTCGAGGGCGACCGGGTAATTCGCGCCTCTACCGAGGTAAAGAAAATTATTATGGTGATAATACTTCTTTGATATCTCCTTGATCTCGTCATTGGATTTCAATATCTGTTGAACCTGCTGTGGAAGGGCCTCCAAGGCCTCTATGATCTCCTGTCCTTCCGCGGACGACACATCCCTCATGCGCCCGAGCATCAGCGAGAACAGGCTGAGCACAGTGATCTGCGAAGTGAACGCCTTTGTCGATGCAACCCCGATCTCCGGACCCGCATGGATGTAAATGCCCCCGTCCGATTCGCGGGCTATCGTGCTTCCGACGACATTACATATACCCATGCATCGCACACCTCTCTTGGAAGCCTCTCTAAGGGCCGCCAACGTATCGACCGTCTCGCCCGACTGGCTTATTACAAATACAATTGTACCGTTCTCCATAATCGGATTTCTATATCGGAACTCGCTTGCGTACTCGACCTCGACCGGTAACCGGGCTATCTCCTCTATCATATATTCACCGATCAGGGATGCATGCCAGCTGGTACCGCAACCTATCAACACAACCCTTCGTATATCCCTCAGCTCTTTCGTCACCATCTCCAGGCCACCCAGCCTGACGTCTCCCGCGGATGGTATCAGGCGGCCACGCATGGCGTTTTTAATCGTTTCCGGCTGCTCATAAATCTCCTTGAGCATGAAGTGCTCGAATCCGCTCTTTTCGATCATCTCTAGATCCCAGTCGACTTCCTGCACATCGTGCTCCACATGCTCGTTCTCAACGGTCATTGTCGTGAACTGGTCCGGCGTGGCAACGATCATTTGCTGATCCTCTAGATATATCACCTGCCGTGTATGCTTTAGAATGGCTGCTATATCACTTGCTATGAAGTACTCGCCGTCACCAATACCGACAACGATCGGTGATCCGTTTCTGGCTCCGACTATCTTGTCCGGCTCCGAAGCCGAGATAACCAGAAGACCGTAGGTTCCCTCCACAAGCTCCAGTGCCTTCTGAACCGCTATCTCCAGGTTGTCATCGTCGTAGTACTTCTCGATCAGATGAGCGAGAACCTCGGTATCGGTTTCCGTGACGAACTTGTGGTTCTCGGATTCGAGCGATTTCTTTATAGTCCTGTAGTTCTCGATGATACCGTTATGAACGATGGCGATTCTTTCATTGCAATCGAAATGCGGGTGAGCGTTGGTTTCATTGGGCTCTCCATGGGTTGCCCATCTCGTGTGCGCGATCCCCAGATTTCCCGAAATATCCATCCCTTCCAGTCTTTCCTCGAGCCGGCGAATCTTGCCCGCGGTCTTGTTCCATACCAGATTCCCATCCCGAACCACTGCTATTCCAGCCGAATCGTATCCCCTATACTCAAGCCTCTTCAGACCTTCCATCAGTATCTCGCCAACACCGTTGCTCTTCCCTACGTATCCTATTATTCCGCACATAACAACTCCAATCAATCACCTGCGATACATGACGCCTTACCCTCTTCAGCTCAGGCGATGTTGCCCGAGACGGAATCGAGCACATCCCGCGCTCTCTCGATCAAGCTCCGCACCTCATCATCGGATACCGCCTCTGCGATTATCCGCACTACCGGTTCAGTATTGGACCTTCGTAGATGAATCCAGCCCTCATCCATGTCTATCCTTATACCATCCGACGAGTTGCACCTTCCATGGAAGGCTCGTTGGATACCCTCCACCGCATCTTCGAATCTTCCGGAAAAGGAGATTTTCTCCTTTAGTATGCTGTACCCGGGAAGACCTGCAACCAATTCCTTAAGGGTGATATTCTCCTCTGATAGATGTTGCAATACGAGTGCCATTCCAACCATTGCATCCCTTCCATAGTGAAGGCCCGGATATATGACCCCACCGTTTCCCTCCCCCCCTATCACGGATTTTGTCTCCTTCATCATCGATACGACATTGATCTCTCCGACCCTGGACCGATGCAGCGGAACACCGTATCTGCTGCATATATCATCGACCAAACGTGTCGTAGACAGATTCGCTGTGACAGGGCCCCTCTCGTGCTTCAGAATAAAGTCCGCGGCCACCGAGAGCGTAAGCTCCTCACTGCAAACATGTCCCTCGTTGTCGACCATTACAAGCCTATCAGCGTCCGGATCACACGCAAAACCTATATCGGCGCCCTCAAGCACAACCGCCTCCGAGATCTCCCACAGGTTCTCCGGCCTCGGTTCAGGGTCATGCGGGAAAGGCGATTCTACGTCTGTAAAGAGCTCTTTGACCGTTACGCCTAGACTTCGAAGAAGCGCCGGTACTATCCTGCTGCCGGCACCGTTGACACAGTCGACAACCGCACTGAATCCCCGCGATGCTATAATCTCCCTGTCGATTCTCTCCAGCTCAAGGATCCTGCGGATGTGGGATGCATCGCCGGTATCGTTTTCAACGTACCCCCCGGTTTTTTCTGGCTCCTCATACAGAGGTGATTCGCTCTTAACGAGGTTTATAATCTTTTCCATTTCCCCGGAGCCCAGGAATTCACCCGACGCGTTAAGGAACTTCAACGCATTCCACCGGGGACCGTTATGGCTTGCTGTTATTATCACTCCACCCGACGCTCCGGATTCCCGAACCATGATCTCCACCGTCGGCGTGGACGCTATTCCCAGGTCGATCACAGTGTATCCGTTGAAACGCAGCACCGATGAGACTGCCGCTGACAATGCAGGCCCCGAAGGCCTGGAATCCCTGCCTATAACGATCGACTCTCCCTCGATCAAGGATATGTAGGCCGCAGCAAATCTTGCAGCGACTTCGGGATTCATCCCCACACCGAGAATGCCCCTCACGCCTGAAACACTCACCATTAATGAGTCTCTATCGTACAAACTATCACCTCGCACTGCGTTATTTTAAACTACTTAAGTCATATTCTATTCTTTGCTTGCCTCCATGTCAACGAATCTAACATCGGCAAGAGAAAACGCCCCGGAATGTCGTCCGGGGCGGTTTAGACGATGCAACAGCAGTTCCCTTACACCGAATCATAGGGCTATTCGGCCTTGCCGTCGCCGTTATACTTTATCGAAGCCAGATGCTCATATATCTTCCAGCGCATGGCCGTCACATCCTTGGCTTCTTCCAACAGCTGTTTCGCAACCTCCGGAATGCTCTTGGTCAAAACCCTGTACCTGTTCTCATTGTAGATATAGTCCTCGAGAGGGATGCTCGGAGCCTTGGAATCGAGCTGAAGGGGATTCAAGCCCTTCGCTATGAGCTCGGGATTGTACCTGATTAGAGGCCAATATCCTGACTGAACAGCGGCTTTCTGCTGGTCGAATCCATTAATAAGGTTGAATCCCTGCCCTATGCAGTGCGAATACGCTATGATCAGCGATGGACCGTTGAAGGCCTCGGCTTCGAGAAACGCCTTGATCGTCTGGCCCTCGTTCGCTCCTATGGCGACCCTGGCGACATATGCGCTGCCGTATGTCATAGCCATCATGGCGAGATCCTTTTTGGGAGTCCTTTTACCCGCGGCTGCGAATTTCGCAACAGCGCCCAGCGGTGTGGCCTTTGACATCTGCCCACCCGTATTCGAATACGTTTCCGTATCCAGAACCAGTACATTGATATCCCGTTTCTGTGCGAGCACGTGATCGAGGCCTCCATACCCTATATCGTAGGCCCACCCGTCACCTCCCAGAGCCCAGACACACTTCTTGGTCAGCACATCCGCGAGGCTCAAAAGGTTCAAAGCTTCTGGAGAACTCATCGATTCCAGCTTCTTCTTGAGCTCCCGAACCCTCTTTCTCTGCTCCTCTATCCCGGATTCCGTGCTCTGATCGGCATTAGTGATCTCGCCTACCAGCTTCCCGCCCAACTCCGGTGCCAGCTTCTCCAGAAGCTCCATGGCGTACTCTATATGCTTGTCAAGCGCCAGCCTCATCCCTAGGCCGAACTCCGCATTGTCCTCGAAGAGCGAGTTGCTCCATGCGACACCCCTGCCTTCCTTGTTGTATGTCCACGGTGTAGCCGGCAGATTGCCCCCGTATATCGAACTGCAGCCGGTAGCGTTTCCTATGAGTGAGCGATCCCCGAACAGCTGGCTGAGCAGCTTCACGTAGGGAGTTTCACCACACCCCGCGCATGCCCCGGAGAACTCGAAGAGAGGTTCCAGAAACTGTACCCCCCTCGTTGTATTGTGTTGCACTTTCGATCTGTCGATATAGGGCAGATCAAGGAAGAATTCCCAGTTGACCTTTTCCTGCTCTCTGATAGGAGGCTGGGCGGAGAAGTTTATCGCCTTGCGTGCAGGCTCCTCCTTGTTCTTCGCTGGGCATGTCTTGATGCAGAGCCCGCAGCTCGTACAGTCTTCGGGAGCCACTTGGATCGTAAATTTCATGCCCGCGAAATCCTTGGCCTTAGCATCGACCGACTTAAACGATTCAGGCGCGGACGACAGCAGCTCAGGATCGTAAACCTTGGATCTTATAACTGCATGGGGGCAGGCCAGAACACACTTTCCGCACTGAATGCAAACATCCGGGTCCCAAACCGGAATCTCAAGGGCGATATTCCTCTTCTCCCACTTGGTCGTTCCGCTCGGGAACGTTCCGTCGGGAGCGAAAGCGCTGGTGGGAATATCATCCCCCTCCTGCACTATCATCTTCCCGACTACCTCTTTCACGTAATCCGGCGCGTTGTCCGATACGGGGGGCTTCATCTCGAGATTGCTTGTCGCGGTCGCAGGCACTTCGATCTCGTGGATGTTCTCGGCGGCCTTGTCCACCGCCTCGTAGTTCATATTGACGAGTTTCTCCCCCTTGATTCCATAAGCCTTCTTGATGAAACGCTTTATTGAATCGATCGCTTCCTCCCTGGGAAGGATATCGCTCAAGATAAAGAAGCATGCCTGCATTATCGTATTTATTCGCGCACCCAGGCCGATATCCTTGGCTATCTTGTAAGCATCGATCACGAAGAAACGAAGCTTCCGGTCGATTATCTCCTGCTGCACCTGCCTCGGCAGCTTGTCCCATGTCTCTTCGGCTGGGAATGGGCTGTTCAAGAGAAACACTCCACCCTCTTCCGCCACGCTGAGAATGTTGAACCTCTCTACATAGGCGAACTGGTGGCACGCAACGAAGTTCGCCCTGTGAACAAGATATGGAGAATGAATGGGGCTCTTTCCGAATCGCAGGTGTGAAACGGTCAGGGATCCCGCCTTTCTGGAATCGTACACGAAATATCCCTGCGCGTTGTTGTCCGTGTCCTCACCGATGATCTTGATCGAATTCTTATTGGCGCTTACAGTCCCGTCCGAACCCAATCCGAAGAACACGCCTCTCGTCTGGCCGGGATGATGTATCAGGAAATCCTTGTCGTACTCGATGCTCGTATGTGTAACATCCTCGTCTATGCCCACCGTGAAATGGTTTTTCGGTTCGTCCTTTCTCATCTCGTTGAAAACGCCTGCCACCATCCCGGGCGTGAACTCCTTCGATGACAGGCCGTACCTGCCGCCGATAACTACGGGGATCCGCTCGAACCGTTCGGCCGCACTCCCGCCCTCGTGCAATGCCGTGACGATATCCTCATAGAGAGGCTCACCGATACCGCCCGGTTCCTTTGTCCTGTCAAGAGCGCATATCCTTTTTACCGTTTTGGGAAGTGAGGAGATGAAGTCCTCCACTGAAAAAGGCCTGTAGAGACGGACCTTGACGATCCCTACCTTCTCTCCCTTGCCCACCAGGTACTCGACTGTCTCGTGTGCAGTCTCCGCACCCGAACCCATCAAGACGATAACGCTTTCGGCGTCGGGGGCTCCGAAATACTGGAACAGCTCGTATCTTCGGCCGGTTGCAGCCTCGAACTTCTCCATTACCTTACGCACGATGTCCGGACAAGCAATGTAGTATTTATTTACCGTCTCGCGTGCCTGGAAAAATGTATCGGGATTCTGCGCCGTTCCCCTGATAACGGGCCTATCCGGGGACAGAGCTCTTTCCCTGTGAGCCCTCACATACTCGTCGTCGATAATCGCTCTGATCTCGTCGTCTGTGAGCAACTCAACCTTGGACACCTCATGAGAAGTACGGAATCCATCGAAGAAATGCAGGAAAGGTACGCGTGATTCCAGGGTCGCGGCTTGGGCTATCATAGTCATATCCATCGCTTCCTGGACCGAATTCGAGGAGATCAGCGCAAATCCGGTCGTCCGCGCCGCCATCACATCACTGTGGTCACCGAATATCGACAGCGCATGCGTGGCCAGTGTCCTTGCGGACACGTTGAAAACAGTAGGAGTAAGCTCACCGGCTATCTTGAACATGTTTGGAAGCATGAGCAGCAGGCCCTGAGAGGCGGTGAACGTAGTCGTGAGGGCTCCCCTTTGCAGCGCTCCGTGAACCGCACCGGAAGCCCCTCCCTCGCTCTGCATCTCAGTAACCTGAGGGATCGTCCCCCAGATGTTCGTCTTACCCTCGGATGACCATTGATCGGCAAGTTCACCCATGGGAGAGGAAGGGGTGATCGGATATATCGCGATAACCTCGCTCACCTTGTGGGCTGAATACGTTGTGGCCTCATTTCCATCGATGGTAACCTTTTTCCTCGACATCTATTGATCCTCCATGTTTATCACGATCCCGGCAATATCCCCAAAAATCCAAAATAAGTAAGAACATCCCCCTATATTCCCGTCCATATAAAATTTTTTTGGCGGGAACATGATATACTCATATACTACAATAATAGTTTTTTCCCCGATGTCGAGTAAAAACTTTCCGTGCTTCAGCACTCCATCGATTCAATCGGATCTTCAGTAACGATCGCATAAATCGAACTTCCAACCGGGCGATCATTCCTGCTCATCTCACCGACTCTCTTATTACACATCAGCAGGAAAAGACAACCCTGATAACATGTCCGCACGCGGAAGCCAATAAAAAAGGTGAGGGAAATATCCCTCACCCAGGCTTTTCTACTCGCACCCGACGATCGAGGCCGCGCCTCTTACCGCTCTTCCAGCAGGTGCTGAACTACTGTTGGATCCGCGAGCGTCGTCGTATCACCGATATCGTCCTTTCCGGCGGCGATGCTCTTCAGGATCCTTCTCATGATCTTACCACTTCGTGTTTTCGGCAACGCATCGGCGAATTGTATCTTGTCGGGCTTCGCTATCGGACCGATTTCGTTCCCCACGTGCGCCCTCAGTTCGTTCATCAGCTCCTGCGACTTCTTTACACCGGCTGTCAGCGTCACGAACGCATAGAGGCCCTGTCCCTTTATCTCGTGCGGCATTGGGACTACGGCGGCTTCGGCCACCGCATCGTGACTGACCAGTGCGCTTTCAACCTCCATTGTGCCGATCCTGTGACCTGAAACGTTGATCACGTCGTCGACGCGCCCCATGATCCAGAAGTAGCCGTTCTCGTCCTGCCTGGCACCGTCGCCTGTGAAGTACACATCCTTGAAGCGGCTGAAGTATGTCTCCTTGTACCTCGCGTCATCTCCCCATATCGTCCTAAGCATAGCCGGCCACGGCTTCTGGATGGTCAGGTAGCCGCCCTCGTTCGTATCGCAGGGCGATCCGTCCTCCCTCACTACGACGGGGAAGATGCCCGGAAACGGCCTTGTCGCTGAACCGGGTTTGAGCGGGAATGCGCCGGGCAACGGCGTAATGAGTATCCCACCCGTCTCGGTCTGCCACCATGTGTCGACTATCGGGCAGCGGCCGCCGCCGATGACGTTGTAGTACCACATCCAGGCTTCGGGATTGATGGGTTCGCCCACCGTACCGAGAAGCCGAAGGCTCGAGAGATCCCTCTTCTTCGGCCATTCGTCCCCACTGCGGGCGATGGCCCTGATCGCCGTCGGCGCCGTGTAAAATATGTTAACATTATACTTCTCGACAACCCTCCAGAAGCTGTCAGGCGCCGGATAGCTCGGAACCCCCTCGAACATCACCGTCGTAGCACCAAGGCTCAACGGACCGTATATGATGTACGAATGTCCGGTTATCCAACCGATGTCGGCTGTGCACCAATAGATATCCTCGTCCTTTATGTCAAAGATGTACTTTGAGGTCATCGTCACGTAGAGCAGGTATCCCCCCGTCGTATGAACGACCCCCTTCGGTTTGCCGGTCGTGCCGCTCGTATAGAGAATGAACGATACGTCCTCGGCCTCCATCTCCTCGGCGGGACACTCGGCGCTGGCATCGGCCATCTCGTCATGCCACCACGCATCACGTCCCTCCGTCCACTCTATGTCGCTGCCGGTTCTCTTGACCACAATGGATTTCTCTATCGATGGCGATCCCTTCAGGGCTTCATCGGCGTTGTGCTTCAGCGGTATCACCTTTCCCGATCGGAAGGAACCGTCGGATGTGATAAGGAGCTTCGCCTCGGCATCCACTATCCTGTCCCTTATGGACGCCGCGCTGAATCCACCGAATACTATGCTGTGGATCGCTCCGATCCTTACACATGCTAGCATGGCGATCGCGAGCTCGGGTATCATCGGAAGGTAGATACATACGCGGTCGCCCTTCTTTATACCGTGCTTCTTTAAAACGTTGGCGAATTTGCATACTTCTGTATGAAGCTCCTTGTAACTGTATTTCTTAGCATCACCTTCGGGTTCGCCTTCCCATATGATCGCCGTCTTGTCGGCGCGGCCGTTCTCCAGATGCCTGTCAAGACAGTTGTATGCGATATTCAGCTTGCCACCCATGAACCATTTTGCGAAGGGAGGCTCCCATTCCAAGACCTTGTCCCACTTCTTGAACCAGTGCAGGTTCTCCTTGGCCTGTTCCGCCCAGAAGCCCTCTAAATCATCCTCTGATTTCTTGTAAATCCCCTCGTATTCTTCCATGCTCTTTATATAGGCGTTCTTGACGAAATCCGCGGGCGGCTTAAACTCACGGCGCTCATCGAGCATAGATGTAATAGTCTTCTTATCCTCGGACATCGGTAACCTCCCATGTGGTTTACTTGACTAGAATTATCATCCGAATTGACTAATTCAAAGAAAAAGGATACTAATCAGCAAACGGCGTAATGTCAAGGCAAATTGAGTATTTTCGGATATATATATGTTGGATTTTCGAGCGTTAGTCAAGCACAACGATATAAGGTATTTTTTTGAGCGAAGTTACATTCACATTGGCGGTGCCGGCTCATGCCGTGAAAAAGCGAAGCCTGGAGAACCGCTCCGACTTCAAGTTCCCTCCTGAGCACTGGAAATCCTATGATATCAATCGATCTAGATTATCATCCTGCCGGATTGACTTCTTCCCGCATGATTTCCTCCAGTCTCTCGAATTCCCTCATCAGCTTGTCGGTAAGCTCTGCTGCATGAGCGAGATCGCCGCGTTTTCCCGCCATCTCCACCCCGAGTGCGGCCTCCTGCAGAGCAAGCGCCCCTACGTTACCGGACGCCCCCTTGATAGTGTGCGCCTGCCTGGCAACGAGCTCACTCTCACCACTTTCCAGCGCCGCCGTCAACAATCCCAGCTGCTTAGGCACATCACGCACATAGTCTCGTATTATCTCTTCGAAAAGCTCTGCATCACCATCCAGCCTGTCAAGCAAAGCATGCCGGTCGAATATATCTGCCATCTCCCTAATCACCTCCTTCATTGCCGATCGGTCTCTCTCCACCCAGCCGGTTCCCGACAGCCTCCTTCAGTACATCGGGACGAATCGGTTTCGGTAAATAATCATCCATTCCGGCTTCGATACACTTCTTCCTGTCCCCTTCCATGGCGTTGGCCGTCATAGCAACAATCGGTATGAAACTGTTCCGCATCCCCGAGACACCGCTCCGTATCATTCTTGTAGCCTCGTAACCGTCCATTTCCGGCATCTGACAATCCATCAGGACCAAATCGTATTTCGCCTCTTTCAAGGCCTCGATCGCCTCGATGCCGTTCTGGGCGATATCGGTGCTGTAGCCCATATTTTCGAGCATCTTCGATGCAACCTTCTGGTTGATCGTGTTGTCTTCGGCTATGAGTATCCTTATCCCGCTTCTGGATTCGTTTCGATCCGCACCGGGTGTCGTGTCTTTTCCGGTCTGCCTCGTCCCGGCATCTACCTTCCTGCCCGCTGCAACCGCAAGGGTGTGAAGCAACTGCGACCTCTTTATCGGTTTCGAGACAAAGCCCGAGAATCCAATATCCTCTAGTCCGCCGATATTCTTTCTCTCCTCCATCGTTATCATCATTACAATGGCGGTCTCGTCGAGCCGGTCGTCCTTGCTGATCATCGTGCCCAGCTCACGCGCCCCCATACAAGCAATCTTCGAATCCAGCATCACTATATCGAAAGGATCTCCTCCGGATGCCGCTTCCCTTAGAATCCGAAGCGCCGATTCGCCATCCCCAGTGATTTCGAACCTATCCATTGTTCCATCCATAAAAGATATCAACAGTCGTCTGTTCGTCCCCTCGTCAAAGACGCCCAGGACCCTCAGATCCCTTATCTCCTCGAAGCTTTCCTCACGTTCTCCGTTCATCACCGACTGTTTATCCAGGTATATCGTGAAATAGAACTCGGATCCTTTACCTGCTTCACTGTTTACACCGATCTTCCCGTTCATCAATGCCACGAGCTGTTTGGATATTGTCAATCCCAGGCCCGTGCCTCCATATTTACGAGCCGTGTTGGCATCCGCCTGCGCGAACGGCTCGAACAGACTATCGATCTTCCCGCTCGGAATCCCTATGCCCGTATCACGAACGTAAAACCTCAGCTCTATCCCCTCCGGATCCTCGCTCTGAACATCGACACCGAGCACGACCTCCCCTTTGGAAGTAAACTTTATGGAGTTGTCCACGAGGTTCATCAATACCTGCCTCAACCTCCCGGAATCCCCTTTCACGGGGCAGGGAACCTCAGGCCCGAGGATGCAAACGAGCTCGATCCCCTTTCTATGGGCGGGCACGGCCATGACGTCCCCGAGCTCCTCAATAAGCGTACGTAGATTGAAATCGGCATTTTCCAGGCTGAGCTTGCCCGATTCTATCTTCGAGAAATCGAGAATATCGTTTATGACCGTTAGAAGAGCCTCCGTGCTATTCCTTATCGTCTCGGCGTAATCACGCTGCTCGGAACTGAGATCTGTATCCAAAAGAATCCCCGTCATTCCGATCACACCGTTCATCGGCGTTCTGATTTCATGGCTCATGTTCGCCAGAAACTTTCCCTTGGCGATACTTGAAGCCTCGGCTTCCCTTGCGAGCCTGTTGGCTCTCTCTATCGCGATCTCCAGCTTACGGTTGGCTTCTTCACTCTCCTCGGTCGCCCGCCTGAGCAATTCGGCCGCCCATTTTCTGTCGGTGATATCACTGAAAAAACCGATATATCCGATATGCAGATCCTCCCTGTAATGAGGATATGAAACGACCTCGAGTGAGCGCCCGTCCCTTAAATCCAGAACTTCGGTCGATTCTTCATCCCCCACGAACATGCGTCTATTAGCACCGTCGAGTACATCTGGATTCTTAAGCTGGCAGCTAATATGATCGAAGAATTCTTCGATATGCATCGATCCTATGATCTCTCTCTGCATGTCCCAGATTCCCATAAAAGAGGAATTCGCATAGACAATCAAATCATCCCCGCCCAAAACCACTATCCCGTCCTCTGTCGTCTCAAGGACGGACTCGAGAATATACCTATCACATCTGCTGTTCTCCGCATTGGAGCAGATGCCCCCCCCGGTATCCTCTATCCATACTTCTGCTCCCGCAGAGAATCGGCGAATACATTCTTCCGCGTCGACGTTGTCAACAAACTCGGAATCCATGATCCTTCTCCAGACCCGGTCATGCTCCTGATCGATACTCTCGTATATTCAGGATATCGACAGGAATCATGGAGGATTGAGATAATTATGGCCCGAACCGGCTGGCAGGCAAGCACCCTTCCGCCCGAATAGCGATGCCCCATAAATGATTTGTTTGGTAGATATTATATCCTAGGTGTTATTCCCGAAACGTAGCCGCGCGATTATTATCGTTTCACCCTGTTGCGGGTCGGCAGGAGGATACGTCGATGGCGGGCATACCCTGATGGGCCGAGAGGGCAGCAGCTACTGCTCCAAGCGTTTTCTCGTGAAGGGCACCAGTCCTCCTGCCTCGAATATCTCCAACGCCTTACCGCGCATCGGTGGGAATTCGAAGTCGTTTCCCGCTATCGAGACCTTCCCGGCCTCGGTATCGAGATCGGCCTGTTCGAACATCAGCTCCTCGGCTCTCTCCCTCACGAAATTCGAGGCTTCGGGGCACTCGATCACAAACAGAGCCTGGTTGATCGCATTCCGGTAGAATAGCCTGGCAAACGAAGCACCTATCACGGCAGCCACACCTGCAAATTTCAGGCACGTCACAGCCTGTTCCCTCGAGGAGCCGCACCCGAAGTTGCGACCGGTGATGATAATGTCGTTTTCCTTCACCTTCGAGGCAAACGACGGATCGTAATCCTCGAGTGCGTGTCCGGCCATCTCCTCTGGTGTAAGGTTCTCGTACGTGTACTTACCAGGATATATCACATCCGTGTTTATATCATCATCGTCTAGAATCCAGATCCTGCTCTTAAGCTTCATCTCTCCTCCCCTGCACGGTTGTTTCGACCGGCGAGAACAAAAAGAGTTTCTAGTTTCCCCACTGCCTAAACGATCATGCCCGGGGCGATACGATCTTTCCGGCGAGTGCTGATGCTGCGACGGTCGCCGGAGACGCCAGGTAGATTCCAGTATCCTCCTTGCAGCCCATTCTTCCCTTGAAATTTCTGTTCGCCGAGGAAATGCACACCTCTCCCGGAGCCAAAACTCCACCGTAGGCACCGAGGCACGGCCCACAGGCCGGGACGGCTATCTCACCTCCTGCAGCCAACAGTATGCGTGCTATGCCGGTCTCGTATGCCCCGTCGAGAACACTTCTCGAGGCCGGATACACGAGCAACCTGACTCCCGCAGCGATTCTTTTCCCCTCGAGGATCGCCGCCGCCGCCGCCAGATCCTCCAACCTCCCATTCGTGCACGTACCTAGAAGCGCTACATCTATCTTCACTTCATCCAATCCGGACACAGGCGAGACGTTGTCCACCTTGTGAGGACTCGCAACCTGTGGTGTGATAGCAGAACAATCGAAGCTTATTGTATTTTCATAAGTTGCATCGGCGTCAGGCACTACGGGATCATAATCATTCACCCCGATCTCATCCAGCCATGCCCGTGCCTCGTCGTCGAACGGAACCATGCCGGCTTTCGCTCCCATCTCCGCCGCCATGTTGCACAGTGTCATTCTTCCCCCTATACCCATCGATTCCACAACCGAGCCATGAAATTCCACCGCTTTGTAGGTCGCCCCCTCGGCGGTTAGATTTCCTATGACATGAAGTATCACATCCTTTGGATAGACATGATCCTTCAATCTGCCTTCGAGAACTATCTTTATAGTCGATGGTACACGGAGCCACGTCTCACCGAGCGCCCATACGCTGGCCGTTTCAGTCCGGCCGATCGGGATCCCCGCTGCTCCCAACGCGCCGTGTGTGGTCGTATGCGAATCCGAACCGAAAATCACGGTGCCCGGCACAACATGCCCGAATTCCGGAAGAACCTGGTGGCAGATACCGGTGCCGCAATCATAGAATCCCTCTATACCCTGCTCGGCGACAAACTCCCTGATCACTTTATGGTTTTGAGCCTTCTTGAAATCGGGAGGAGGTACCGCGTGGTCGAGCGCGATAAATATGCGGTCGCTGTCCCAGACCCTCTCGCCCCCCATACTCCGGAAAATCTTGATAATGGCCGCGGAGTTATCGTGTGAGAGGATCCTATAAGGTTTGACGAATACGATCTCGCCTACCTTCACCTCTTCAATGCCCGAAGCCCGGGCCAGTATCTTCTCTATCATCGTATGGCCCATCTCTGCCGTCCTTCCTCTCCGAATTAGGACCGTGGTCGTGTTATTTCGTTCCCAAGAGGCTCTGCTCCTCTATGCATTACCCGCCGGAATATGCGAACAGCCCTTTCGCCTTGCATATATCCAGCTGTACCGAGTTGGGCGCCTTCCCCTCTATCACCGAGCCGTCAGCTTTGACGACAATGCCCTTCTCGAAATCTATCTCGATCTCCTCTCCCTCCTCTATCCCGGCCCCGCTCAAAGCAGGCACTTCAAGGAACGGAAAACCCGAGTTAATGATATTCCGCTTGTATATTGCACCCGTCGATTCCGTCAGAATTATTGAAACCCCAAGTGATATGAAGCAGTCCACGGCCTGTTGTCTCGATGATCCGCACCCGAAGTTCCCCCCCGCCAGAACGATGTCCCCCTCTTCCACGCTCGATGCGAAACCCTCGAAACCTTCAAGGGTCTCGAACGTGTGCTTGCCCATTTCCTCAATGTCGGTAATAGAGAGGTACTTGTTGTGAAAGATCATGTCCGTGTCGATGTCATCCATGAGTTTATCCTTGCCTGACCGTATAAGCCTGGCTCTTCCCTTGATCTTGGACTGATACGCAGCGGATCCACCGGAAACACCGGCCGCAGGTTCCACCTTCATATCTCTTACGGTATTCTTCGATGCCGTCCGCCAAGATATTGCCGAGAGCTCCGGGCTTTCGAAGAAACCCTCGTCGGGAACGAAATCGATCAGCTCGACGGATAGATCGGCAGGAGACGTGATCTTTCCGTTAATCACCGAGGCTGCCAGCGTAGTGGGGCTTACAAGGTAAGTATCACCCTTTCCCTGCTTGCCGGCGAAGTTCCTGTTGGACGTGCTGAGCTGCACCTCCCCTTTGCCCACCATACCTATCTGTCCAGAAGCGCAACCGCCGCAGCCCGGATTGCTGACAAGCGCCCCGGCCTCTATCAAGATATCAAGGATGCCCTCTCTCAACATTCTTTCATAAACCTCGTCGGTTGCCGGGACGACCTTCAGTGAGACTCCTTCCCTTATCCGGCGGCCTTTCAATATCGAAGCCGCATGCACCATGTCCTCGAACCTTCCGTTGGTGCAGGAAGCCAGGATTGCGGTGTCGATCCTTTCGCCTGCGATATCCGAGATCGGCTTCACGTTCGATGGGCTCGAAGGACAGGCCGCCATCGGTTCGATCCCTCCAAGGTCTATCCTTATCGTCTCCGTATAAGTTGCATCGGGATCAGCCTCTACGGGCTCGATGCTTTCACCGATCCTCGCCTTCATCCAACCGAGAGTCTCCTCGTTCTGAGGCAGAAAGGCGGCTACGGCACCCATCTCCGTCGCCATGCTGGCAACCGTTATCTTTCCGGACAGGCTCAGATCCCTAGCGCCACCACCCGAAAACTCGATCACCTTGCCCAGGGCTCCGGCCGATCCGAGGCGGCTTATCACGGCAAGCGCTATATCCTTAGCCGTTACCGGGAATCCTATCGATCCTTCCAGGACGATCTTCATCGACGCCGGGACCTCGAACCAGTTTCTCCCCGTCGCAAACACATAAGCGATATCCCTGTCACCCATTCCCTGGCCGAAACATCCAACGGCACCCAGTATATTCAGGTGGCTGTCTGTACCAACGAATATGGATCCGGGGCGCGCGATCCCCCTCTCGATCGCCACATGAGATCCTATCCCGGCTCTTACATCGAAAACCCGAATCCCGGTCTCCCGTGCAAAGATCCTGCAAATCTGCTGGTTCTCCGCATACCCGATATCCTTTGCTGGCACGTTGCAGTCGAACGTGAAATATGTCCTATCCGGATCGTCGACGTATGGATCCTTGAAGTAGGCTTTGAGATTCTTAACAACGCTTGCGCCGCCGAAATCTCTAGCCGTTCTCACGTCGATATCTATCCAAACGACGTCACCGGCATTGACACCCTTCCCGGCGTGATCCGAAAGGATCTTCTCGATTATTGTCCTTCCTATTTTGATCGCCTCCAATCGACCCGTCCCGGCGATTCGGACGGGTGGTTACTCGAATCCCCCTCACATGAGCATTACGCATAGATTCATGCGTCTGCTACAAGTTCCTCGCGACCTCTTCCGCCACCTCCATCGTTGTATTCGAACCTCCCATATCGTATGTCCGCACCTTGCCCTCACTGATCACCTTCGCAACCGATTTCTCCAGCCTCGCCGCCCTATCGGTTTCGCCCAGCCACTCCAGCATCAACCTGGTTGTAAGAAGCATGGCCATTGGATTGACCTTGTACTGCCCGGCGTACTTAGGAGCCGATCCGTGGGTCGGTTCGAAAACAGCGTAATCATCGCCGATATTCGCAGAGGAGGCAAAACCCAGTCCACCGACAAGCTGCGCGGCCAGGTCGCTTATTATATCACCAAACATATTCGAAGCCACGAGAACGCTGTAGTTCTCGGGATTCTTGACCAGCCACATGCACATGGCGTCTATATTGGCTTCCTTGAGCTCTATTCCCCCGTAATCCTTTGCTATCTCTCGGGCGGTCCTAACCATCAGACCGCTAGTCTCCCGTATCACGTTCGGCTTCTCGACTACGGTCACCGACGGCCGGTTCGTCTTCTTCGCGTACTCGAAAGCGGCCCTTACGATCCTCGTGCACCCCTTCTTGGTGAAGATTCGGAGACTTATCGCCACCTCATCCTCGGGGAGCTTTGCGAACCGTCCGAATTTCTTGTGTTTCTTGTCAAGAGTGCTCATGAGATCTTTCGGAGTAGGATAGAACTCGACACCTGAGTAAAGGCCCTCCGTGTTCTCCCTGAAGATAACGAGGTCTATATCGTCCTTGTAATTCAATGGATTTCCCTTGAAGGCCTTGCAGGGTCTCATGTTGCTGTGCAGATCGAACAGCTGGCGAAGAGCCACTATGGGGCTCGAGTAGACATACCCCTTGTCCCTCAGCGAGGGTGCGAGCTCATGGGCGGCCTCGTCCTTCGGCTTGGAAGTTATTGCTCCGAAGAGGGCGCAATCGGTGTTCCTGCATAACTCGATGGTTCGATCGGGTAGTGGATTCCCCTCGTTCTTCCAGAACTCCCACCCAATATCACCGTGCTGGTAATCCGCTTCGAACTTCAGCGTGTCCAGTACGAGCTTCGCCGCTTCCATAACGTCGTTGCCGACTCCGTCACCGGGTAACCAGGCTATCTTTCGCATTCAGTCCTCCTTAACCGCAGTGAGGGCCGCCCGATAATGACGGCCGGCCCAAAAACTTATTCGATACTACACATGACCATAGAGCTGTAAACCATCTATTCCGGCATCTTGATGAATCCGTTATCCTGAAGTGAGTGGAATTCTTCCCTTGCCTTCTTGATAGTCTTTCCCGCCGTTTCATAAAGCTCATCCCAGGTTTTATCCAACCTGGCCACACCCTGTTCGATCGCCTTTCTGCCGACCGATGCCGCCTCACGTGGATAAACCTCCCACTCGTCCATTGTCGGAATGAGGTAATCCTCACGGAGCCCCTTGTCCTCGGCGCACTTGGCCAACTCCTGAGCCGCCGCAATGCACATTTCATCGGTGATGGTCTTGGCCATTACATCCAGGGTTCCCCTGAATATCCCGGGAAAGCCCAGGGAGTTGTTGACCTGGTTCGGGAAATCGCTCCGTCCCGTCGCGACAACCCTCGCACCGGCCTCCTTGGCCTCCCAGGGCCAGATCTCCGGGATGGGATTGGCGCACACGAAAACAACCGAGTCAGCGGCCATACTGGAGATCCACTCCTTCTTGACCGTGTCGGGCCCCTGTTTGGACAGCGCGATCAAAACGTCCGCCCCCTCGATAGCCTGGGGAGCATCCCCCGTTCTTCCCTCATCATTGGTCTTCTGAGCCATCTCCCATTTCTCTTTGTACTTCTCCTTGAGCTCCTCCCTGCCCTTGTGAATGATCCCCTTGCTGTCGCACATTATGACGTTTGCCGGGGTGACGCCCGCAGCCATTATCATCCTGGCGATGCAGATGTTCGCCGCGCCTGCCCCTAACATGGTGACCTTCACCTTCGAAATGTCCTTGCCCACTATCTTCAAGGCGTTTATGAGCCCCGCCACGGTCACGGCCGCCGTCCCCTGCTGATCGTCGTGCCATACCGGTATGCGGCACTCCTTCCTCAAGGTTTCCAGTACCCTGAAGCATTTAGGTTGCGAAATATCCTCCAGGTTGACACCGCCGAAGCAGGGCTGCAGGAGCTTGACGGTTTCGATGATAACATCGGGATCCTTGGTGTCAAGGCATATGGGAAACGCATCCACCCCTCCCAGGTATTTGAACAACAGGGCCTTTCCCTCCATCACCGGCATGCTGGCTTCGGGTCCTATATCACCCAATCCAAGCACCCGTGTACCGTCGGATACGACCGCGACGAAATTACCCTTGTTCGTGTGATCGAACACCCTATCCGGGTTTTCGAATATATCCATGCACGGCTTCGCCACACCCGGCGTATACCAGATGGCAAAATCGTTGAAATCCCTTATGCAGGCCTTGAGGCTCACCTGGACCTTGCCCTTGTAGAAGGGATGGAGCTTCATAGCGTCCTCTGCGGGCTTCTCGGCCTTGGCTATGAGTTCATCCTTTGTCACCTTGGAATCCATGAGAAAACCTCCCGAGTGTAAAACACCGTCCTGAATCAACCGGCCGGTTCGGCAACCGGCCCCAAGAGTAAAAGATGGACGAAATTGAAAAACCACGGTGATTACTCATCACCGGATAACAGCTCCTTACCCAGATTCAGCCCCTCATCGAACGCCTTCATGTTCAGTTCCTCTGTGCCCTTAGGAACCCTCGCCAGGATGGCCTTTCTAACCGATTCCTCCGAAAATACACCGGATATCCTGGTCAGTATCCCGAGGGCGACGATATTAGTCACAACTGTTTTTCCTATCTTCTCGGTTGCGACGGACGCTATGGGAGTTTTGAATATCCTGTAATCACCATCCGGGAGCTCCTTGACCTCGTTCGAATCTACGATGAGGATACCGTTTTTCTTGAGATCGCCGCAGTACTTTGTACATGAAACCTGCGTGAGTGCAAGTAGAAGATCGAGCTTCTCGGCTTTCGGGTAGTCGATCTCTCCGTCGCTTATGACTACCTCCGCCTTGCTCGCTCCTCCACGTGCCTCCGGGCCATAGCTCTGAGTCTGCACCGCATTGCGTCCCTCGTAGATAGCCACCGCCTCGGCTATGATCTTCCCTGCTAGTATCAATCCCTGACCGCCCGAGCCGCTCAAACGTATTTCATATCTCTCAATCATTTTCCTACCTTGAGTTTGTCGATGAGCTTTTGGTATTCGGCAGTATATTCGGGTTTATCTATATCTGCTATTACACCTGTCGGAACCTTGCCCTCTCTCTCCTCAGGGGTCATCTTATCGTACTTCGCCACGGATACCGTATTATCCCTCAACCACTCCATCAGCTTGATCGGATTGGCCATCCGGTTCCTTCTGCCGTACGCGGTCGGGCATGGAGAGAGGATCTCCACGACCGAGAATCCATTGTTCTCGATCGCCTTAACAATCAACTTATCGAGTTTCTTGACGTTGTATACGTCGCCCCTTGCCACGAATGAAGCGCCGGCGGCCACTGCAAGTCCGGAGATATTGAAGGATGGCTCCAGATTGCCGTAAGGCGCCGTCGAAGCTCTATCGCCCTTCGGGGTGGTCGGGGAAACCTGCCCCCCGGTCATACCGTAGATATAATTGTTGTAGAGCAGAACCGTCAGGTCTATATTGCGCCTCGCCGCGTGAATATAGTGATTCCCTCCTATCGCCGTGGCGTCCCCATCTCCGGTTACGACGATGACGTGTAGTTTCGGATTTGCCATCTTGACACCGGTCGCAAATGCCAGGGCCCTCCCGTGTGTCGTGTGCAGTGTGTTGATATCCACATAGCCGGGAGTTCTGCTCGAACATCCAATACCTGATACCATCACGGCGTCGTCCCTGGAAATCTCGAGCTTAGCCATCGCCCTGATCAGTGCCTTGAGAACAATGCCGTCACCACAGCCGGCGCACCAGATATGGGGAAAGTTGCGCTTACGAACGTACTTGAGGTAGTCGAACACCTAGGCCACCTCCATTACGGCCTCATAGACCTGCGATGGATTGATAGGCTCTCCATCCACCCTGTTGAGCCGGTGCACGGGCGCCTTGCACCGCACGGCAAGCTCGATCTCGCGCGCCATCTGCCCGAGGTTCATCTCGGGAACCACGAAAGCCTTCACGTGCCCTGCCAGCTCGAGCAACACCTCATAAGGGAAAGGCCAAAGCACAGAAGGTTCGAACAGCCCCGCCCTGACCCCCTTTTCCCTGCACCTTTCCACGGCGCTCTTAGCGGATCGCGCAACCGAGCCGTATGCAAAAACCGCGATATCGGCATCTTCCATCATGGTCATCTTGTACTCGATGATCTCGTGCCTGTGTTTCTCGATCTTCCCGCTCAGCCTATTGATTAGCATACCTATCTTGCTGGAATCGTTGGTGGGAAAACCTGTCTCATCGTGGCAGAGTCCCGTTACGTTGTACCTGTACCCGGTGCCGAATTTGGCAAGTACCGGAACAAGGCGTTCATTCTCGCTGTACGGAAGATATTCCGAGGGCGGCACACCGGGCTGCGCCCTGTTAATAATCTCGATATCCTCATGATCGGGGATGACCACCTTCTCCGTGCTGTGGCCCACTATCTCATCAAGCAAAAGAATTACCGGGGTCATATACGTTTCGGCCAGATTGAAAGCCCTTACCGTCTGTTCGAACGACTCCTGAGCGGAGCATGCCGTCAGGGCGATTATACCGTGATCTCCATGCACACCCCACCGTGCCTGTTGAACATCCATCTGAGACGGCAGTGTAGGCATCCCCGTACTCGGTCCGCCTCTCTGGACATCCACTATCACGCAAGGAACCTCAGCCATGCATGCATACCCGATATTCTCCTGCTTTAGACTGAATCCCGGACCGGAAGTGGCCGTCATGCTCTTGACGCCTGCGAGCGATGCGCCTATTACCGCTCCCATCGCTCCGATTTCGTCCTCCATCTGGATGAACCTGCCCCCCAGCGACGGTAGTATGGCGGAAAGGCGTTCCGCGATCTCGGAAGACGGTGTTATGGGGTAACCGGCGAAGAAACGGCAGCCGGCCGCGACAGCGCCGTGTGCGCAGGCCTCGTTTCCCTGCATCATTCTTATATTGTTCTTTTCCTCAACCAAGATCAAAACCTCTATACTAAACGATCGATTCGAGCTCCCGGCGCCCACCCATACCCGACAACAAAAATGAGGACATTCGACATGTCCTCATTCAACCGTAATTGCGAAATCCGGGCAGCGGAGCTCGCATAGCATACACTTGATGCATTGGTCCGGCTGCGCAACGCTCACCTTGTGCCCAATCATAACGAGAACGGACTTCGGGCAGAAGGCAACGCAAATGCCGCACCCTTTACACCATTCTTTGTTGACCCTGATGACCGCCGGCTCTTTCGGAACCGGCTGCTCCTTGGCCATCTCCGACCACTCCAGGCTTTCGCGAACACGTTTAAATAACCAAACTTGCGTGCACATCCATAAGCCTTTAAGGGGCTTGAACTTGGATCAATATATACGACGTATTTAACATAATCAAGCCTTTTTAACGCCTATAGCAGACTTTTTTCAAAATAATTCATCCAATGCCGCAAAAAACACCGTTATACCCATAACCGGCCTATTGACATTATATTAAGGATATCGATGATACGATTTCCGTTAAACAGCCAAAGGGCCCGGCATCAACGGCCCGGCCCTCGAGTCTTATCCAAATTTGGAGCTGGTGGACGGAGTCGAACCGACGACCTACGCATTACGAATGCGTTGCTCTACCAGCTGAGCTACACCAGCCCCGGCGATTTCATCAATATATTACCGGGCCGTT
>CAYRCK010000018.1:0-59836 GCA_964422745.1 uncultured bacterium
TTGTACTGCAAGGGCTCATTGGGCTCCAAGGAATCAGGTTCGTCTGTCCTATAGATATCCATGTTATCAAACTTAACAGTAATTTCCTCACCGGTGTAAGGAACGTACCATTCCTGCTCACTACCCTCTTCGGGGTAAATCAAGCCACTGTGGATCCATCGGTAACCGTTTATGGATCCGTTGAGAGTAGTGGCTCTGAACTTCAACCAGAATGGCTTGAACATGCCCATCGTTACATCATCACCGTAACTGTATCCTTTCCAGCTGCTGTCCGGATGGTTCTTCGTCCAATAAGTTACAACGGGTAATCCCTCGGCGGTCGCGAAGAATTGATGCCGCGCCGGAGTCTCGTCGATCAATCCTCCATCGTCTATCGCGGCTATATGAAACGCCTGCTTGTTAAGGGGAACGCCGGACTCATCGTCATAGCCTGTGAAGTATATAATCGTATCCGTTTTCGTTGTGAATTGGCCTAGTACGTAATCCCTTCTTCTAGCCGCAGGATTCCAGTCGAGCCTGTCAATATCCTCGTCCTGCTCCGGATTAAGGGTTCTAAGCGTATCGGACCTGTACCACATGAATCTTGTTACAACTCCGTCCATGTCCTTTCCATACCAAAACATGTGAACCTTGTAACCGGCCTCCGTGGTCTCCGGCGGGGCTATTGAGAGAATCGTCTCGGGCGGACGGTTCCTGTCGAGAGGCTCGGGTTCCTTGCGGCAGGCGGGAAGCAGCACGAGTAGCACGAGCACGGTCAGCAATACGCCCCCGAAGGCGCTCTTAACATAGGGTGTATTCATTTTTGCCTTTCCTCAAACGAAAAACACGCTGATCGATTCTATAATTCTATATGTAATATATGTATTTGAAAATTTAGATGTCAATGAAAATTCATGGAGCACCCGTCCTTAATTCGACAGGTTGAATGGTCTTTCCATATCACTACAATCATGCAGCCAACACATTATTAAATAATAAATTCGGCTCTTCCAGCAATCGCCCTCAGCTGGAACCGTTAGCCATATGCCCGGCTATATATCCGAAAGCATCTAAATAGCAGAATCTTGATCATTAATAAGGAAAAATTCGCATGTCACGGCATAATGAGAGAGGCCGGGGATCCGGGTCCCCGGCCTCTCTTTCTCCCGTCAGATCCAGGAGATGAGCGCTGCTAGCGCAGCATGATCATCTTCTTGGTCTGGCTGAAGTTCGTGGTCTCCATCTTGTAGAAGTAGACGCCGCTTGCAACCGGAGAGCCGTTGTTGTTCAGGCCCTTCCAGGTAACCTGGTTCGGTCCGACATCCCTTACTCCATTTACAAGAGTCTTCACCAACTGCCCGGCGACGTTGTAGACCTTCAACGTCACATGAGCTCTCTCCTTCATCTCGAATCTGATCGTCGTATTCGGGTTGAAGGGGTTGGGGAAGTTCTGAGCTAGGCTGTAGCGACTTGCAACAGGTATATCGCTATCCGTAATGTCAGAGTTGGTCTCGTTATCGAAGAAGTCGATAACCTGCTCCAGAAGCACGTTACGGTCGATCGCCACACCCGGTCCAGGAATCACGTCGTCACGGACGTACATGAAGCTGGAACCCGTCCAGACGGATCTCATGGCCTTGTCACCAGCCATGCCGTCCATGTAGACAGTGTAGCAGCTGTCATTCACGCCGTCGCCGTCATACACGATACCTGCGAGGGCAGGTGGAATCGGTTCGAGTACGTCGAAGGTGTTTATGACAGGGCATCCACCGAATACGTAAAACGTATCGCCAGCGAACGGAGTAGCCGGTACACCGTATACCATAGGCGACATTACGCTATGAGCGCCGTCAAGTCCGCCGGTGTATTCGAAGTAGCTTCTGTTGACAAGGCTGACTCCGCATGTGGTCATAAGCGGGCAAGCGCTGCTTGCGAGATCGTAGGCGATATCGTCACCGATTACCCACAGACCCGACTGCTGATCCTCCGTGTGCAGCCATGCATCAAGAACATAGCAATCGAGGCTCTTGCCGCTGCCTGTCGCTCCGTCACAGATCGTACCTACATCAAGGTTACCGGAATCCCAGATAATCTTGTCGTAGTACTTGGCGAGGCTGTCGACGTCGGCATGATAACCGAGGCCGTTACCTACCATCGATGACGGACCGTTGATATCATAGCGATCCGGCTGGTTGTCAGGCGGAATCACTGCTATGAATGAAGGATCGAAGTAGTCCTGAACCAGACCATCCCACGAGCCGCGTCCCTCGAAGTCATCGACATACAGGATAGACGATGTCTTCGTCGGAAGCACGGTTACCTCGTACACGGGACTAAGGTCGCCATCTTCTGTCCACCAGGGCAGATAGGCGTAGTCACCGTTGAAGTCGACTGCTTCGAAGTAGTACTCGATCAACTGACCGCTTACGAACAGCTCGTCGTCCAGGTCGAACATGACGCGCTCATCGGAAACCGCACCAGAGGCGCCGATGGCCCATTCACCCTGAATCTTCGACCAGCCGTCGCCCATGACGCCTGAGCATATACCGACGTCGCCCTCTATTGCGGGGCAGGTGGGCTCGGGACCCGTACCCGGTCCGATCCATGTAACCTTGACGTACATGTAGACCTTGGGGTTGCCGTCCACCGTCGTATCGATGCCACCGGCCATAGGAGATGTCACTCCTCTGAGAACCAGGGAGTCACCCGGCCTGATCTCAGGATCCTCGTCCGGATTGATGTCGATAGCGGCATCGATCCTCGCCGTCGGACCATCAATCGGGAAAGTATCCTGGAAGAAGTCGATGTCACGAGTTACGTACTGGGGACCTCTCGTAGGATATCTCTCGACACGGATGTTGTCCCACCAAGGTGACGGTGTGTGATCCACGCATTCACCGTATGAGCCATACCAAGCATAGCACATGTCGCGGCAGGAGATCTGCAGCAAGATGGTATCACCCGTAACCAGGTCGCTCAGGTCTTCCGTGTAAGGACCCAGGTAGTCGCCGTCGGGGCCGTAGTAGACGAATCCACGAGCGGCCCATGGCATCGGGCAACCATCTTCGATGTTACGGAAGTTCCATGAGTAGAATACCAGGTTCTCGAGAGGAAGGTCACGGTACACTGTGTAGATGAAACGGTATCCGTTTAGATCTGGGATCTCACCCGAAGGAATGTCCGTATCCTGGACCCATCCCATTCCAGGAACACCGTAATTCGACGCGTACCGATCCAGATCGATGTAAGGAGACTCGGCCGCCTCACTCTGGCACGGCCAGTCAATGCCGCCGGCACCTGTACAACGAGGAGTAACCGGAAGTCCGGGATACTCGGTGCTGTACTCGTCGTTGCCGACGAAGAACACCACCTGGGTTCCGAAGTTCTGGTTGCATGGATCCAACCCTTCAAGACCTACCCACAGTCCTGAGTACTGTCCGTAAGGATCGGCATGCGAACCCTGCCAGTACACGCCGTTGTTATCCGAGTTTGCATAGTGATACGAAACCAGTGTACCCCATGCTCCCTCGAAGTTCTCCTGATCGGTGGTGCTGGCACCCTGCACGATCGAGATGTCATCGATTACACATCCACCCCAACGGCTGTCGTAATCGCCGTCCTGGTCGTTTGTGTTGTCATCCGAGAGGAAGTGGAAACGAAGCTTGGTCGCGATCTTCGACAGGTTGATTTCATGTGTTACAGTAGTATCACCATCACTCACGTCGAATTCTCCGATCGCTACCCATTCTCCGTCACCGGCATCGTACTCGGTCCTGGTGTAATCCCATCCGTCCTCAGAGTCGAATAGACCGTGGAATGTCCAGGAAATCTGATCGGTTATCGGAAATGAGTTCGTGGCCCAATACTGATCCCAGCTCGCACCGTAGCCGGGAGGAGCATCCCAGGAGCACATGTAGATCCATGGTCCCGGGGGAGCCATCGCGAACAAGGAGCGTAGACCCGCCAGAGCAGTATCATCCAGAACGATGAAGAACGTGTCGATCTGCTCCGTGTTGTCTACTCGGGTCCAACCCTGCCAGTTATTCACCTCAAAATCATACCAAACGACACCGTATGTATCTGCCGCAGCGGCAGCCTGGAGTGAGCGCACACCCCTGTCCATGAGTTCAGGGAATTCACTCTCGGTCCAAGCACGCTGGATATTCAGATCCTTGTTGATGTCGCGCGCCGACACTGAGCCGGTGAATACTGCAAGGAGGCAAACGCCTAGCATTATTACTAACGTTTTCCTCATTATTTTATTCCCCCCATTGTTAAGAGAATAAATAATCCAATGGCCAACTGATTTAATCCCGAAAGCAAAGTGAATCAACGGATCCTTGCTCCATCACCTCCTTACATTGGTTTTCACTTATTTTCACCGTTGGGTTTCTTCCGTCAGAGTTCTGAGTTATTGTCGAGTAAGCCCGGTTCTCCAACGGCGGTCGGCGTGATTGGCAGAAACCCACATCTCGCGGAAGCCCGCTGTACACGGCGTGGCTTCCCCGCCTTGCTCCCGAGACAAATGGATTGTAGCATAATTAATTAGGAATTGTCAAGGGGCTTTTAACGATTTGACAACGTGTGGCGGGCCCTTCATCGGCGCTCGGCTATTCAATCACTATGCTGGAAAAATCGCAGAAGAGGGCGGAAGAGGCGTGCAATGCAGTGAGAAACGATATCCTGTTGTCGCGTATACGCTTTTCATCACAGTTAACGAGCACGTCGTCGAAGTACCTGTTCACCGACGGAGCCAATCCCGCGAGAAGGCCGAGCCCCTCATCGGTCCTCCCTGACTCGTACATTCGTAAAATATCGCCGGATATCGATATAACTTCTTTATACAATTCATCTTCGGCTTTTTCGGTAAATAGCGACCTGGAAAAATCAACGCCCTTCTCATCGCCCGCTTCGAGGGCCCTCAGGATCTCGACCGTCTTCCGGGCCGTCATCCCGCCCCTTCGATCCTTGGGTAGGATGTTGGAGATTCTTTTCATTGCGAGGGCGAATACCTCGAGCTCACCCTCACTCCGCATGCGCTGAAGCTCCTTTACCGTATCACAGGCGGCCGACGGCATTTCCCAAGGCGAGCCGAGGACGGCGGAAACGAGGTCATAGTCGAAATCCTCCGCTCTGAGCATCGTGTTCAGCCGTTGGGCGATGAATTCACGTACCTTCGATATGAACTTCCCTCGGTCCATGCTCGAGGTGACTATACCTTCCTCCATGTAGAGGTCCACGGCGTATTCCAGCATACCGCTGAGGCGCACGCCCAGCTTCCCTCCACGCAGTATCCTGATCAGCCCCGACGCGCTCCTTCTGAGGGCATAGGGGTCCTGCGAACCCGTCGGATCCAAGCCTGCCAGGAAACAGCCTGCCATCGTATCCACCCTGTCTGCCAGAGCCAGCATCGTGCCGACTTCCGACTCGGGAATCCCGTCACCCGGGTATCTGGGAAGGTAATGCTCGAAAATAGCCTCGGCGACATCGCCGTCCTCACCGGAAGCCCTGGCGTACTCCCTGCCGATGTACCCCTGAAGAAGCGTGAATTCTTTTCCATCCTTCACCATCTCGCTCGCCAGATCTGCCTTGGCCAGGCGTGCCGCCCTTTCGACCTTGGCGGAGAGCTCCACGCTCCTCGAGTTCAGTTCCTCGAGCAGCCAGAGAGCCAGCTTGCCGAGCCTCTCGGATTTCTGAGCGAGTGTTCCCAATCCTTCCAGCCATACTATCCCGTCGAGCTTTCCGGCCATTGATTCAAGAGGTCTCGAAGTGTCCTCCCTGAAGTAGAACTCCGCATCGGCGAGTCTCGCGGAAAGCACCTTCTCGTACCCCCGCACTATCTCGGCCTTGTTGCGCCTTATCCCGTCCGTAAAGGCGATGAAGTGCGGCATCAGCGCCCCACGCTCATCGACAACACTGAAATAGCGCTGATGGCTCTTCAATGCGGTGATGATGACCTCCTTGGGCAGCTCCAGATGTGAATCGGCGAACCGACCGACCAGAGCGACCGGTGATTCCAGCAGATTGGTCACGATCGTCACAAGCTCATCGTCCTCGACAAGAATCCCCGAGACCGATCCTGCCGCTCTTCGGGCCATCCTCGCCACCATCTTCCTTCTCTCGCGTTGATCTATAACGATCCTGTTGGTTTTCATCAGCTCCAAATAATCCTCTATCCCCCCGATCTTTTCGTAGGAATCGAAATACGGAGACAGCCTCGTCCTGGCTCCCGATACAAGCCCGCCCACCACGAGCTTCAGAGGCCTGTCCCCCAGAAAGGCCGTGATCCATCGGACCGGCCTTGCGAAAACGAATCCTGTCGAATCCCATCGCATGACCTTGGGAAACCTGACCATGCTCAACCACAGGGGGATCTGCTCCCTTAGAACAGAGGCCGTGGATCTGCCGCTGACCTTCCTGACAACGGCGATATACTCCCCCCTGGGAGTTTCGATCCTCGCAAGCTTCTCGACGCTCACGCCCTGTGATCCCGCGAATCCGGTCGCAGCCTTCGTGTAACTCCCATCCGGAGAAACAGCCGCCTTTACGGGAGGGCCGACGATCGTCTCCTGTTCTGCGCGCTGCCTGATCGCCAGGGCTTCGATATGAACAACGACCCTCCTCGGTGTTCCCAGGACGGAGAGCGAATCGAGCTCAATACGCAGGTCCGACAATCCACTCTCGAAAATATCCCGGACCTGCTTCAGTGTATCGTCGAGGTATGCGCTCGGAAGGTTCTCGCATCCGATCTCCAGTAAAAATCCCTTTCTCATGGGCGCCCCCCCCCGGCGGCAGGTCCGCGCCGCAGAAGTGGAAATCCCAGCCTCCGCCTCTCCTCGACATACGCCTCGGCCACCTGACGCGCGAGATCCCTGATCTTTGCAATATAGTTGGTGCGTTCCGCAGCGCTGATCGCGCCCCTTGCATCAAGCACGTTGAATACGTGGGAGCACTTGATGATATAATCGTATGCCGGCAGTATGAGCCCTCCCGCAAGCAACTTCATTGCCTCCGATCGGTAGCTGTCGAATACCTCCAGGTGAAGTGAAACGTCGGCCTTCTCGAAATGGAATTCGCTGAATTCCCTCTCGGCTTGCATGAAGAGATCCCCCCACGTCGTTCCTTTCCACCACTCCACCTTCATGATATCATCAACCTTCTGAAGATACATGCATATCCTCTCCAGACCGTATGTCAGCTCTGCGGATACGGGTTCGAGCTCCAGCCCCCCCGCCTGCTGGAAATATGTGAACTGGGTGATCTCCATGCCATCGAGCCACACTTCCCAGCCAAGACCGGATGCTCCAAGTGTCGGGGCTTCCCAGTCGTCCTCGATCAGCCTTATATCGTGATCCGATGGATTGATTCCGATGGAGGTGAGGCTCTCGATATAAAGCGGAAGAACCTGCTGAGGAGCGGGTTTCAGTATGACCTGATATTGATTGAACTGCTGAACCCTGTTGGGGTTCTCGCCGTATCTGCCGTCCTTCGGCCGCTTCGACGGTTCTATGTATGCGGCATACCACGGCTCCGGTCCCAGCACCCTCAGGAATGTGGCCGGATTCATCGTTCCGGCGCCTACTTCCGAGTTATAGGGTGTCAGGATAAGACAGCCCTTGTCGGACCAGAAAGACGATAGCGAATTCACCAGTTCCTGAAAGGTCAACCTCTTTTACGCTCCCTTCAAAAGCCTCAGAGCGTTCGGCAACTCGTAGTTATCGATATGATGGGCGAACAGGCCGTGAAGAACCCGGCCTATTTCCCTTCTCTCTGATTTCGAGATATGCGTCTCCTCGACCCCTTCGAATCCGCTTTCGACCATCCTGCAGAGCAGCCGGCAGGAATTAATCGAGAGCTTAGTAGTTTCAGCCCCGCTGCACGCGGCACATGTGACATTACCGCTGTGAGTATCGATCCCGAATACCTCCTCCACCACAGGCTTACCGCAGCGATCGCACATAGAGATCGAGGGCAGGAATCCTATCAAACCCAGAAGCCGCACTTCAAGTGCGAAGAACAACTGCCAAGAATCATGGCAGACCAGTAGCTTCTTTATGAACATCTCCAGTAGATCGAACTCGCCGCGTCCCGTCTCCTGCTCAATAATCGAATGGTCCGCGATCTCCAGACCCGCCTGGAATATACACATCTTCTCCAGATCCGCGACAGAAGCGTCGAAGAGGCATCTAGTATCTATTTCACTCAGTAGCTGAAGATCCCGTTCGCGGCGGCTGTAATACACTATCTCGCCCAGTGCCCCGGTCTTCAATCCGCCGTATAGGGGGCTCCTCGTTCTCCTGGCCCCCTTGGCCAGCAGCCGGATCTTCCCGCTATCCCTCGCCAGCGCGACAGCGATCAGGCTGGATTCACCGAACTCGTAAGTCCTGAGAATCACGGCACGGTCTTTGATGATCCCTGCCATATATAAACCACCGTCTGAGGCTGGCTCAGCCCCCACCGACCCAATCGAGGAAGAGAGTGGCGACTCCCAGGTAGATCAGCAAACCCAGAATATCATTGGACGTGGTTATAAACGGCCCCGTCGCCAGGGCAGGATCCACATTGATCTTCTTAAGCATCAGGGGCACAATAGCTCCCATCAGGGTTGCCCACAGCACTATAACGAGCAGACAGATCCCGAGCAGGGCGCCTAGCCTGTAGTCCTTCTGCCATAAAGTGACTGTCAGCAGCAGGACGGATCCGAGGACCAATCCGTTTATCAACGAGACTCGGAGCTCCCTGAGCAGCTTCTGGCTGGTTCTCACTAGGCTTCCCCCGCCGACAGCCAGTTCCCTTACCACTATGGCCGAGGATTGTATTCCCACGTTTCCCCCCATCGCGGTCACCACCGGCACGAAGAAGGCCAGGGTTAGAACCGATTCCAGGGAGCCCCTGAAGTAATTCATGACCAGCGCGGCCCCGATACCCCCGAAGAGCCCGGTGAGAAGCCATGGGAGCCTGGCCCTCGACACCCTGACGGAGGATTTTTCCCAGAATTCCTCCTGTCCCGTTCCAGCCATGATCTTTATATCCTCCGTCGCCTCCTCCTCGATCACATCGATGATATCGTCCACGGTGATGCGTCCGGCCAGCCTGCCGTTCTCATCCACGACAGGCAGGCTGTACAGATCGTACTTCGCGAAGATCGCGGCGACCTCCTCCTGGTCCGTGTTTACCGCGACCGTCACTATATCCCGCTCCATAACCTCTTCCGCTTTTTTTCCCCGATCGACCACCAGAAGCTTGACGATCGGAATGATACCGAGAAGCACCCTGTTGCCGTCGACGACGTATATGTTCTGTATATGCTCGATCTTCTCCGCTTCGGGCTTGAGAAGCTCGATTATCTCACTTATCTTCGCTTCGCTCCTCACCGCCATGACCTCACGGGCCATAAGACCTCCGGCCGATTCCTCGTCGAACTTGAGGAGCTCGCGGACGTCCTCGTAGTCCTTCCTGCTGATCTTGCCCAAGATCTCATTGATCCGCTCGGGTTTCAGAAGCGTGACTATATCTGTAGCGTCGTCGCTCGCCATAAGGTCTATCGAACGAACTATAACCGAATCGTCGAGCTCATCGAGCAGCTCCCTCGTCAATCCCTCATCCAGTATCGCGAGCACGTCACTGGCCAGCTCGGGGGCGAGGCTATCGAACAGCACGACCCCTTGTTCCAGCGTTAGAGCGGAGAGAACGGCCGCAACGTCCGCCGCCTTGAGATCGGCCACGACGTTCACGAGATGAGCCGTATCGCCGCTTTCGAAATACGACTCTATCAAGTTCAGCTTTTGCTCCAGATCTTCACTCATGCTTGAACCTATCTTCCTAACTGCTCCGAAGCTGCCAGAATGAAGCGAATTATGCCCCAAGTCAAGACCTTATTGCCCTGCCGGTTCAAGGACGTATCACTTTTTACTTCTTGGTTTCTTCTGCGAATTGGCGTGCCGATTCCAGATTCGAGATGGCGGGAACGACCGCCCCGCCGGAAATCACCATCTTCAAGGCGTCCTCGATGGAGCAGCCGAGAGGAATAATCTCCTCCTCTGCGATCATTAGAAACAGACCGGACGTGGGGTTGGGCGTCGTGGGAAGGAACACGTTGATGAACCTCTTCGGGCTCCCCCCGGCGTCCCTGAATTTCCAGTCCGAAGTGACGAATCCGATCGCGTAGATCCCCGGTCTGGGATACTGGAAGATCACGGCCCTCTTGAATACCGTTCTCTCGTGGCGCAGGAACACCTCGCTGATCTGCTTAACGGCCGTATACATGCGGCTTATCAAGGGGATCCTTCTGACGAGTCGCTCCAACCCTTCGATGATACGCCTTCCGATGAGGTTGCCCCCGAGTACTCCCGCCAGCAGGACAAAGACTATTACACCAACGAATCCAAGCCCCGGAAAATCCAGAAACGGATAACGCGCGGTCAGCGGCCGCAGCAAGCTGTCGAAAAATACGAAGACCTTGTACAGAACCCAGCCAGTGATAACCGTCGGAAGAAGTATGACCAGGCCCGTGAAGAATCTTCTCCTCAACCAACCCATCATCCACCCTCCCCGCTAGTTAGATTCATGTCTATCTCAACCTCGGCGATCCTCTGTCCGTCGATGCGGACGATCTTGAACAGCATACCTTCGTAATCGATCTTCTCATTCTCCTCCGGGACCCTTCCGATGAGGTTGAATAGGAATCCTCCCAGCGTATCCACCTCATCGGCCGGAAGCGCAACCTTTATTTCATCCCTGAGGTCGTCGAGTCCCACCCTTCCCTGCGCGGCATATACACCATCGCTTATCTCCCTGACCAGCGGTGTTTCCTGGTCGTCCTCGTCCCTGATCTCTCCGACAATCTCCTCGAGTATATCCTCGAGCGTCACAATACCGGCCGTGCCCCCGTACTCGTCCACGACTATCGCCATGTGTTTCTTCCTCATCTGGAATTCCCTCAGGAGTATGTCTATCTTCTTCCCCTCGGGAACGAAGTAGGCCTCTCTAGCCAGCCCGTCTATATCGGTATGGCTCTCTTCTGCCGCTACGCTCAACAGATCCTTAACGAAGAGGATCCCCACGACCCTGTCCAGGCTTCCGTCGTAAACAGGCACTCTCGAATGCCCGGCCCCCGTAACCGCCCTCCTGACCTCTTCCAGAGGGGTGGAGACATCGAGCGCAAGTATATCTATACGCGGGACCATCACCTCTCTGACCTTCTTCTCGCCGAACTCCACTATGCTGTGCATCAGCTTGCTGCCGTTCTCCTCTATGAATCCTTCCCCACCCTCATCCCGGTCCGTGTAAAGCGAGAAGATCGAGGAGATTTCCCTCATCAGCTGAGGGAATACAAAAGATACCAGCTTGAAGAAAACAGCGGTAACGGGTCTTAGGAGCAGAAAAATTGGAAAGAGCGGAAATGACAGCGCAACGGCGAAGCGCAGCGGATTCCTGAGCGCGAGGCCGAACCCCATGACAGAGGCCGCAACCAAAGATAATACAGCGATAACTGCGTAGATCAGGACGGCCGAATTCCAGAACGGGAATACCTGTCCGGCGGATCCACCGCCGGCGATTCTTATCAGGTACGCTCCCAGGTATATAACCAGAACAACTTCGAGAACAAGAAGAAGCAGGATGAGATGCCGTCGGCCACTGTAGATCAGCCGTACATGGCGCGACCAGGTGCTTCGGCTGCTAAGCAAGCCCTCCTCCGGAATCCTGGAAAGAGTGGCGAACGAAGCCAACGAAGCACATATGAGAAACTGCATCAGGGCAACCGAGGCCGCATGCAGGATAAGTCCTGTATCGAGCAGCATGATGAACTCTCCTTACAGCATCCCTTCGTCACGATATGCAGGATGAATGCACATCCGCGGGCCCTCTTTCCACGCTCAATCGAACAGCAACCCCGCTTCACCGGCCCCTATGAACTCCTCTATAAACCTTCTCTCGGCACCCTCCATCTCCATTTCACCGGCGGGACTGTCATGCCTGTATCCAGCCAAGTGGAACAGGCCGTGGACAAATAGCCTGAGCAGATACAATCTAACCTCCACTCCTCTCGTGCTGGCGCCCTTAGCTATGCTTCTCCAGCAGAGGTATATTTCACCGGCAGGGCTGTCGTCCGCGGGACCGGCATCCTTTCCCTGCCCGTAAACGAAGGTCAGTATCTCCGGAGGCCCCCTCCTACTCCTGAATTTCCTGTTGAGCCAAGCCATTCTCTTTTCCCCCACGAGGTTCACCTCCACAATGGAGTCCTCTCCGGAAACGTGAGATGCGAGCACTTTCATTTCCGGAACCGCTATATCAAACTCTCTTTTCCCTGCTACGAGTGGATGGCTCGTTGGGATTATTCTCACGTGCGGGCCTTCCTTTGCCTTCGGATCCCTCTTCCCCCTCCTGTTCCGGATAGTTGATTCTGGGGTGGAATATACCCGTAAGAAGCTGAGTATACTTTTCCCTGATCGCAGCGATATCGTTCAGGGTCAACCCGCTCTGGTCGAGCTCGCCGTCGTTCATTCGTGTTTCGATAATCTTGCCGACGATAGTCTTTATTCTCGGCGAGGTCGGTTCCTTCAGCGACCTCACGGCCGCTTCAGCCGAATCGGCCAGCATTATAAGAGCAGTTTCCTTCGTGCGGGGCCTCGGTCCCGGATACCGGAAATCGTCCACATTGACGCTGTCATGTGAATCGTACTCCAGCGCCTTGCGGTAGAAATAGGCCATTATCGTCGTGCCGTGATGCTCGCTGATCGCGTCTATGATTATCCTCGGCAGCTTTTCGTTCTTTGCGAGTTCCACGCCGTCCTTCACATGGGATGCCAGTATCAGTGCGCTCATCGACGGAGAAAGCTTGTCGTGCTTGTTGATGTTGTCACCCTTGTTCTCGAAGAAATACTCCGGCTTGGACAGCTTGCCTATGTCATGATAGTAGGCTCCCACCCTTGCGTACAAACCGTTCGCACCCACGTCGTCAGCCACAGCCTCTACGAGATTGGCCACCATCAGCGAATGATGATACGTACCCGGAGCTTTCATGATCAGTCTCTTGAGCAGCGGGCGGTTTAGATCGCTGAGCTCCATCAATGTGAAGTTTGTGGTTACATCGAAAAGTGATTCGAGGATCGGCAGCAGGAACATAACCAGAACCGTACAGGCGAAACCGTTTGTTATACCCCACAGGCTGTCGTAGAAGAATGTGCCCGCCGATATCCCCTCTGTCACTCCAAATCCGATTATTCCGACAACATATGCGGCTGATATATAAAGAAAGATCCTGTAGAAGTTCCTTCTTTCCCGCAGGTTGGCTATGCTCACTATGGCCGCCGTTCCGGCCAGGATGGAAATAAAAATAAAACTCGCCGGTAGATCGGTATGGGTTACGAGCAATAGGGATGCGAATACTGTGAATATCACCGACGACATCACTCCGAAAAATGCGGTAGATATCAACGACACGAATGCAACAGGTATCAGGTATGGGCTCAGCGATGGCAGCCTTATTACGAGAGCGGCCAGAAGCAGATAGAATACCAGGGTGATAAAAACCAGGTTCAGCTTGTCCGGCTCGAACAGCAGATCCCTTCGGAACCTGAATAGGGCGAATCCGAATATCAGGACGAGAATCACTATCCTCAGGGCTTTGCTGAAAAGCAGGGAGAGCTTCTTGAGATAGGATGTGGCAAGCTCCCTCTCCATTCTTCTCTTCTCGAGCGTCTCGAGGATCTTTACCTGCACCGCCGTTACCTTGTCATGCTTGGAGACTATCCTCTGATTCTCCGTCACCTCGAAGGCCTCGGGGACCTCCCTCATCTTCTCATCCCTGCGTTTCTTCGTCTCCGCCATATCGAATACGAGGTTAGGCTCGACATGGGACCTAACGATGCTGTAGAAGAGTTTTACCGAATCACCGCTTCTCTTGAATGCTTTATTCGCCTCATCGAGAATGACGGTGTTGAGCTGGCCCTGCTCGATGAGCGGAGCCGAGGAAACTAGCTCTTCTCCGGAGTTCGATATCACCGTGATGTGCGGGTAATCCCTTCTCTGCAGTGGAGAGGCATCATTTATTATCCCGGTGTCCAATAGCCGCCTTTGAAGGTCAAGCCCTTCCTCCAGCATCCTATTCCTTACATTTCCCTGAAGGAGAAGCCTAACCGGATCGTTCTCGATCGCAGGCGCAGCTTCTCTTATCCGCTGAACGCGCTCTTCCACTGTTAATGTGTCCGATTCGGCTATAGCTTCTATCTTTCCCATAAGGACCTTGAGGTCGTTGGGAAGCAGCAGGGCCGCCTCATCGTTTCTCCTGTATACAGGTGGTACGGCCACAGCGGCTTTAGCCCTGTTTATCCTGATCTCCTGCTCCCCCTGGGGAACTATGAAAGTAAAGGGTGCGATCACGTCTGAATCGGCGACATCACCCTCCTTGAAAATGATCTCCTTCGCCTTCTTCGTAGGAGGAAACAGTACGAGTGACAGAATGGTAAACAGGGTGAGATATACGAATGGAAGTGTCTTCCTGTTCGTGAACATCCCCATCAGCGATTTGATGCCGAGCCTTTCACGAAACGTACCGCTCCTCTGCCCGTCCTTGCCGTTGGAGAGCTGTTCATTCATCGTTCGCCTCCGCCGTGGAGAGATCCCCGCCTTTACGACTCGTCACAGGTTGTGCGCGGGCTTCAACATTCATTCCCGATCCGACGCCGCCCGTGCTGAATGCCTTTATTATCCGCTTTACCAGACGGTGCCTTACCACGTCTTCCTCGCCGAAGTGTATGAATTTGATCCCCTCTATGCTTCCCAGGATGTTTCTTACGGCGACGAGGCCGGATTTCGATGGATCGGTAAGATCGATCTGTGTAATGTCCCCCGCAACTATGGCCTTGGAGTTCACACCCAGCCTGGTTAGAAACATCTTCATCTGCATGACCGAACAGTTCTGCGCTTCGTCGAGTATCGTGAGGGAGTTGTTGAGCGTGCGGCCTCTCATATATGCCAGTGGAGCGATCTCTATCACTCCGGAATCTATCATACGCTGGGTTCTTTCCTTACCCAGCATATCCTCCAGTGCGTCGAATATCGGTCTGAGATAGGGATCTATCTTCTCCTGTATGTCTCCCGGCAGGAAACCGAGGTTTTCCCCCGCTTCGACGACCGGTCTGGATACGAAGATCCTCTCTATCTCCCTCTTCTTCAGCGCCGCCAGGGCGGCGGCAATTGCCAGGTAGGTCTTCCCCGTGCCTGCGGGGCCGATAGCGAAGACCACATCGAACCTGCCAATGGCGTCTACATATTCCTTCTGCATCAAGCTTCTCGGGACGACGGACCGTCTTCGATGCGAGGAGTAATAGACCACCGAGTCTTCGAGGGATGTGAGCTTTTCCGCCCTTGCGGATCCTCCACCGATAACAGCTATTACATCCTCCTCGCTCAGGGACCGTCCGCCAGCCGCCATCCTGATAAGAGTTTCGAGAACACTGGAGAGCTCATCCATCCCCTTCGACGGTCCCGATAGCCGGATCTCGTCGCCTCGCGCCGTTATCCTCTGCCCGTAATGCTCCTGCAGGAGCTTCAGGTTCCTGTCGTTTACGCCGAGGAGGTTGACAGGATCGACCCCGGAGATGGATAGCACCCTCTTGTTCATGCCGCGTTTCAAATCGAGCCCCTTAATGCAAAACTCCCGGCCCGGTTCGGGGCGAGCCAAGAGTCTTGAAGCCAAGGTGGAAATTTATGCCTGGATATCACTCAAGAGATGTCTCTTCCCTGGGTATCACCAATTCCTGATCGGGGAAGATGAGATCAGGATCCGCAATCTTATCCTTGTTAGCCTCGAAGAGAATAGGCCATTTTCTGTAGTTGTCGTATACTTCCCAGTAGCCTGCGATCTTGGCCAGCCATTCGTCCTGTAAGACCTTGTGCTTATAAGGCCATTCCCTTGGGATTTTCAATTCCCATCCCGCCAACACCCAGTCCGGATCCTCGATCAGTTCAGGATTCCCCCTCCAGATTCTCGGCCATTTAAGTGGATCGCTGTAAATTTCCTCATATGAAGCAAGTACCCACAGGCACTCTCCATACTTGAGAATATATGTCTTGGGCAGCAACGAGAGCTGCTGAAGCTGCTTGGTCAGCTCATCGACATGCGCGTTCATGTTGGCATACACTCTTTCGGCATCCCTGATATCCTTGGTCAACTGCTCGATACTCTGCTGATTGTCGTTGAGCTCGGAACTGGCCTTATCGGATCTGGCCTGCAGCCGTTCGAGTTCTTCTGCAAGATTCCTGCAGTACTCCTCCCTGTCCTTCTTTGACAGTTTCTGATACTCCTCATCCTCGTAATATTCACCGTTGGATATATCTATGGGCCTGGGTTTGTACCTGGTGCAGCCGGCCGCGACGAGTAGAATCAGCGGAACGATCAGAATTATCAGCATCCTCTTTCTATCAAGCATACATCACTCCCATTGTATGGCAATCACCTTACTCCCGGCCGCTGCCCTTCTTCATATCATGAACCTTTTTTTCCAGCTCGGCAGGCTTGTCCTTTATCGCCTCGATCTTCTTCTCCAGTGTGGTCAACTGGTTTTCGAGCTTCGAAACCTCCTGCGATGTCTTCGACGCCTCATCTTCGTATATCTCAGCGTCCAACCTCAACTCATCGAGTGTAACTAGATCCGTTTCGCAGTAGGGCGCGGGGCCACAACCGGCAAATAATCCTCCAAGAGCGCCGTATATCAGCAGGTTAACGAGAAAGATACGAACTAATTTCATAACTTGAAATTCTCCTTCTGCTTATAAAATCGCACAATTTAAATGTACGTTAATAAGGAGCTATATCAATGTCAAGAAAAACATATATCGAATTTTTCGCAAAAAATGTGCCTGATTATACTCCATCTTCTTTATTGTCAAGTTTTTTTACAGCGATGTGGAGCTCCTCGAGCAAAACGTCCTCTACTTCCGATGGCGCCCCCTCCATCAGGGATGTAGCCCGCTGGGTTTTCGGAAAGGCGATGTAGTCCCTGATCGAGTCCCCTCCCCCCAGGATCATTGCGATCCGGTCCAAACCCAAGGCGATACCTCCATGGGGCGGCGCCCCGTATTCGAACGCCTCCAGCAGGAAGCCGAATTTGTGGTTGGCATCCTCCCTCGTCAGGCCGATTATATCGAAAACCTTGCTCTGAAGCCCGCTGTGGTGAATACGGATACTGCCCGATCCCAGCTCCATCCCATTGCATACGAGATCGTAGAGGTAACCCCTGACCTTGCCCGGATCAGTCTCGAGGTAATCGATATCATCCTCCAATGGCATCGAGAAGATATGATGCGTTGGATCCCATCCACCCTCTTCCGAGGCAGAAAACAGGGGAAATCTATTCACCCACAAGAAGTTATATAAACCGCCATCCTCCTGGAGATCGATATTTCCAAGATGATTCCTCAGTTCCCCGCAGGATCCGGCCACGACGGCCTCTTCGCCTCCCACGAGAAGGATACACCCGGAGCTCGTGATGTCGAAGCGCGAGAGGAGCACTCGCTCCCATTCACCCGACAGGGAACCGCCTATGGGCTTGGAAACATTTCCATCGTCTACCTTCACAACAACAAGGCCTCCTGCGCCCGCCCGCTTCACGACCCCCTCGAGCTCCTGAATCCGCTTCCTCGAATACGATGCTGCCGCTCCGAAGGAGATGCCTCTCACTACACCCCCCGCATCGACCGCCGAACGGAAGATCCTGAAGTCGCTCGAAGCGAAGATATCCGTGCAATCATGTATCTCTAGACCGAACCTGAGATCGGGTTTATCCGTGCCGTAGGTGCTCATTGCATCGGCGTAATCCATCCTTGGAAACGGTATTTCCAGCTGGACACCGGCGATTCGTGAAACGATGTGCTTCATCAGCCTTTCCGTCAAATCCAAGACACATTCCTCCGATACGAAGCTCATCTCTATATCTATCTGTGTGTGCTCGGGTTGGCGGTCGGCTCTCAGGTCCTCGTCCCTGAGGCATCTGGCCAGCTGAAAATAACGGTCGAACCCGGAGACCATCAGTATCTGCTTGTAAAGCTGGGGGCTCTGAGGGAGGGCATAGAATTTACCAGGTTGGAGCCGGCTCGGCACAAGGTAGTCCCTCGCGCCTTCCGGTGTCCTTCGCACGAGCATGGGTGTTTCGATTTCGATGAATCCCTCGTCCGACAGGAAGTTCCTCGCTGCGAGAGCCAGGTCATGCCTGAGGCTCATGTTTCTTTGAAGGGGATTCCGCCTCAGGTCCAGATACCTGTAGCGAAGTCGCAGGTCCTCATTAGCCCGGACGTCCGTAGTCACGTTGAACGGCGGGACCTTGCTCCTGTTAAGCACGACGATCTCGTTCACGACAACCTCGATCTCCCCCGTCGCCATATTAGAGTTTACCATGTTCTCGGGCCTGCGCCTGACCGTACCGGAGGCCGCTATCACATCCTCGGCCCTCAGAGACCTGAACAGCTCGTGCAGTCCAGGCTTATCGATCTCCACTACGAGCTGGACGATACCGGACCTGTCCCAGAGGTCCAAGAAGGTCAGGTTGCCCAATTCCCTGACCTTTTTCACCCAGCCGGACAGCCTCACACCGGCTCCATCGTCCTTCCCCTCGAGCTCTCCGCAGCGGTGTGTTCTCTTGAGTTCATCCGAGAAATAGTACTTAATTTGATCGTTCAAGCTACCTGTCCCTTTCGCCCTCGAGGTACGAGCGCAGGCCTTCAAACGGCACCGGAACCTGAGATCCCGAGGCCATATCCTTGACGGCCGCAGCGCCTTTCTCTATCTCTTCCCGGCCGATGAAGACCGTGAAATCCACTCCTCCTGAAGCCGCTTCACTGAGCTGCTTCTTCACACTTCTTCCGGACATATCCACTGTCGCGGTTATCCCGCCCCCTCTTACCTCCCCCGCCAGGGAGAGCGCGATGTTCTCGCCCTCCGTATCAGCAATTATGAAAGCTACATTCAGCCCCCCGTCCCCACACGGCTCAAATCCGTCGGGAAGCGTATCGATAAGCCTTTCCATGCCGGCCGAGAAACCGACCGCCGGTATGAATCCCCCCCCACACTCCTGTGCCAGTCCGTCGTACCTGCCTCCCCCGCACAGGGCGTTCTGAGAACCGAGCCCGGGGTGAATGATTTCGAAGGCGGTCTTTGTATAGTAATCGAGGCCTCTGACGAGCAGGGGATCGATTTTGAAACCGACACCTATCGCCGAGAGGATTTCCTTTAGTGTTTCGAAATGATCACGACATTCCTCGCAGAGATGATCGGTGATCACAGGCAGCTTTCCCTTGATCCCGCCGCATCTCTTGCAGTCGAACACCCTGAGCGGATTGAACGAGGCCCTCTGCCTGCAATCGGCGCACAGCTCACCCTTCATCCCTTCCAGGCGTTCGGCCAGAACCTCCTTGTATGCAGGTCTGCACTTGGGGCAACCTACGCTGTTGAGCTTGACATCCAGGGGCGGGTAACCGAGTACTCGGTAGATACCGAGGCTGATCTCGATCACCTCCGCGTCGACCGCGGGGGACTGCGAACCCAGCGCTTCGACTCCGATCTGCCTGAATTCCCTGTACCTGCCCGCCTGCGGCCTGTCGTAACGGAACATCGGCGCGATATAGTAGAACCTTGTGATGCCTCCTTTTCTATGCAGTCCGTTCTCGATGAACGCCCTCATGACCGGTGCTGTGTTCTCCGGCCTCAGCGTGAGGCTCCTCCCCTTCTTGTCCGTGAATGTGTACATCTCCTTCGATACTATATCGGTCCCTTCACCTACGGCTCTAACGAAAAGGTCGGTCGATTCGAACGTCGGCGTCCTGATCTCGCTGTATCCATGGGCCCTTATAAATCCGATCAGGGCCTTCTCCACCGACAGCCATCGCTCCATCTGTTCGCCGAAAAGGTCGTATGTCCCCCTCGGTCTCTTGAACTTCATAACGCTTCCACCTTCCCGGCTGATCTCCCGTACCTGAAGTAGAGCAGCACCACACCCAATCCAACACCCGCCGTGTCCGCCAGGAAATCCATTATACTAGAATCGCGCCCTGGGATGAAGCCCTGATAGAACTCATCCAGCGCTCCGATCCCCATGCACGTGAAGAAGATAGTCGCCCAGAGCGGAAGGCCCTTTCCGCTCCATCCATGTTTCATGCCAAGATAGAAGCAGAAGGCGAGCACCATATACTCGATGAAGTGAAAGACCTTGTCCGTGCCGGCAGGCAGGCTAGGCCGGTCATCGGTGAGCTGGGGTATCGAGGAGGCACCGAAGATCACAATGATCCATATGCAGAGCGGTATCCATCTTTTGAGCTTCCACTGCATCTCTACCACCAGTGAGGTCCTTTCACCTTCGATACTAACCGGTCCCTGTAATATATCGATTCCGAGAACTCATTCAAACGGTTAATGCTCCGTTCGTCCGCAATAAACAATCCGGATTATATGTCAATGGTTGCTGCCGATTGTATTCATATCATGCGATGCGGATGATCCTACGGCCGGCGGCGATGAGGCGCCCGGGTAATTGGCGGGAACCTTATCCAGAAGTCGCTTTATAGTCTCTATGTCCTCCTCGCGGGGCTCCGCGAATCCGGCTATCCCGAGCCGGATAAGTCCCGATTCCAGCGGCATTGATGCTTCCTCTATTATCGACGGCAGCCTGCCTACGAATCCTCTGAGCATCAGGGTGCCCACATCGGGAGGTGATACCAGAACAATCTCCGGAACCAGATCCCCCGTGAGCATAACATCCAGCTCCCCCTCCCGCACCACACCGGTTCTTTCCAGAAGTCGGAGCTTTTCCAACGAGATCCCTCCCGCGGTGAATGCGCCATAGAGCACACCGAATACGACCCTCTCGTCGTCCGGGAAGTAACCGGCGAATTCTATGCTGCTGGCATCGGGGTGGTTGTCAGGTCCGGCTTCGAGCAACGCATTCAGCGGAGAAAGATAGCCCGCCGCCGATATCGGGGAGGAAAAGAGCAATCTTTCGCCCGCGAGCTTCGAAACGCCACCGTCCGGCTTCACGATCACGGCTCCCGTCGAGTAGCGTACTCCGCGTTTGGCGGTCGCGAGCAGCCGGCATTCGAACTCTCCGCTCCGCAGATAACGCGAGGCCTGTAATGACGTCATGACGTATAGATCGCAACCCGCCGGCTTCTCGTCCCGCCCGAAGTAATGCCAGCAGATATCTCCTGATCCCTTCTCTCTGACGAGATCCTCCAGCATCTCCATGGTCGAGTATGCATCCGCCGAATCGAATGCACAGATCCCTATGGATATCCGCATATGAGCCACATCGTCCTCGTCTATGAACAGTGCACCCAGTGTAACCAGCACTATGGAAGACCAGACCAAGACGGCTGCGATCCGGCTCGAATTGGACGAATCTCTTTGGAGAACGGCTCTGGAGGATTTATCATTCACCACGCCCTTGGGCTCCCTCCCTCTCCCGCCGCGCAATCGTTATTTCGAAGCTGTCGATATCCAGCCAGTATCTCTCGATGCCGTTCGGTAGGATTATCTCCGGATTGATCCTGTAGGTCCCGGGCTCCCTCGCCGTAACATTCAGTATGACGGAAACGTCGTCGCTGACGATGCTGTTTATCAGCTCCTCAGAGCCCTCGATCGTCAGGGATACCGCTAGAGGCGAATAGCTCGTGATAACGGACTCATCGTCCTGGAGTATTACGGGAGGTATATTCGCAAGCGTGCGAACGGCCCTCTTGCTGATCTCCATCTCGACAAGCACCTTCTTCGGATCCACCTTCACATCACCGCTCTCGACATGCAGTTCGACCTCTCTGGTCATCTTCCCCCGTCTGTTTCTTATATCTATCTCCTCCGTGGAGATTACGGTGGTTCCACTTATCAAGCTGGCGGCGCCTGTCACCTTTACGTACCCGGGAATAATCACGGGTTTGCCTGTAATAATTACATCGTCGGGTATCTCGCCCCTGAACGCCAGCTTCACCGGGACGGATTTGGTGACGACCCTCTCGAAGTTCAAGCTCAGGGCCTTCGGGCGTTCGACGATGACCTCACGCGGATCTAGTTCATCCGACAGGTTGAGCACCGCCGCTGAAAGCGGCACGTTCACCCTCCCCCTCTTGACCATCGAAAGATCCACGGAAGCCTCCACTCCCCCGAACAGCCTCAGCTTGATAAGTCTGCTCCTAGCCCCCTTCACGACGATCTCGACGAACTCAGGAACGTCGTGAACGATGGTGAGACTATCCGGAATTCCCGAAAGCGTGAGGGGAACCCTGAATGTCTGTGTCTCCTCCTGCTGGGCCGTGACGTGGAACCAGAGAAAAACAGCGAAAAGCACCGACATCACCTTCACGCCGATATTCGTCATGATCGCTTTGAAAAATGATTCGATGCTCATAAGATCCTGCCGTTCTCTCGAGATATCAGTGCAGTATGCGAAGTTTCTGGCCCGGTCTTATCTTTTCTTTGCTCTTCAGGCCGTTTATGTTGCATATGCGCTCCGTCGTAACTCCGTATCTCCTTGCTATCCCCCAGAGGGTCTCTCCGGAGGCGACCACGTGGACGATAGCCTCTATCCTCTCGCCCTTCTCCTCGGGAGGATACTCCTCCATGAAATCGACGACTCCCGCGGCTATGCAATCAGCACATTCCTGCAATACCTTATTCCTCGCCATCAATCTTACATCTTTCCTGTTGGAGAGAAAGCCGACCTCCAGCAGCGCCGAGGGCATCGCGATCGACCTGAGCACCACGAAATTAGCCTGCTTGACGCCCCTGAAAGGAAGTATCCCCTCCCTCTGCAGATTCGAGGCGATCCTGTTCGCCAGCACCGAGCTCCTGTACATCGTGGCCTTCTGATTGAAGTCGAACAGTATGGATTTGATATCATCGTTAATCTCTCTACCCGATTCGCCCATCTTGAGATACATGTTCTCACGCTCGGCTACGATCTGGGCGTTCTTGTCCGAAGCCTTGTCGAGCGAGAGGAAATATATCTCTGATCCCCTGGGCTTTGAGCTTGGATGAGAATTCATATGGATGCTCAGGAAGCAATCACCTTCGTGCTGCTTGGCTATATCGATCCTTCGCTGAAGTCCCACATCGTAATCCCCATCCCTGGTCAGAACGGCCCTGATCCCGTCCTTCTTCTCCAATTGGGCGGCTATCAGCTTTGACAGGGTTAGAACAATATCCTTCTCACGCGGACCGAATGGTGAGCAAGCACCCGGCTGGCTTCCACCGTGCCCGGGATCTATGATCACGACCCGGTCACCGCTTCTCACTATACTCTCGGTAAGCTCCCTCTCCCTCTCCCTCTCACCTGCAGAAAGCCTGTGATTAACGTCTACGACTATGCGGTGAGGGTGACCCTTGAAGGGCTTGAGCGCAAAATGGCGGAACTCCGCCTTTGAAGGAAGATCGAGAACAACTTGAGCGCAGGAGCGGAGTTTGTTGATGCGGATCCTGTCTATCACCCCATCCCCTATGGCCATCCCCCCCACCTTCTTTGCTATACGGCCGGATGGCACCTCTATCACTATACGATGCGGATTCGTCAGCACCTTCATGCGGTAAACGGACTCGCCGCCCATATCGAGTACCACTCTCGTATGGTCGGGGGCCGTCCAGAATCTGATCCTTTTAATCTCGGAGGACGAACGGACCGGATCGCCGCGGCAAATCCCCGTAGCAACGATTGGAAGTATCAGTGTAAATGCCGCCATGCCGGCATATCTCAAGGTACGAGTCGACATTCTATCCGCCTCTCGACCGAAAACATCAGTTCACAGATACACGATTCGACAAAGTCTATTTTTTTTGATCTGTTATGACAAGTAAAATCGAAGGGGGGAGATAGGAACCGGCAGGCGGATCTCAATCGTAATATACACCTTCCGGGATAATGTAGTTCAACGGATTGCGATTTGTCTTCTTGAACAGTACCTCGTAGTGCAGATGGCTCCCGGTGGACCTGCCGGAATTGCCCACATAACCTAGCACCTCACCGCGCTTCACTTCCTTGCCCTTGTGGACCAGCATCTTGGAGAGATGAGCGTATCTCGTTTTGAATCCATTTCTGTGATTGACTTCTATGACGAGCCCGAAGCTGCCCTTCTTCTTGGCCATTGACACGATCCCGTCGGCCGTGCTCATCACGGGGGTTCCGATCCTTGCCGTGTAATCCACTCCCAGGTGGCGGGATATCCTTCCAGTGAAAGGATCCATCCTCCTCCCGAAGCGGCTGGAGAGATATCCGCCCCTGAGTGGCCTGATCGAGGGTGTGCAATCCCTTATCTTTTTCTCCTCGCTCAGAATGGATATCGTTTCCTCGTAATTCTCGAGAAGCAGGCCGGCCTGCCTCGCCATCTTGTCGAGATCCCCCTCCAGCTCGGCGATGAATAGATCGGCGCTCGTGACATCAAGGTCCGTTTCCATCGGCTGCGGACCTCCTATCCCGACCTCCCACACGTCGCCGGACAGCGGGTTCAGTCCCGCGAGCAGCCTCGAACGGTTCTGAAGCTCCAGCCCCGTGTTCAACTGTTCCGTGAATCGCTCGATCTTCGTTTCGAAACCCTTTATCTTCGCCAGCAGAGCCTGGTTTTCCCGTTCCAGGGCGGCGAACCTTCGTGCATCAGACGCCATGCCGGAGTACTTGGCCACTATCACCACGGAGGTCAGCACCAGGGAGATAAACGCAAACAGGAGTAATAGTGCGACCGCCCGGTGTATCCTTATCGATCTCACACCGGCATTGCCGCTTCGCACATAGAGGAATGTAAAATAACTATCCATATCAGGTTACTAGCTTAACTAACACAATTCCAACATCGATAACACTATAAGTTAGCAATATCATGTCAAGCTGTCTTTCAGATGTATCACGATCCAAGCGAGCAAGGTGCGTACCATCTATCATAAAAGGGCGAAGAATCGGATTCTCCACCCTCTGGAACCGTTTATGGATTAAATGGCTACAGTCTAGTCTTCCACATATCCCTTCAGATATTTGCTTCTCGTGCTGTGCCGGAGCCTCACGATGGCCTTCTCCTTTATCTGGCGAATCCTCTCCCTCGTCAGGTTCATCCTCTTCCCGATCTCCTCCAGCGTGAGCGGTTCCTCATCCTCGAGCCCGAAGTACAGCTTGAGTATCATCCTCTCTCTCTTCGTCAGCGTACTCAGGGCCTTGAGCATGTCCTCACTCAGAGCGTTGACATAGGTCATATCGTCAGGAGGTTCCTGGTTTTCGTCGGGCAGGTAATCAACGAGGGAGTTCTCCTCCTGATCGTTGTTGAAGGAAGCGTCCAGGGATAGATGACTATTGGCTATCTTCATAGTATCCTTGACCTCTTCCTCGGTCAGCTGCAGTTTTTCGGCGATCTCCTCTACATCGGGTTCCCTTCCCAGCTCCTGATCCAGCTGACGCGATACCTTACCTATCCTATAGAGCGTCCCTGCCCTGTTTAGCGGCAGCCTTACGATTCTCGACTGCTCAGCCAGGGCCTGGAGCATCGCCTGCCGGACCCACCAAACGGCGTACGAAATGAACTTGAATCCGCGCTTCTCGTCGAACCTGTGCGCAGCCTTTATAAGCCCCATGTTCCCCTCGTTTATCAGATCTGCGAGGGAAAGCCCTTGATTCACATACTGCTTGGCTATAGAGACTACGAAACGCAGGTTCGCGCTGACAAGCTCATGAAGTGCCGCCTCATCACCTTCCCGGATTCTACAGGCTAGTTCACGCTCCTGGCCTCTGGTCAGAAGACGTGTATTGTTTATCTCCTTCAGGTACAGGTCCAGGCTTCTTTCTCCGAGATAATCCTTTTCTCTTCTTTCGGGATACATTTTCCGACCTCTAATTAAATTTTAATCATCCTAAACGGTCTCTGCAACTATCAACTGGCTTTATTGTTGAGTAGAGCCAACCTTCACTCCTGCCCGAGTCGTCCTACTTCTCCCCCTTTTACATATCTACACCGAAAAATATCCAGGTTCACGTAGAAATGATGAATTATACTCAGGTGGGGTTTTCGAAAGGTTTAGCTGACGAACTTACACCTTTTCATACAAACTCAAGCTAGAGCAATTCCTGACACCACGTTGCGCAAAGTTTACACTAATTATTAAACTATGTCAAGCCGGAGTGTCGAGCTGATTAAGCTGAAATTTAGGTCTATCGGAGCATAGAATAGCAATATTAAGGTCATTCCACCCGTTTTCAATCTTTTTACGGTTATTTCGAGTTATTACAACTAAATTTGCAAAACAGGCCGGCAATATTTTCCTTCATCGGCTCGAGCAGCCGAAATATCACCGAGCGTGGCGGATAAATGATATATTTAGATAGATCATGCTTGCCCCCAAGCCCTACTCTACACTATCGCCTCCTTTCTTCTCCCTCCTTATCGATTCGATCTCCTCTTCCTTTAGCTTTAATTGCTCCTCCAGCTCCTTGGTTCTCGCTATTATATCCACCACACCTTTATCACCCGTTACGGCGACCCCCTTCTTGCCCTTGTTTATCATGTCGTAAACGCGTCCGCCGAGCTCCGATAGATGCTTCTCGATCTCCCGGTTTATTCCGACAATATCGATCTTCTTCCTTCCTATACGGGCTAGTTCATCGGTTTTATCATAGGCAGCACTGTACCACTCCCCCAGGTTCTGCTTGACCTTGTCCCATAGAGTATCCATGGTCGGGCTCCTCTCGCCGGCGCCGTCGCTCAATCCATTTTCACTTGATCTTTCAATTCTTCTTTGACATATATCGTTCATCGGATATTTACTCAAGACTTTTTTACCGCTCGCAAGGTGGGATCCCCGTTGAATGAAACCGTGTACTTCCTCTCCGATACCCATTTCAAATACCGTGCGGGAGATGTAAACGAGAAGGGGAAACGGGAAAGATTCAAAGCTTTCATTCGAGGCATCCAAGGCGCGCGGAGGCTTTACCTGGTAGGGGATATCTTCGACTTCTGGTTCGAGTACAGAAGTGTCATACCGCGTTACTACCATGATATACTTGAATCTCTGAACGGATTGAGAAACGGGGGAACGCGAATCTTCATCACGGGCGGGAACCACGATTTCTGGCTGGGAGATTTCCTGGCAGAAGCTGCAGGCATAACTGTGCTGCCGTCATTGTCGGTGCATGAACTCCAGGGGAGAAAGGTGGCTGTAACCCATGGAGATATGTTCCTGCCCGGGGATTATGGGTACAAGATGCTCAAAACGCTCATCAGGAGCCGGCCGGCCAGGGCGATTGCCGGGGCTATCCACCCGGATATCCTCTTCGGCCTGGCGGGATTATTCTCGAAAACGAGCAAAGGCATCACGCACGGCAAGACGTCACGGTACGCCCGGGCCGTAACCGAACTTGCCCCGGATTCGTTCTTCCGATGGGGAAACGACGTCTTCGTGATGGGTCACGTTCACATGCCCGTGATAAAGGATTTCGGTGGAAGGATCTTCTCGATCCTGGGAGACTGGGAAGAGCACAATTCATACCTCAGGCTAGAGAACGGCAGCTTCGCGCTCGAGCGCTACAAGCCCGAGGTAAACACATTTATAGAGAAACGGTGACTGTCACCGAGTTCCAGCTCTATCGGCATATAGGCATAATCGAACCTCAAATCCTTGTAAAGTATGCCAAATCCCATCGTTGCTCCCTGGACGTAGTAGTTCGCCTTGTAGCCGAATCTTATCGAAAGTATATCTCTATACACATACTCGGTGCCCAGGTGTAGCTTCGCTTCGTTGTCATTGGGAAAGACCGCATCCCCCGTCACCAGCAGGCTGCCTCTAAGCCATTCCTCGGCCCTCTTGTAGCAGGCCGCGAGCCTCATCTCGAACGGTGGATAAAACTTCTCCTCGACGAATTTCGCCTGCGGCCCGAGGTTCAGCACCGAGGCCCCGAGAGTAAGACCCTCGATCATGCTCCTGTGCACGACACCTATGTCCACCGCCCACCCCGTGGCAGATTCAAAATCGATCTTCTCGTATATGAGCTTGCACGATGCACCGGCGGACAGGTTGGGAAGTACGTCTATTCCGTAACCGGCCGATAACGCAAGATCATAAGGGGCGAATGTCCCGTCGGGCGTCACGGTCGGGCTCTGGCCGTAGCGGTCCAGGTCGCCGTAGTAGAGACCTGTGAAGTTTATCCCGACGGCACCTCCCAGCATTTCGTTCACGACCGATACCTGCTCGAATCTTATGTCGAGAAGCCATTCGGAATGGGTCGCATTGATCTGTGCGCCCTCTATATTGGCCAGCCCCGCGGGATTGTAGTAAATGCCTGTTGCATCGTCGGCGACTGCGGTGAAGGCCTCGCCCATACCGCCGGCGCGAGCACCGTTACCGAGCCTGAGAAACATGAATCCGCTGGTGCCCGGCTCGCCTGCATGAGCTTGCGACGCGAGTGCTGCTATCATGAACAATGTTGCTGCTGTCTTTCGCTTGGCCATCATTCCTCCATTCTGCTTACATCATACATTAATCACTCGAGGGCCGCCGGTCAACCGTGATATTCGATACCCTAGCCCGCATCATGAGAACGGCATACGCCTTTCTCATCTCGTAACCGCGAATTTCCTCGCACCGCTCCACCTCCAGCCGCTGCCGGCTGCATCCAGGTGGCAGATATATATCCCACCGGCGATTTCCTCTAACGAGATCCTTCTATCGAACGGAACCCGGCTCCCCTCCACCCATGAGTGCGTATGCGTCTCCTCCAGGACCTTCTCCCCCTGAAGATTCAACACCCTTATCTTCACATTGGCCGGGGACGCCATATTTACACGAACATTTATAAATCCACCCCTGGCCGGGCTCGGATAGCAAATGAAGGAATTGCCCTCTACGAAACCCTCCATGGCGCTCGGTTGGCCGGCTAGCTCCTGCCGGCTCGATCCCCCTTGATCATGACGGTAGCAGAACCACCCTCGATCACGGACCGCAGGTGACGAGGTCTCGTATCTTCTGATGAAGATCCTGCTCGTTGTCTCCTCCAGCTGGGGGCCGACAGCAACGGATATCAACGCCGGAGATTCCGCCGAGAATATGTAGAGCATGCCGCCGGGTCCCTCGGCAAGGGCCGCCGAGCCTCCTCCCTCGCCTTCTCCCGACATCGGCCATCCGTCGAGCATATCTCCGCCGCGGCCGTACGCGTACAGATTTCTACCTGCTCGAAACAGGATACCGAACCGCCCATCAGCGCCGAGCGGGCCTATTACCGGTGCAGAGGGCGGGCACGCGCTCTCGAGGTCGACAACGTCCTGCGGCAGACGGACGGGCCATCCGGTAATGGCCACACCATAGCCCGAAAAGAGGTACAGTCGATCATTGTCCCGAAGCGCCGTCTCCATTATGCCGTCCCCATCGATATCCGCTAGTACCGGAGATGATGGACAGTCACCCGGGATCGTATAGCTCCTGACTCCCGAACGGGGATCGAAGTAGAGAAGCCCCGTACCACCTGCGGCCACCGCCATCTCGTCGGAGCCGTCCCCGTCGATATCACCGGCTGCCGGTGTTAGAATACCACGAGCTCCACATCTGCGGCTCAAAGTCTCCGTGAATGGCGTGACGGCATCAACGGGCACTGTCCCGCCCGATATCCCCGGGATCATCAACGGGACGTAGTGAAGTGCCGGTTCTCCGGCCGAACCTGCCGTGCAGAAGAAGAAGCCGTCCATTTCCCCTCCAGCCTGATCGGTCACCCTGCCCCTTGCCGGATTGGACAGAAGGATTCCGGACGAAAGTTGTAACTCGACCTTCTCGACAACTACCCAAAACGGATCCCCCCCGTATGCGAATCCTACTATGTTAGCGTAAGTGCTGTCCCCATCGGATGACAGCACCAGGATCTCGCACGGCTCGTCTCCGTCCGCCTCGACCGCCATAGGTACGGATACAATATCCCCCCTAAGTGGCAGCGAACCGGGGGATTCGTCCCCATCCAGGGCATATTGTGAACCGTCATCACGGAAGGCATAGAGTTGGCAGTCCTGCGATGTAATGAAAACCTCCTTTGAACCGTCCCCGTCCAGGTCAGTGAACACTGGAGGTCCCGTCCATATGGTTTCCCTTACCACCGCGAACGTGTCCTTACTCTCGGTCCAATCCTCCCCGCCGGCGTTATAGATTATGTATATGAGTCCCGTATCGGCCGCGATGAACAGCTCCTCACCCGGCAATCCGTCTAGATCCACAGGCAGCGGGCTGATGCCCCCGGCATCCCCGTCCAAGCTCGTCCTCTCGCTCTCGAGCAGTGACGAAAAGCTCATGGAAAAGCTCATCACCGGACCGGCATCGGATATGTCGAAGATCTCTATCCCCGTAGCGATGCCGCTGTTATCCGAGCTCGATGGGACGGTTTTCACACCGAACCTGTCGTTGTTATCCCGTCTGAACGTATCGTAATAATCTCCGAAAGAGTAACTTCCGCCCGGGCGGTCCAGATCCTGAACCCCGTCCGCCTCCTCGAGATCGACTCCCTTGAGATCCCGATCACCGTTGGGAAAGAAGCCTGACTCCAGCGCCCTGGTTATAACCCCCTCATCGACATGCCAAACCATGAGGCCGCTTCCCGTGAAGTAATGTCTTATATCCGCATGGCTTTGGCTGTCCTCCTCGAGCCAGGAACGCACCGTATCGGCCGTGAGGAAGAAATCGAACTCCGCTCCGAGCAGAGTGTCCTCGTTCTCCGGCCTGCCGTCCCTGTCCACATCGCCGAAATCGAAACGATAGTTGAAATTCGTATCGTGCACCCTGTTGGCGACGAGGAAATACTCGGAAGCGTTTATCGGTATCCTGACAAGCGATGTATCTCCCTCTACAGCGGTGTTTATATCCCGGATCCTCACATCTCGTCCGGTCTCGATATCCACCGGCTCCACCCATCCCATCAGGTACCTGTTGAAGGCGCACGGAAAGGCGGGGACGAATCCCTCGGCGTTGTAAAGGCCCCATCCCATCAGACCGAAAGTCCCTATGCCCTGTGAATCTGCATATTCGGGAGGGGTGGGATCGAAGAGCGGAACCATCCCGAGCCGCAGGCCGAGCTCGAAAGCGTAGATACCGAGTGAGCCGAAAATCCGGCCGTCCTGTGACGATTTCTCCGGAAGCACCATCAGGTTGTCCACGTAGATCGTGTCCCCCACAGGCAGTGTGTCATTGGTCGGAACCCCGGGTGTGCCTAGAGTGTCCGATAATGCCTCCTCCATCTCGTACGGATCGATGAATCCTGAATTGAGTTGCTCGGGTGAGTTCAGTTCAACGTCGGTCTCCTGACCGGCCCCGGCATGTATGACAGCGAAGGCCTCGAAGCGGGAATAATCGATAATAGGATCGGTTGCTTCGACGGTCTCCATCAGCAGCTCCACCATCCGCTCCATCCACAGGCCATCGGCTCCGTAATACCTTTGAGGCCGGCTGAGTTCCACGATACCGGGAGCTATCTCCCAGTCTAGAGCGAACCGCCCCATCGAGGCTCCGGAGAAGTACTCCCCCAGATGACGCAGCTCATTTGCGAAATAGAGGGAGTCATGCTGCTCATCGTGCTCTGAGCCCGTCTCGAAATCGAGGTCCGAGAAGGAAACCCTCACGACGAGAAGGCTCAGCGACTCCGCGGTTTCGAACCGCCCACCAAGCATCATGCGCAACGATTCCATCTGGTATGTCCCGATTCCGCGACCGAGCGGCGGAATGCCACAGCGGTCGGCGGAACCGGAATCGGGCGTTCCGGCCCCGGCGGCATTCGATAGTATTAATAGGGAGAAAGCCCCCACCGATAAAGAGCGTAGTGCATCGTTCATGACCAACCAAAAATAAACAAGCCGAAGAGCTTCTGCAAGTTATATAAGGCTTAAAAAAAATCCGGGGAGAATGAAGTCTCTTGCCGCCCCTGTTTCGACAATTCCGTCTTCATTCTCCCCTTCAGGCCGACCTTCGGGTAACGAACTCCTCTATAAATGCCAGCTTATAGAAAGGTATTCCGTAGTTGCATAAATTCCCTTGTTACCCTCTCTTAACAATGGGGGGATTTGTCGACCTTCTCTTGCCCACGTTGTAGAACTATAGTTGGTGTAACCTCCAGTCTTACTCGTTAGCCTAGCAGCGCCTTTTTCATCGATCGAAGCGGAGGGGCCGGGGGCGAGATCCCTGTTACCGGGATCAGTCTGGTACGCCCACCAGAACTCCACGTACGTAGGTGTGATATCCCAAACATATAACTTCGCGTAATGTGTCTGTGACCCGTCTATGATCCTCAATGTATAGCAGTGCTCCGCCACTGCTTCCATCCTCCCGGACGTCGAAGTCCAACCGTACTCGGGAGCCGAGTGTATAGTATCGAAGTACTCTATGTAACCGTGACTCTGGAACCTGACGCCGTCGTGTCCCGACAGGAACTCGGGTGTCGAGGAATCGATGGAGAAGTAGATATCGGTAGAGTTCAAGGTATCCCACTGGGCCTCATTGCTCTCGCTGGAGAAATCGTACCCGCTCGAATCGGCCAGGAAGTTGCTGTCGTAGAGCCTGAGAAAACCCTCCGGTCTGGGTGTGCCCGTGACCACCTCATAGCTCAGATCGCTCTCGATCCGGTCGTAGTTCACGGCGGAAACCGCATAGTAGTACCAATTCCCGTTGTCCTCCGCCAGATCGAAAAATATCCAGTCGAAGGGCTCGTATGCGCTTGCGTCCAGTGAATCGACTACTATAAAGTTGGAGTAGGGCTGATCAGATTGGTACACCATGTACTTATCGATGCTGTACGTCGTATCCGGATGGTACCACCAGATCCTCACATAACCGTCCCGGTTCCACACTTCCACATCCCTCGGTGCTTCCGGGATGCAGCTCGCGCAGGGAACGGGAACCTCCACTATCTTCTCATCATCGCCGCAGGAGGTGAAAACCGCGGCGGCGAGCAGTGCGGTTATCAGGAGCGTTGCCTTATTTCCATGAAATCCAAACATCCTACTCTCCTGCATCGCAACTCATATGCCAACCGGTGCACCGGAAATCCTTCAGCTGGTGATTCGAGTAGGCATTATTATAACCACCTGAAATAGCGTCAATTATAAGGCAAGATGATAAGATCGGGTTGGAATCCGCGTTTGGGCGGTACCCGTTCGATAGGATTCGGCCGTAGTACCTATTCTACACCAATGTCCATTAAAGGGGACATGATCGCGGACCGGTGATTTATATTAAATTGGAAGAAAACCGGCCCGTAAAAACAGGAACAGGGACACAAGTCGCGAGCACCGGAGGGGATATCCATACTCGCATTCCTAAGGATCTCGCCATTCCTAGGTCGCTCATGTCCCTGTAATTAATGTAATTATTAATTGATTATATATCTATAATGTCAAGTGAGTCAAGAATAATCAAAAAATATCCGGAGAGATACCTGCTATTTCCCTCCAAGGAGACCCCACCTTTTCCTTTTAAATAAGCTCCAGAAAGCCTATCGGAGGTTCGTCCAGGCATCTCTCCGGATCACCGCTTCCCGTTCGTCAACCGATACCGGATAATAGTACACGCAATGGGCGTACCAAAAAAGGATTGAGCCTCCCCCCGAATCCATCGCTTTAACCTATTGTAATTGGCAGAGTTAAAATGCCGCTTCCGGCAGGTCATGCGGCCGTGCCTCTTCGAACCTGAAGGACCGTGTCAAGGACCTTTAGAGGGAATGTTGTCCCGGCTGCAACACCTTTATTGTTAACCATCTGTAGGGTCAAGAATCTTTACTTCACCGATCTTTAATTATTAGCAGTCGGGATATAATCCCACACACGAATATAGACCGCTTGCAGATTTCCTTGATTATTTACGAGATTTGATCAGCTGCCCTCTTCAAGACCGAAGTCCCTGATCTTCTTTAGCAGCGTGGGGTAACTCAGACCGAGCTGAGAGGCGGTCGCCTTCCTGTTCCAAGAGTTATCCAAGAGCGCCTTCGATACGATTCTCCTCTCGAGTTCCTTCACCCTATCGTTGAGGCTCCTCCCGCAGCGACCGGTCTCGGCATTCGAGACCGATTGACCGTACGAGAGCTCCGCCCTCGTTACGATCCCACCGTCATCGGTAAGAATAACCGCTCTTTTAACGACCTTCTCGAGTTCGCGAACGTTTCCCGGCCATTCCCGCATGAGCAGTTGCGATATGGCATCCCCGGAGAATCCCTGAACATTCTTGTCCATATCGTTGCTGAAAAATCGAAGGTAATGCTCCGCCAGGAGCCGGATATCCTCTGTTCTCTCCCTCAGCGGCGGTATGAACAATGGAAAATCATTGATACGGTAGTAGAAGTCCTCCAGCATCTTGTTTTTCCCGCACAGCTCGAGAAGATCCACCTTCGATGCGAACAGAAGCCTCACATCGACATCGACCATCTCGTTACCACCGACCGGTCGGACCTTGCTCGTATCGAGGAACTGGAGCAACTTGCCCTGTAGAGGCAGAGAAGTCTTCCCGATCTCGTCGAGGAATATCGTGCCTCCACCGGCCTCCGCGAGCAGCCCCCTCTTATCCGAGATCGCTCCGGTGAACGCACCCTTCACATGACCGAACAGCTCACTTTCGAGTAGGTTCTCCGGCAGCGCCGCACAGTTCACATGTATGAACTTGGCGTCCCGCCTGTGGCTCAAACGATGGATCGCCTGGGCGATCAAACCCTTTCCGGTCCCCGTTTCTCCCATGAGAAGAACGGTGGAATTGGATTCCGCGACACGCCTTGCCAGATCGAGAACCTTGAGCATCTTTTCATTCTTCGTGATTATTCTCTGAAAATCGTCCGCCGTGCTCTTGACCTCCCCGCCGTCCTTATGTCCGTTGTCGCCCATGATTCCGCTTATGAGAAAGCCTATGAAGCCGGCATATGTAGATACGACCTCGAAGCTCGGACCCAGTCTTGGCAGGTTGCCGTTTTCTCCATCGGATTGGAAGAAAAGAAGTCCGAAAGGTTCCCGGTCCCTGCACAGCGGATGGAAATAGGCAGGCGCGTTTTTCCCCGGCAGCAGCGCCCGTATCGCGCTTGCCCTGCTGTCATGGGCTGTATCCGTTATCAGAAGGCTCTCCTCCATGTCCGCGTCTTCCCTGCCCAGGAACCAGTCGGTCAATTGCCTCGTCGTGTCCTCACTGATGCCGCGGCGGGCAAGTATGAGCTTCTTATCGCTGCGCAATCCCCCTTCGCACAGGGCAACGAATCCGTGTCCCGCCGTCAATCTCCTCATGAGGTCACCGAGGATGTAATCCAGATAGGAGCGGAAATGAGGTGTGCTCGAGAAAAGTTTGGACAGCTTGCCCGTGATCTGGAACGGCACCCGCGGTATAGCAGCCTTCCCGGAAACTTCGTCCTCCACCTTCTTTCTCATTCTCCTCAGGCATCTTACTAGATTCCTATCCTTGAAATCTTCAGCGAGACTCTGAGCCTCGTATATATGAAGGAGACACTCATCCCTGCAGCACAATCCCCTCTCGATCTTGGCAAGCAGGTGGTGGCTGCGCGCCATGTCCCTGTAATATTCGTTTCTTTCAAAGAACGAGAGGGTCTTGCCCACGAGCACCCTCGCCCTGATAAGCGATTTCTTATCGGCTCGCTTCAGAAGGTATTCGCCCAGCATGTAAGCCGAACGGTTCGCCTCGTAAGGATTGTTTACATCGAGGAATGTCCTCACGCTCGAGTTGATATATTTCTGGGCCTCCTCGACCTTCTTCAGCTGGGCATAGGCGAGTCCCATCGTCCTCTGGATGAATCCTACCTCGTGGATCTCGCCGCACCTGCTTGCTATGCCAAGTGCCTTCTTCCCCGTCGATACGACCTCCCGGGATTTCTTCTGAACCAGGAAGACCCCTATCATCCTGCGGAGCACCTCGGCAACTATGTCGCCCTCCGGTGTGATCTTGCGTGCTTTCGAAAGGGAGGCCGTGTAGTTCTCGATAGCACCCTTCATGTCCCCCCTCTCGAACATCAGGTCTCCGAGGAACTCGTCGGCGAGTGCGATCTCCCTTCTGTAGTTATTCCGCTCCGCGAGAACCTGGGCTTCGAGCAGATGTTTTTCCGCCAGGGGAAGGTTCCCGGTATGTATCTCTACCACCCCAAGCATTATCGTAGACTTCACATACCTGAGGTTGTCACCTCCCCGGCGCGCCATGCCCCTGGCCCTGCTGAAAGCGGCCTCAGCGCTGGGGTAGTCATGCTTCTTGAGGTGAACGATTCCCATGTTCAGGGTGACCCGCACCCTGTGCTGCGTAAGTCCTATCTCGTCGCATATCTCCAGGGATCTATTGAAGAAATGCAGCGCCCTACCCCACCGGCAGGCATTCTTGTGGAATAGGCCCAGGTTGTTCAGCACATATGCTTCGCCGACGGAATCGTCGATGCGCCGGTAGGACGATAGAGCATCGAGGAAGTACTGTTCCGCCTCCTTGCCCCTGCCCAGCCTGAAATAGCAGTTGGCTAGAAGCAGTTGGTTGTGAGCGACCTCCCTGTGATCGTTGCTCAAGCGCAGCACCCTGTATGCGGAACATGCTTCGCGAAGGGCTTCTTCTATCTCTCCCTCCTCACGGAGTATGATACCACGTCTCCAGGCCAGTGTGCTCCTGTTGAAGCTGTCGTCCTCATCGCATATCGATTCGGCGCTCTTGAGAAAGGTCAGCGCCTCCCTGAAAAGCCCCTTCTTCCTGTAGCAGTCGCTTATTTTCCTGTATACGCGAATAAGGTCGGTGCGTTCCGGCGCCGTTTCATGGATCTTTTGAACGGCCTTTTCGAAGTACTCCAAGGCCACCGAGTAATTCTCGGTGGACAGGTGCATATCACCAAGCTCCTCCTCGGAGCATATAGGCTTCGATTCATGCTTCGAGCGTTTATTCTTGTGGAACTCGAAATCCCCTTTTTCACTTGGATCTATTGGCATCGGTTGCTCCAAGAAGTGAAAAACTGCGAATTATTTCGATATCCCTGTCGCCTTACAATCTGTATATAGTCTCTGCTTTTTCCTTGCCGATCGGTGATCCGAAGACCGAACCGGATTCGAGTGCCTTCGTTTTTCGCTTGCTCTCACCTGGGGCCACTTTGCCATCAGCCAAATCATCGGCGTCGCCGCCCACGATCCCACGTCCGTCCGGATCAATGACGGGCTGGTCCATCATGCGATATTCGAACACCTTGATCAGCTGATAGAAATAGAACGGGATAATCCCTTGAGGTCGGTCCAGGCGATAGTAGAAACCAGGCGGTGAAGCGAGCAACGAAGACGTGCAGAAGGCGGAGAGGATAAACAGAATAGACAGGAGAAGAACTATTCTCTTCATAATATCGTCTCCCTCTCTCGAAGCCATGGAGGCTTCCTACCGCTCCCTTTTGACCCTAACACCCACAGAGTAAATGTAACACCGGTCAATGCATAAGTCAATGAAATTTCATGGAAAGAAACAATCTGAAAATCGCCGAAATCCGCACTGCCACGATGTCGAACCACGGGAATATCAAATGTCGTATACCCGAGGTAAGGGGAAGAAGGAAGTGAGTCCGTGGAAAGCGAACCGGGATTGGTGGGTGAGGTTACTTGCGGAATTCTATGCCGTACTTCTCCAGCTTCTTGTATAGGTTGCTTCTCTGCATTCCGAGCTGCCTGGCGGTGCGTGAAACGTTACCGTCGTTATCACTCAATTTCTTTATGAGATATTCCCTCTCGGTGTAGTTCTTGAATTCGTTGTACGTTTTTATATTGAAGGGATCTTTGGGCATATCGCCCCCCCCTGCAAGCTCGAGCGGTGGAAGATCTCCGACCTCGATCCTCGGGCCTGTCGACAGGATACAGAGCCTCTCGATCAGATTTCTCAGCTCTCTGACGTTTCCGGGCCATCGATATTCGATCATAATATCGAGTGCATCCGGTGATATGCTCTTAGGAGCTATCCCGAGCTCCTCGGCGATCTCCTCGAGAAAATAGGACGTCAGCACGTTTATATCAGACTTCCGCTCTCTAACCGGCGGGACGTAGAGGGGGACGACGTTGAGCCGGTAGTAGAGGTCTTCCCGGAAATTCCCCTTTTCGGCCTCCTTCAGGAGGTCTTTGTTCGTTGCAGCGATCACGCGGACATCGACCTTCTTGACCTCGGTCCCTCCCACTCTCGAGAATATCGACTCCTGAAGAACCCTCAGCACCTTCGCCTGAGCCGACAGGCTCATATCACCAACCTCGTCGAGAAAGAGGGTTCCGCTGTCCGCCAGCTCGAATTTGCCGATCTTCTGTGAGATAGCTCCGGTGAACGATCCCTTTTCATGACCGAAAAGCTCGCTTTCGATGAGCTCTTCCGGGATGGCGGCACAGTTGACCTCTACGAAGGACTCGTCCGAACGGTTGCTGAGCTCGTGTATCTTCCTGGCGACCAGCTCCTTGCCCGTGCCGTTCTCCCCCATAATCAGCACCCTGGCGTTCGTGGAGGCTACCCTGGTTATCGTATCCATTATCTTCTCTATTGATGGATGGCTCCCGATTATCTCAGTTTTTATTCCCGCCCTTTTTTTCAGCGCTACGTTCTGTCGTGACAGCTCTCCCTGCTTGATCCCGTTTCGGATTGTGAGAAGAAGGCGCTCCATATCGATCGGCTTCTCGATGAAATCGAAAGCTCCGAGCTTGGTCGCCTCGACGGCGGTCTCTATCGTCCCATGACCGGAGATGATGACAACCGGCAGCTCGGGCCTGCTCTCCTTCATCCTCTGAAGCACCTCCATCCCGTCCATGCCGGGCATCTTGATATCGAGCAAAACGATATCCACCCTCTCGCCGTCGACGAGGGCCAGCGCGGTTTTTCCATCGGCCGCCGAGGACACTGCATACTTCTCGTAGGAGAGAAGTTTCTCCAGCGATTTCCTGATACTCTCTTCGTCGTCGACTACGAGAACTCGCTTGCTCATTAAATCCTAACCCCCCTGGATCGAATGCATCCTTCCTGCTCTCATCGAGCGCCGCGATCCCCGCATGAAGATCCCGCTCTAGCCCGTTTCGAGGCCCTACGGGCCGAAGCGAGCCGCCGGGCCGGCTCTCATCACAACCGCCCATCGCAGATCGCGGGCGGTAACTCGGAATCTGGATATCCCGGCGGAATCCAGCAGCGCGGAGAGAAGAACCAATCCCGGTAATAGAAGATCGGTTCTCTCTCTCCCGAGAGGAAGTCTACGCTCCGATCCCGCTTCGAAAAGACGGCTCAACCTGGCCATCACGAACCTAAGATCGTCCTGCGAGATCTCCTCCATCTCTGTGAATGCGGCTCCAAGCCCCCGCATATATCGAACACAAACGGCGAGGCTTACCACCGTTCCACCCGTTACAAGGATTGTAAGGTTTTCGCCGCAATTCGACAAGCGAGAAACCAGACGGCCGACTGCGGATCCGCCCGACAGGGGAGCAAGCTGATCCTCAACCAGCTTTCCCGCGAGAAGCCTCTGCCTGTTCCTGAGGTACCTACCCCTGCCTATCAGGCCGTCGACACGGTGCGTCCCCCACGCAATCCCTATGAATCCATCCATCGACCCTCCACTGCCCCACGATACCTCGGTGCTCGTGCCACCGGGATCGAGCAACAGAACTCGACGGTTATGCGAAAAAGCACACGATGCTCCCAAGAAACCCAATTCGGCTTCCTCGCGCTGCGAAAGGATCGACACGGGCAGGCCGACCCTCCTCTCGAGGATAGATACGATCCGGTCCGGATCCGCCGCCTCCCTCAGCGTATTAGTCCCCACCAGAACAGGAGACTCACAGCCGAGACACAACGCCCTAGCAACGAGCTCCTCCAGTGCCTTGCAGGCGGCCTCAACGCTCCCTGCGGTCAATCCCCCGCCGGCCAGCATGTCCTTCCCCCAGCCGACGTACCTCTTGTCCTCATCGATTACCCTCAACAGATCGGACCCACGCGGCAGAAACTCTGCACCGCTCCCCGATCCGCTACGCTTAGAGGCATCGATCCCGGGTCGCTCGCCGCCCCCCCCACCGCCCGGCGATAGATCCGCAACCAGCAGACGGAAGAAGCTGCTTCCCAGGTCTATACACCCCCGGATCCTGCTTTTTGACTGGGACATACCAACCTATTCCTTTATTATTGAGACGGAGGATGAAATGCATAAGCTCAATATCAAGAATCTATCCATAAACGACTTATCGGCTCTCGTCTCGGGGATCGGGGAAAAGCGCCACAGACATACTCAGATCCTCGGTTGGCTCTACCGGAAGTGCGCGAGCAACTTCTCAGAGATGACAAATCTACCCAAGGAACTCAGGAAAACGCTCGACGAGATGTTCGTGATCTCGGAGCTTGAAACCGTCGATATTGTACGATCAACGGGCGACGGCAGCCAGAAATTTCTGATGCGATGCGATGACGGCTCGTTTATCGAGGCTGTACTGATGGAATCGTACGGACACCAGACGATCTGCATCTCCAGCCAGGTCGGCTGCGGCCTCGGATGCTCATTCTGCAGGACGGGCAGCGGCGGATTCGTGAGGAACCTCAGATCCGATGAGATCCTCGATCAGGTAATAGCTTTCAAATCGGGACACCTGGAGATGGGCAGGCGTTTCAACATCGTGCTTATGGGAATGGGCGAACCGCTGCTGAACACGGAGAACGTGACGCGAGCGATCGAGATACTGAACTCCGAACATGCCTTCGCCCTGGGAGAGAAGAGGATCACGTTGAGCACCATCGGATTCCCCGGTAGAATAACTGATCTCACCGGATCATCCCTCAAATTCGGCCTGGCGGTTTCCCTAAACGCAACGACCGGAGAGATCAGGAAGAAACTGATGCCGGCCTCCGGCGATCTTTACGAAACTCTCAACGCCGCCGAGCATTTCGCGCTGAAGCGGAAAACCCGTGTAACCCTTGAATACGTCCTGATCTCGGACGTAAACGACAGAGACGAGGACGCCAGGAGACTCGTATCCCTCACGGCCGGCAGGCCGTTCAAGATAAACCTGATACCACTGAACGAGTGGAGTGGCTGCGGCTTCGAAAGACCCTCCGAGGAGAGGATCGAAAGATTCATCCGGCTTCTGCTGCCCAGGGCGCCGGCCGTTACCGTGCGCAGGAGCCGTGGAACAGACATATCAGCGGCCTGCGGCCAGCTCAGCGTCTCAGGAAAGGATAGAACCGGCGGAGGTAATCCCCGATCCTGAGAGTTTAGGTGTTTCGCTGGAATATTTGAGTGACACCGGCCCGATCCATGTCAGCGCACAAGGAACATCTTCCCCGTGGCCGATTCCTGCTTCGAGCGTATCCTGTACAGGTAAACGCCGCTGCTGACCCTAGCACCGTTGTCGTTGCGCCCGTCCCATTCCGTCTCGAACTCGCCGTCGGTTACCACTCCGCTGAACAGTCTCCTGACCAGTGATCCATCGATACCGTAGATTCTTATGTCCAAATCCCTACCCACCCGGCTCTCCCCGTTCCCGAACATCACGCGTATGGTCGTTGCCGGGTTGAACGGATTGGGATAGTTGACGGCAGTTATCTGTTCAATCGAAGGTGCGGCTGCTTCTTTGGAATACATTATCCGGCCCGTAACCAGGGATATCAAGTAGTCCTCCAGCCCCGGGACATCCACGGGAAGCGGCAGGTCTGGATTCTCGATCGTTCCGGAGTAGCGCGAATCGTCGTTTCCGAACAGAAACCGGAAATCCTCGGCGAATATCTCCTTGGGCCTGTTTACGTGGGGCGAGCTACTCGAGTAAACGGGATCCGAAGCTATGCCCCTAAGCGACAGGTATGTGTCCCATCCTTCCTCGTCGGTATCCGGCAGGTATACGCCTTGAAACGCATGCCCCACCTCGTGCGTCACTATATAGGCCGTAACGCTGCTCGTGGATTCGAAAACCCCCGGTGATAGGAAAATGATGTCACCCGCGCAGGAACTGCTCATCATGTGGCGCCTCGGATATGGTAGAATGTAGATCTCCACTTCGATATCCATCTGCACCCCGCCCAGATCTATGCCCTCCAGCGCATCCAGCACGTGCTCGTCCCTCATCGGATGAAACGAGCCGTCTCCGGGATTCGTGATCGCCGGATCGCCGACGTCTTCGATGAGCTCGTATATGGCCCGTCCCGTAATGCTCAGATAGAGGTTGCCGGATCCGTCACGCAACGTGTGCCCCTCGAGGACCTGTTGCGCGGAGAAGATCCTGGCCTTTATCCCATTTGCAAAGTCGTGCTCGTAGTAGAGATCATCGGTCCCGGTGGCGCACACCGGCGCGGCCGTGATGACCGCGGATGCAGCGAATATGAGGATTATCCTGTTTATTTTCAACATCTTGCTAGGCACAAACGCCCTCCCGGATCCTCCCGAAGGAGGGAAATCTAACTCTCTCTGAAAAGGTAGTATCTGCAACTCACATTCCCGATTGCCTTTATGGCCTCCCTCAGCCGATAGGCGATCCGGCTGAGGTACAGCTCCAGCACGGATGGATTACTATTATTAATTCCTTTAAATACAATATGTTAAAGTGATTATTAAATGTCCCTTACCGGGCATGGAATGAGCGATTGAAGCGCGTAAACAGCCTAAAAAATCCCACTTTAGGCCTCGATCCGTTGGTATAAAAGTGGGTGAAATACCCCAACCAGAGGGGCTTCACGGTGCGGCGTCCGCTAGCTAAACCTTTACATATTAATGAATTACCAATTTTACCAGATCTTGAGGAAAGATACACAAAATCTCACGGTCCCCTTCATACATAGAGAAGGCGGAGCAGCGCATGTCAGAATCGACGTCAGGCGACGTTTATCGTGGATGCCGTACCATCGTCCGTTCGTTAAAACCTCGAATGTGTCTCCAGGTAATATGCCGGGTGCCTGTCCCGGCAGAACGCCACCTCGATCTTGACCAGATCGTCGACCGGGGAGAGGATCTCGATCCCGAATCCCCCAGTAGTGTGGAATCTCGTATGCTCGAAGTCCTCTATACACCCGGTCAGAGCACCGTTATCCGCGAAAATGACACCGTTGAGGGCCAGGTCGAACTTTCCGATCTTGGGGATCCTGTAGATCTTGGGTCCGAAGAACTGGTATCGCCACTGGATCGTGTTGAGGATTTTCACCTTTCCCCTGAGATCGCTGTCGTAGAATCCCCTCAGATCGTTATTCCCTCCGAGGCCCATCTCGAAGAAATACGGCAGGTCCCCGTCACGAGCAAATCCGTCAACGGCGATTATCAACGAACCCGCATCGCCCGTGGGGATATAGAAATGATTTATCAGCGAGAAGAACGAGTACTGCTGGTCAAGACCGTATATCGACCTCTCCCGCGTAACCTTGAACGCGTTGAAAGCCCCCATGAAAGGACATATCGTATTGTCCCTGCTGTCGTATATCAGCGAGAACTCGGTCGATATGAACCTCTGGTTGTACATCTCCCCGCAACCGTTCCTGCATCCGTTTCCGAGTGACAGTCGCGACCACCTGTCCTCGTAGGACACAGAGGCCGCCACCCATATCTGCTTGAGAAGCCCCCTGGTCAGAGGCACACCGAACCATATGCGCCCGCCGAGCCTCTCCTTGATGAAATCGTCGTACTCCGGCTCCTCGAGCTTCCTGTATTCGAACAGGGATGAGCTGAAGCGGAGCCTGTGGGAGCCTATCCATGGCATGAACCACGACAGGCTGCCGCTGTGCTGCTTGTCCCTCCGCTTTGTGAAGCTGAGCGAGAGCTCCTCTCCCAGTCCCCTGAAATTCCTGTACTTCCATTTGAATCCATAACTCAGGCCCTTGTCGATATCGTAGTTCAGAACCGGGTACGGATACCTGAGGAAGAGACCGGGACGCTCTTCGATCCTTACGGTCACGCTGCATCTGCCCGGCTGTGTTCTTGCCGCTTCGATCTCCACATCCGAGAAGAAGCCAAGGCCCTTGAGATAGGAGGAATCCCTTCTGATCTTCTTCCTTTCCAGGCGCTCCCCCTTCTTTATGGACATCTCGCGTACTATTGTGATCCGTTTTGTCGTGCTGTTCCCGACAACGATGATCGTATCGACGAGATCACCGAAGAACGGTTCCAGCCCCAGCTCCGTCTCCTTCCACCCCGCGTCCAGCATGAAGAGGCCGACATCGGCGTCCGAACCCGGCTCGGCGTACGCAAAACGTCCGCCGACGGGGCGGTCGCCCCGCCCCGCGTTCGCACACTCCCCCGGGCTCGGGCATTCCGGTCCATTGTCCCGTGATCCGGGTTCGCAAGCAGATAAAACCGCTCCTTTCAGGACAAGAGCGGTTATCACAAGCGATAAAAAGGCGAGTTTTCTTGAATCTCGAATTATGGCACCCAACTCCTTCAAGACCACACTACTATACGTAACTTAAAATAATATGGAGTTTGGGTGCTGTAAAGGACTAAGCCCTTCCTCACTCGGGCAGCGTGGGCCTCGCTTCCCGCGAAATCGTACCGGCCTTCGAAAGGATGAACGCCCCTACACCTGTGAGAAGTGCCAGAAGCTGCAGGAATCCACCGAAGGTCTTGAACAGGATCCTCAGCGGCTGCAGGAACGGGCTGAAGAACATGATCCCGGAGATCAGACCGAGTACGGACAGGAGCAACAGGCCGAGGAATCCGTGAAGGAACGCCGAGTCGCTCCCCATATTGAATCTCCTTGCTATGAGCTTGCCTAGGGCGAAGGCGCTCACGAAGTAACCAATCAGCATCAGCGCCGCGAACGAGAGACCCAGGAGTATCGCAATCGGGATACCCACGATAGTGATACCCAGAATAATCGCGAATATGGCCACGAAGAATGAACCGCCGAAAAGGATCAATGCACCAAGGCCGAGCGACTTGAAGAAGGATCCGAATACGTATTCGGACGACCTCTTCATCCTATCGGGCAGCATAGCCAATACGATCCCCATAAGGAGAACACCGATGATGAACATCACTATTCTCGATACAAATCTGAACATACCCTTGCCGAAGGCCGGGAAGATCCAGGAGGCGCTGGGCACATTACCACCGACAACCACCGTCTCACCCCTGACCCTCGCACCGTCTTCCTTGTACAATTCCCCGAACACGCACACGGCCTCACCGTTCACGATGGCCGTGGATTCGAGCTCTATGTCGCCGAATACCGATACAACGTCCCCCATCACCTTGCCCTCTATAATGACATCACCCGCCACGGAAACCACGTCCCCCCTTATGAGCTCGTTCTCCGCTACGTGCAGATCCTCGCCGAGCTTGACGATATCCCTGCCCCTGTCCCGGTAGTACCGCTCATCGTCCATGTAATCGAGCTTGGCCAAGATCGACTCCGGAATCCCGCCGAGCTTTTCAAGCATCTCCTCCGGTATCTCGATTCCTTCGAGATCCAATATGTAGCGTTCCTTCCCCCCGGTGTTCAGCCTGATCCCCTCATCCGTGATGGATATGCTCACCGCCTCCTTGCTCTCCTTCTCCTCGTCGGTAGCCACGGTGTCCTTCTTACTCTCCCTGTCACTATCCGTCAATAAGGATACGATCGGTCTGATACTGTTGACCCGGTGCAGCACGGCCCTCGGGAAGGTCAACACAAGAGTCGATAGAAGAAGTAGGACGGTCTTGAGCACTAATGGACTAAGAAACGCCTGCATTTGATTCTCCTTTTTTCCAGGCGGTACGCGCCGCCACCACCAGGACTATCAAAAGGCCGACTATTACAACGGCCCCGATTGCGATATCGTAATGCGGAATCACTGCAAACACCTTATGAGCGTTCCTCAGCAGTGTTTCACCTGCCAGCCTGTAATTCGTCGTGGAAGTCAGGTGCTCGATGATCGTTCCGGATTTTTCCAGTACCTTGTTGATCCCGACGACACTAGAACCCAGTATTATCTCTCCCGCCGAGATCACGAGAAGCAGAAACGGTCTGAAAGCGGCGATGAACACCGCGAATACGGCGGCTATCACACCCACGGTCCTTACCGAAACCGGTATGCGGCCCCATGCTAAGCCTAAGTTATTGAGCAACTTGCGGGTTGCGCTTGTGCGGTAGCGTGAGATATCGACATTCGCCATGACCTTGGCGTCGAACTGCTCGGACGGGCTCAGAAGGGGCATGTCACCGAGGGCCGTGAATATGCCGGCGAACTGCATATCGAACTCCCTGCAGCCGCTGCATCTGCTCCTGTGATTCTCGTACTCCGCCTTCTCCGCGGGTTCCAGCTCCCCGTCGTAGTATCTCTGGACGAGCATCTTGAAAATGTGACACTTCACGATTATACTACTCCTTGGATTCCTCTACGGTTATGTCGCCACTCACCGTCTCGAGTGAAAGTATCGATTCACCTTTGCGAACAACCCCCGAAACACTGTGTCTTCCTATCTTGGAGATCTTTATCGGCAGGTTGATGTCGAACTCCCCGGTCGTAGTCCTTGCATTGAGGACATAGCCTTCCTCGAGAAGCCTTCCGAAATAGAGGCTTATATCCCCGCTGGATGTGGAAACCCTGAAATCGTTACCCAGCTCGGGTATCAGCCACAGCGAGATATCACCACTGGTGGCCGATGCCGTCACCTTTCCCGTCACCTTCTTGAAACGGGCAGTGCCGCTGGTCCCCCGATACTGAACGTTCCTCACATCCTCGACAAAGACGTCTCCAGAAGCCGTCTTGACCTCAACATCTCCTCCAAGCTCGATGAGCTCTATGTCTCCGGAAGCCGTCGAGGCCCTGGTGTCCCCTTCGAAATCCCTTCCCTCGATATCACCGCTGGCGCTCTTTATATCCACATCGCCGGCCACGTTCTTTGATATTATGTCACCGCTCGCCACGCTCACATGGAGCGATCCGCCGAGGTTCGAGACAGTGACATCGCCGCTGGCCGTATAGATCTCTACAAGCCCGGAGATATCCTCGGCGCTGACATCACCGCTCGCGGTATGTATATCGGCGCTGAAACGCGCCGGAATCTCTATATGGATCTCCATGCTCATGTGCTTCCTGTGGCCAAGCAGGTAGCTTATTATATTCGTTCCGGACTTGGTCCGCTTGGGATACTCGGTGCTGATCCTGATCTCATCCCCCACCTGCTCTACTTCCAGCAGCATCATGGATGCTATCCTATTCGCCTCTTCATCGCTGTCGGCCGTCACCCTCTTGAAAGCCACGATCTTTACCGTATTCAGCCCCTTCTTGCCGACGACCTCGACATCATCCCTGCTGCCTTCGAAAATCAGGAGTTCGGCGTCCTCGAACTCCACCGTCCTTATGATCTTCTCTTCGTACTTCTCCGAAGCCGAGCAAGGCGTGCCTATACCACAGACGGCAAGCGATACAACTGCAGAAACCACAATACGAGCGATCCTAACATGTCTCATGACGGCACCTCCTTGCTCCAGCAAACCACATTCCGTTCATTAATATCATTTATATATACCCTTTGTTCTTGAAGGAATCCTTGATCATGTTCCTGGCCCTGTGAATCCGCGCCTTCACCGTCCCGAGGGGAATACCGAGGATCTCGGAGATCTCCTCGTACGACAACTGCTCCTGATGGCGAAATATAACTATCGCCCTGTAATGATCGGGCAGTGTCCCGATAACTTCTTCCAGCGCGGCCATCATCTCTGCGGATTCCACCTCCCTGTCCGGTCCTGCGTCCTTCGAAGGCAGCTGGCGGGGCATCTCACTCTCTCCATAATCAATCGGCTGGTCGAGCGAAAAATGCCCATTTCTTCTCCTACGCAAAAAATCGATGCAAAGATTCGAAGTAATGCGGAAAATCCAGCTCGAGAACCGGTATGAAGGATCGTACCTGTCGAGCACGGAGAATACCCTGATGAAGACCTCCTGCGCGATATCCTCCGAATCAGCCCTGTTACCGACCATCCTGTAACAGATGCTGTAAACCGGTTTCCTGTATTTCTCGAGAAGTTCTTCAAAGGCCTTTTCATCTCCTTCCAGGCATCTCTCGATAAGATTGAGGTCTTCGTTCTTCAAAACCTTCTACACCTTACACTACGAATACACAGATAAATTGTTTCCCTATCGAAGATAATAATCCCGCATACCGGGAACCCATTGATTTACGAACATAGCAGGGATGGATTCTCATGAAAAGCCGAATCTGCCCCCGGACACATGTGCATCGTAAGCCCGTGCAAGGGCTAATACCCTTCCCGCAATACCCAACCGCCTCCAAATATGAAGGCGTATTGCAGCCGATTATTTTTTCTTGACACGAGATTTATGTAAATCTAGACTGGACCGATGTGATATGCTGTCTTACTTGTTGAAACGGCTCCAGTTACGCATAAGGAGGGCGAGATGACCACAGTGGAGTATATCCTGGCCAGAGAGGTGCTCGATTCGAGGGGCAACCCCACGGTCGAGGTCGAGGTCTTTCTCTCCGGTGGAGCCGCCGGGAGCGTGATAGTGCCGTCGGGAGCATCCACGGGAGAGCACGAGGCGGTCGAGCTCCGCGACGGCGATAAGGGGCGTTTCGGCGGTAAAGGGGTTCTTAGGGCGGTCGAGAATGTCAACGAAATCCTCGCTCCCGAAATCGTGGAGCTCGATGCTCTGGATCAGATATACATAGACAAACTGCTCGTCGAATTGGACGGAACCCCCAACAAGGGCAAACTGGGGGCAAACGCCATCCTCGGTGTCTCGTTGGCCGTTGCGAAGGCGGCCGCCAATGCGCTGGAGATACCTCTCTTCCAGTATATCGGCGGCGTGAATTCAAAATTGCTGCCCGTGCCGATGATGAATGTACTGAACGGAGGCAAGCATGCGGACAACAACGTCGACATACAGGAATTCATGATCGTCCCGGTCGGAGCCGACTGTATCCGCGAGGCCGTGAGGTACGGTGCCGAGGTGTTTCACTCTCTGAAGAAGATCCTCTCCGGAAAGGGCTATGCCACATCGGTGGGCGATGAGGGGGGATTCGCCCCCAACCTGAAATCGAACAGGGAAGCTCTCGAGGTGATAGTCGAGGCCATAGAGAAGGCCGGATACAAACCCGGTGAGCAGGTAGCGCTCGCCATAGACGCCGCGGCCAGTGAGTTCCTCGAGGGTGACGGATACCACCTGGACGCCGAGGGCAAGGTGCTGAGTTCCTCGGATATGGTCGATTTCTACGAATCCCTCGTAAAAGAATTCCCGATAATCTCGATAGAGGACGGGCATGGAGAGGACGACTGGGAGGGGTGGAAGGTGATGACCGGCCGGCTCGGGGACAAGATCCAGATCGTAGGCGACGACCTCTTCGTAACGAACACCGACCGCTTGAGAAGGGGAATAGATGAGGGTATCTCCAACTCCATATTGATCAAGCTGAACCAGATCGGAACGCTCACCGAAACACTCGAGGCGATCGAGATGGCCAAGAGGGCCGGTTATACATCGGTCATCTCCCACCGTTCCGGTGAGAGCGAGGACGTGACGATATCCCACGTGGCCGTCGCCATGAATACCGGCCAGATCAAAACCGGCTCATTGTCCAGGACGGACAGGGTCGCAAAGTACAACGAACTGATCAGGATAGAGGAGGACCTCGGTGAGATAGCCGTATACCCGGGTATCGGGGCTTTCCCTAAGAAACGGGGAAGTTGATGCTCGACACCAGAGGTGATCATCCTGGGAACGTGGAAATGAGATCATACGGGAGAGCGCTAATCCGGAGGGCGATATGAAGAGCCTCTGGGGACAGGGGGAGAGATACCTCAGGATCAGGCGGAGATACGTCGAAGTAAGCCCCAAGATCGCCAGGCTGATCCTCGTCGGAATAGTTCTTACGATAATCGTGATTTTTATCGGCGGTGACGTTGGGTTGTACAACCTGTGGACAGCCCAGAGGCGGATGGAAGGGCTGGAGCTCGAGGTCGTCAAGCTCGAGAGGGAAAACTCCCAGCTTCAGTTGGAGAACGAACTTCTGATGAAGGACAGATTCGCCATCGAGAAGGTCGCGAGGGAAAAATACGGATACCTGCTGCCGGGCGAGAGCGTCTACAGGATAATCATGCTGCCGGCATCTGGAGAGAGCGAAGGTGGCAATCCGAGTTCCCTTGACAGTGAGGAATAAAAACCTTAGGTTAACGATAGGAAAGCTGCGGGGTGGAGCAGTATGGTAGCTCGTTGGGCTCATAACCCAAAGGTCGCTGGTTCAAATCCAGCCCCCGCTACCAAATAGAAAATCCCCGGGTCGTTTAGGCCCGGGGATTTTCCACATCTATTCTACAATGCCACATCACTCCGGCTAACGGCATATAATCTTTTTAGAAAAACCACCAGGACCAATACCTATCCGGCCGTCAGTCGGAAGTGGTCTTGCACTTCTTGAGCAGATCCTTTACCGCATCCTTGTGTACCATGTAGGTGAGCATCTTGAGCTTTATGTAGTCATCCCTGTAGAAGTAATATCCCCAATGGTCACCGTGCCTCGCGCTGCGCGCCGAGTCCTTGATCAGGAACCAGTCCCTGCCTCCGACCTTCTTGTAGGCGAGCAGGTGCACGCCGTGATCGTCGTCGGTCGTGCCGTTGAAGAAGCGGAACTCCCGCGAATCCTGGTCTATGTACTTGTTGGGTATATCGAACGAGGGCACGATGGCGGCGTCCTCGAATCCATAGTAACCCGGCTCGGATACATCCCCGCCTATGCAGACGGTGTAGCCCTTCTCGGCCGATGATTTGATGTACTTGTAGAACTCGTCGAGCGGCACGTTCATGTATGTCTCCGTGGGCCTCCAGTTATCCGTGACCTCGAATTCGCCCATCTCGTAGAACGGCTGCTTCAGAGTCGACATGAACTGTACGTAATCGTCCGTATCGATCTTCAGGACCTCATCGATGAACTGCAGGGGCGTCACCGTAACACCCTCGAATTCGAACTTCTCGGGGGGGCGGCCTATGTGACGGTCAAGGATCCGCCTGATCCCTGCGATTATGGCCTCTTCGTCCCAGCAGCCGAGCTTGCCCATGAACTTGAGGAACTTCTTCATCTCGTCGGTCATGAGCTTGTGGTTGTGCTTGTCGTTTCCCTCGACGAGCCCGGTGTAGGCCTCTAGCGGCACGGCGCCGTACTTATTCCATACCAGGATTACAGCATCGCTTTCCGAGCCCTGCTCGAACACCTGGTTCCCCCTCTTCTGGACATACCCCCTGGCCTTCTCCACGAACTCCCAGTAGACGGTATGCAGCTCCGACAGCTTGATCTTCCGCCCCGTCAGGCGCGCGACCTCCGATTCGAGGAAGGAGGTGGTGCAGAACGACCAGCAGGTCCCCGTGTAGAACTGCGGAACGGGCTTGAAGTGAAACGGGGGATCGAAGACCTCGGGTGAGGCCGGCTTCTTTACGCCCTCGAAATCGAACCTGATAACCTCGCGCTCGTCCTTTTCCTTCTTCTTCTTGTCCTTCCATATCTTGTCGATCTCCGCGGTGATGCTGTCGCAGACCGCCCTCAAGCTGTCCATCTCCTCCCTCATCCGCTCGAGCACGGGATCGCGGTAGTACTTCTCGTACCTCACGTGATCCTTGTCGTCTCCGTACAGCGCCGCCGCTGGAACAACAACGACAAACAGAAGGATTCCTACAAGTGTGAATCCTGTCGCTCTCTTCATATCCAACCTCCTTTGATGTTCGTCCGTGATCCATCCGGTTACTCTCCCTGAGATCCTTTCAAAACATCAGCTTCTGTCTGGCCCCTCCGGTTTCTCGACCTTCTTTCGCGGTTTCTTGTCGAGCTCCTTCATCAGGACCTCGACCGCCTTCTCGATCATGGGCTCTCGCCCGGCCTGTATCAGCGCCGGATCATCGAAAACGTAGATATCGGGATCCACACCTACGGCCTCGACGTCCCATTCACCCTCGGTATTGACGAACGCGAAGCCCGGCACCGCGAAGCCCCCGCCGTCTATCAGGCGCGGGGAGTAGCCGTAACCGACCAGCCCGCCCCATGTCTTCTCCCCGATCAGCGGTCCCAGACCGGCCTTCTTGAAGTAGAACGGGAAGGCGTCACCCCCGGACGACGACAGTCCGTTTATGAGCATCGCCTTCGGCCCCTCGTTCACCGGGAACGGCGAGACCCCCAGGTCGGTATTCCTCTGGGCCCAGTAGTTGAACGGCCTGTTGCTCATCACGTTGACCATATCGTAAGGCGAATGCCCTCCCCCGTTGTAGCGCTCGTCGATGATCAGGGCCTCCTTCTCCATCAGCGGCTGATACGCCCTGTAAAACTCCCTGAATCCGTCGAAATGCGTGTTGGGCACGTGGATATATCCTATCCTGCCGCCCGACAGCTCATCCGTTATCCTCCTGTTCTCCTCTACCCAATCGATGTAGCGAAGCCTCAGCTCGGACCGTATCGGCCTCACAGTAACCTCCCTCACGCCCCTGGCCGAGGGCTTGGTATTGACCCCTATCACCACCTGGACGCCCGCCTTGTTCTCGAGATAATTGTATGGAGAGACACCACTGTTCACTTCGTAACCGTCGATAGAGATAAGGTACATGCCCTCGGAGACGTTGATGCCCGGTTCGGTAAGCGGAGATCTCGAATCTTCGTGCCAATTCTCTCCCTTGAAAATCTTGGCGATCCTGTAGTAGTCCCCGTCCTCCTCCAGCTCGCAGCCCAGCAGCCCCACCGGAACACGCTCGGTCTCCGGCATGTCTCCTGAAAACACGTACGTGTGGCCGCAGTTGAGCTCGCCGATCAACTCGCCGAGGACATAATCTAGATCGGATCTATGAGCTACGTGAGGAACGAGAACGGCGTAGCGGTCGCGCATTGCTTCCCAATCAACGCCGTGCATGCCCGGATCGTAGAACCAATCCCTCATTATCCGCCAGCCGTCGTAGAATATCTGGTTCCATTCGGTGACGGGATCGATCCTCATCTCCATCCCCCCGAGATCCAGCTTCCCGTCTCCCTTCTCCTGGCCGGGCGATGCCGCCGTGATGCCGTAATCGGAACCACTCCTGTAGATCAGCTTCTCTCCCTCCGCTGCGACCTCGTAGTCATCAACACCCTCAATGACTTTTTTTATCTCTCTCTTGTCGAGTGTGAACCTATTCAGCTCTTCGTTCCCGTTCAGGAACAGGATGCCGCCTTCAACGGCCGCCAACCGCCTGTATTCCCCCGCCTCCATGGGGAGCGCCATCACCCTGTCGTCGAATCCCTCGGCATCTATCGATACTATGCTGACGGCTTTTTCCTCCTTGCCCTTTTTCCCGCCATCGTCCTTCTTGCCGTTTCCGGAGCTGTCGTCGGCCGGTCTCTCCTCGTCGTTGAGGGGGGCCAGCGGGGAAGGCGTCTCCATGGCCAGGGTGCCTATGAACACCTTGCTCTCGAAACGGCGTCCCCTGTAATCGAAATCCCTGCTCGAGACGAAGTATATGTACTTGCCGTCATCGGAGAAGACCGGATACTCATCCTCGGTGAACTCTCCTGTAAGGCGCAGCGTCGATCTGGATCCGCATGAATAGACCCAGATCGATCTCATACGGTTCATGCTGTTCTTCGTATAGACGATCCATTCACCGTCCGGCGAGAAGGAGTAATGGCGGATCGGTCCGAACCGGCTCCTGTCCACCTCCGCTTTCTTGCCACTCTTGACATCCAGCATCCACAGCCGGTTCTTCTTGTCGCTGTATGCGATCCTCTTGCTGTCCGGGGACCAGATCGGGCCCATGATCCAGGAGTCGGAGCCTTCCGTGAGCCGCCTCTGCTCCCCCTTCCCGTCCTGAGGACGTATGGTCACCTCGTACTCGCCGCTTTCTTCGGACAGGTACATTATGTACATGCCGTCGGGGGACCATGCGACACCCATCTCCCTAAGCGCGTCCGTCCGAGTGATATTCCTCGTGATACCATGCTCTGCGGGAACGGTGAAAACATCCCCCCTCGCGCCGAACGCTGCCCTTGCGCCCGAAGGGGAGATAGTGAAACTCTCTATATTATCCTTCACGTTCCTGTAGACCGGCCGTATCATTGGTTTGTCCGAGCCGAGCTTCACGTTGATCTTACTGGTCTCCCCCGTATTCGTGTCATAGTAGTAGAGATAGCCGCCGTTCTCGAAGATCATCCTCTCCCCGCCCCGGCTCGGCCACATCACGTCGAACTCGGCGAAGTCCGTTATCTTCTCCATCTCCTTCGTCCGTATATCGAACTTGAATATGTTGAGTTTTCTCTCACGGTCGGAAGTGAAGTAAACGGCGTCACCTATCCACATGGGGAAGTTGTCCGTCCCCTCGAACGTCGTGATCCTCTCCACCTCGTCCTTTACCAGATCGTATATCCATACATCCTGCGCCCTGCCGGCCCTGTACCTCTTCCACTTGCGGAACTCCCTCGACTTGATATCGTAGGCGAGCTTATCTCCCCCCGGAGAGAACGATGCAGGTCCGCCCTCTGGGATCTGGAGCGCTTCCTCCTTGCCCGGCTTTTGGGGATCTACCAGGAAGTACCTCCCCACCCTTCTTCCGAATGGCGTTCTGTTGCACCTGACCAGGATCCTGGATCCGTCGGGTGTCCAGTCCAGAACCATGTAGTCGTAACCACCGCGCGGAGGCATCCTTCCCACGTCCGGGTAGAACGTCAGCCTTTCGGGCTCTCCCCCCTCGTAAGAAACCCTGTACACCTGTCTAGTTCCTGCATACTCGCCCGAAAAGGCTATCCACCCGCCGTCCGGTGAGATCCTGGGAAAGATCTCTATCCCCTCGGGAAACGACGTGATCCGTCTTGCCTGCCCGCCGTCCACAGTAACGGTCCATATATCCCCGGCGTAGACGAACGCCACCTTGTCGCCCATAATGTGCGGGTACCGGAGCAACCTCGCCTCCGCACCCTCGGCTTCCCCCGCAGTCACGCTCAGCATAACCGACAGGAAGACCGGTAGAGCTATTCCGCTCAGTCGATTCCGCATTCTCCCTCCTCATCGATGAACGATAAGCAACCGGCGGAGTGCCGTATGACGCATCCGCTCGAATTTCAGGATTTGGACAAACAGACAAAGAGGCTAGCAGATCGTCGGGGAGAGGTCTAGAGGCTTTTTCGCCGCAGGCTGCGGCGTATTATGCGATGCGTTCTCTAATCCTTCCTGTGAATTCCTCCTGTCTGCGACGGATATGCACTACTCCGGCTCACTCCGCAGCATGAGGTACAGCAGTACGCCCGACATCACGGACACGGACAGCAGGATCACCCCGGTTCCGTAATCCTCGAGAAAGACCTTTCCCGTGCCTATCAGCGATGCATTGATAAGAACAATCCCGGTGGCGATCTTCACGAACGTTCGGACCGCCGGTACGCCCCGCGCCTCCCTCTCCTGCTCCCCGGCCTCCCTCGATATCCTCCTCCAACCCGGGCCGCCGGGACGGACACGCCTGTAGAAGCTCACGAGGTGATCCCTTTCCACGGGTTTTGTTAACAGCGTCACTATCACCCATGCAGGCACGGAAACAAAAACAGTCAGCGCGGTTGAAAACGGGAATTCGAGGACGGGCGCGCCCCTGAAGCGGGGATCCGTGGAGAGGACCGATATAACGACCGTGCAGATCAGGGCGGCCGCCATGGCTGTGATCTCGGACCACGCGTTCACCCTCCACCAGTACCACCTCGCTATGTACACTGAACCGACCCCTGCGGTTACGGACAGGATGAGCTTCCAGGCGAAGGATATATCCTTGACTGCGAATGACGCCAGTGCTCCGAACACCGCCAGCGCCGCTACGAAGATCCTCGCCGCCGCGACGTATTCCCTCTCGCTCCTCCCCCTCGCTATGAACCTCCTGTACAGATCGTTGACGAGGAGCGAGGATCCCCAGTTCAGGTGGGTGTCGATCGTGGACATGAACGCCGCGAAGAACGAGGCTATGACCAGTCCGAACATGCCAGGAGGCAGAAGGCTCTTCATCATCAGCGGGTAGTAGGTCTCAGGATCGTCCACCGCCCCGAATACGGCCATACCGGCCAATCCAACGGCTATCCAGGGCCATGGGCGCAGGCAGATATGCGCCAGGGAATACCAAAGGTATCCCATGGCCGAGTGCCGTTCATTCCTCGCCGCGAAGAGCCTCTGCGCTATGTACCCCCCGCCGTCCACGGAATAAGACGCCCACCAGACGATCAGTATCAGAACGAGGAACTCGGTGAAGGGATTCATCCCGTCAAGCGGTGCTGCCCGGGGGACTATCCTCATCACCTCGGACACATCGAATCCCTGCAACGCCAGTCGCTCTCTTATACCCGATACACCCCCGAGTCTCACGACGGCGGATACGGCCAGGTAGATCGATCCTCCCATCGCTACAGAGAACTGAAGAAGATCCGTCATCACAACCCCCCATAATCCCGACAGCGCCGTGTACGTGACGGCCACGAGGAAAAGAACGAGGACCGTGAACACCTCTGCATCGAGCCCCATGATGCTATGCGAATCATCCCAGCCCATGACGACGATCACTATCTTGGCCATCGCCTTGATCACCCACGCGATGATCAGCACGTTCTGAAGCAGCCCGAACCACACGGCCCTGTAGCACCTAAGGGCCGCGGCGGGTTTCCCGTCGTAGCGCATCTCTATGAGCTCTGCATCCGTGGTTATTCCTGCCCTTCTCCATAGCTTCGCGAAGAGGAATACGGCGACTATCCCGCCGATCCCCCACTGCCACCACATCCAGTTCTCGAAGATCCCCCCCCGCGCCACCAGACCCGATACGACCAGCGGTGTGTCGGCGGCGAACGTCGTTGCAACCATGGATGTCCCGATTATCCACCAGGGAAGCGATCTCCCGGCAACGAAGAACTGCTCGGTGTTTCTCGAAGCCCTCCTGGACAGGTATAGGCCTATCCCGAATACAACGACGAGATAAACAACGAGCACGGCAATATCGGCAGGTTCAAGTGGCATGACTACGCCGTTTCCTCCGCCGCCTTGCTCTCACCCGCCACGCGGTTGTATAAGAACAGGGCTATCAACGAGGCTATGCCTATGCCCGCGAACGTGAACCACATCTTCTGCGGATCGCGGGCCCCGGTCTCAGGAACGTACCGCGCGAGAAGGAAACCCGAGAGGGGACCTCCCGCCGCGTTGGCTATGAAGCTTCTCATGTAGGCATACCCGAGGTACAGCCCCACCCTGCCCTTAGGTGCGAGGCCGGAAACGTATTCTAGGAAGCGTGGCGCGAACGTCATCTCACCCAGCGCAAACAGCGCTATGGAGAAACAGACGCCCCAGAGTGTCGGAAATATACCAAGGCATATCATGGCCACGGTCGATATCCCTACACCCAGCGCCATGGCCGTTATCGATTTCATCTTTCGCACGGCCCAGGCTACGGGCATCTGGAGAAGGATGATCATACCAGGATTGATAGCCACGATATATGCCATCGGGGCCCTCTCCGATATGTGGCGGAGGATATAAAGCGGAACGGACAGGTAGAGCTGCCAGAACATCAGATCGAACCCTGCGAAGATCAGGATGAATGTTATGAACTTGAAATCGCCCAGCACCTTGACCATGTTGGAAAATGTTTCCTTGACCGAAAGGGCCGGTTCTCCCGTACGGTCGGGCTCCCGGTATATGGTTGCGACGAGAAGAAGCGCAACCAGCGCCATGAGAGCTGAGAAGAAACAGATCACCTGCATCCCAAGCCCCTGCCACTTTAGCATCTCGACGAATGCCTCCGGTGCCATCGGCGGGGACTGTTCGGCCGCCCGCCCGATAATCTCCCCCGTGACCTCGAAAGGGGGCACATTGGCCACGACCCATTCCTTGAGCGCGGAGTAGTTCGACCTCGACAGCCATTTTCCAAGATCCTGTCTGAGCATCTTGGCCACGATCTTCCCGGTGAATCCCCCGATGTTGACGACCATGTAGAAGATCGAGAATCCTATCTTGGAGAATCCCTCCGGAGATGTCTTCTTGACCGTGCCGGAGATGACAGGTTTGACAAACGCCCCTCCCATGGCGATCAGGATGAGACCCAGTATTACGGTCGCCTTGGACGGGAAGGCCCCCATCACTGTGTATCCTGCGGCAAGCACTGAAAAGGCTATGAAAAGCCCGTTCCGGAATCCGATCTTGTCCGAGATCGCCCCGGCCGGAATGGGAAGCAGATACAGCGATGAGATAAAGAATCCTATGATGGAGATCGAAAGCTCGGTACTGAACCCGATCCTCCTCACGAGGTAGACCGACACGATCACGTTCATCCCGTAGTATGCGAGACGCTCGAATAGCTCTATGGTGTTCGCCGCCCAGAAAGTGCGCGGAAACCTTCCGAGATTCATGACAACCTGCCTTTGTCGAAACACACATGCGGTAAACGACGGTTTATCCTGTTAACGTTCGAATTCTGAATTTAAGCAGATATTTAATTCGCGGACAAGAAGATACTACCCCGGCTAATGGACGGGACGCACATACGCCTTCTTATGCTGTCCCGCTGTGCTATCCGGGCCGTCATTCATGCTTCATGGCCGCCTGCGGAAGGATCTCGACGGCCCCCGAGGCCAGGTCGTAGTAGGCTGCGACGACCAACAGCCTTCCCTCCTCGACGAGTCCCGATAGTAACGGCCCCGTCTCTCGCAGATGTTCGGCGGTCATCCGGACATGTATCTTCTCGGCATTCTCCGCAAGGTCACCGGGCATTCCCCTCGCCCTCTCGACGGCGGGGCCTATAGCAGCGAGTATGCCGGGGATACACCCCTCCCGGCCGTCCTCTGTCATGGCGGCATTCACGGCCCCGCACCTCGAATGCCCAAGCACCAGGAGCAGCTGCACCTCGAGATGTCCGGCCGCATACTCGATGCTTCCCGTAACCGTATCGTCCACTATATTGCCGGCAACCCTCACAACGAATATGTCACCCAGCCCCTGGTCGAATATGATCTCGGGCGGTATGCGCGAATCGGAACAGCCGAGAACGATCGCGAACGGATGCTGGCCGCTCACCAGGCTTTCGCGCCGGTCCGCCGCCTGCCCCGGGTGGGTCATCTTCGACCGAGCGTACCTCCGGTTCCCCGACATCAATCTCTCCAGCGCCTCCTCACCTCTACCCATCCGTTTTCGAGGTTCGTTCATCTGCAGATCCCCCCTATTCCATATGCATGTTGACCGCTACCAAAACTGCATTCCAGGACCGATCACTATATCTTGATGATCACCCTTCTTCTATAAAGCAGATAAGACATTAACCAGAAGAAAGCGACATGAGCAAGCGCGAAGAGTAATGATCCGTTCATGGGGCCGGCGGCGGCGAAGACCTTGACGAACAGCCACCGGTATGCGGTCAGAGTGCCGTCGTCCGGGGCGCCGATCTCGATTCGGTTCAATATCCTTACCCACAGGCTCGATAAGATGAATATGAAGAGCGGATTCATCCCGAAAATGGCAAAGGGCTCAGACCAGCTTCGTATCCTCCACGAGTCTATCAGAAGGACGAGAGCGGCCAGAGCGATCAGCGCCCAGCCGCCCGAGAACAGCACGTAGGAACCTGTCCAGAGGTACTTGTTGATCGGGGATAAGGTGTTCCAGGCCGTACCCGCTCCGGCGCATGCGATCCCCAGGAGAAAGAGCCATGCGGCCTGCCTCCGCGGATCGTTCCCCGCCCCCATCACGCCGGCGGCCGCCAATCCGAGGATCGAGGTGACGGCGGCTGGCACCGTGCTTAGAATCCCCTCCGGATCGAACGGTATCCCCTTTCCTGCCCATAGATGCCCCGCTCCCATCAAAGCGATATCCACACGCCGGACTATGTTGCCCTCCAGTGAGTACGGATCCCCGCTCCCTGCCCTCCAGAGGAGCAGCCAGTAAGCAGCAAGGGCGATGGCGGATACGGCCAGAGCTCCACGCAGGCCGACCAGAAGGAACAGAACCGAAGTTAGCGCAT
>CAYRCK010000019.1:0-58569 GCA_964422745.1 uncultured bacterium
GAGCGCTTTGAGAAATCGTGCGAATAGGTTTTGGCTCATTGCTGCTTTAGCTTGTTCAGCAATATTTGTTCATGGCTGCATGGCCGTGAATATGCCGGGTCCGGGAGGTGTTACGCCCGGGTTTCTCGTCAATAGCAGTACGGTTCCAGGCGATTTAACAGATGATGTAGTATATATCGCCTATCCGGATAGCTTTGTCGTAATAGGCATGGTTGAGGGGATCTCAAAGGCATCGAATGTCCTGGGTCTCTTCTCGTTCGGGGATGGCGGATATAGAGCTGCAATCGAGGATGCAAAGTTTAAAGCGGGGGCGGATGGAATAGTTAATTGCGTAGGAGATGTTCAGGGCACATCGTTCCTAGGCATTTTCGCTCAATCCAAGACGGTCGTCAGGGGGCTGGCGATAAAGAAGAAATAATAAACTGCATATTACAGTGCTGATTAAAAAACTATGTGAGCGGCTATCGTAGTCACTATTCACTATATGTTGTATTCAGTGATGGTGATCTGAGCATCGCTTTAAGGTCAAACTGTCTCCTTCCTTGTATTACGCCAGAACACAGTATTTTCCTGTCGATTACTACTATCCTATCTCAGTTGAGCTGCACTTAATCGAGTGACTGAATCGAATAATTAGGTTTAAAGGCACTGCCCAAATCACCACGGATCATGCAACAACTATATGGATTTTTTGCAGTTACTGTGGTACAATAAGGCATTCGTCATTTTATGGAGACATCGAGCGGGAAATTGCTCCGAACCAACCAGAAACTTACATCATTCCCGTTTTTCCATGTCCGGGCATACGGTTCATACGACCATCCAGGGGAGGGCAGCCATGCGTTGTTACACACTCAAGCTCCTGTTCGCAATCATAGTAGTTGGTGCCGCGCTGTGCGCGGGATTCATTTCAAATTCAACAGCCGGGCCACTTGGCGCGGTGGACGTCTCGGGTAAGGCGTACCTCGACGGCGAGGCCGATCACAGCGGGATACTCGTCGTCTTCGAGGCGGTCTCACCGTCGGCAGTCTCAGACAGCGCCGTCACGTCCACGGACGGCTCATTCGCGCTACTGCTTCAAACGGGGATCTATGACATAGAGTACCGCAAGATAGGCTACGCGACGCACAGTGATTACGGGGTGCTGATCTCGGGGACTACGGTGCTCGGCGACGTGACGCTGTCTGGAGAATCCTATATCCTCACAGGGGATATCAACGGCACGCTCACGGGCGGCTCGGTGTATTACGTAGACTCAGACGTCACAATCCCGAACGGCGATACGCTTATTATCGAGCCGGGGGTCACGATCAAATTCAGGGGATACTACTACTTCCAGGTCTCGGGGCTCCTGCTGGCCCAGGGAACGGTGACAGACTCGATCACGTTCACATCCAACGAAACGGTCCCCGCGCCCGGCGACTGGAACAGGATCCAGTTCTACGATGCAGCCGACGACAACAGCGTGCTCGATTACTGCCGCATCGAATATGGCTATCAGGGGGTGTATATAGACTACGCGGCCCCGCTCGTCTCCAACTGCTTCGTGGAGTATACCGACGACCATGGAATCGACTGCTACCGCGCATCACCGACGATATCGCACTGCAGGATTGAGGACTGCGGAGGCACGGGGATAAACTGCTCCATCTCCGACGGGCCTGTCACCAACTGCACGGTAGATAATTGCGACAAGGGAATCTATCTGTACAGTGTCACCGATGCATACGTCGACGGGTGCTTCGTCACACGCTGCGGGAACCCGGGACTTCGGATCGTGTACGGAGTCGACGGCATCGTTAGCAACTGCACGTTCGATAACAACACGGAGGGTATCTACACGAACCTTTCGAGCACGGATATATCGAGGTGTGTGTTCAAGAATAACCTGATGTACGGGATCGGCACGACCTTCTCGACACCCTACACGGTCGAAAGGTGCATGTTCATCAACGAGGTTACCGGGATACACATCGGGGATGATGAGCCTGCCGTTGTCATTACATCGAATATATTCCGCGATTGTGTAGAAGCGATAAGCAGCACACAGAACCGGGGGACATTCTCGCTGAACTACAACGACTTCTACAACAACGTCGATGATTTCTGGGGTGATCCCTCGTACTTCCCTGCAACCGTGGGGCAGCTTATCACGACGAACGTGAACGGCGACTCCTGCGATACGTATTTCAATATATTCGAAGATCCGCTACAGGTCGATCCATCTGGCGGCGATTACAACCTCACGAGCGGCTCGCCGTGCATCGACGCGGGAGATACATCGCTAGACACCGACAACGACGGCACGATCGCCGACATAGGCCCTTACTACTATCACCAGGGAAGCCCTCCTCCGGCACCGGTGGCCGATTTCTCGGGCACACCGTTAAGCGGGTACGTGCCTCTGCCCGTTGTTTTCACTGATCTATCGACAGGCGCGATCAACAGCTACGTCTGGAACTTCGGTGACGGGCGTATGAGCACACAACAGAATCCCGGCCATTACTACACGGAGCCCGATACCTACACGGTGACGCTGACCGTCTCGGGGCCGGTGGGATCGGATATGGAGGTCAAGACGGATTACATCATCGTGCTGCCCGACATGTCGCCGCCGCAGGCTGAGTTCACCGCATCGCCCACGAGCGGGTACGCTCCGCTCGAGGTGACCTTCGTGAACCTAATAGCCGGGGAGGTCGATTCGGTGAAGTGGTACTTCGGCGACGGTGACTCGTCCACGGTGCTGAATCCCGTGCACGTCTACTCATCACCGGATACCCTCGATGTAAGGCTCATAGCCTATGGGCCGTACGGCAGCGACGAGGAGATAAAGACCGAGTATATAAAGGTGCAGGAGACCCCGCCGATCCTGGCGGAGTACTCGGCCAATCCGCCCGGAGGTGTGGCGCCGGTCACCGTGACATTCACGGACGAATCACTGGGGCTTATCGATACCTGGAAGTGGTATTTCGGTGACGGGGATTCGAGCGATGTGGCGAATCCTCTTCATGTCTACAACGACACCGGGCTGAATACGGTGAGCCTCACTGTCGACGGCCCAGGGGGCCAGGACACCGAGGAGAAGACCGGTTACATACATGTATGCCTTGCGGAGGCGGTCGTCGACTCGGTCGTCGACGTCCCGGACGATCAGGGTGGATGGGCGTACCTGCACTTCACCCGGTCCGGGTACGATTTCGCTACCGAGAGCGGGACGCCCGTGACCTCGTACTTCATCTACCGGCGGATCGACAGCTACACGGCGGCGCGGGCTATCGCAGAGCACGGCACGATTCTGGATCGCCCCGTGCATGTGGCTTCAAGCGGAGGCGGGACGGACGTGCTCGCGCCCTCAGATAGCAGGGTTCTGATCGATTATAACGGCGGGACATACGTGTCTGCGGCGGCGTCCGACTCGCTGCCCGCCGGAACGTGGGCCGTCGTGGGATCCGCGCCTGCGCACCAGGAGAGCAACTATGCGGTGCTGGTCGCAACGGTCGCGGACTCGGCGACCACTTTCGACCACTCTGTTTACTGCGTATCGGCCGAGACGGCCACGCCGTCGATATACTTCATAAGCGAGCCCGACTCGGGATACTCTGTCGACAACCTGCCGCCGGATCCGCCACTGGGCCTTGCCGGCGCGCCGAGCACGGCTCCGGACGGGCTCGACATCGATTGGGAGCCGAACACGGAGAACGATCTCTCCCACTACACGGTCTACCGCGGTGTCGACGAGGGCTTCGTTCCCGGCCCGGGGAACATGATAGCATCGCCCCTGTCGTCGGATTACTTCGATTCGGAGTGGACATACGCTAGCGGCTACTACTACAAGGTGGCGGCCGTGGACGTGCACGAGAACGAGAGCGGATTCGCGCTCCTTGCACCTGATGATATAACCGACGGCGATACGCCTCCCATCCCGAGGACGTTTTTCCTGGCCCAGAACGTGCCGAACCCGTTCAACCCGGCCACGACGATCTCGTTCGGTCTCGCCGAGGCGGCGCACGTGCGGCTATCGGTCTACGATGTCTCCGGCCGCCTGGTGCAGGTGCTTGTCGACGAGCACCGTGCCGCGAACCGTTACGAGGTTACATGGGACGGCCGTGACACGGCAGGGCGGCAGACGGCGAGCGGTGTCTATTTCTACAAGCTTGTAGCAGGCTCGTTCGTCAAGACGCGCAAGATGGTGCTCTTGCAGTAGGCGTCCGGTTTGAGATAATAGGATCGCTAAGGCCTGGAGAGCCGCGGTTATTCTAAGATCCGTCGGCGTGAGTCGAACTGCAATATCTTTTTTGTGAACTTTTTCCCCTCTCAGCGCCTATATACTCGAGGGGCGGCGATTCCGCATCCTTTTATATTCCTAGAAATGGTTCGAGTAAAAGACTGGAGGTGGCCATGTTCTCATCGAGACTAACGCTGGTTGCTGTTTTTGCGGCCGTTATAGTCATCGGCGCATTCGAGCCTGCCGAAACTGCCGATGTGGTTTCCAGGCCCGAGAAGGTTCAGAGCCTTAGAATCGTAGGGTACGGCAGGGATGAATACGAGGAGCTCGCAAAACGCTGGAAGGAGTACAACGATGCCTTCCCCTCGGAGGATGCGTACGGCTACTGGATGTACGCGGCGCGTTACGCGAAGGACCCCGATTACATAAAGCTCCTCGACAAGGGGCTCGACAAGTATCCGGCAAACCCGATTCTTCTCTACCTCGCCGGCCTCAAGCGGCTCGGTGCCGTGGACGACCATGAAGGATTGCAGTATCTCGAGCGGTCGGTGGCCATGGACCCGACGTTCATGGAGCCCTGGTTCAGCCTCGTCATACATTACATGCAGCGCGGTGAGATGGAGTTGATGGATGTAGCGCTGCGCCGGCTGGTGGAGGGGGATGCGATCTCGGAAACCGTTATGGACTACTGCTACAACATGCTCGCCGGGCTGCATGAGAACGCGATAATCGTTACGAACGGGGACAACGATACGTATCCCGTCTGGATATTCAAACGCCTGATGAACCACAGGCCGGATGTCTGCATCGTGAACCGCTCGCTGCTGAACTCCGAGTGGTACCCGCTGCTGATCATCAAGAGGGGCGCACCCCGTTTCATCACGAGCGGGGAGCTCGAGAAGCTCAGAACCACATCGAAGCCGCCCTGGAGTGATGAGCTCATCGTCAGGCTGATCAAGGCCGCCGAGCGGGAGGAGCGCCCGGTATATATCGCGGCGACCGTCCCTCCGTCTAAGACACTCAAGCCGTACATGGAATCGGGCACCCTTCTTGGCCTCGCGACCCTGGTGAGCGATCCACCCGTGTCGCTGTCGGATGAGGTAAAGCGGATAGCAGAGATCTGGTTGAAAGAGTACCGCACGAACGGGCTCGACAGCTGGTCTATCAGGTACAAGACCGAGAACCACAGTGACAGGAGGATAGCGATCAACTATGCGTCGTCGCTCCGCAGGATGTGCGAGCCACTGGAAAAGCATGCACCGACGTACAGGCTGGGGCTATTCAACTGGTACCACAACCACGTTGCCGATATCATGTCGCAGAAGTACAATGATGACCTGAACACGGTGTGGTGCAGCTTCACGGACATACCGGAGATTAGGTCCTGGTGCCGCGAAAAGGGCTATATTGAATGAATCCGGACTGGAATCAACTGGGCCTTGCCAGGCGCGGAGATGAGAGCGCCTGGCGGGCCCTTGTCGAACGACACTCGCCGCGGCTGCTCAAGATGGTCCTGCTGATCACGGGATCGCACGCCGCGGCGCAGGACATAGTACAGGAGACGTTCCTCGATCTCTATCACAGGGGGCCAAGGCACAGCAGGGGGAGCCTCGGTGGATATCTCTCGACGGTCGCCTACCGCATGGCGCTCAAGGAGAAGCGCAGGTCCGGGAACCTTAGAGCCCTCGACTATGCCGAAGAGCCCGCGAATGATCCCTCGCCGCTAGGCCTCACGCTGGAGCGGGAGAGGGACCGCGCAGTGAACGAGGTGATACAGTCCATGGAGGAGAGCCACAGGGACGTTCTCATACTGAGGTTTTACGGCGGGCACAGCTACGGCGAGATAGCGGGGATATGCGGCCTCCCGCTCGGGACGGTGAAATCGCGGATCTTCAACGCTCTCAAGAAATGCCGGATAATGCTGCACGAAAAAGGAGTCACGGAATGAATCACATCGACGACGACATGCTGATGAAATTGGCGCTGGAGCTTCTGGACGGGGAGGAAGCGGCCGGGCTTGAGGCGCATATTTCTGAATGCGAGGACTGCAGAGTGCGGCTTGAGGGGATACGGAGGGACATGGATCTTCTGGGCTCTATCGAGCCCGGGCTCGATAGAGCCGTCATCCCGCTGCCCGGAGCAAGCCGCCCGCGCTTCGCCACTTGGCTCAGGGTTGCAGCCCTAGTGCTCTTCGGATTCGCGGTCGGGTACGGTGTGTCACGGCTCGAGGAGGATCGTATCATATACGTCGTCCCGCACCGCGTTGATGTAGCGCCGCCCTCACATACGTATCCGTCATTCAGCTACTGCGAATCGCCGGATCTCTCGACAGAGTCACTAACGGAAGCGCCGGGCGATTCGGCGGTCCGCCAAGATGAGTAGACAGGCTCAGAAACCCCCTCAACCTCAAGGTGTGCCTCAATCTGAGAAGCGCCCCCATATCCCATAGGGTGCATCCATCCGGGAGGAACCTTTGCCCTATATTAAATCTCCCGCTTCCTAACATGTATATACCTATAAATATCTCTTAAAATCTGATATACTGCACGAAGGTTAATTTTTTCATGGAAAAGTTATATATAAAGAAGTTACGATGATATAATCGGTGGCTGGGGAATTCACGTTAGAAGATCCCGTGCGGCCACCGTTGGGGCTGAATACGTCCAATAGAGTAAAGTCAACTCATGTAGCCCACGGGATCCTGGCGGTGGGAACATCGCCAAGTAAGACGGCCGGGTGTAAGGGAATGCGCATAAAAATGAAAGAGAGAGGGACATGATCGGCAAGACGATCTCTCACTACAAGATACTCGACGAGCTCGGCCGAGGTGGGATGGGTGTAGTGTACAAGGCGGAGGACACGAAGCTCCACCGGACCGTGGCGCTCAAGTTCCTTCCGACCGAGTTCACGACGGACCCGGATGCCAAGGAACGCTTCTCGCACGAGGCGCAGGCCGCCGCGGTTCTCAACCATGCCAATATATGCACCGTCTACGAGATCGACGAATACGAGGGGCAGTCGTTCATCGCGATGGAGTACGTCGAGGGAGAGAGTCTAAAGGCGATGATCGATTCGGGCCCGCTGAAGCTGGACGATGCGCTCGATATAGCGATGCAGATCGTGCAGGGGCTTGTCGAAGCGCACGAGAAGGATATCGTCCACCGCGACGTCAAGCCGGCCAATATCATGGTCACGGGCAAGGGGCAGGTCAAGATCATGGACTTCGGGCTTGCCAAGCTTCGCAACCGGACGATCATGACGAAGGAGGGGACCACGCTGGGCACCGTGGCATACATGTCCCCGGAGCAGGCCGCGGGCGACAGGATCGACAACCGCACTGATATCTGGTCGCTCGGCGTCGTCATCTACGAGATGGTCTCCGGCCGCCGCCCCTTCGGCGGAGAGTACGAGCAGGCGGTGATATACGCGGTGCTTAACGACGAGCCCGAGCCGCTTACGGCGGTTAGGACCGGGGTGCCACCGGAGCTCGAGCGGATCGTGAACAAGTGCCTGGAGAGGCATCCGGAGGAGCGGTACCAGACGGCGCGTGACCTAGCGGCGGACCTCAGGCATCTAAAACGCATCATAAGCGAGAGGATCACGACGAGCAGGGCGATAAGGCCCGATCCTTCGGTACGCATTCCCGCCGCTCCGGCTCCAGTGGAACCGGCATCTTCAGCTCCAGTGGAGCCGGCATCAACGAAGGCGCCCACCCCGGCACGCAGGCTAGGCTGGCTGCCGTGGGCTGCCGGTATCATTCTGATAGGTATCATAGCCGTATTGATCGTACAGCGTTATGCAGCGGGGCCGGGCGAGCGGCAGGGAGGATCTGGCGTCCCCGGATTGAAGATGCTCGTCGTCCTTCCCTTCGAGAACCTCGGTCCGCCCGGGGACGAGTACTTCGCCGACGGCATCACCGATGCGATAACGGCGCGGCTTGCGGGGCTAAGTGGGATAGGGGTCATATCCCGCCAGAGCGCCATCCAGTACAAGGAGAGGACGAAGAGCACGAGGCAGATAAGCGAGGAGCTCGGTGTTGATTTCATACTCGAAGGCACGATTCAGCGGGAGAGGCCGTCCAGCCCTGACAGCCGGGTGCGGATCATCCCGCAGCTCATAAGGAGCTCCGACGACATACACGTGTGGGCCGAGACATATGACGAGGATATGACGGAGGTTTTCCGGCTTCAGTCGGAGATAGCGGAGCGTGTTGCACGTGAGCTCGATATCACACTGCTCGGGCAGGAGCGAAAGGCCCTGGCGGCCAAGCCAACAGAGAACCTCGAGGCATACGAGTATTACCTACAGGGAATAGAGTACTCCGCACGCCGGGTGAACGAGGAGGACTCGTGGAAGACACTCGAGATGTTCCAGAAGGCGGTCGAGCTCGATCCTAACTTCGCACTAGCCTGGGTGCGGCTTTCGAGGGCGCATACCTGGCTTTACTGGCGGTTAAGCGAGAGGGATGGTATCCCAAAGGCAACCACAGCTGTGAATGAGGCGCTGCGTATCGATCCCGACCTTCTAGAGGCTCACCTCGCGCTGGGATTTATATACTATTACGGAAGCCGCGACTACGAGAGGGCTCTCGAGCAGTTCTACATAGTGTTGAAAAACAGGCCCAGCGATGAAGAGGCCATGAAGGCGATAGCATTCATAAAGAGGCGGCAGGGCAAATGCGAGGAGGCGTTGACTTATCTGGAGAGGGCTCTGGAGAGGGATCCGCGAAGCTACATCCTTAACTGGGATGGATTCGGAAATACTTACATGATGATGAGGCGGTTCTCCGATGCGGAGCGGTACGTGGATAGAGCCATATCACTGGCACCCGACATGCCGAGCTCGTACATATCGAAAGCCTATATAGCGATAGGCAGGGATGGGGATAGGGAAAGGGCGAGGCACTTCATTATTGAGGCGATGGATAGACTCTCCCCCGAGAGGAGATGTTCCTACATGCTTTGGGAAGACGTGATGCCACTCGGCAGGACCTGCTATGACTCACCATGTGAGGCTTTGGACGATTGGGGTATAGAGGATTGTACTCCATCCAACATCTATGAGTCGGTCAAAATAAAAATCGAGCAGGCCGAATGCCTGATAGGGAAGACCAGGGTGGCTGACGCGACGTCGATCCTGGATTCATTGCGCGCGGAGTTGGAAAGCTTGGATAACACGAAAAGCAGACTGTATGAGAACAGTTCGTCTGATCTGGCCCTCGTATATGCGCTGCTCGGAATGAAGGATGAGGCGATAAAGGCGGGGATCGAGGCCGTTGAGGCGATCCCGATCTCTAAGGATGCCTTTGAAGGGCCTTATTATGTCTTCGCGCTGGCCGAGGTATACACGATTGTTGGTGAATACGATAAGGCGATCGATCAACTCGAGCTGATTCTCTCCTATCCCTACGGGGGGAATTCGGTCAATTCCATCCGCCTCGATCAGATGTGGGAGCCGCTGAAGGGAAATCCCCGTTTCGAGAAAATGATGGAGAAGTACGCGGATCTGGGCTCATAGGGGAGCGGCGAGATTTTTAAAAGGACTGATAATACTTCAATACTATAGAAGCACACTACAGAATATGCGGGAAGCTCGGCAGGACTGATGTCCGGTCGATAGAGCAGGTCAACATTACGCGGTACACGAAGGGTTCATCAGGAAAAGCCCATGATCGGCAAAACGATTTCACATTATAAAATCCTCGAGAAGCTCGGTGAGGGCGGAATGGGTGTGGTGTACCTCGCCGAAGACACGAAGCTTAACCGCCAGGTGGCGCTGAAGTTCCTGCCGTCCAATCTCACCCGGGATCAGGAGACGAAGGAGCGTTTCCTCCACGAGGCGCGGGCCGCCTCCACCCTGGATCATCCCAATATCTGCAACGTCCACGAGATCGAGGAGACCGAGGGCGGGCAGATCTTCATATGCATGGGGTACTACAAGGGGGAGTCGCTCAAGGAGCGGATTGAGAGAGGGCCTCTGGAACCGGCCGAGGCCCTTGGGATAGCCCTTCAGATCGCACGGGGGCTCTCGAGGGCGCATGAATCGGGTATAGTGCATCGCGATATCAAGCCGGCGAATATCATCGTTACGGAGCGTGGGGAGGCCAAGATCGTCGATTTCGGCTTAGCAAAGCTAGCCGGGCAGTCGAAGATGACGCGTATCGGCACTACACTCGGGACAGTCTCCTACATGTCCCCCGAGCAGACGAGAGGGGACGGGGTCGATGGCAGGACCGACATCTGGTCGCTCGGTGTCGTGCTCTACGAGATGCTAACGGGGCGCGTGCCGTTTAAGGGGGACTACGAGCAGGCTGTGATCTACTCTATCCTCAACGAACAGGCCGAGCCTCTCGACTCCAGCCTTCACGGGGCGCCACCCGAATTGCAGGAGATCATCGACAGATGCCTGGCTAAGGATCCGGAGGATCGCTACCGGACGGCTGACGATTTGATCGCAGATTTCGGCGCTCTGGGATTGATAGAGGGTGCTGATATAGCAGGAACCGTTTCCGGCCGCGCAATGCAGCCGCGTAAGAATCGGAAATGGGTTTGGATCTCTCTTGCGGCTGCTGCGGTCGCAATCGCCGCTGCGGCCATCGCGTTTTTGCCCGGTTTGCAGCGTTCGCGCTCTACGGGCGGGCCGGGGCCTGAAGGTTCCGCAGAGCAGGATCGTGAGGCTGGCCCCGCAGGATCCAGTGTTCGCGGAGCGTTCGAGAAGTCGATCGTGGTCATCCCATTCGACGACATCAGCCCAGACCAGGACAACGAGTACTTCAGCGACGGCCTTACCGAGGAGATAATCACCGATCTCTCCAGGATCAGCTCCCTTCGCGTTATCTCACGCACATCCGCCATGAGCTATAAAAAAACCGACAAGGACATCAAAACGATCGGGGACGAGCTCAACGTGCAGTATGTACTCGAAGGAAGTGTTCGAAAGATCGGCGACGATCTTAGGATCACGGCACAGCTTATCGATGCAGGCTCCGATGCCCACGTATGGGCCGACAAGTATACGGGAACACTGGACGACGTATTCGAGATGCAGGAGAAGGTGTCGCGGGCGATAGTCGATGCCCTGAAGGTTACCTTGAGCCCCGATGAGGACAGGATGATAGCAGACCGGCCTATCGACGACCCGATCGCCTACGAGTATTACTTCAAGGCCAAGCAAGAGACGTGGAAACTGACCGAGGGAAGCCTGGAGCGCGCGCGAGCATATATCCAGAACGGCCTCGACCGGATTGGAGACAACGTACTTCTCTACAAGGGGATGGGATACGTAGAATGGCAATACTATAACATCGGCCTCACTTCAGACAAGAGGCATCTCGATAGTGTAGAAGAGTATGCCGGGAAGATATTCGAGCTGGAACCGGAATCTCCACACGGCTATGCGCTGCTGGGTCGAGTTCAGATGTCCCGTGGAAACCCAAAGCAGGCAGTGGCCTATCTAAAACGTGTCGTGGCGGTCAATCCAAATGATCTGGAAGCTCTACACTGGCTTGAAGTGATCTACGCGTTCATTGGAAAAATTGATAAGGCTGAAGAGATAGCCGAAAAAATAAAGACAATCGATCCCATCATTCACGATACTTTTCAAAGCTGGCTGCTTCTATGTTCGGGGCGGTTCGAAGATGGTTACAATTTTGCACGAGAGCACTATCAATCGAGCACAGATGATCAAAGAGCAAGGTTACATTACATGGTGGCTGCTGCATACTCTGGAAGATTAGAGGAGTTCTACTCAGTAGTCGACGAGTTGGCCAAAGACTTCCCCGATCGTTATCTGACAGATCTGAGTCTTTTCATGAAAAATGCCTATGCCGGGAATTCAGCTGAGGCGAGTCGTTACGTTACGCAGGAATTCGAGGCTATAAGCAAGAGGGACTGGCAGTATGCGTGGCATGTCGCGACAGGATATTCGATGCTTGGTGAGCATGATAAGGCGCTGGAATGGCTCGGGATCGCGGTTGAAAGGGGTTTTATCAACTATCCTCTTTTTGCGCAGTACGATCCATTTCTAGAGAATCTTCGCTCAGACGATAGGTTCCAGAGATTGATGGAGCGGGTGAAGCTCGAGTGGGAGAACTTCGATGAGTAGCAGAGGCGGCTTATGATCGGCAAGACGATTTCACATTACAGGATCCTCGAAGAGCTCGGCGAGGGCGGGATGGGGATGGTGTACAAGGCGGAGGACACCAAGCTAAGGCGCACTGTGGCGCTCAAGTTCCTGCCGCCCCGGGCGCTTGGCTCCAAGGAGGACAGAGCACGCTTTCTCCATGAGGCGCAGGCCGCGGCGGCGCTCAGCCACGCAAACATCTGCACGATCCACGAGATCGACGAGTACGATGGGCAGTCTTTCATCGTCATGGAGCTTGTGGAAGGGAAAAGCCTCAAGGAAAAGATAGAATCGGGGCCGATGAGGCTCGATGAGGCGGCAGATGTCGCCGTCCAGGCCGCCGAGGGGCTGCGCGAGGCCCACGCGAAGGGGATCGTCCACCGTGACATCAAGCCCGCCAACATCATGATCAAGGACAACGGCAGGATCAAGGTCATGGACTTCGGTCTCGCCAAGGCGGGAGGCCGAACGGTGCTGACCAGGGTCGACACGACACTCGGCACCTGCGCCTATATGTCGCCCGAGCAGGCGCGCGGAGGAGTGATCGATCATCGTACCGACATCTGGTCGCTCGGCATCGTGCTGTACGAGATGGTAACGGGACAGCGCCCCTTCAGGGGAGACTACGAGCAGGCCGTGATCTATTCTATTGTAAATGAAGAGCCTGAGCCGGTGACGTCGCTCCGTACCGGCGTTCCGATGGAGCTAGAAAGAATTATCAAGAAGTGCCTTGAGAAAGACGCAAACAATCGGTACCAGGGCTTGGCCGATCTCATAACGGATCTCCGGCAGTTGTCGGCCTGTTTCGGCACGGGCCACGCGCGTGTTGTGACACCCGCAAAGCCGAAAAAGACCAACAAGCTCATCTACCTGTTGTACCTACCCATCGTCGTTGTTCTTATCATTCTCGCTACGCAGATCCTCCCCCGCTACTTCGGTACCACCGGGGAACCAACGCCCCTCGACGACAGGAAAATGCTAGTCGTCCTTCCATTCGAGAACCTCGGTCCACCCGAGGACGAATACTTCGCCGCGGGGATGACCGAGGAGATCACGAGCCGGATCGCCGCCGTGAGCGGGATAGGGGTCATATCGCGTACCAGCGCCGTACAGTACGACCGTACCGGAAAGACGCTGAAGCAGATCGGCGAGGATCTCGGCGTCGGCTATGTTCTGGAAGGCACGATCAGGTGGAACAGGCAAGCCGGCGGCGGGAGCAGTGTACGTGTCACACCGCAGTTGATCCGAGTGTCCGACGACACGCATCTCTGGGCCGAGCGGTACGACCGGGAGCTGGAAGACATCTTCGCCGTTCAGTCCGATATCGCCGAGCGGATCATCGAGCAGCTAGGTGTTACAATGCTGGCACGGGAACGCAAAACGGTGGAGGCGGAGCCGACGGAGAATCTCCTAGCCTACGAGGCTTACCTCCGCGGGATCGACCAGGTGCGCCGCGCCGGCTCGATAGACGAGTTCTGGCGAAACGCCGAGACGCTTTTCCATCAGGCGGTCACTCTCGATTCCACGTTCGCACTTGCCTATACACGGTTGGCAACAGTACACGGTGAGCTTTACTTCTGGGGATACGACAAGACCGACGAGCGCCTGGCCAAGGCCAAAGCGGCGGCGGACCGCGCTCTCATGATCCAGCCCGACCTCCCCGAGGCCCACATGGCTCTGGGCAATTATTACTATATGGGCTTTTACGACTTCGACCGAGCGCTCAAAGAATTCGCTATCGCGGCCAAGAACATGCCAAACAGTCCCGAGCTATTGGAGGCAATAGCCTATATATGGCGGCGCCAGGGGTTGTTCGGGGAGGCGATCGATTATCTCGTGAGGGCGGCCACCCTGGATCCGGCGAATTTCTGGTTCTTCATGCAGATAGGACTGACCCACAGCATCATGCGAAACTACGCCGAAGCGGAGCGTTACCTCGACCGGTCGATTGAGCTGAATCCCGATCAGGGTGCCGCCTACTTCATCAAGAGCCAGAATGCCATGCTGTGGACGGGAGATGTCGAACGTGCCAAGGCCATCCTATTATCAACGCCTCATCAAACTCATCATATCGTCGTGACATACTTGGTCTCCCTTCACATATACGAGGGAGATTATCAGTCGGCACTCGAACTGGCCGCCGACTTACCGGAAGGAATAGTCGAATGGGCAAACGAGATCAATACCCGCGATCTGCTGTTGGGATTTACATACATGCTCATGGGAGCTCAAGAGAATGCCCGGGCTTCTTTCGAATCGACACGGATTCTCCTTGAAGCAGCAGTCCAGGAACAGCCCGGGGCCGGGACCATACGTAGCGCACTCGGCATGGCTTACGCAGGTCTCGGACGAAGGGATGATGCGATTCGCGAGGGGGAAAAAGGTATCGAGCTCGATGCCAATGATGCAATAATTTCTGGAAACCGGGAATGGGATCTGGCCACTATCTATATACTGCTTGGAGAGCGCGATGCCGCGATGGACCATATCGATCATCTGCTTTCCGTTCCGTCTTGGACCTCCGTTACGTTTCTGAAAATCTGTCCTCTGCTCGAGCCGTTGCGAGATGATTCTCGTTTCGAGAAGATACTCGAGAAATATTCAGGAGACGCTTCATGATCGGAAAAACGATCTCACATTATAAAATCCTCGAGGAACTGGGCCGCGGGGGGATGGGCGTGGTGTACCGGGCGGAGGACACGAAGCTCGAGCGCACCGTTGCCCTGAAATTCCTCGGGCAGGTCATAGATCGCGAGGGCAGGGAACGCTTCATACATGAAGCTAAAGCCGCAGCCTCCTTGAGTCATCCGAACATATGCACGATTCATGAGATCGACGAGGCCGATGGCCGATATTTCATAGCGATGGAGCATATCGAGGGTATGAGCCTCAAGGATAGGATCGCTTCGGGGCCTCTGGGAATGGAGGAGGCGGTCGACATAGCGATGCAGATCGCGAGCGGCCTTCAGGCGGCGCACGATGGCGGGATAGTTCACCGTGATATCAAGTCAGCCAATATCATGATAACGCCGCACGGCGAAGCGAAGATCATGGATTTCGGCCTTGCAAAGGGGGCCGGCGCGACGCAGCTCACTAGAGAGGGCACATCCATAGGTACGGTAGCCTACATGTCACCGGAGCAGGCCCGTGGGGATAGAGTCGACCGGCGGACGGATATATGGTCTCTTGGGGTCGTTGTCTATGAGATGATAACCGGCCGGCAGCCGTTCAAGGGCGACTACGACCAGTCGGTGCTCTATTCGATACTGAACGAGGATCCTGAGCCCTTGAGCGGTCTTCGCACAGGAGTGCCGCTGGAACTGGAGCATGCGGTAGGCAAGGCCCTCTCGAAGGATGCAGGCGAGCGCTACCAGCATGCCGATGAGCTTATCGCGGATCTGAAGAGGATCAAGAGGGAACCGGAATCGGTAGTTGTAAAAAGCCCTCCTGCGGGCGCGGGGAAAAGGCCGGCAAAACGAAGAGCGGCGACCCTCATCACCGCTGCGGTAATTATCGTTGCCGTCATAGTGGGGTATCTCGTGCTGCGCCCGGTTCTCTTCGAGGAGCCGCTCGTCTCCGCCCCGGTCCCGATCGCCGTGATCAGCTTCGAGAACCAGACCGGCGATACCGCTTATGACTATCTGGGTGCGGTGATACCGAACCTTCTGATAACGAGCCTCGAACAGTCCAAGCACGTTCATGTCACAACGTGGGAGAGGCTGCACGATCTCCGCAAGCAGATAGACGGTGATGAATCCGTGGTTATCGGCAAGGAGCTCGGGTTCGAGCTGTGCCGCCTCGACGGGATACGCGCGATCGCCTTCGGTACGTTCACTAAGGCCGGGGACGTGTTCGTGACAGACGTCAAGGTTCTCGACGTGGAATCGAAGGAGCTGCTCAAGAGCGCCAGCTCGCGCGGCCGGGGTGTCGGCAGCATTCTCGAGACGCAGATCGATGAGCTGACCAGGGAGATCTCCGGCGGTATCGGGCTGAGCGGACAAAAGTCACGTGAGAAGGGCACGAAAGTGACCCACATAGCCGATGTCACGACCGTATCCATGGAAGCGTACAACCACTTCATACGGGGGAGGGAGGATTACTACAGGTGGTATATGGGTGATGCGCTGAGATCGTTCGGGAAGGCGGTGTCGATCGATTCGACGTTCGCCGCAGCCTTTCTGTGGCTCGGTCGGTGTCATTTCAATCTTGGAAACACAATGGCGAGTCTCGGAGCGTTTAAAAAGGCCAAGGCGCTTGCAGGCAGGGCCACCGAGAAAGAAAGGCTCTATATAGAGGCGTCCCACGCGATGATGGTCGAACGAGATTACGAGAAACAACTCGAAGTGCTAACAGAGATCACCAGTAAATTCCCCAAGGAGAAACAGGCCCACAAGGAACTGGCGCAGCTGTACTTCAGGATGGGCATGTACGATAGCGAGATGGCGGAATACGAGAAGATGCTGGATCTTGATCCGAACGACGGTGAGGCGTGCAACTCCCTGGCATATATCCACGTGATCAAAAAGGGCGATTTCGACAAAGCGATGGAGTATCTCGACAGATACGAATCGCTTCTTCCTGGGGACGCCAATCCTCTTGATTCGAGAGGCGAGCTGTTGATGGCGGCCGGAAGGATCGACGAGGCCAGATCGGTATTCGAGGATGTGCTCGAGATCAAACCGGATTTCCCTTTTGTCGGGGTGAAGCTGGCGTACGGCTATTCGCTGAACGAGGACTATACCGAGGCGTTGAAGTGGATCGATTACCATATCGCGGTGAGCACCTCGAAGGCATGGAAGTCGATAGGATATATGACGAGGGGATTCAATCATTACACGATCGGCGCCGAGGATCAGGCTATAGAGGATTTCCAGACGGCGGCGGAGCTTGCTGGAGAAGTCGGCAACGCGATCTTGAAAACGTGCGCTGTGTGGGGTGAGGGATGGGTTTTATACGAGCAGGGGGAAATTGAAGCATGCCGCAGTCATTTCATGGCCCCGGATGATTCGTTGGAGGAATTACAATGTTCCATGCCGCAGCATCCGCCGACGATGGATTATCGCTATTACCGTGCTTTCAGCCTCGGTATGCTGGCGCTTGAGGAAGGCGATATTCAAGCAGCCGGGGCTCGATTGATGGATCTAGAGTCGCTCGAAACGGAGGTCCATCCGATATTCTCCGATCTGGCGATCATTCAACGAAATGTATTAAACGCCGGGATACTGATTGCTGAAACTGATTACCGTAAGGCTGTGAGGATCCTCGAGGAGACACCCCGCTGGGAGATAAAAAGGTTTCACTATCATTTCGTCATGCCGTATGCCATGCCGTTTATCAAGGATTTCCTGGCCCGGGCATACACCCTGTGCGGGAAACGGGAGAAAGCGATCACCGAGTACGAGAGGCTCACGACGATCGGCCCCGAGCGTAAGCTGTGCCCTCTGATACATCCGCTTTATCACTACCGGCTGGCCTTGCTGTACGAGGAGGAGGGGCAGTATGACCGGGCCGTTGAAAGGTACGAGCGGTTTCTCGCTACCTGGACGCATGCCTCCCCTGATCGCGTGGAGATAGAGGAAGCGAAGACCAGGCTCGCGCGGTTAAAGGGCATGGATTTGCAGTGATCAATGTTATGTTGTTCCGCTGCAGATTTCTTTCAGATGAGGTGAAGGACCGACGGCTTAAGGAGCATGTTAAGAGCAAGCGGATTGGCTTCGAAGAGTAACAGGAGCGCCCCTTGATCGGTAAAACGATTTTACATTATAAAATCCTTGAGAAACTCGGCGAGGGCGGGATGGGTGTTGTTTACAGGGCCGAGGATACGAAGTTAAAGCGCACTGTGGCGCTCAAGTTCCTGCCGCCCGGCCTTACGAAAGATCCCGAGACAAAGGAGCGATTCCTATACGAGGCGCGTGCCGCATCGGCGCTCGATCATCCCAACATCTGCACGATCCACGAGATCAACGAGGCGGAAGATCATCACTTCATCTCCATATCATACATAGAGGGCGAGAGCCTGAAGGACAGGATAAAGGACGGTCCCTTGCCGATAGACGAGGCCTGTGCCTTCTGAATATTCAGTCTGAGTTGTTATGCTTGGACTTATCGGATTTCTTATTAAGACTCAAGCTATTATGAAATCAACGCGGTTGATCCGGCAGATTGAGTAATAAATATCAGGTCGGCCATGGATTTTTCTGGTTAGCTCTGGATTTTCGGATGATTTAAATAATGCTCGGGTTGGGGTAAATGTAAGTATAATAAAGCGAATGGAATAAATAGAAGCCACAATGGATCTTTATGAAGAAAAGGTTTGACATATTCAGACGAAAAGCTATAATTAAGATACCGACCGGACGGTATGTTTACTATCCTTCAGGGGTGGATTAATCGTTGGACACAAAGCAGAGAATCATAAAGACTGCCCTCCAGGTCTTTCTCGAGAAGGGTTTCGATCGGGCCTCCATGAAGGAGATAGCCCGCCGGGCGGGAGTCACCAAAGGGGGGATCTATCACCACTTCGAGAGCAAAGAACACTTGTTTAGGGAGGCGTTATCGTTCATCACCACTCAAATGAAGAAGTGGAGCACAACCCAATTTCGCTCAGTGAATTCAGCAAAAGACTTACTTGCTGCACTCTTTGGCTCAATCAAGTCAATGAGGATAGCTTTTTCCCGCATAGTCGGCGAAACCGCAGAGCATCATCCATACAGCTTCCTTGAGATCCTCATTAGCGCTGCGCGAAGGAATGAGGGTGTAAAACGAGAGATGGAAGCCATCTATTCGCAAACTCGCGAGAATATCTCGACTATCCTCCTTAGTGCCCAGGAAAGGGGTGAGATTCGAGGTGATATAGATTGTCGAGTGCTTGCTTTTCAAATCAACTCACTTATCGAAGGGACCCTATTGCTGAGTGTTCTCGACGAGACGTTCGATCTCGACACCATTGGAGACCAGATGTATAGAAATATGTGGAGGACGATCGAAAGGTAATTTTTTTATGCCAATTACATACCAACCGGCCGGTATGTACGCGGGTTCTTACGCGGAATTCGAAAGGGGGCGCCATGAAAGCGATACGAATCATCTCAAGTGTGATGCTTTGCGTTCTTGTATTGGGTTTGAGTTCGGTTCCTGCATCCATTAGTAGCGTAAGGAGTTTGATGGCGGATTCCGCCTGGCTTACACGCGGGACCGCAACTCAGGTGATGATTCTGGCCGTCTCACTCGTTCTTATCCTGTGTTTCAGTAGAGGAAATCTCACTCGGTATGGATTCAGAAGATCGACAATAAAGCAGATCAAGGCTGCGTTTTTGTTCGGCAGTATTGCAGCCGTTACTGTTCATGTGCTTCTTGCTGTACTTTGGAAGCTGTTGTCGCTCTCTGAAAACCAGCCCGTAATAGCCGGGTCTTCCTTTGTGCAGATCGTGATCTCGGTCTGGATCTTGGCAAGCATCTCTGAGGAAATGCTCTTCAGAAGTTTAATACAGAGTTTTCTCGGTCCACTACGAGAGCACGGTGTGAGTATATTCGGTATTCGTCTCAGTCTTCCTGTCCTTATTGCTGCTCTATTGTTCGGGCTTGTGCACATAATGTTGTTGACTACGGGAGCCGATATTTACTTCATCGCAGGTATAGTGAGTTCTGCCGTGGTTCTTGGCATTGTGGCCGGGTATTACAGGGAAAAGAGCGGCAGCCTCCTTCCTGCAATACTTGTTCATATGCTGTTCAATGCTTATGGAGGTGCCGTGCAGTATATCCAACAGCTGGTGTTTAAGTAGGCCGGGATTTGCATAGTGCCTGGTCATTGTTTGTGTGAGCATCATGCGCCCTTGCGATGGGAGGGATGGATTATGAGATTCTATATAAATTTTTTCACTGTAGCGCTTTTACTTGCAGTGATGACACTTCCGGGTGCGAGTGTCGCTGCTGATAAAGGCGGCTTGCGTAGTGCAGTAGAATTATTCGATAAGCAGAAGTACACAGAAGCACGCCATCTCCTTGAGGACCTGCTTGAAGATGGTGAAGAGAACGGAGCGATGTTCTATTACCTTGGGAGACTTGATCTCATTGATGGAGATCATGAGAGTGCCGTGAAGTATCTCGAGAGGACAGTCGATATCGATCCTGATGAATCGGAGCACCATTACTGGTTGGCAGTCTCGGTAATGCGGAAAGCCGCATACAGCAATTTCCTTGGCAGGATGAATAATATGAGGAAGGCACTTGATGCGTTCAATACGGCAATCGAACTGGATCCACAGAATATAAGAGCCAGGATGACTGTTTTTCAGATGATGGTTCGTTCTTTTAAAAGAGGTGGCGTAAAGGAAGAAGAACTGATTAAACAGGCACAATCAATTGCCGGTATCGATTCGGCTATGGGGTATGTGGCGTACGGCACCTACTTTCAGTTCGCAGAGAATGATATGGAACGTGCAGGTGAGCAGTTCGAAAAGGGTTATGATCTTTCCCCCGGCAATCGTGCTGTTGCTATCTCGTATGCTGATTATCTCTGGCTTGTAGACGAGAAAGACGAAGCGATTCGGGCACTCGATTCGTATGTACAAGAGAAGCCGGATGATAAACCGGGGCATTTCGCTCTAGGTGCAAAAATTGTACTGAGAGGAAACAACAATGAAGCCGCAAGAGAGCTCTTCGAAAGATGTCTGCTCCTGAAGTCTGAGACCGGCATGCCCACAGAGGCAATGGTGCGCTGGTGCCTGGGCTTGGTGTGCCATCTCGCCGGTGAAGAAGATGTTGCCAGAGCAGAGTGGTCAAGAGTATACGAGCTTGATAGCAATTTTGACAGCATTCTCAAGACGACTCCTCTAATGTCGGAACTTAATTCAATCCTAAGCAAATAAGAGGTCTGATCCCCCGTGATGTTTATCTTCTCCAGGTAGAGGGTTCCGTGGGCTGCGAGCGCCGTACCCAGGGCTGATAGAAGAATAATCAGGGCGATCAGAAGAGCCGCAGCAGCCGAAGATCGTACCTTATTTATCCCGAAGTTTCCCATTACGCTATAATTGATAGGCAATCGCTGTGTCATAACCGGCGGTGAGACTCCTCCCTGTAACTTACTTATTGATATGAACTTATGATTTGACAATCCGTACGGTTCCCACGATACTACTGTGAGTGTGTGAAAAAAATATACACCAAGGGTACGCCCGGGCCACATTTCTGTAAAGGGCATTTCGGCGGATCTGATCAAAGATTATTTTAAAATTAGAATTATGATGTTGACATAGTTCGGTGCGTAATTATACTTATCGTGATATATGTATAATAGCGGCTTGCCTATTGGTACGTGAGTATAACAGATGAAACCTTCGGATTTCGAGCAGGATAAGCATGGGAGGGTGATTAGAGCACCGCAGGGCTATTGGGCTTACGTGCCCGATCCTCGGGAACCTCCATTGGAGCCGAACCTATCGCTAGTGCATAGGTTGGCGGTTGCTGAGCGGTCCCTGGGCGAGCTCGCCGGTGTCGCACGTACGCTTCCGAATCCCCAACTTCTGATCGGTCCTTTCATGCGCCGGGAGGCCGTTCTATCCAGTAAAATCGAAGGTACACGTGCGTCCCTTTCGGATCTTCTGCTTTTTGAGACGGCCAGGCTCGGCGAGAAGGAGAACCCGGATGTACGCGAAGTGGCCAACTATGTCACCGCCCTGGAGTACGGGCTGGAACGTCTGAGAAGCCTGCCGATATCACTCAGGCTGATAAAGGAGATTCATGAGAGGCTACTGTCGGGAGTAAGTGGGGAACACGGTACACCCGGGGAGTTTCGAAGATCACAAAACTGGATCGGTCCAAAGGGGTGTACGCTCGAGGGCGCGACCTTTGTGCCACCACCCGTACCGGAAATGAGCGAGGCACTCGGCTATCTCGAAAAGTACTTTCACAGCAAGAGCAAGCTTCCGTCCCTTTTGAGGCTGGCGCTCATTCATTATCAATTTGAAGCGATCCATCCGTTTCTGGATGGAAACGGCAGGATCGGCAGGCTTCTCACGACATTGCTGATGTGTGCGGAAGGAATGCTACCAAAGCCTGTGCTTTATCTGAGCGCTTATTTTGAGCGTCACCGGCAGGAATACTACGACTACCTGCTGGGTGTGAGTCGGAGTGGGGATTGGGAATCATGGATTGTATTCTTCCTCGATGCAATTGCATTGCAGTCTAAAGATGCAATCGAGCGGTCGGATCGATTGCTCGCATTGTGGCATGGCTATATAGAGAGGATGCAGGAGGCACGTTCATCTGCCCTGATCCTGAGGCTCGTGGACGAACTATTCGTTTATCCCGTTGTCACAAATCGTATAGTATCGGATAAGCATTCAATCACGCCGCGCTCGGCCCAGATGAACATCGAGAAGCTCGTCTCTTCAGGTATACTCCGGGAAGCAACGGGCAGGCAGAGAAACCGCGTGTATATTTCACAGGAGATTCTGTCGATTATTGAGAAGCAGGAGTGAAAGATCTCAAGCACTGTGTAACTTGAACGGTAAAGTGAAATCCATTGAAACGGTCCGGCTGAGTACCGTTTGGAGCGGCTAATGATAGGTAAGACGGTCTCACATTACAAAATACTAGAGGAGCTCGGCCGCGGCGGGATGGGCGTGGTGTACAGGGCGGAGGACACGAAGCTGGGCCGCCAGGCGGCGATAAAGCTGCTCCCGGTCCACCTGAGCGGCGATGATGCGGCCAAGAAGCGCTTCATAAACGAGGCCAAGACGGCATCGGCTCTCGATCATCCAAATATATGCACGATCTACGAGATAGACGAGATCGAAGGCGGCAGGATCATCATGGCCATGGCCTATTACGAGGGAGAGACGCTCAGGGATAGGATCGAGGGGGGGAGGCTCGAGATCGAGGAGGCCGTCGACATCGCCCTGAGCGCCGCACGCGGGCTGGCAAAGGCGCACGAGGGAAGGATCGTGCACCGCGACGTAAAACCCGCCAACATACTGGTGACCGAAGACGGAAGGATCAAGATCCTCGACTTCGGATTGGCGAAGCTTGCCGGAGGGACGAGGCTGACCAGGGACGGCTCGACTCTAGGCACAGCCGAGTACATGTCGCCCGAGCAGGTGCAGGGAGGGGATGTCGATCACCGTACCGACATCTGGTCTCTCGGAGTCGTGCTGTACGAGATGATAACCGGGCGCAATCCATTCAGGCGTGATTACGAGCAGGCCGCCATGTACTCGATAGTCAATGATGATCCCGATCCGGTGTCATCCCTGCGTGAGGACACGCCGCCGGAGCTAGCTACGATAGTCGAGAGGGCGCTCTCTAAGGATACAGCCGGACGCTACCGGGATATGGAAGGGATGCGGGACGATCTGGAAATATTGATGAGGAGGATGCAGACCGATTCCACGGTAAAATTGCATAACGAGCTTCAATCCATGCCGTCGATCGCCGTGCTGCCGTTCGTCAACATGAGCCCGGACCCGGAGAACGAGTATTTCGGGAACGGCCTGGCGGAGGAGCTGATAAACGCCCTGGCCCGGATAAGGGGGCTGCGCGTCGTCGCAAGGACGTCCGCATTCCGTTTCAGGGGCAGGGAGGAGGACATACGGGAGATCGGCCGCATCCTGAACGTCGGCAGCATTCTGGAGGGCAGTGTGCGAAAGAGCGGGAACAAGCTGAGAATAACGGCACAGCTCATCAACGTCGATGACGGCTATCACGTATGGTCCGAGCGCTACGACCGCGAGCTTGAGGATATATTCGAGATACAGGACGAGATAGCACGCGCTATAGTAGATAAGCTCGAGATCACACTCTCCTTGAAGCCCGGCACACCTATAGTCAAGAAATACACAAGCGATCTCGCTGCATACAATCTCTACCTCAAGGGCCTCTATCACTGGAACCGGATGACGCCGGATGGCTGGGTGGCGAGCAAGGAATGCTACGAGGAGGCCGTGGGGATAGATCCGGAATTCGCACCGGCGTACGTCGGGCTCGCCATCTGGTATCAGAGCCAGGCCTACTGGGGCAGCATGCATCCGAAAGAGGCGCGCGCACAGTCACTGGAGAATACTGAGAGGGCTCTGGAAATAGACGATAAATTCGCTCCCGCCCATACCCTTCTGGCATGCAATCTATATCTCATAGAACGTAACTGGATCGAATCGGAGCGTGAGTTCAAACTTGCGCTCGAACTAGATCCGAGCTCCTCGATAACAAGGGTAAACTACGCGCTGCACCTGCTGATGCACGACCGGTTCGAGGACGCTGCGGTCCAGCCCAGGATAGCGCAGCAGTACGATCCTCTTTCTCAGATCGTCAATACGTGGGCGGCAATCGTATCCTACTACACCGGGAATGTAGAGGAATCAATAAAGCTGCTTGAACGTACCATAGAGATAGATCCTACCTCCTGGCAGCCTCATTACCATCTCGCCTGGGAATATCTCAGCCAATCACGCCTCGAGGAAGCAGCCGGGGAGGCAAAGAAGGCGGTGGAGCTTTCCGGCGGCGCATCGATAGCGCTCATGCTTCACTCTTCCGCCAGTTATCTGACCGGCCGGACCGGGGAAGCGGATGAATTGCTCGAACGTCTGCTTGAGAGGGGCCGGCAGGTATACGTTCCGCCTATATTCATCGCGTGGATCAATATGTCGAGGGGTCGGATCGATGAGACCTATAGTTGGATCGAGAAGGCGATCGAGGCCGATGATCCCTGGCTCAACTTCAACCGCCTGAGCCCGGCGCCTATCCGCGCGCGAGGTAAGAGGATAGAAGCCCTTCTAAAGAATGCAGGATGGAAATAACGGCTGTAGCGCCGCCTACTCCTGCCTGAGCACCTCGGCGGGATTGATACGGCAGGCGCGCCACGTGTATGTCGCGGCCGTTGCGAGCGCCAGAATCAGAGCCGCAGCCCCCGCGGCGATGTAGAGCCACCAGGCGAAAGGCGCACGATAGGCGAAGTTCTCGAGCCAGATCTGCGTTGCCCACCACGCCACCGGAGAGGCGATCACCAGAGAAATCAACACGACACGGGCGTATTCATTCGAGAGCAGTATGAATAGTCCGTGCGGGGTAGCTCCCAGCACCTTGCGAATGCCGATTTCGCGTATACGCCGCTCTGTGGAAAAGGCGATCAGTGCCAGGAGCCCCACGCAGGAAATAACTATTGCGAGCACGGTGTAGAACGCGAACAGCTTTCCGAGTCGTATCTCGCGCTCGTACATGAAGCCGAAGGTCTCATCGAGGAATCTGTAACGGAACGGCGATCTCGGGAAATTTTGCTCCCATAGCCCTCGGACGTGCTCGATTGCCTCGCCGACCATTCCCCTGTCGAGTCTAAGCGCTATCTTGGCGGATGGTCCCCCGTCGAGCACAAGGGCCATCGGTTCTATCTCGTGGTGGTAGGAATCGAAGTTGACGTCCTTCACGACACCGATGATCGTCACGGGCTTGAAGCTGTCGGCTGCGGGATGCGCATCGAGCTGTCTGCCCACGGGCTCGGTCCATCCGAGCTGGCGGGCCGCTGCTTCGTTGATTATAACCGTAGTCCCGGCATCTCCAGTGCCGACCCGATAGAAATTTCGTCCTTCGGCCAGCTCCATGCCCATGGTTTCGAGGAACCAGGGATCGACCAGGAACATCCTGGTCATCAGCATCTCGCAGTCAGCCTCCTCCGGTACGCGGAACGTGTACTCCATGAATCCCATCGTGGGAAGGTACGAGGAGCAGGTGCCCTTGAGGACGCCCAGGTGCTTCAGTGCCTCGGATCTCACCAGTTCGCAGTCCTGCCCGGTCATGTCAGGCCCCACCGTCAGCACCATGAGCTGGTCCCTGTCGTATCCCGGATTCCGGCTGCTCATGAACCTGAGCTGGTTGTCAACCGTCAACGTGATGATGGCAAGCAGTATGGCCACCGTGAACTGGAAGCCGATCATGATCTGCCTGATGTACGAACGGCTCGATCCGGTGATAAAACGCTCATGGATGGTCTCGGACGGTCTGAACGATGAGAGCACGAACGCGGGATATAGCCCCGCGCCCAGACCGACGAACACCGCTAGGGCAAGGAATGCAGTAATCAGCAGCACGTTGCCGGTATAAGAAAAAGAGAGCTCCCGCCCCACGAATCCACCGAATCCTGGAAGGAGAAGTTCAACTAGCAGAAATGATAGGGCGAGAGCTACAAGTGATGTAAGGAGCGATTCGCCGAAGAACTGGGCGATCAGCGTACGTCGCGATGCACCGACCGCCTTGCTGATGCCTACCTGGTGGGCCCGCTCCGTGCTCCGTGCGGTTGCCATGTTTATAAAGTTCACACATGCGATGATCAGGATGAAGGCCGCTATGAGGGCGAAGACGACGATCCTGCTGCGGGTGACGGCCGGTGTGTAGGCGAGGGCGAAATCGAAGTCATCGTCGAAATGGATCTTGCTGAGCGGCTGCAGCATGATCTCGCACTCGGCCCCCATGCTCTTCATGAGCTCATCGGCGTTCGCGTGGTAGACCCTGTCCGCCGCCGGCTGGACCGAGGCGGCATCGTGCCCTTCCCCGAGGAGGAGGTAACTGCCGTAGGCCGAACGCCCGATCCAGTACTCCTTGCCAGGGATCTTGTCCGAATCCATGGAGAAGATCATAGGGTGAGAAGGGAAATGAGAGGGCTGGGGGATATCGTTCATCACCCCGGTCACCGTGTAGGATCGGCTTTCTCCGAGCTTGATCTCTCGCCCCAGGGGATCGCCGTCACCGAAGTATCTCTTCGCCGTAGATTCGGAGAGCACGACGCTTTCCTTGACCGCCAGAGCGGTCTTCGGATCGCCACGGACCAGCCGGTAGCTGAAAACATCGAACAGGGTCGAATCTGCCCAGACTAGGTTTTCCTCAAAAAATATCATGTCGTCCACGTATACGGGACGGGTCCTTCTCGAGAACTGAAACCGCACGAAGCTCTCCACGGCTTCTATATCGGAGGCGAGCCCCTCCGCCACGGGATACGAGGCCGAGGGCAGCCTCATCTCCTGTCCCTCCCCGACCTTCTGGAAGGTGTTGACGCGGACTATGCGGTCACCGTGCTCGTGGAAATCGTCGTAGCTGTACTCGTGGTTCAGGTAGATGATTATCATCATGCAGGCGGCCAGCCCGGCCGCGAGACCAAGGAGGTTCAGCAGGTTTATAAACGGGTTCTTTCGAAAATTGCGAACGAAGAGCTTGCATATGTGCCGAACCATCTCGTCTCCTTTATATGAAGGCCTTTCCCCTGACGTCCTCTGTCACCACGGCCCCGTCGAAGAGGTTGATAGTTCGGCGGCTGTAGTCAGCATATGTGGGGGAGTGGGTGACCATAACGATCGTCGTTCCCTCCTCGTTGAGCTCCACAAGCGACTGCATAACCTCTTCACCGTGTGTGGAGTCGAGGTTGCCGGTGGGCTCATCCGCCAGGATCAGGTTCGGTCGTGTGATCACAGCGCGCGCCACCGCGGCGCGCTGCTGCTGGCCGCCCGAGAGCTGCTGCGGGAAGTGGTTCCGCCTCGGTATCATGTTGAAACGCTCCAGTGTCTCATCGACGCGCCTCTTCCTATCCGAGGACGGAACTCCCTGGTATAGCAGCGGCAGCTCGACGTTCTCGAATATCGTCAGCTCGTCTATCAGGTTGAAGCTCTGGAATACGAATCCGATATTGTTCTTTCTGATTTCGGATCTCTGCCGCTCGCGGTAACCAGAGACCTCCTCGCCCAGGAGCGTGTAGCTGCCCTCGGTCGGGCTGTCCAGCAGGCCCAGTATGTTCAGCAGCGTGGATTTCCCGCAGCCGGAAGGCCCCATCACCGCCACGAACTCCTTCTCCTTGATCTCCATGTCTACCTTGTTCAGAGCCAGGGTTTCCACCTCATCGGTTCTGAATATCTTGACTAGGCTCTCCGTCTTGATCATCCTATGTCTCCTTTTGTGCTTTTAGCTTCACAACTAGGTGTTTTGCATGTTTTCTATTTCAACACGAGCCGGTCGTTGTCTCCGTAAGTATCGTATGAAGACGTGATCACGCGCTCGCCCGGTTCGAGGCCGTCGAGCACCTCGTAGAACTCGGTGTTCTGCCTGCCCAGGTGAATCTGCCTCTTCTTCGCTTCCGCACCCAACTCGTCGAGCACGTAGACCCAGCGGCCTCCCGTTTTCTGATAGAAACCGCCCGTTTCCAGCAGGACGGTCTCGGACAGCTCGCCCAGCTCCAGTCTCAGGCGGAACGTCTGGCCGCGCCTTATCCCGCCGGGCTCTTCGCCGTTGAAACTCATATCCACCATGAAGCGGCTTTCCAGCACCTCAGGATAGATCTTCGCGATTGTCATTCTGTACGTGCCTCCGGAGAGGCTGAATGTCGCCTGCTGACCCTTGTCTATCCGAGCGATGTAGTGCTCGTCTATCGGCACGCGCACCTTGAAGCCGTCGAGGATGTCGATCTGTCCCAGCCGTTCACCGCGTTTCTTCGACTCCCCGATCTCCGCGTTCAGCGAGGTCAGGTGCCCGGAGACCGGCGCCCTGATGACCAGATTATCCATATTCCGCCTTACTATGGCGAGGTTAGCCTCCATTCGCTCGAGCGACGCCTCGAGTTGTTCTATCTGAACCGTTCTGAAGATCGAATCCTGCCTCTGTGTCTTCCTGGTCAGCACCAGCCTTCTCTCGAGGTAATCCAACTCGTCCTTCGACTCATCGAACTCCCTCTGGGAGATGAGGTTCTTATGCGCAAGCGAGATGTTGGATTCGACGATTCGCCTCTGCTGGCTGATCCTGAATTGCAGCTCCAGAAGCTGCCTCTCCATCTCCAGGCTGTTCTGCTCCATGCTCAGCCTCGTGTTGCGGAGGTTGTTGCTCTGCTGGAATATCTCGGCCTCGCGGTACATCACGTCCATGAGCAGGTTCGTGTTTGCGAGTTTGAGTATCCTCTCTCCCTTTCTGACGAACGTGCCCGCCTCCAGGTAAACCGTGTCGACCCTGCCGCCCTCGACGGCGTCCAGGTAATATGTGTTGATCGGTATGACGGTCCCTGTGACCGGTATGTACTCCTGGAACTCATCCCGCACAACGGTGGCTATCCTGAGCCGGTCGGCGTTGACGTTGAGCCGCGATCCCTGCCCGGACAGAAGAAGGCTGTAGACGGTGAGGGATACAATAAGGACCGCTCCGAGGATCCATGCTATCCGTCTGAATGTCCATCGTTTCTTTTTTATGATTCTGTCAACCATCTGCTATCTCCCGGCCTCATTCGGCCAGGGTGTCAGTGATCCGTGAGATCACATTTCTGACCACGGTCACGAGTCCCTTCAGGCAGCAGTTCGCAGCGACCGAGTACCGCCCGAAGTGGCTGCTGCAGAATCTTTCACTGTCTTCATTAAGACACCTGGTGGCAGCCGGGCGATCCTTCCGTGATCCGTATGCGGACGTTTCATCTCCACAGATATTCACAAGCACTACATTTCGGCCGGACCTTATGAAGCAGCTCCTCGCGGATGCCGTTGTCTGCCTTTTGCCGCGCAGTAGGCATCTGATGCCGTGATCGACGTTCCTGTACCCGCTCTCGTTTGTACTGTAGTCTCCGGTGCATTCCTCATCGAGCACTAGCGCAACGATCTCGACCTCAGCGTCAGTGGCTATATCGATGAAGATGTCTTTCGCCTCCAATCCCACGGGAACAAGCGCTATCAGGATCAGGCCGATTGATAACGGACGGATAATCGTCCTTCCAATATCGATAACGGATTTATTCATAGTGCAACACCTCCACGGGATTGATGAGAGACGACCGCAAGGCTTGGTGACTCACGGTGGCGAGTGCGATCGCGTATGTCGCGAGCGCCGCGATCAAGAAAGGCCACGGACCTATATCTATCCGATAGGAGAAACCATTCAGCCAGTTGCGCATGGTGACGTATGCCAGCGGTATTGCGATGAGATTTGATAGTAGAACCCATTTGGAGAACTCACCCGAGAGAAGCAGGACGATCTGGGATACGGACGATCCCAGGACCTTCCTGATGCCGATCTCCTTCGTTCGACTCTCGGCCGTGAAAGCCGCCAATCCGAAAAGGCCCAGGCACGAGATGAAGATTGCGATCAGGGCGAATAACTTGAAAAGTGTGCCAATGACAGTCTCGTAGCGGTATAGGCCGTCGTACATCTCATCGAGGAATGAGTATTCGAACGGATAGTCCGGGGAGAAGGATTTGTATATGCTTTCGATGCGCCGTATGGTCTCGGAAATGCCCTCCGGCCTCAATTTGATGAAGATATTACCGTGCCACGGCCGGTGCATCCTGAATACGAAAGGCCCGATCGGTGAGTGCAGCGATTTGTAGTGAAAATCCCTGACAACGCCGATTATCTCTACATTCTTCTTTGACTCCTCGAATTGCGGATGGTCGAAGTAGAGGGTCGAGCCGATCGGGTGCTCGAGCCCGAGCATCTTGGCCGCTTTTTCGTTGATTATACATGTCGATGTCTCGTCGGATGGATGATCGATCGAGAAGCTCCTACCATCTATGATCTCCATGTCGAACGTATTCTCGAAGTCGTAATCGGCCATCGTGTATCCTGCGCCGAAAGGGCCGCCGAATGCATTTCCCTCGCAGTCTATGTTTATGAAGTTGTTAACCTCCGTAGGGCTGCTGGCCATTGCAGTCAACGCCATGACGCCCGGATCGGAGAGTATCTCGTTTCTCAAGGCCTTGTAGGTGTCGAGAAAAGTCCTGTTGGCGGGAACCCTTATCACGTGAGAGCGGTCGAAACCGAGATCCCTTTCTCTTATAAACTTCATCTGGCTAGATACTATGAGTGTGCATGCCACGAGCAACGTTGAGATTGCAAACTGGCAGATAACCAGGATTTTTCTCAGTCCTCCGCCGCCCATTGTCGAACGTCTTTTGATTATCGATGCCGGATGAACACGTGAGAGCACGAGAGCCGGGTAGCAGCCTGAAAGCAGTCCTGTGACGAGTGCTACGACGATAAGTATCGTCAGATCGATGCTCCAGTCGGACCTCATGAGTGAGAGTTCGGTTCCGGCTATACGGTTGAAATACGGAAACAGGATTTCGGATGCAACGGCGGCGAGGACTAGCGCCAGAAGAGAATACACTACCGACTCTCCGAGAAACTGTGAGATCAATTGCCTGCTCTTGGCCCCGCAGACCTTGCGGATCCCCACTTCCAGCGCCCGCCTCGCTGATTTTGCAGTCGATAGGTTCATGTAATTTATGCAGGCGATGAGCAGCACGAAGACTGCAATAACGGAAAAAACGGCGACCTGCTTCATCATCGTGTTGTTACCGAACTCATTGAGATGAATCCCGGTCACAGACTGAAGAACGGGCTCGAGCGTCGTTTCGGAATCAACCATGTCCCGGTAGAAACTTTTGACCTTACGGTCAAACTCTTCGTGCTCCGTAGCCGGGTGGAGCATCACGTACGTGAAGCCCGTCAGTTCCCAGCTCTCGAGTCGCGATTTTCCCATCCACTCGACCCTTGCAACCATGTCGAACTGAATATGCGAGTTCGAAGGAGGATTCTCCACGACGCCGGTTACGGTCATCTCGGTTTGATAAAGGTCCATGAATAGGGTCCGGCCGATGGGATTGGCCGTCCCGAAATATCTCAGCGCGGCTTCTTCGGTCAGGACGATAGAGTTCATACCGGCCAGGGCGGTCCGGGATTCTCCCGCGATGAAGGGAAAGCTGAATATATTGAAGAAGGTTGAATCGGCCAGGAAGAATCGATGTTCGTCGAAAAAAACATCGCCGTGCCTCACGACGCTTCCGGTGTAGTAGCAACGGCAGAACGACTCGATCTCCGGGTAGCGGTCCAGGAGTGCCGGACCGAGCGGCCATGGGGAGGTCGTAAAAAGCCCGTCCGAGCCGTCGGTCGTTATGACCCTGAAGATGCGGTCGCGGTTCTCGTGAAAACGATCGAAGCTCAGCTCGCCCTTGACCCAGATGGCGATCATTATAAAGCAGGTCATCCCCAGAGCGAGCCCCGCTATATTGACGGCTGAGTATAGCTTGTGCCTCGTGATATTTCTCAAAGCGGTTATGATATAGCTTCTGAACATCCTTTTACCTCGCCCCTATCTGCTCTCCCGCAGGATCGGTTACTACTAGAGGATATCAACATGCGTGCCAATGTGCTAACGCATGATATTATGGCTAGTTATAGGTTATCACAGCGCCCGTGGGTGTCCGCTCACGATACAGTTAGTGTTCATTATCGGACACTCGGGCGTTTTCGGACCGGACGGCGAAGTGTCCGTCTTCGGACAGTTATTCCTTGCCGGCTGAGTGGCGTTCCTATATAATGGGTTTTTCAATATCAGCGTGGAGGAGTTACCGGATGAATGAGAAGTACGGCGCCGTACTGGTGGTCGATGACAACGAGGACGTCCTTGTCGCGGCCCGTATATTTCTCAAGCAGTACGTCGAGACGGTTCACACAGAGAGCGACCCCGAACGGATAACGGAACTGCTAGGGCGCAGGCACTTTGATGTCGTTCTCCTTGATATGAACTTCACCAGAGATGTAACAAGCGGTGAAGAGGGTTTCTACTGGCTTCACCGTATCCAGGAGATAGATCCTGCGGCGATCGTGATATTTATCACGGCATATGCAGATGTCGATATGGCGGTTCGTGCCATGAAGGAGGGGGCCGTCGATTTCATCGTGAAACCATGGCAGAACGAGAAGCTGCTCGCCACAGTGTCCGCCGCCCTCACGCTGGGCCGCTCGCGGAGGGAAGTCGAGAGCCTGCGCTCGAGGGAGCGCCGCCTAAGCGAGGACCTCGACCAGCCCTTTCATGATTTCATCGGCCGGTCACAGCCCATGCAGGACGTCTTCGAGTCGATCAGGAAGGTGGCCGTAACCGACGCCAACGTTCTTATAACCGGGGAGAACGGGACGGGCAAGGAGTTGGTCGCAAGGTCCATCCACCGGCAGTCGCCGCGGGCGGACGGGCCGTTCGTAAAGGTGGACATGGGAGCGCTGAGCGGCACCCTGTTCGAGAGTGAGCTCTTCGGCCACGTCAAGGGGGCGTTCACCGATGCCAGGGAGGACAGGCCGGGCCGGTTCGAGATCGCTTCCGGCGGCACGCTTTTCCTGGACGAGATAGGCAACCTGCCCCCACAGCTTCAGACGAAGCTGCTGTCGGCGCTTCAGAGCAGGCAGGTGTCCCGCGTGGGCTCGAATGAGCAGGTATCGATCGACATACGGCTGATATGCGCTACAAACATGTCACTGCTGAAGATGGTCGATAGAGGGACATTCCGCCAGGATCTCCTCTACAGGATTAATACGGTGAACATAGAGATCCCGCCCCTCCGTGAGCGGATCGATGATATCCCAAGGCTGGCGAGGCATTTCCTCGAGGTCTACAGCAGGAAGTACCGAAAGCCCGGGACCAGGATAGGTGCTGCAACGATGCGTAAGCTCAAGAAATACGCCTGGCCGGGCAACGTCCGCGAGCTTCAGCACGCGGTCGAGCGGGCGATCATAATGAGCGGCTCGGATTTGCTAGCGCCCGATGACTTCCTCTTCCAGCCATCCGTGGGGAAGGGGGCGGGGCTGGAGATCGGCAGCATCAATCTCGACGAAGTCGAGATGGAGGTTATCCGGGCGGCTATGAAGCGGTACGGAGGAAATATCAGCCATGTTGCAAGGGAGCTGGGAATCAGCCGTGCCGCACTTTACCGGAGGCTCGAGAAGCATGGTCTTTAAACACTTCAGGGTGAACGTGATCGCGCGGGTGCTGCTGCTGTGCACGACTGTCCTGCTGCTGAATATCGCAATCATTTTCCGCCACTATGCGGCTTCGGTGTTGATAGCGGCCCTTCTCGTCTATCAGATCTACTTGCTGATTACCTTCCTGGAGACAACCAATCGGCAGCTCTCGAGGCTGTTCGAGTCGATAAGCTATGGTGATTTCTCGGTGGGTTTCACGACGTCTGTAAAGGGGAAAGCATTCGAGCAGCTGAGCCGTGACTTCAACGAGGTCGTAGCCCGGTTTCGGGAGATCGACATGGACAGGGAGGAGAGCTACCGCTATCTCCAGGCGGTCGTACAGCACGTGGGCATAGGTGTCATTGCTTTCAAAAGCGACGGTGAGGTAGAGTTGATAAACACGGCGGCGAAGAAGCTCTTCGACATCCCACGGCTCGGAAATGTCGACGTCCTCGATGAAGTGAGCCCGGGCCTAGCCGGGACCCTGCGGTCCATAGAGCCCGGCGGAAACGATCTAGTCAAATTCACCGTTGGCGGCGAGCTGCTACAGGTATCGATCCATGCGACGGAGCTCCGCCTGCGCCGCGCCATGCTCAAGCTGGTTTCGTTCCAGAATATAAGAAGCGAGCTCGAAGCCAAGGAGATGGAGGCATGGCAGAATCTGATCAGGGTCCTCACCCATGAGATAAAGAACTCTCTGACGCCCATATCGTCGCTCACCTCGAGCGTTGAGGGAATGCTGACCGACCGGGAACAGACAGGGGATATGACGGACGAGGCGATGCAGGATATGCATATAGCACTTCAGACGATCAAGAAGCGAAGCGAGGGACTGCTTCGGTTCACCGACGCGTACCGCAGCCTCACGAACATCAAGAAGCCGGAGTTCGAGAGGTTCCAGGTTGCCGAGCTGGTAGAGCGTGTGAGAAAGCTTGCAGGCGGACAGATAGATGAGGCGGAGTGCAGGCTTGATACGGAGGTCGATCCACCATACCTGGAGCTCACGGCCGATCCACAGCTCGTCGAGCAGGTGCTGATAAACCTGATCCTGAATTCCGTGGATGCGGTGAGGGGAAGGGCGGGAGGGTGGATAAGGATCGATGCCTCGGTGGATGCGCGCAACAGGATCGTCATAGAAGTATCCGACAACGGCAGGGGAATCATCGAGGATGCGATGGAGAAGATCTTCGTGCCTTTCTTCAGCACCAAGGCGGACGGATCGGGTATCGGGCTCAGCATCTCGCGTCAGATCATGCGGCTACACAGCGGAGAGCTGACCGTGCAGTCGAATCCGGGAGAGCGCACCGTCTTCACGATGCGGTTCTAGGCGATGGCCGGAGAGAGCCGTTGATGCAGGTAGATTATCTATCGTAACGGAATTCATAGCCGGCTCTGACGCCTTCCCGCCGCTCTCCTTCTGATCTCATGATCGACGATGCTGTTTATGATCCATCCCCAGGCGAGGAACATCACCCAGATCACCGCCATCCCGAGCATCGCGATTAGCATTGAGCCTCCGGTGCCGTACCTGTCGATGATCGCCGGTATCAGCAGCGCTGCGAAGGTCACGGAAAGTACGATCGGCAGTATTACTATCTTTGATTTCAGGAATGACATTGAAAGCTCTCCTTCCGATTTTATGTATAGTGGTACAGTATGAGCCCTATGACAGCGGTTAAAGCCGAGAGGTTTATTGATATTATCCAGTAGTAGAACATCGCCCCTGCGTACCCCGTCTCCTTCTTTGTGATCTCCTTGTACTGGTGAACGTACTTCGGGATGAGAAACCTAGCCAGGAGGATGCTGGTCTTGATGCCGCGCTTTTCGAGCTCGCGCATGATCAAAATGGAAAGAACTATGTTTGTAACACCGAAAAACAGAGCTGATACCAGGAACATTGTCGCGTGGTTCATGACAGATCGATTCCTTTCCATCCGGTCCGGGACCGGGGCCGCCGGGTTTCCGTAATAGCCCTGGGGCCTCGCTGCGCCCACTTGGGCATCAGGGTCCTATCGGGCCGGTCGCCCGGTTCCGCGGCAGCCCCCGGAGGCTGCGACAGTCTATACGAAATCAACTGCATCGTCCTCCTCCCGGCCCTGCAGGAACATGATGCCGAGCATGATATCGAACGCGGCTATTGTGAGCAGTCCCAGGAAGCCGAGTATGAGCGTCAGGAAGAAGATATTCCCTATTATGTGAGTGTAGGCCAGCGGTCTGAGCAGCCCGTGCAGCTTGGCCTTCAGCCGCAGCAGCCTTATGCCGTACATGATCCCCGCTATCGAGACCGGTATCGCGAATATTATCAGCAGCACGAGTGCGGGTATCCTCAACACGTGGTAGCTCTTGCCTAAAATCGATATAAAGGTGATCAGGATACCTCCTATGACGATGACCGGCACCAGGTTGTCTATATCATGGAAACCGTATCGCTCGTTCAGCAGGTTTCTGAATTGGATGAATGCGAATATCGAGAATGTCATCTGCACAATGGCGATCAAGACGATGATCGGCATCAGGACCGGTACAGTACTGTGGTTGACGTCGACGGCTATGGACAGGATGGTGTAGGGCAGGAGCAGCGCGCCGCTCGCGATGGCCAGGCATCCGGCGATTGTGTACTTACCGTCGTCCTCGTGGATCCTCTCATTGGAATAATCATCTTCCAATTTGCAACCTCCAGCACGAAGCCGCTACGGACCGGGAAGAGGTATCAGATATAGTCGGGGATATACTCCAGTATGTCTCCAGGCTTGCAGTCGAGCTCCCGGCAGATAGCCTCGAGCGTGCTGAACCTGATCCCCTTGACCCTTCCGGTCTTGAGCAGCGAGAGGTTGGTCACCGATATGCCCACCCTCTCGGAGAGCTCCGTGAGCTTCATTTTTCTCTTAACCAGCATCAGATCTAGTTTCACTTCTATAGCCATGCTCATAGGATAATTTACGGCCATTATGTTTGTCAAGGAATATTTTATGTAATACGTAAATAAGTTTAAGAATACATCATGTGTTTTATGTAAAATAGTGATTTTTCAATGATCTCTACGACCGCTAGGTGGCTGGCAGGTGAGCTATCAAGAATGGACCGGCTTCTTTTTTCACGGCGATCTGCCCGGGAGCGTCCGTTCAGCGGTCGGCCGGATCGTGGCGATCTGCCCGGGGGTGTCCGTTCAGCGATCTGTCGAATCGCGGTATGATTCGTCCACGCGGCCGTCGAAGTAGATACCCTGCACCTTCTCGACTCCGCCCGGGCAGTCGGGGACGAAGTGCAGGCGGAACTTGGTGTAACCATCCAGCGCGAATGTGGTCTCATCGATTGGGATGAGGCGAAACTCCTTCTGCCCCTCACGCTTGTAGTATAGGGAACCGTCCCTCAGCTCGAAATGCCTCGGACCGTACGCTCCGGCGTATCCCTCGAGGGTGCTCGCAGGTACGGACACGGGCCCATTCTCGATGCTCTTTTGAACCTTGGCCCACTCCAGGCCGGACACAGCATCCGGATAACCTGGCGTATGTTCGAGCGCCGCCTCGAACCGGCCTATGGCGGAATCGTATTCAGCCGCATCGAAAAGGTATGTCCCGTACGCCGTCAACGTGCCGGCGGTCTCGGGAAGTGCTCGGATGAGCTCCCGGGCCGTGTCCAGGGATTTGCAGGCAAGGGCGTTGGAGTAGAGCGTGAGATACTCCAGCGCGAGTGCCTTGTCCTTCTTGTACAGCTTCATCGCCGTTTTCTCGATCACCGGCTGAAGATCGAATGTCTCCGCCTCGAATTCGTCCCAAACCCTGCGAGCCGTGTAGATCGTCTCTCCGTAATCACCGTCGATGAGGTTGCCCATCAGCTTGAAAAGGTCGCCGGAAGAATCCAGGCCCAGGCTCCAGGTCCCGGGCGGCATATCGAAGTGGAAGTCGACACGGTCGAGGTGGGTTGTATCGGCACGGAACGGCGCCATCTGGAATGCGGACGGTATCCTTGTAACGCCGAGGTACCACGGGACGTAACCGCTCAGGCAGGAAGGCTCGAGGGCACGCCATAGCACGGTGCCTATCTCGGGAGGCATCCACTTCCTCTGCTGGATGACCGTTGTCCTGTGCGAAGCGTCACAGCATATGGGTCGCACACTCGTGCGGTGGGGGCTTATGTTGTAGTTATCCGTGCTGTCGAGCACGGTGCCCTCGAAATGATCGCGGAAGATCGCCATCAGATCCTGCACCGACAGCTTGCGGTCGGGCTTCACCGAACCGGGCATGATGCCGGTCCTCGCCTCCTGCCAGGTTATCGGGAAATCCTCGTCGAGCAGCCTCGCCATGTCCCAGTGTCGGTCCGTGTTGCCGATGTGATCGTACGATAAGGGGTTCGCATATGCCTTCGCGAAATCGAATGGCTCCCCGCCTTCCGGATCGTACCAGCCCCGCTCTACGGCGTATTCGATCAGGCGGGGCGAGCATACGAAGTTATCCCTGTCATCGGGATCCACCTCGCGGATGCTGTACGTGTTTGCCACGATGGCGACCTCGTCGTCCCTTACGCGACGCGCAACGTACTGCTTGCCCCTTACCATCTGGAGCTGCCATGCGGATTCGGGGCCCACTATGTGCAGGCACCGCCCGCTAGCGTTGTAGCCGTAGGTGTCCAGGAGCTCAGCCGCCGCCTCTACGGCCTCCCTCGCGGTTTTCGACCTCTCGGCCAGGATGATGCGCAGCTGGAACGCCAGACCGCCGTCCAGTATATCACCCCTGGCGGCGACTTCCTCGACGGGGTCCTCCCGCGATGGGCAGGCGTTGCTGCCCAGTGAGACGCCCCATTCGTTTATGATGTTGTTCGAGAAAGGTGTGCCTGGGCACTGATCCCAGAAATAGGCGTAGGTCTCGTCCACCTGTGGTATAGAGCCGCCGTTTTGAAGCTTCACAACGGAGCCCGGTGCGTGCCGCTTTCGGGGGATATACCAGAGGAAATCGATGTCATCCGGGCTGTCGTCCTCGGATTTAGCGAAGAGGATGGAGCCGTCGATGGTCGTCTTGCGACCGGCTATCAGCGCCGTGCAGCCGCGCCACTCGCTCCAGTGGACGGCTGGCTTCCCGTGCATGTTAGGGTCCGGGTCGTCATGGGCGGACAGGGCCGCCGCCGTGAAGATCGACAGCATCAAAGAGAGTAACACCATTATTGAGTTTCGTGTTGTTTTCATGATTACACCTCGATGGTTTTCGTGCCTTCACCTCGTCTGTACGGTACGTCGGGTTATATAATATCAACGATCCTGTGTCCGGACCGTGCCGGACCACCCTCGAGCACTACAGTACTCGATGATATTCCATCGAGGTGGAGTTGTCAGCATGATTAATTTTAACACCCTCGGAAGGATGTCGGTTCCGTATCAGAAGACCTGCGCCTTGATGCCCTCACCCTGGACCCGGAAGCGAACGGACTCGAGCTCTTCCCTATCCAGCTTCTCGATATCACGGGAGGGGAAGCCCCTGTCGAGCGTGTAGATCTGGACAAGGACGGGTGAGATCCTCTCGAGCCTCTCGATCCAGTCAGCGAGATTACCCTCGGTGAGGTTCCCGCCGGGCCCCTTCGTGAACAGAGACTGAATCGTCACATCATCGAGGGCGGCCAGGCCGTCCGTGATCTCATCGATGGATGTGCCGGGCGCCGGCCGGTTGTAGGACTCGTACATACCCGGCTCGCCGGCATCGAGCTTCATTATGCGGAGGTCGAGTTTTGAGAGCGCATCGCGGATATCAGGGCGCGGGACCGTCGTCGAGTTCGAGAGTATCGCCGTTCCCGCATCCGGCGCCAGATCGTCACGTGCGCCTGTCATGATATCGACCATCCCGGCGAAGTCCGGGTGCAGTGTCGGCTCGCCGTTCCCGGAGAAGGTGATGTAGTCGAGGTGCGGGTGAGGGCTTTTCAGCGCCGACACCAGGGCGTCCCTCGCTTCACCGGTGGCGGGAAAGGAGGCGGTTGCCATCTTGGAGAAGTCGGTCCAGCCGTACTGGCAGTACAGGCAGTCGAAACTGCATACCTTTAGGTCGGCGGGCAGGATGTTCACCCCGAGCGAGGTTCCGATCCTCCTCGAGTTTATAGGGCCGTAGATGATCGTCGATTGGAGTTCGAGCAGCATGGTTTCGGGCTTCCTTTCTCATTCGCCGGATTCTATTCCTCGGCCATCCCTCTTTATTGGTTTACCCTTTTAGGACCGCCTCGGCTTGTTTGGCTGTCGGTCTACCTTTCTACCGGAAATGTCATCCTACCTTTCCATTCTATAGAGGGCCTGTCAGTGTTGACATATTCGACGAGCCTCACGGCCGCCTCTATCGTCTGCATCGTGCTCTCCAGCTCCCATCCGGGATCGTACTCGTCGTCCACTGTATGGTACGCTCCGCCCTTGAAGAAGTTTCCCAGGTGATTCGTGCCGTCGGTGAAGTCCTCGCCGGCGGAGATCCATATGGAGGGGATCCCCCTGCGGGCGAAGCTGAACTGATCGGAGCGGTAGAAGAATCCCTGCTCGGAGAGGGAGAAGTAGGAGTAGCCGAGACCCCGGTCCTCGAGGATCTCCTTCAGGATATCCTCTAGCGACGAGTACCTGGCGCCCACCGCCATGATGCTGCGGGCAGGCCCCCAGACAGGCGTTGATTCGAAGTTGATGTTGCAAAGTACATTCTCAGGATCGATATGCTCGGCGAAGTATCGTGAGCCCAGAAGACCCGATTCCTCCGCCTCACAGGCGAGTACTATGACGGGGTAGGCGAGCCTGTGCTGCCGCTCCTTTAGGATCTTGGCCGTGATGACCATCGAGGCGACCGCTGAGCCGTTGTCGATCGCGCCGTTGAATATGCAGTCCCCCTCGAGCACCTCGTTCCTTCCCAGATGGTCGATGTGGGCGCTAAGCAGAACGGCGGGTTTATCCGAACTCTGCCCGTGCGCGCCGATGCAACCCACCACGTTGCGCGTGGTGAAGCTCCGCCGGTCGCTAATCCCCACTATAGCGATATCGAATCCCAGATCGACAGGCTCGAACGAGCGGCTCTCCGATGCACGGTTTAGATCGTCCAGTGAGATGTCAGCCCTGTCGAGGATCCCGCGCAGCCTCTCCTCGCGTATCCATCCCCTGAAAACGAGGCTGTCCTCTACGGTTGACGGAAGGAAGAGCTCCTCGCCGCTCCATGAGTTTCTGACAACGTGCCAGCCGTACCCGGCCGTCTCGTCAGTGTGGACTAGGAGTATCGCAAGGGCGCCGCGCCGCGCCGCCTCCTCTATCTTGTATGTCCATCTGCCGTAGTACGTGAGCGCCGGGCCTTCGAAGAGGGATCGATCCTCCTCGGTATCCGGGGAACCGTCTTCGCCCTGTGTACCGCCGCGTCCGGGCTCGTTGACCCGTACGATAACGACCCTGTCCTTCACGGACGCGCCCTTGTAGTCGTCCCAGTCCCAACCTTCGGAATCTATGCCGTAGCCCGCGAAAACCGCTCCGCCGCTCAACTCGAAAGCATCCGAGTCCCCTGTGTATGTTCCAACCACGTCTTCACCGGTGCGAAGCTCTGTTCCACTCGCCTCTATGCGAAGCTCGCGCGTTAAATATCCGGCCAGGGTGAACTCCTGAAAGTAATCTTCGCCGTAGGGCTCGAAGTCCAAGAGCTTGAACACGCTGCGCATGTACTCCTCGGCGAGCTCGCCGCCGCGAGTACCCGGCGACCTTCCCTCTAGGTGATCGCTGCCGAGGTACTCGATCACGCTCTGGATCTGCCGCTTGGTCGCAGGCCTGTTATCCCAGGGGCTGTTCTCTGCGAATGAGGAAACCGGCAAGGCGCCTAGGAGCAACATTGATACAATAAAGTTATTCTTGATCATCTTCGGTAACCCTCCAGGAGTTGGATTTACAGGATAGATTTTGATATCAGACAGCGTCTTCGGAGAGGTTAAGCGAAGTGTGTTATGTAATCAACATCTCTGTTGCTGTTTCTCTTACACCTTCTTAAGGACTAGTTAAGTTGCCGTGGGTACGCATCCGATATTAGAATGAATTCGGGACTGAAAAGGGAGGATCGAGGCTCGATAGGAAGGGGAGATGAAGATGAAAGGCGCGATAATCACAATCCTAGTGCCAATTGTCATCGGAACAATGACCGCCGAAGCGGCAGCCGGGAATCGGAGCCCTGCGTGCAAATCACCACCCGCCGCCGCGGCCGTCTGGGATCAGGGTCTTGCGTGCAAATCACCACCCGCCGCCGCGGCCGTCGGAAAACAGGGTCTTTCGCACAAATCTCCACCCTCCGCAGTTGTCACTGAAGGGACTGTATCTGAATCCGGCGAAACATGCACCGTAGAATGGGTGCTGAACCGATATTTAGAGGCCCTCGGGGGGCGAGGGGCGATAGAGGCGCTGTCTACCAGGGTGAGCAGGGGTCTGATGATCAATGATCTTTCCTCGAGGACACCGCCGGTTTACGAGAAATTACGGATCGAGGCCTTCGGCAAGCATCCCGGCCGGCTGCTCGTCGTGAAGAACAAGGAAGGGAAGCTGTACCGCGAGGGATTCGACGGCAAGACCACATGGGAGCAGAGGGTAGATCGGATAGGTGTCAAGGAGAAGCCGATCTGGCCGAAGGAGGCCTGGCTCTTCGATCCACGGGGCGCCCTGCGCATGGAGGACTACTTCCCCGGATTGAAAGCGGGGGGCAGGGAGGAATTCTGGGGTGTGGAATACTACGTGCTGGTTCCGGAAGAGCTCGATGAGGCGCACTACAAGCTCTTCTTCGATGTGGAATCCGGACTTCTGGCGAGGATCGGGTACTACTGGGAGCTGCACGACTATCGCGTTGTGGACGGCGTCAAGGTTCCCTTCCGGATAGATATGAGCAGAAAGGGGGGGAAGAGCAGCTACGTGTTCGAGGAGATCAGTCACAACGTCCCGCTCGACGATGCAATCTTCTCCATGCCCGACACAACGAGGGGGGATAATTAAGAAACAGCTTGCTATCCTGATGCTGACGGTGTTGTCCCTTTCGGCCGCCGGTCTCACCAGCATCGAGATATTTTAGCCCAGCAGCGAATGTTATGCATCCCGGCATTGACTTTTGAGTTTCCATCGTGATAGAATTAATAAAGGATGGTGCGGCCATCCTTTAATATTCAGGCGGCATAAAACAAAACAGACGATACAGACGGGTTCGCGGGCATAAGTACGCAGATGGAGGATGTTACTATGCGCTCTCTGATGATATCGTCTTTTTTGGTGCTAACGATAATCGTCCTCTCGACAGGCGACTCCTTCGCGATCATCACCACGGAGCATCTGACCGATCAGGAGCTCGTGGCGATGATGACCGAGAACGCGTTCTGCTCGGAGGGACGGATAGGCGATCAGCTCGGCGCCGCCACGTTCGAGCTCGATATAGGATCGGAGCACAGCAATCCCGCACAGACCGCACAGTTCGAATGGCCCAACGGCACTCCGGTCGCCTTCACGCTTAGCTATGACAGCCAGACCAACTCGGCCTCCTTCACCGTAGGCTCCACGACTCTCGTGTTCACTCCCGTGCCGCCATTTACCGAGATCTTCGTCCGGGCCCGGGCGGTCAACGAGGGTTCGTCGATGCTCGTTTACGATTTGGTGCTCGACGGCGAACCCGTACCCGACAGCGCAAGTACCGAGGGGCCGGGGGGAGCCGACACCGTCTGGATAAGCGGCGGGGAGCTTTCGGACGGCTTCACGCTCACCGGTATGTCATTGATGACGTGGAGTGGTGAAATCCCCACACAGTCCAGATTGGCATATCAGGTGAAGCCCAGCGCTCTCGGTTTCGTGCCGGTGGAGCGTTCGAGTTGGGGAAGGGCGAAATCCCTTTCAGACTAGAAGATGTTCCCGTGCGAACCGTGATTTTAAGAGCGCCTAGTCAGCTGTGCCGGTTCAATGTCCCCTAATTAGACGTCTTGCAGCATGCCTTACATCCTCAAGGATGAGGTAGAGGCATGGGATCAGGATAAGTGTGATGCCCGTTGCGAACAGCACTCCGAATCCCAGGCCCGCGGCCATAGGGATCAAAAACCTCGCCTGGATGCTCCTCTCGAGTATCATCGGCGTCAGCCCGCCGAATGTCGTGATCGATGTCAGGATGATCGCGCGGAACCTCAGCTGCCCCGCCGCAGTTATGGCTTCTATATGGGTCCTTCCGTTCTCCTTGATCCTGTTCGTCGCATCGATCAGCACGAGGGAGTCGTTGACGACCACACCCGACAGGCCCACGACACCGAACAGGCTCATCATGCTCACGTCGTAGCCCATGACCATGTGGCCTATCAGGGCCCCTACGAAGCCGAAGGGGATCGCGGTCATCACTATCAGCGGCTGGGCGAACGACTTGAACGGGATGGCCAGAAGTGTGTAGATGAGGAACAGGGCGATTATGAACGACTTCAGGATGCCCTGGATAAACTCCCTGTCCTCGAGCGCCTCGCCCTCCAGGGCGAAGCGGACCTCGGGGTGCAGCTCACGCAGCCGGGGCAGGATGTTCTCCTCGAGCTCGCGGTTCACGTCGCTCGTGTTGGTCTGGCCTTCCACGACATCCGCAGTCACCGATATGACCCTGCGGCGGTGTGCCCTCGTGATAGTGGAGTACCCCTGCTTCCTAGTCACCTCGGCCACCTGCGAGAACGGGACCTCGATGCCGTCCGCGGTCCTGATCCGCATGCTCTCCCTCCAGCTCAGCGAGCGGCGTTCCTCGTCGGGATACCGCACGAGGACCTTTACCTCGTCCTGGCCGTACTGGAAGCGCAGCGCTTCGGCCCCGTAGAATGCGCCCCTTACCTGCTGGGCCAGGTCGCTAAGGGTGAGTCCGAGGCTCCTGGCGGCGGGCTTGAGCTTCAGCTGGAGCTCCTCCTTGCCGGGCATGTAGTTGTCGTTGATGTCTATCAGGCCGGGATATTCCCGGAACTCGGCCTTCATGTCCTCGACGGCCTCGAGCAGCTTGTCCTGCTGGTTGGAGGAGAGCTGGACCTCCGTGGGCGCGTCCATCGCCCGGAGCTGGCCCTGGAAGGTGACCGATTCCGCCCCAGCGATATTGCCCACCTTCTTTCTCCACTCATTTGCCAGGTATGTTCCCTTTATGTTCCGCTTCTCGCCCTCCAGAAGCTGCACGTGGACCTGTGCGAGGTGCCCGCCGCTCTCGGTGGTGGGCATGGGGCCACCTCCCCCCATGTGGACACCTATTAGAGAGTAGTATTCCTTCAGAACCGACGGTGCGTCGTCGGGGCGCCCGGCGTCTGCCTCGCGCATGACGGCTATGGCGGAATCCTCAATGTGCTTTAGTACTTCACGTGTTCTGCTGACGGGCGTGCTCGCCGGCATGACCACCGAGCAGACCAGGTTATCAGCGTCCATCTTCGGGAATATCGTCAGCTTGACCCTGCCGCTCGCGAATATTCCCAGGCTTATCAAGAGGACCGCGACCCCTATCGCGACGGTGAGATAACGCCATCTGAGGCACCGGTCCAGCAGCCTCCTGTACGGCCCCCTGATCAGGTTCTTGAGCCATCTGTCCATGAACCGGGCCCTGGAGTTGTCCGGCGAGTCGCACATGAACCTGAACCTGCAGCGCGACAGGTGCGCCGGCAGGATGAATAGCGCCTCCACGAGCGAGCCGATGAGCACAACTATCACCACAACCGGTATGTTGCGCATGATGTTGCCGCGCGTGCCGGATATCATCAGCAGCGGCCAGAAGGCCGCGATCGTGGTCAGCACCGCGAATATAACGGGTTTCGAGACCTGCTGGGCCCCCTGCACGGCGGAATCGAACGGCAGGAGCCCCTTCTCGCGTTTGCGGTATATGTTCTCGCCTATGACGATCGCATCATCCACGACGATACCCAGGATGAGTATGAAGGCGAACAGCGATATCATGTTGATCGAGATGTCGAAGTAGGGTAGGAGCCAGAGCCCCGTTGCGAAGGAGATCGGTATGCCCAGCGTCACCCAGAACGCGAGGCGTAGGTTCAGGAAGACCGCGAGCATCATCGTGACCAGGATCAACCCGATCGCCATGTTCTTGAGCAGCAGGTTTATCCTGCTCTTGAGCACAACCGACATGTCACGGAAGTACCCGATCTCGATCCCCTCGGGGAGATCGTCCCTTATGTCCTCTACGTAGTCCTTGACGGCGCGGGCCACCTCCAGGGCGCTCTGGTCGGCGACGCGGTATACCTGTATGAATGCGGCGGGCTTGGCCTTCGTCATCACGGCCATGTCGATGTCCTCGAATCCGTCGCTGAGCGTGGCGATCTGGCCGAGTGTCACCTTGGTGCCGTCGGGTGAGGTCAGGATGGCGATGTCCGCGTAGTCTGCGGCGCGGTATCGCCTGCCCTTCGTGCGGATCAGTATGGTTCCATCCTCGGATTTTATGTTTCCAGCGGGAAGATCGAGGCTTGCCTGCTGCACGAGGGCCGCCACACGGTTCAGCGTCAGGCCGTAACGGCGCAGTGTTTTTTCCGAGATGTCGATGTGCACCTCGCCCCTTCTGACACCGAACAGGTCCACGAGTGTGATCCCCGGCAGTACGGTCAGGTCGTCCTTTATCTTCTCGGCCAGTCGTTTTATGGTGGATTCGGGGGCGTCACCGTAGAGAGCGAGGTTTATCACCTGGTTCTTACGGACCACCTCCCTCACGACCGGCTTCTCGGCCTCCTTGGGAAAGGTCCTTATACGGTCGACCTCGGATTTCACGTCGTTGAGAAGGCTCTTTATATCCCATCCGCTTAGTATCTCGATCATCACGGTGCCGTATCCTTCACGCGCCGTGGAATCGATTCTCTTGATACCGGCGAGGCCCGAGACCGCCTCCTCGATCCGCCTGACGACCGCCTCCTCGACCTCCGAGGGGGATGCGCCCGGGTACTCCATGGAGACCGATATCATGTCGAGGGTGAATTCGGGGAATGTCTCGATCTTGATCGTCTGTACGGCGAACAGGCCCGAGACGAGCAGAAATATCATCAGCAGGTTCGCTGCAACGTGATTGTCGGTGAACCACGCAATTATACCCGTCATCGGTGCTCCTGTCCTTCCAGTGGGTGATGGTTCACCTTCATGCCGTCGGTAACTATGTTGGAGGGCGTTACGGCCACGAGCTCCCCATCGGCAATGCCCGTCACCAGCGCTTTGTTGCCGTCGAACCTTGCCACCTCCACCTCTCTGAATCTCAGCCGGCTTTCCCCGTCTATGATCCAGACCGTGTTGTCCTCGTGGATAGCGCTCCGTGGCAGCCACAGGGAGCCGGTAAGCTGAGTGCCTGTGAATTCGACCGAGACAAAGAGCCCCATCGCGAGGGGAGGGATGGTGGCGTACGGACGCTCCACGCGCACTATCACGTTGATCATGCGTGTCCGCTCATCCAGCATGCCCTCTGCACGCATCGTTCTGCCGCTCCATTCGCGCGTCTCTCCGGCTATCTCCGCCCGGACGATAACCCCGCCGTCCCCACCACCGTCCCGGGTGAAGCCCGGTACGTAGAGCCACTCGAGATCTTCCTGCGGCATAGGAACCGCTATCTCCGCGGCCTCGATCGAGAACATGCTGCCGAGCTGCTGGCCCACCGATACGAACTGTCCGATATCGACGTTTTTCTGCATGATCCGGCCCTCGAACGGGGATCTTATGGTAGTACGCTTGAGGTTCAGCCGCGCCTTCTCCAGATCGGCATTCCCGGCTGCGAGGCTTGCCCGTGCCGCGTCCAGCTGAGGCTGCTTGGCCACGAGCGGTGGAGGTTCTTCGTTCTCCTTGCCTTCGCCGCTGAGCTTCCACTCCTCGCGCGACACCTCAGCCTCCTCGACCGCGAGCAGCAGCATGCTCTCGAGGTCCTTGACGCGGGCTTCGGCCGACTTGACCGCCAGCTCGTAATCTATCGGATCTATCCTCAGCAGGATTTCACCTTTCTCGAAACGGCCTCCATCGGCCAGGGCGGGCGAGATGTAAACGACCTTTCCGCTTACCTGCGGTACGAGGTTGATCTCGCGAAGGGGCTTTACCGTTCCCTCGCCCGTAATTCGAACGCTGTTCAGCCCGACTTCCGCTGATATCGTGCTCATGTACGGCGGGGGGATCGAAGACTTGGTGCGAACTACATCTTCCCTCGTGGCCATCAGCACCACGTAGATGATGACGCCTATCAGTATCACGGCCAGGGATAGGATCAGTTGGGCGAGATGCGGCCGCGCCTGCGAGAAGTTCCTTATCTTTTCGATTAAGCTCATTTCGTTTGTTCCTTTTCTTCCGCGCCCGGCCGGTCGATCCAGCTGCCGCCGAGTGCGCGATGGAGGGTCACGCGGTTTGTCAGTATAGACAGGTCCACCAGCACCAGGTTCTCCTCGGCGTTGTACCGGGCCTGCATCGCATCCAGGACGTTAAGGTAGTCTACCAGCCCCCGTTCATAGCGCTTTTCCGCGATCGCCTGTGCGGTTCTTGCCTTCTCCAGATAATCGACTATATGCCCCCGCCTCTCGAGCTGCTCGCGCCGGATCATGAGCGCGTTCTCGACCTCGGCGAAGGCCGAGAGGACGGTCTTTGAGTAATCTATCACACCCTGGCGGTAGCGTGCCCCGGCCGCGCTCCTCTCGGCAAGGAGCCTGCCGGAGTTGAACAGGGGCTGCGTCAGCCCCGCGATGAAGTTCCAGAGCGCGTTGTCCGGTGTGAAGAGGTTCTCGAGCTCGGAGCTCGTATATCCGTAGCTGCCTGTAAGGGTGATCTGCGGGAACAGGCTCGCCTCCGCTATCCCGTAGCGGGCGTTCAGCGCGCGCAGGTTGGCCTCGGCCGCGCGGACGTCCGGCCTGTTCGCCATGAGATCCGAAGGTATGCCCGCCGGCACCGGCTCGAGCCGTTTGAAATAATCCTGCGGTTGCATGCGCGGCGGTCTGGATTCGGGGTACCGCCCCAACATGATGGAGAGACGGTGCTGTGCCGCTACGAGCTCCTGCCTCAGCTGGGGCAGGTTGGATTCGGCGCTGGCAAGCGTCCGCTGTGCCTGCTTGAGCTCGAGCACGGAGGTGAGTCCTCGCCTGTAGCGGCCCTCGACGGTCCTCACGCTCTTCTCGAACGCCTCGATCATCTGCTCGAGGATCATTATCCTTCGTTCGAGGGACTCCTGCAGAAGATACTGCGTGACGGCCTCCGCGATCACCGACTGCATGATGGTCCGGCGGTTCTCCACGGACTGAAGCAGATCGGCCCTCGCCGCCTCGTGGGTCCGCGACATCTTGCCCCACAGGTCGAGCTCGAAGTATGCGGCGAGCGAGGCGTTGAAGGTCTCCGTATCGCCGCCGGCGGGATATCGAGAGCCGGATTGCGATTCGGGATTATCCTGGCGTTGATAGCCGCCTTCTATTGCCAGTGATGGAAGGCGGCCGGCCCTTGCCTGTGTGTTTCTGGCGCGAAGCTCGAGGACAACGGCCGTCGCCCTTTTGATATCGAGGTTGTTCTCTATCACATCGGCCACGAGGCTGTCGAGGTCCTCGTCACCGAATACAGTCCACCAGCGCGTGTCGATCCTGGGCCCGTACACTTCTTCATCAGAATGCGAGAAAGCGGTGGGCGGGGAGGGTGTTTGTGCCGGGCGCTCGTAGTCGGGCCCCGCACGAAATCCCACGCCGCAGGAGGCGAGGGCGAATGTCAGTGTGCAGCATGCCGTGATTGATATGTATCTCTTCAATGCAGTATCCTCGGGTATTGGAATGCAGTGAGGTTCTAATTTAATTCATTTATTCAGGCGAATCAAAGATAAATCAATTGAATGCCTGCTGCTGTGAGGAGGCTGAACGGGATGCCAGCTGCACTTCTCGGTGAAGGCGCAGGCGGTCCTCTCAATGGCGTTGATCCGGCCTGTCGGGATCGCACCCGACGACGTGTGCCCTGATCATCAGGTCCCTGTCGCCCGCATCGGATATCTCCTCGATCCTCACCCATTCGGAGCCGGTCGTGTGTTTCCACCAGCTCCTCCTGTCCGGACCGGACGTGTCCGCTCCCAGGGACTGTGCCAGCCTGCCGTCATCACCGGGAGCTTTGAGCCATTCCATAGCCACGAAGAAATCGCCCTCCTCGATGACGATACCGTACGGAGATAGATCCACATCCACCCACTGGTTGATGTATTCAGCCGATGCTGTGACATCTCCGGGCAGAAGGTCGCCGTTCTCCGGTCCATCTTCAGCCGTGCCGCCGTATACGCGCACACGGAATTCTGTTTTCGGCATACCTCCGGCGGAAATCAGGAACCGCGCTCCGGCGAGCTTCACCGGGTACGAAGATGGTGTGAATGCCGCGGCGAGCCGGCCTCCGGGCTCGACGCTCCACGGCGAGTTGCTCTGCTCGGGCACCCCGTCGTCGTAGGATATCTCCTCGCCGGTAACGGAATATTCATTGGAGCCTGCGTCTGTGACGGGACCGTTCGCCGCGCCGCGGGATGGGGTGACCTTCGGTTCCGGTTTCTTATCCGTACACCCCGAAACTGAAATGATCGCAATCAGTAGAGCGGATGCCGCTGAACCTAGCCCATGCTTCCGAGGGATCATTTTTATCCTCCCTGCCCATTCTATCCTCGCAATTATCAATATACTATGTTAGAATTATGTTAGAATAACATTACTATATAATCTTATATCATATCACCGCCGGTACAGGGCAGGTGTTTCTCGAGGCGGTGATTATGCTTTTTACAGGGTATTGGGGTCCGGCATTGCCGTAACTTTTTTGACTTCATAGGAGAGGTTGCATGATGAAGTTGATATCGATCGTTTTGCTGTCGGTTCCCGCGGCGGCGTTACTCCTGATAATCTCCTTCGGCAGTGCTCATGCATACATCGATCCAGGGACCGGGAGCTATATCCTACAGATCGTTCTGGCGGGGCTTCTCGGCGCCGCGTTCACGGTCAGGATCTTCTGGAGAAGGATCAAGATGTTCTTTCTCTATTCCGTGTTGAAAAGGACAGAGCCGGGGGAGGACAGGCCGGACAGTGAAGGTAAATGACGGGAAGCAAGGCGGTTCCTTCCGCGATCCCAACGGATTCGTCTTTTTCCGGGAGGGGCGTCTCTACCGCCAGGTGAACTCCAGTTACAGGGAAGAATTCGACTACCTGATCGATTCAGGGCTATACGGGGAGCTCGCCGGTGAGGGGCTTCTCGTGAGCCACGAAGATGCCGACATCTCGTTGGCGAACTCAGAAGAAGCATACAGGATAATCCAACCCGCACCGGTCCCGTTCATATCGTATCCCCACGAGTGGTGTTTCAGCCAGCTCAAGGATGCTGCCCTGATAACGCTGGGGATACAGAGGCGGGCGATGGAGAAGGGGATGTCGCTCAAGGACTGCAGCGCGTTCAACGTGCAGTTTTACAGGGGGAAACCGGTTTTCATAGACACGCTGTCGTTCGAGAGGTACAGCGAGGGGCGGCCTTGGGTCGCATACCGACAGTTCTGCCAGCATTTTCTCGCCCCTCTGGCTCTTATGAGCATGAGGGACGTGAGGCTGAATCAGCTGTTCAGGGTGTACATCGACGGGATCCCGCTCGATCTGGCGAGCTCGCTGCTCCCGATGAGATCGCGCTTGTCTTTCAAGCTTCTCACACATATACACGTGCACGCACGCTACCAGAGACGCTACTCTGAGGAAACGGAGAAACCCGGCCGGCGCCGCGGGGTCAGCCGAAACGCCCTTATGGGCATCATCGCGGACCTCGAATCGGCCGTGCGCGGCCTCAAGTGGGAGCCCAGGGATACGGAGTGGGCCGAGTACTACGACGACACAAACTATTCTGACAGGGGCATCGGCGCCAAGGGGAAGCTGGTCGAGGAGTACCTGGACGCAGTGGAGCCGGGGACGGTCTGGGACCTGGGCGCGAACACGGGGCGCTTCAGCAGGATCGCCGCATCGAGGGGGCACAGCGTGATCTCGTTCGACATCGATCCGGCCGCGGTGGAGAGAAACTACCTGGAGTGCGTGAGGGAGGGTGGTGATAAGATCCTGCCGCTGCTTCTCGATCTGACCAACCCGACATCCGGGATGGGATGGGGCGGGCGCGAGAGGATGTCGCTCTCGGACCGGGGACCGGCGGATACCGTGCTGGCGCTGGCGCTCATACATCACCTCGCGATTTCGAACAACCTGCCTCTGGACATGATCGCGGGGTTCCTGAGCGGCGTGTGCGGCAAGCTGATCGTAGAGTTCATACCCAAGGAGGACTCCCAGGTCGGAAGGCTGCTCGTATGCCGCGAGGACATATTCGATGAATACACGAAGGACAGGTTCGAGGAGGCGTTCGGAAGATATTTCAGTATAGACCGCTCTGAGGTGATCGTTGATTCCAAGAGGACGCTGTACCTCATGAGCGGAAAGAAGTGAGAGATGACGTGTGGATTCGGTGCCGGGTCGATGAGATGACCGGCGGGCTCAGCGGTGGATCTTGCGAATAATCCGGACGGGGGATGGCATGGCCGCGCGTGACCGCAAGGGTGAAAGGCGCATTTGGCCGGTTCTGGCAGTACTGACCGTGCTGTGCGTGTACTTCTACGTGCTGATGGAATGGCTTTTCTTCGCGACCAAGCCCTCCTTCATGTCCATCCTCGGATTCTTCGATAAGCTCGAGGTTCTCCTGATCGCGGCGCTGCCCCTGATAGCGGACGCCGCAGGATTGTTCGTACTGTTCTTGATTCCGGTGCTGCTCATCCGAAACCGGCGTTTCCGCAGGGCATGGCCGGTCGTATACGGTCTGATACCATCGATCGTGTTGGCCCTATCGATGTTTCTGCTCGTAGACAATTTCACGTACACGGTTTTCAAATTCGGGGTAATATCCTCGCAGGGTGTATGGAGGGCCGCTTACGGCCTGCTGCTGCTTGTTTTCATCGTATTCTCCTTCAGGTTCCTGAGGGATTTGGGCACCGTTGTCGCCGGATCGAGATGGTTCCGGGGCCTTGCGTGGTTCGCAGCCGGTCTGGTATCGGTTTCCCTCGTTTTCACCCTTACCGACCTTCAGCAATCGGGAGCCGGTGAAATCGCTGTAAACAGCGAATTTTCGCTGTCCAAGAGCCGCCCGAACGTGCTGATACTCGCGAGCGACGGCCTTAACGCGGAGAACATGTCGGTGTACGGATATCACCGGGAGACGACTCCATTCATCGACGGACTCGCCGAAAGTGCATTGATCTGCGAGAACTGCTTCACGAACGCCGGCTGCTCCGGGGCATCGATCGCCTCCATGTTCACGGGCAGGCTACCGACGCAGACGAAACTCATCTATCCACCCGACATACTCAAGGGAAAGGATGCATACCTGCACCTTCCAGGACTGTTGAAGAAGCACGGGTACAGGAATTTCGATACCAGCATAAGGCACTACGCCGATCCCTATGACCTCAACATGCGCAAGTCATTCGATTGGGCCAATTCCAGGGAGTATAAGGAAGGGTTCCTGTCCGAGCACCTGGGCTCGTTTCTCAGCCACGAGCCGGTCTACCTGCTGGAAAAGACCTACGCCCGCCTCGCCGAGCGTATCCTCCACGCCTTCTTCGCGAGAAAGATGGACGATGTCTACAAGGAAGTGGTCCGGTCGAAAAAGCACAGGAGGTCTGGACGCATAAACGACTTCTATTCTTTCATAGACGTATCACGTGCGCCGTTCCTCGCGCATCTGCACCTGCTCGGCACCCACGGACCGATGTTCCATCCCGAGAAGAGGGTCTTCTCCGCAGCCAAGTACGAGGGAAAGCCGTGGATGACCGATTTCTACGATGATGCGATACTGAATTTCGACATTCGAGTGGACGAGATCTTTCAGAGCTTGAAGCTGAGGGGACTTCTGGATAATACACTGATAATCATCACAACCGATCACGGCCAGGGCTTCAGCGTCAACGACAGGATCCCTTTGATCTTCATATTCCCCGGCGGGAAGCACAGCGGGAGGATCAAGGGGAACGTCCAGCTTCTCGATGTGGCAGCGACAATAACCGGCTTCCTCGGCCTCGAGCAGCCGGAATGGATGGGCGGGAGATCCTTGATATCATCGCCGCCGGACTCCTCCAGGCTCATCTTCACCGTAGACCGCATTCATGGGGAAACCTACAAGATCAGGATGAAGAGGGGATTGGGGCTCAACATGAAGAAGCTCACGCCGCCGTTCTGGACCCTCGGATCGGTCGGTGTGTTCTACCGCGATAAGCTGTTCATGCTGGATTTGAGGGGGAGGGTGCTCCGTATAAGCGATGTCGAGGGCCATACGTGTCCTTGCGATGAAAGGGATATGCCGGATCCGTATGAGATCGGGAGAGCGATCGTCGAGCACCTCGAAGAGACCGGTTACGACGTCTCGTCGCTCGAGACGCCGGAGGATTGGAAGTTGGATTACCGCACGACTGTGCGGGAGGGACCGTGAGTTACTCGGACCGCGATCATCTCCTCTTGAGATCCCACCATCCGTACCATCCCATGAAGATCATGACCTTCTGATCCGAGCGGTCGGACTCGTAGAATCTCTCCCATATGTACTCCACGCCCCATGATGCCACCAGCCCCTTTTCACTGTAGGTTTCGAGCGAGATGCCCACGCCCGGCCCTATCGTGTTGTTCCAATCGTAGCTCTCGCTGTCCCATTTGTACCGTAGGGTCATGTATGTATTCAGCGTCGTATTCCCCCACCTGAACCAGTCCGCGCCCTGCCTGATCCATCCCTGAAGTATCAGGTTCTCCTCGCCGTCTTCCGGCAGCTCGCCCCGCAGGTCCCCCCAGGTTGATCCGCGGAAGCCCTCGAAGGCCGATGCGGGCACGGGGGCCGCGAGGATGATGATCAGGCTGACTGAAATAAGAATGTGCTGTTTTTTCATGGTTCACTTCCTTCCGTAGATCTTGGCGTCGGTGAGACCCCAGGAGTGCTTTATCGTGAAATCCTCGAGCAGGGTATAATAGTCCCCTATGAAATCAGTGTAATCGCGGCACGGGAACAGTTTTCCGTAATATAGGTCCTCGCATACTATGAAATCCACGTCATCGGGGAGAGGGCGGCCGGGGGCGCGCGGGTCGGCGGTTTCGGTGATGTGCATGAATCTCGCGTTCGGGTATTTTGATCCGAGAGAGTAGCTGTATATGACCCCGTCCCATCCGTTCATGGCCACGGTCATTCCATCGAAGCCGTTCTCGTCGAAGAATTCTATCACCGGTGATACGTCGGGGTACTGTCTCTCGAGCCACCTGAGGTTGTAGACGCCGTAGACCCAGAAGACGACCAGGACCGCCGCCGTGAAGAAGGCCTTCACGGACTTGCTGTAGCTCCTCATCGAGAAGAGATGCCCGATATGATCGACGCCGAGGGCCGCTGCGGGAGCGAGGAAAACAAGGGAGAATATCATGTTCTTGTTCACTGACTGCTCGGCCCGTGTGGCGAGATGAACTATGATGATCGGTGTGGAGCACAGTATGAGCAGCAGCGCCGTTTTTCCTCTCTCCTCGTGGAATATCCCGAAGATCGCCAGAAGGTACGCCATCGCCACCCAGCGGAATGTCCAGTCGGTCAGGGTCAGGAGCGGCACGTTGCTCGTGGCTCGAACGCTCTCTATCTGGCCGAAAACACGGGTAAGCGGCGGATAGGGAACGTAGAAGAGAAAGTACAGTAGAAGGGCGGTGAGCGGCAGGATGGAGTAGATCAGGGTTCTAGCGTATCCGTGCCTCAGGAGGGCGTACAGGAGAAGCGGCGGTATGAAAACGGGGAGCAGGTACTTCGTGATGGATGCGAAAAAGACGGCTACGGTTGCGAGCAGCAGCGCGATGTTTCCATAGGTTGTAAAGCACAGTCTTCCGGAGACGACCACCATGAGAAACGCCGTGGCAAGGAAGAAGGCGGCCGTCATGTCGTATGTCGCAAGCTTCATCAGGTACATGGTCTGTCCGGAGAACAGAAGCAGCACGGCGGCGATGAGCCCGAGCCTCCTGTCGCCGAACAGCAGCCAGGAGGCCGTGTAGATGACCGTTATGAGCATGAGCCCCAGAACGATATTTACCGCCCGTGCGCCGTAAAGCCCTCCGATAGAGTCCCCGAGAGCCGCTATAACCGGGTGGATGGTGACAGAACCGGTGGCATAGGGGCATCCGGGGCAAGGTTCCCCGCGCAACAGCTGGTGACCCATGGATATGTGGTATGCTTCGTCTATGAAAACGGAGTTGTAGTCGAGGTTGAGGAGGCTTGCGATGAGCCCGTAAAGAAGAACGATCCAGATCAGGTATCTTGTTATGTATTTTACGGAATGCATCAGTATAACAGACTCTTGGATTGTTCGATCAGGCCGAGGATGTAATTTATGTCTTCCGAATGAGGTTTTGTGAGCTGGATGCCCGCGAGGTATTCCGGGAAGTGCCTGGATTCATGAGGCTGCACCCTGGTCGCTATTCCCTCCAGTATGAAGAATTCTGTTTCGATGACCGCGATGACCGTTACACGTTTCCCAACCTGCAGGTGGTCCTTTGTCGCCAGCAGTATGCCGCTCTCGGACATGTTCTTGATCACACCGAGTGACGAATGATCCTCCCCGTTCTTTACGAATGCCGGAAGATACGATATCGATCTTGCGGCTCGTTTCTTGTGTGGCTTCCTGCTCTTGAGTTTCCTGTCTATGAATGTCATGTAGCGTTTCGAGAATTCACCGAGAAATTTCGATATGGACGATTCGCTCAGATATCTGGACAGCACATCCACCTGCCCGGCGGGCTTCCCGGAGAAGATGACCCCGCAGCGTGATATCAGGTGGTTCTTCGCCGTGATCGTCTCCTCGTGAACCACGCTGCCGTAGAGCTTGATTCGCCTATTGGGAACGTCGATCTCGAATTCCACTTCCCCCCCGGTGGGGAATTTCCCCATTGAAAGCACCGACATCCCCTTTCCAGTCAGGTTTTCCGCGACCGCGAGGCGCCGTGTGCCGTTTCCATCACCGTTGAATCTGTAGAGGACGGGGACCAGGTCGGGTATCCTGAAATCATCCCTTCTCTGAAAGATCTTCCTCTTGGCGTACTGTATGATCGCTATGCCGAGACCGCTGTTGTAAAGGGCCCAGAGACTGTTCACGGCTACTATGAAGTCATCGTTGCGCATCTGAAGCAGGAGCTGGGCCAGAGCCCAAACGATCGCCGCAATGCTCAATATGCAAACGGCTATCTGGGGGGTCAGGAGCCTGTACGGCGAGGCCGAATGTTTTCCCTTCGGTGTGACGTCGAACCTCTTCGAGCTGCCCGGTATGAGGAGAGTGCAGAAGGAGCCGATATAGGTCGCGAACTTGCCCATGCTGAACTGCTCGAGCATAAGATTGCCGCCGTAACCCCTTCCCATCTCGTTGAAGGCGTACAGTGATATGGCGTAATACGGAACGAAGTGCAGCAGGTAATTGAGATCCAGCGCCTCCATCGGGAGAACGCCCGTGAAGAGCACGATGGGCGGTGTCAGATAGAAGATCAGCTTCTGGAATCCCTCTATCGGGTAGATCAGGCTGGCGAGGTAGCAGAGCCGCTGCGGAAAGCTCAGGCCCCTGATGAACATAGGGTTGGCCTTGAAGAAAACCTGCCATCCCCCCAGACCCCACCTCTTTCTCTGAATGTGAAACGGGAGTATCGTTTCGGCCGCTATCCCGTAGGCAAGCTCCTCGTTGTGGTAGACCGAAGACCAGCCCTTCGAGTGTATCCTGATGGAGGTCATCATGTCCTCCGTGATGGAGCCGGTAGCGAAACCCCCGATGTCGTCAAGCGCTTCCCTCCTCATCAGGGCGCAGCTCCCGACGAAGTAGGCCGCGTTCCAGTGATCCCTGCCGGGCTGGATCAACGAGTAGAACAGGCCCTGCTCGCCCCATATGTATTTCTTCTTGTAGTCAACGCGGTGCATGAACGAATCGATGTTGTAGAACTCCTGTGGGGTCTGCACGAAACCCACCTTCTCGTCCTCGAAATAGCCTATCAGGGATTCGATGAACCGTGGCAGGGGGGCGTGGTCCGCGTCGAACACGGCTATGAATTCGGCATCCGAATGTTCGAGCCCGAAGTTGATGTTCCCCGCCTTTGCGTCCTTGTTGGATCCCCGGGCCATGTAAACGCACCCCAGCTCCCCGCAGAGCGCCTCTACCTCCGGCCTGTCTCCGTCGTCTAGGACCAGCGTGCGGTGCGGGTATGTCAGGTCGTTGCAGGCCAGCAGGGTTTTTCTCAGAACCGAGACCGATTCGTTGTACGTGGGGATAAGGACGTCGACCCTGCGGTCCGGGATGGGCGGGGGCGGTGTGCGGCTTATCGGTTTCCAGACCGAGAAGTAGAAGAGAAATGTGGTTATGAATCCGAAGAGCTCCGCTACGTAGAGAACCCAGGAGAATAGAAGGGCATTGGGATTGAATGTCTCCGTGACCCTCCAGTACAGGTAGTACACGGTCACCGCGATAGCGGCGACCGCTATGAAACGCCTTAACCTCTCTCCCCTGAGATTCTCGAAA
>CAYRCK010000020.1:0-55827 GCA_964422745.1 uncultured bacterium
CGGAACGAAAAAGGCTTCCTGCTATTTCTTGTCCGAAAGGGACTTCAGCGTTCCCCAGCTCGTCTCCTCCACCGCTATCACCTCGTCCGTCATCGTCGTATCGGAAGAGGCGCACTCGACGAACGAGTTGTTCACGAGCTGCTCGGACGCGCCGTAAGTTAGGGAGAAGGCCGTGTAGTAGACGAGCGCCTTGAGGGGCGCATCCGTATGGAAGAATGTCTGTTCCTCTCCGGGAACGCTGGGCACATCCGCCACCAGGACCCCGTCGTTGTAACCGGTAGGGTAGCGGTCGGTCCTGTAACGGATCATCGTCCTGTTTCCGCCCCCGGCGCGCCAGGTCAGCTTCACCGAGAGCCCATAGCTCGCCTCGGCCGAAAATTCGGTCACGTGCTTGTTCGGCTCCTCGCATATCGGAGTCTGGCAGCTGTATAGATAGCTCCGGCCTACATAGCCGCCGTGCTGCGTCGATGTCAGCATCCGCATCTCGCCGTGCAGATCCAGCGCCGCCATGTTTCCGGTATCCCTGTTGGGAACGAGGTCGACCCAAACCGGATCCTCGTCGGTGACCGACTTGATCTTGGCATACCCGGCCAGGATCGGGCCGCAGAGCGGCTTGCAGGCCTGAAGAACCAGGTTCAGCCTGTAGCCCCCATCGTATGTCTCCGAGTAGCTGCTCAGGATCGCGAAGCAGTTCTGGGGCAGGAAGAATGCCAGGGAATCGTTCGATTCGATCGAAAACTCGAGCTGATCGATCCCGTCGTGAAGGTTGTAGATATATATAGGTACGAGAAACTGACCCTCGTTCCACTCCCTTGCCCGGCAACATTCTATGTTATCGGGCAGCGCGCTCACGTCACCGAAATGTACGCATATCCTCACGAGGTAGTCGAACTCGAAGAAGTCGGGCGCCAGCATGAGTGATCCGAAGCATTGGGCGTTCAGATCACCAGCGAATGAAGAAATCAAGGCCAGCAGGATACCTGCGGTTATAAAAAAAAGGGGCTTCCTCATCATGTTGCCACTCCTTGGTTGTGCCCCGGTAACGCTCAAAAAACATATTTTCTTACCGCTATTTCCTCCATATATTGTGCCACAAACCGGGAATAAAGTCAAGCCCAATCATCATATTATCCTGATTTGTCGTCACTTACGCTCTTTTTCCCTTTTCTCAGCTTCCTCCAGTACGCCATCCTCTTTATGATCTCACGCTCGAATCCCCGCCTGACCGGTCTGTAGTACCTCTTGTCCTCGAGCCCTTCGGGCATGTACTGTTGCCCGACGACGGCCTCGGGATCCTCGTGGGGATAGAGATAGCCCCTTCCGTAGCCGATCTGCTTCATGAAGTCGGTTGGCGCGTTTCTCAGCCACAGCGGAACCGGCAGGGGACCGTTCTCACCGACATCGGCTGCGGCCTCGGAATACGCCTCGTACAGGGCGTTGCTCTTCGGGGCCAGAGCCAGGTAGGTCACTGCCTGCGCCAGCGCCAGTTTTCCCTCGGGCAGCCCTATGAAGTGGAAAGCGTCCTTGGCATCCAGGGCGATCCTGAGAGCCTGCGGATCGGCGTTCCCTATATCCTCCGACGCGAACCTCACCAGTCTCCTGGCTACGTACAGCGGATCCTCCCCCGCCTCGAGCATCCTGGCCAGCCAGTACAGGGCGGCATCCGGATCACCCCCTCTCAGGCTCTTGTGCAGGGCCGAGATGATGTTGTAGTGCTCCTCTCCCCTCTTGTCGTAGAGGATGCTTCTCCTCTGCGCCGCCTCCTCGAGGATCTCCCTCGTCAGCACTACCCCGCCCGAGGATCCCTTCAAGGATCCAACCGCCATCTCGAGCGCGTTGAGCGCGGTTCTCGCATCTCCGGACGAAAGGTGAGCCAGGTATGCCAGATCCCCGTCCGAGACATCCACCTTCGTCTCCCCGAAACCGTTCTCCGCGTCTTCAACGGCCCTTTTGAGTATCGAAACGACGTCCCCCTCCGCGAGGGGCTCGAGTATGAATACCCTGCAGCGTGACAGCAGCGGGGCGATCACCTCAAAGCTTGGATTCTCGGTCGTAGCGCCTATCAGAACGATCGTGCCACGTTCCACGAATGGAAGGAACGCGTCCTGCTGTGCCTTGTTGAAACGGTGGATCTCGTCAACGAACAGTATGGTTCTTCGATCGCTCACGTTGAGATGGTGATCGGCCTCGCCGGCTATCCGCCTCACATCGGCTATGCCCGATGTCACGGCGGAGAAGAAGACGAAGCGGGCGTCAACCGAGCCAGCTATCAAGTGGGCCAGCGTTGTTTTCCCGCAGCCCGGCGGCCCCCAGAAGATCAGCGACGACTCCAGGGCGCCCCTGCCGAGGATGTTGCGCAGGATGGTCCCTTCACCGACGATCTCCCGCTGTCCGACGAAATCATCGAGGGACCTCGGTCTCATCCTCTCGGCAAGCGGCGGAGACGAGTTCTGTGAAAAAAGATCATCCATAATTCGGTGAACGACCGGCCGCATACGATTCCCGGACCGGGATCAACGGCCGGGTGCGGAACCCTGCGGCGCGTGCCGTCTGAACCGGGAATTCATGCTTACGTATAATCAGGAGCTTTATCGAAGAAATGGTCCGTCTTCAGGTACCTCGTTGTTCCGGACTTGTTTCGAAACACGGCGCTGTGTGTTGTCGCTCCCCCATGGTGGAAATCGATGCCCTCCAGGAAATCGCAGTACGATACGCCGGTTGCGGCGAACATTACATTGACTCCGGACACGATCTCCTCGAGTCCATATATCTTTTTGAATTCCCCCGGCAGGCTGTCCGGGTCCGAATCGGGAGAAGGCAGGAACCTTGCCTGCATCCCCCCACCTACACAGGTGACGGCTGCAGCAGCCGTGATACCTTCCCTGCTGCTCCCGGTTCCCATAACCACATCGACAACGGTACCTGTAAGAGCAGCGGCGATCGAAGAGGCCAGATCGCCCTCTCTCAAAAGCTCTATCCTAGCCCCGGACTGCCGGACCTGTTCTATGAGCTGACCGTGGCGCTCATCATCTAGTATGGAAACGGTGAGATCCTCTACATACATCCTCTTCGACTCTGCTATTGCCACGAGGTTGTCGAATACCGAAGAACCCAGATCTATGCTGTCGGCCGCTTCGCTGTCCGTAACGATCTTCCGCATGTAGGGTGACGGCGGATCCATGAACGAACCTCTCTCGGCTATGGCGATCGCCGAAATCGCATTCGCCTGTCCGTTGGCCAGGGATCTACCCGAGGCCAAAGGCACGACCGCAATATCAACCTCGGGATCCGCTCCAGTGCCCACAGTATCGCCGGTGCAGAGCGTGCAGTTATTCCCCATGTTCTCCTCTCCCATGATGAGATGCCCCTTGATCTTGACACCCCTGAAGGCTATCTCCATGGCGGATACCGCCGCATGCTCCGCGGCAAGCGGATCACCTTTTCCAAAAAAACGAGCGGAGGCTAGAGCCGCCGCTTCCGTCACCCTTACGAGTTCCAGGGCGAGATTACGGTCCATCTGGGACCCCCTTAGAGGTTACACTTCTTCTCGATAATCCTCATCCGTACCAGCTTCGTCAACGACCGCTCCCTGTTGATCCAGCTTCCAGAGCTCATTGATGTCCTTTGCCATCTGATACTGATGCAGGGCGAAGATGATCGGCAGAATGATATAGGCCCCGATGAAGAATGTCAAGGTGTAGGCGAGAATCTGGATTACAAAGGTCAACCAGAACCAGTTCCACTGTCCCAGATATATGTACCCGACCGGGCCGAGCATGATCCACCCCATAAAGAATCCGATCGCTGCAGCCGCACCCGGGCTTTTCATCTCCTTTTGGGTTTTCAGCTTCGTGATATCGTGGCTGTATAGCTTCTGCGAAAAGGATTTGCTCTCGGCTCCCTTTCCACAGTTGGAGCAGAACTTCTCGTTTTCGCCTATCTCATTTCCACAGTAGCGGCAATACATCTTACAACCTCCGTTTCCGTACTTCCCAATTATACTTACGGTTCCAGAGGGAGGAATGTTTCTTCGACGATCCGGTATTGTATAAAAAAAAGGCCGGCGGGGCAATCATTTTACAGATTTTCTGCGTGATCAAGATGTTCCTGCCTTACGGTCACCGGGATCGCTCGGCCTCTCTCAGCAGGTCGAGATTCAAGCGGGCCCTCACGTTCTCGGGCTCCAGCTCTATGATCTGCTCGAGGGTGGACACCGCCTCATCGAGCTCCCCTCGGGCCGCCAGAATCACTGCGAGATTCAACATGGCTGCGGTCCATCCCGGCCTCAAAGACAGAACCTCCCTCTCGATCCGCTCCGCCTCCTCCAGCCTGCCGAGCCCCTTATGGCACATCGCGATCCGATCCAGAACCTCGGGGGACCGACCGAGCGATTCATATATGGTGAGAGCATCCTCGAAACGCTCCTGCTCGAATAGAACTCCGGCAAGGGCCTCCGACACCTTCACTCCCCCGCCTTCGGAGAGAAGCTTCCTGAGAAGGTTCTCGGCTTCATCGTACCGGCCGGCCCTCTCCAACGCGACGGCCGAGTAAAACCGTACATCGCTGTCGGACGGGGCGAGTTCCAATGCTCTCTCGAACACATCCAAGGCCTCGTCAGGACGATCTATGCTCAGGAAGATCAGTCCCAGCTGCTCCAGAAACTCCCTGTTCATACCTCCGGACGAGAGCGAGGCCACGAGCAGCTTCCGGGCCTCACGTGGAAATCTGTTCATTATAAGCATCCCCTTGAGCCCCATCAGATATGGATCATCCCTGTTATGCTTCAATCCCCTTTCGACCTCCACTAGAGCCTCATCCTCCATGCCCTGCTTTATATAGGCGACCGCGAGATTGCGCCGCACCAGGTGCCTGTTATCATCGCCGCAGAACCTGTCCGCCACCCTGAACTCCGTGACGGCCCTGCCTGTTTTTCCCATCCTCATTAGGACCACTGCGAAGTTAAGGTGATTTTCGCAGTCCTCGTAATCCTTCAATATGGCGGTCTCGAAAACGGCCACTGACTCATCGATCCTTCCCAGCTCGCCCAGCACCAACGCCTTCTGTCCCAGGATCCTGTGGTCGTCGATACCGGCCGCCGTCACGCTGTCCGCAAGCTCCAATGCGATACCGAAGAGGTCCCGTTCGATAAGGGAGTCGATCCTTGCATCGAGCTCGATCCTATCCCGGTTCCATTCGTAGCGGCCGCCGTTCTCCTTCCAAAACCAGCCTGAACAGGATAGAAACACCGACAGAATGATCAATGCGGCCAGTGGACAGGCCCTGAATACACCCTCATCTCTTCCCTTTGCCATCGGCTTGACCTCCCGATCCTGGAAGTTTAGGCACTCACAGCCGTGTCCCCTTTCCATAGGCGGCCGCTTACACCTCATCGTCCGGTACGGTGTAATGATAAATCCATGCGCGGGGAGGCATCCACAAGATTTCCGTCTACGGGGAATATTTTTCTGTCGGTGCTGGTGCATCCGGCTCTGGATCGGGGCGCCCTTCATGCACTTGGATTGAACATCCACTATCTATGATCATTGCGCGCCTCGATCCGGATGTGCATCTAGTTATTTTTGCAAGTGTTCTTCGCCTCGATGATCCTGTGGCGGAGCTTTCCGAGGTAGACGTTAAGCATGTTGTTTCTATCGAGAAACGGCAGGACGGGCTTGCGCCTTACACCCATCCTGGACAGCTCGAGGGCGGCCGGTGCGTTTGTGTTGTCGAGCTTGTAGGCCAGCATGAAATTTTTTCTCGCCTCTTTTCTCTTACTTCCCTCCAGCAGCACACGTCCCAGGTTCACGAACACTATCGGGTCATCGGCCGACAGCGCCGCCGCTTTCCTGCATGTTTTCTCGGCCGCCGCGAGGTCCCCCTTCATCCCGACACAGAGCCCGAGAAAGGATAGATACCTGGGATTCTCGGGTGAAATCCTCAGCGCCTCGACAAGTAGCGCAGAGGCCTGGCTGTACCTGTTTCTCTTTATAAGTGCATCCGCCTTATCGAACAGCTCCCTCGATTCGAAGGTTTCCGTCACAGTTGCATTCGCCAATTGAAAATCCCTTCATTGCATTAAGCCAGATGTGACATTCGCTCCGGTTCCGTGAAGTTTCCGCTCGTATCCATTTATTCCCCGATCGATCCAACCATGAACACTCAGAAGGATGAAAATGCAAATTCTATACCTCAACACAACCGGGGGTATGGTACTTGCATCGTTAATCGAATACACGGGTCTCGTATTCGTACCGCTTAAAGGAACACTTTATGCATATGAGGCTACCCGTTGACATATTGGCACTTATGCTATATAATTAGACCAATAGCAAACGTTCCTTTTAGTGCCGACTGACTTGAAACGCATCAATAAATGGAATAGACACGTGAGCTATCAGAGTCAAAAAATCCTATTCACGATCTCCCTGCTATTGATCTTATCGAGTTCTCCGGTTTCGGCCGATCCCGAATCTGTCCAGCTTGTCGGCAACTTCGAGGGGATAACCTGCGAACCGGACGACCCGGCCAACAACATGGAACAGCTGGGTGGTCATCTCTGGCGCAAATTGAAGTTCATCAACGAACCCGGTGATCCCGACACGATCTTCTTCAAATTCACGCAGGACGGATCCTATATGCCCATGCACTGGGGCTGGAGCGGCACATGGGGCATCGCCAAATACGATTACAATCCCGCCAACATAGCGGCTGTCCTTCCCGACAGCGGATACCACTACATCCATTTCAACGACTCATCCTATAACTACTGGATAGACAGGCCGGGCGGAAAGATCGATGGTGTAATAAGAGCGGAAGGTCACGACCTTGCACCCGATGGGACGACAACCATACTATTCGATTCGATCGGATCGATAATCGGAACACATTCGGATTTCGATGATTCCACTTTCAGCTTCGAGGGCCTGCCGCCATCCACGTACAGTATAACCGCCCTTGCTCCCGGTTACGGCGATACGACCATAAGCGGTGTCGAGCTGGGAGTCGATGAGATTAAGTGGCTTGCAATAAGGCTTACTCCCATATCCGCCTCATTCACGGTATCCGCCTCGTACACCAGGAGCGCGAACGTCGTGCACCTGAGCTGGACGGTCTACGGTTATCGATCCGGAACCGGATTTGATTTATTCAGAGGAGTGACACCGATAACCGAGGCCGCAGAAAAGATCAACGGCGGCGCCATACGCTCAGCACGGTTGTACGAGTACACCGACGTTTTGGATGATGACGACATCTCGGTCGATCTCTACTACTACATAGTGGAGTCCGGAGGTGATGAGCCCCGATGGCACGGGCCCGTTTTCGTAGAAGGTATGGCTCCCGGCATATCGAGCCGGCTCGACCCGAATTACCCGAACCCGTTCAATCCGAGCACGACCATTCCGTTCACGGTGGGTGCTCGAAACGATAACAACAGCGTACGCATCGAATTCTATGATGTAGCCGGAAGGCTGGTCGACAGGCACATCCTCGGCACAAAATCCGCCGGAGACCATACATTCAGGTGGAATCCCGGCCTCTCGGGGCGGGATTGCCTCCCCACGGGTGTTTACTACTGCAGGCTCACTATCGGCAAGGACAGTTTCACCAGAAAGCTGATCCTATTAAGGTGAAATAGAGCCGATATCATTTGCCCGGACGTATTATCCGGCAGTGATGGTGCCTTATGCGTTTCTTATCGAATCCCCTATGCATCCTTACAGCACTCTCCATCTCGTTCGTCTATCCGGGACCCTCACATGCACAGATCCTCTTCGACTTCGAGAGGCCGGTCTTCATCGACAGCGGTCACACGGTGAAGGATCATGCGGTCGTTCACAGAGACGGCACGTTTCACATATTCTACATATGGGACGACGAGACGAGCTTCGGTCATGCTTCTTCGTCCGACCTGAGGCACTGGACCGTGCATGAGCCTGCTCTGAGGGCAGGGCCTTCGGAATGGGACTCCCACCGGATCTGGGCGCCGTGCGTTATCGAATATCCACCATACTACGATTTCTACCTCATGTACTACACGGGTGTTAACACGAGCTTCGCACAGAGGACATGCCTCGCCTACTCGGCCGGAGCCTCCGTCTGGGCAAAGGCGCCGGCAGAGCTCTTGGAGGCCCTCGAGGCCGATACATCATGGGCTCAATGGGACGAAAGCGAATGGTCGGATTTCCGTGATCCCTGCTTCTTCACGGACGGCGGAAAGAACTACCTCGTTCAGACCGCCCGTACCCGAACCGGCCTTGGGGCCCTGGCCCTGAAAGAGAGCAACTCGTATTTTTCGTGGGAGGACTCGGGCCCGCTTTATGTTCACGGAAACTCCAACGCGATTGAAAGCTCTACCATCATCAAGAGGAACGGATCCTACCATCTGTTCTTCACCGAGGCCAACGTGGGCGGTATCTCGCACATCCGATCGGATTCCCTGCGAAGCGGCTGGAACATCGACAACAGGATAATAATAGACGGCGGTCACGCGGCGGAGCTCCTCGATACCGGCTTTGATTCATACCTGTTCTCACGGCACTCCACATATTCCAGCCCCTCGGGCGTGAACGTCTCGACCATCAGGTTCGATACGCTGACGTGGGACGGTGATTCGCCGGCGATCGATATGCCCGCTCCACCGGGAGGAGGGTGGGAGATCCTCTGGGGCGACGCCTTCGACAGGCAGCCGGTCTTCGGGCACAATCCGATGTACCGCGGAGACGATACAACACGCATCGGCTTCGAGGGCAACTGGTGGATAGGAACGTACGAGAGCTTCAACGGCCCCCTCCGGGGAGCCCAGCCGGGGGATTACCAGGGAGACGAGCCTCGTGGAGCGATACGCTCCCCCTCATTCACGATCACGGGTAAATCGATGAAGCTTATGGTCGGAGGCGGTAACTCCATCGACTCGTGCTATGTCGCCCTATGCCGCGCCGGCAGCGACGACATCATCTATAAGGAGACCGGATCGGGATCCGATACACTCGAGAACAGGTACTGGGACCTCGCGCCCCTCATCGGTATGGAGGTCTATATCCTCATCGTCGATGACTCTTCCGCACCCTTAGGGCACATCAACGTCGACAGCATAGAGGAGCGCCCTTACCCGGCCCCTCCCGTCCCGGGAGAGGGTGATCCGGAAGAAGCGCCCGGCGGTTCAAAGAAGAAGCCCAGGATCGAGATCGCACCCTCACATGACCGTGCGGAGCGTCAACAGTTCCCGCACTCGGTCAGCAACAGCCCCAATCCCTTCAATCCCGCGACGGAACTGTACATAGAGAGCAGGCCGGACTCGAGGGTATCGGTAATCATCTATTCCGTGACGGGGCAGCTGATAAACAGGCTCGACGCCGTGACGGACGGAGCGGGGCGGGCCGCCGTGCGTTGGGACGGCCGGGACAGCGCGGGCCGTCCGGCTTCCGCAGGCATGTACACGGCGTCGCTGCGCCTCGGCGCGGAGACGATCGCCATCCGTAAACTGATCCTCTTGAGATAAGGCCGGCATAACTTTTTTTCTTCGATGCCCGCAGCATCCTGTGATAGTATCTTCGCCATGATATCGAGAGCAAGATACGTATCAGCACTCTGCGCCATGCTTCTTTTGGCATCAGCGGCGGATTCTCACACTCAGGAAATCAAGGGACGGGAGATTTTGGGTCTGAGGGCGGGAGGGATATGGACCACAGGGGGGCTGTCCGATGCTTTCGGCAGCGGAGGGGAGATAGAGATCCACTTCATCATGGGAATCGGAGACTGGTACGGTGTCGAGTTCGCCGTATCCTCGCACAGCCTGGGCCAGTCCAAGGACTCCGGGAAGAACATCCGTTTCATCGGCAACGAGAGAGGAATCGACCTTCTGATCTATTCGGGCACCGTGGGCATGAAGGCCATCAAGAGGGTCGGGGGTGACTTCTCAGCTTCGGCTGAGGCGGGACTGGGCCTCTACGTGGCCAACGCGATCATATCGCTCGGCACATGGAGCGAAGGTAATATCTGGGACAATCATTTCGGATGCTGCATGGGCGCGGGCCTCATATACAGGATAAACGATAAGCTGTCACTCGACCTGACCGGAAAGTACCACTATATATTCTCCGGAGACGAAATGTTCGAAACCCTCTACTTCTATTCCGGAGAGAAGAGCAATGAGCTGTACCAGATATCGCTTGGAATAAATATACTGACCGGCTGATATGTGAAGACGCACCCGGGCGGCGGTTGCCGAGGCAGTCCCGGTGGATTTACAGCCGACCGGCGGCGGTCCGTACGGCGAGAGGAACTGATCACGGAAGTGGGTATGAACGAGAGAGAAGAACTGAGAGGCATATTAATGGATCGCTCGATACTAAAGGGGGAGTTCACCCTGGTATCGGGCCGAAAGAGCAACTACTACATCAATGGAAAGATGTCCACCCTGTTCTCGAGGTCCCTGTATCTATCGGCGAAGCTTTTTCTCGATCTCTTCGCTGGTATCGAGTACGACGCATTCGCGGGACCGACCATAGGCGCCGATCCCCTGATAGGAGCGCTTCTGACCCTCTCCGCCGAGAGGGGAGAATCAAAGGAAGGTTTCCTGATCAGGAAGGCGGTGAAGGGACACGGCACCAAGAACCTGCTGGAGGGAAACATCAAGGAAGGCATGCGAGTGGTGCTGCTCGAAGACGTCGTAACAACCGGCGGTTCCCTGCTGAAGGCGGCTGATGCTATAGCCGCAAACGGGGGTGTGATAGCGGGGATATTCGCCCTTGTCGACCGCGAGGAAGGAGCGGCCGAGAAGATAGCCGAGGCCGGATTCGCGTTCGATTCCATTTTCAAGGTGAGAGAGCTTCTCTAGGCCCGTGGGACCGGAATGGATAGAAACTCGATGTTTGTGGGTCTCTCCTGATGGGGCCTCTCGAACTCAAAGCCCTATACGACTATCCACAAAATCCCAAGCCTCAATCGACGATTCCGGAAGTATCCCTGACCATAACGGTGAATATGGAATCGGGAAGCTCGATGCCGTATTCGATGGTCGGGAGGAAATACTCATACACCTTATCACCGAGAATAATTCCCGTGAATCTCCCTGGAAAGGGCACGCCGTCCACTTCCCGGTAGTTGTCGTAGAGCTCCTCGAATACTAGAACCGTATCGGATTGGAGAGTTACCTTCACACCTTCGAGAAGCCAGCTGTCAGTATCGAGCGTAAGGATCACGGTTGCGCCCGAATCCAGGAACCTGATCTTCTGCTTTCCCTCTTCCCGGCCCTCTTCCATCAACTCCCCCCTCAATCCGGGATCACTAACCCAGTCGAGGACACGGGGAAACTTGAACGGCAGTGTGCCGGTGAACCAATTCTCGAGGTCCATCCTGCCCGTGGAAGGATTCCACTGGTAACCATCCTGCCCGTTGAAGATAATAATACGAGTGCCGACATAGTTCCCCTTCTCAACCATCATGATGTGGTGCTTTATTGATCTGCCTTTCTGATAAACGTCGAACGGATAGCTCTTTGCTATCGACTTGGATTTTAGATCCTTGATAAATCCCTTAGCCGAAAAGTTCATGAGTGCTTTCACGCTCTCTGTGCCGCCGTATGCCTCGATCATCCTTTCGACGGCTTCATCGGATGAGGAGACATTGCCCGAACAGGAAACGAGCCAAGAAAGGGCCGCTGCCATCAACAAACAGGTCACAGCGGTGGTTCTAGCGTGATAAAAGGCTTTCATTATCATCCTCCAATCCTTGCGGATAACAGCCTCTGACCTCGATCAGCCCAAAAAACCGGATTTTAAGAGTTCGTTCTTTCCATCGGCGGCAAGCGCATATTCGAAGCCCTCACGAACAGAATAAGCACCCGCCTCCCCGGATCTGTTCACGGCAACGATGGCCGCCTGAAAGTCGGTTGTTCCTCCATGCTTCTCGATTATCCGCTCCAGGGCCATCCTGCAAGCCTTTTCTGGTGGATTGCCGCCCCTCATCAGTTCGACGGCTAGAAAGCTGCCGGGCACCTTCATTATCGCTTCGCCCCTGCCGGTCGCCGAAGCCGCTCCCACTTCGTTATCCACGTATAGGCCTGCACCGATCACCGGGGAGTCACCGACACGCCCGTGCATCCTGAAGGCGAGCCCGCTCGTCGTGCATGCGCCTGCAAGGTCTCCACGCGCATCCATGGCCACCATCCCGATAGTGTCGTGGCTGTCCTCCGGGAAAGCCCGGTCGCCGCTTTTCTTCTCATGCCATTTCAACCATCTCTTGCGTGACTCGTCCGTCAGGAGTTCTTCCCTCTCAAAACCCTGCCTATCGGCGAATTCCTCCGCCCCTTCACCGGCCAGCATGACGTGGCGTGTCTTCTCCATCACCGCCCGCGCCACCGATACCGGGTGCTTGTACCCCCGCATGAAAGCGACTGCTCCGGCATTTCCGTCCGGACCCATTATCGAGGCATCGAGTGTCACGACGCATTCCTCGTCCGGATACCCTCCATATCCCACACTCCTTACCCCCGGATCGCTCTCTGTAACCCGGACACCGGCCTCCACCGCGTCGAGGGCGCTCCCACCGCAAGTGAGAACTTCCCACGCAGCTTCGTTCGCGGCTATTCCATGTTTCCACGTGGAGAGGACAATGGGTGTCTTCCTCCCGCCGGACACCCGCGTTCTGCGGCCAGGGGCGGACATCTCGATAATCCCCCCTCGATTCAACGTCTCTTCGAAGGCTCTTATATCTTCTGGTTGACGATCTCCTTTTTCAGCTCGCAGATCGCCCTTGTCGGGTTGAGATCCTTTGGGCACGCCTCCACGCAGTTGAAGATTGTATGGCATCTCCACAGGCCGTGCTTGTCGTCGAGGGGCTCCAGGTGCTCCTTGCTCCCCTCGTCCCTGCTGTCAGCCACGAACCGGTATGCCTTCAGAAATGCATGGGGGCCTATGTACCGCTTATCGGCCCAGTACGACGGGCACGACGATGTGCAGGCCCCGCAGAGAATGCATTCATACAGCCCGTCCAGCTTATCCCTCTCCTCCGGGCTCTGCAGGCGTTCCTGGTCCGTGGGCGGAGGCGTCTTGGTTATCAGATACGGTTTGACGGCGTACAGCTTCTCGACAAGCGGCGCAAGGTCGACTACGAGATCCTTTATGACCGGATATCCCCGCATCGGCTCGATAACTATCGTATCGGTTCCGAGTGCCAGGGCCTGGGTCTCGCATACTAGCTGGTTTACACCGTTGACCGTCATCGCGCACGATCCGCATATCCCGCTTCTGCAGGAGCGGCGGAATGTCAGCGTCCCGTCCAGCTTCCATTTTATCTCGTTCAGACAGTCGAGGATCGTCGTTCCCGTCTGCACATCGAGCTCGTATTCCTGCGTGTAGTGCCCCCTCTGCTCGTTGTCGGGATCGAAACGATTTATCTTGAATGTAATCATTGCCATCGGGGGGCCTCCTTTAATATTTTCTTTCCTTGGGCTCGAATCGGGTGATGACCACGGGCTTGTAATCGAAACGTATCTCACCGTTATTCTTCCAGGCGAGCGAGTGCTTCAGCCACTTCTCGTCGTCCCGTTTGGGGAAATCGGTCCGGCTGTGCGCTCCCCTGCTCTCCTCCCTGGCCAGAGCGCCGGCAACAATGATCTCCGTGAAATCGAGCATGTGCCCGAGCTCTATTGCTTCGATCAAATCGAAGTTGAACTTGCCGCTCCTATCGTCCAGCTTGATTTTCCCGTACCGTTCCTCGAGCTCGCGGAGATCGACCTGCAGCTTCTCCAGCCTGTCACCCGTGCGGAATATTCCACATCCGTTGGTCATCAGGTCCTGCAGCTCGGCCTTGATGGTGGATGCGCGTTCCGATCCGGTCGAAGACAGAATGCGGTTGACCTCCTCCATGGCAGACCTCGCGGAATCCGCCGGAAGCTCGGGGAAATCCCTTCGCTCCCTCAGGAAACGGTCCATGGCCTTCCCCGCCCTCCTGCCGAAGAGTGAGGCCTCGAGCAATGAGTTCGTCCCGAGACGGTTCCCGCCGTGGACGCTGACACAGGCGCATTCACCGGCGGCGAAGAGCCCTTCGACACGGCTCTGCTTCCCGTCGAGAAGCACGCAGCCGTCGATATCAGTCGGAATTCCGCCCATAGAGTAATGAGCCGTGGGCTGGATCGGAATCGGTTCCTTTATACAGTCGATGTGAAGAAACTTCCAGGCCAGCTCGTGTATCTGCGGCAGCTGCTTCATGATTTTCTCTTCTCCGAGATGGCGGAGATCTATGTGGACGTAGTCCTTGCCGCCGATACCGAGTCCCTCGCTGATCTCGGTCTGGATGGAGCGCGAGACAAGATCTCTGGGAGCCAGCTCCATCTTATCGGGGGCGTATTTCTCCATGAAACGCTCACCCTTGTCGTTCAGCAGGTATCCACCCTCACCGCGAGCCCCCTCGCTCACGAGTATGCCCTGCTGGTAGAGTCCGGTGGGATGGAACTGAACGAACTCCATGTCCTCCAGCGGCAGGCCCGCCCTGAGCGCCAGGCTCAATCCGTCGCCGGTGCTCGAGAGGGCATTCGAGGTTATCCTGAATACCCTTCCGTACCCTCCCGTACCGAACATCACGGCCTTCGCGTGGAATACGTGCACGCCTCCGTTTATCACGTCCCAGGCGGCCAGCCCGCAGCACACACCATCCCTGACGATGAGGGAGAGCGCATAGAACTCCGGATAGAAACGAACACCGTTCTTTACACCGACCTCGTACAGCGTATGTAAAAGCGCATGGCCGGTGCGGTCCGCGGCGTAACAGGCCCTGAGCACGGGGCCTCCGCGCCCGAAATCCCTCGTATGCCCGCCGAATTTTCGCTGCGCGATCCTTCCCTCGTTCGTTCTGGAGAACGGTGTCCCGAAATGCTCGAATTCCCTGACCACGACGGGGGCCTCCTTGACCAGAATCTCTATAGCATTCTGGTCCCCGAGATAATCACTTCCCTTCACCGTGTCGAACATGTGCCATTCCCAGTGGTCCTCCTCCTCGTTGGCCAGAGAGGCGGCTATCCCCCCCTGCGCAGCACCGCTGTGAGAGCGGGTCGGAAAAACCTTGCTTATCACCGCTACGTCATGTTCCCTGGAAGTCTCTATCGCGGCCCTCAGACCGGCCAGGCCCGCGCCCACGATAACAACGTCGTGACGGTGTATGCTGTGTATTCCAACACCCTCTACATCGTGGACTGTTTCTGGATCTTTCATAGCCATAATCCGCTAACCTCCAGGCTGGAAAGGTAGTATCGTCAATATCCCCAGAGTAACGTAAACCAGGGCGATAATGGAAAGTAATCCGAATACCGATACCCTGAGCCATCTCCTGTGAACGTAGTCATCGAGCACGATCCACAGACCGTACAGGCCGTGGAACAGCGCCACGACGAGAAACGAGATATTTATCGTCTTCCACATAGGAGTCGCCACCCTGTGGGCGATCGCCTCGAAATTCAGCTCACCCTCTATCAGCACGTGGAGCATTATCACGTGCAGCAGCAGAACCGCCGCGAGGTACACGCCTGTAACCCTCTGAAACAGCCACAGGAGAGCGCCTCCGGATCTCATATCTTCCCTATATTTCATAACGCCCTCCTTTCTAGCTTAAAGCGAATCCGCCGAAACGACAAAACATGACGGCCCCGATCGCGAACCAGGTTACGAGCCATACGGCCACCGCTATGCCGAACAGCAGCTTCTGCCGCTCGACAAGCACTCCCATGTCTATGAGAGTGACCCGCAAACCGTTCCAGAGATGATAGAGAATCACTCCAACCAGTCCTATCTCCAGGAACTTGAAGAGGGGATTGTTGAAAAACTCCATGATCCCGTTGAATGATTCCTCCCCTACCGATAGGTGATGTATCACCCAAATGTGGAGAAGCATGTAGAAAATCAAAGCCAAACCGGACAACCTGTGCAGTATCCAGGCGAAAGTGCCCAGGTGTATCCGGTAGCGCTTGATCACCCTCATCGGGGCCCTCCTGAGTTTAAGGTTAATGTCCGGACTCCCCGTAACAGCACCCGGGGGATCATAGGCCGTCATTCGTCGCCCGGCTCCCGGGAGCTGAAACACGCTGCCAGCGGTGAATTGACCGGCGGACAGGGATGTCACTGCATAAATGGAATGCCCACCCTCGATTCGACGGCAGGCTTAGCATCCAAATCTTCACGGAATATAGCATACGCAGTATATTACGTCAATAAACTCGATCTTGTGGGGTTCGTTTTAATTTTCTTCTGAGCTCATCTCGTAGTTTTCCCTCCAGCTCGACGGGGAGAGGCTTGCCCTTCGGCCTCTCCTTCTCCTCCTCGCCGCGGCGGTGTTCCGGTGGAGGAGGCTTGTACGGTTCCTTCTGGAGAAGCGCGTGCAGTATCACCAGGGCCGCCTCCTTGTCGGGGATCATCCCCTTGCCACCGGTCTCCGGATCGAGTTGCGAGAACGGAGGTATCGGGGAACCGACACACGAAGGGCAGCCCCCCTTGCAGGAACACGCCTTTATCAAATCGAGCGACGCCTCCATGATCTCGTCGACTATGTCGTATGATTTGAGGGAGAATCCCAATCCCCCCGGATACTTATCGTATATGTAGACGGCCGGACCGCCTGTCGACCTGGAATTCACCGTTGTCCCTATATCCAGCGGATCGCACATTACGAAAAGCGGGACGACCTCGCGCATTACGTTCGAGAGCCCTAGCAGTCCCTCACCGGGGACCCTCCCCCATTTGCGGACCAGGGCGAGAACCTCGGGAGCGGGCTCTATCCACATCCCGGATGTCTCGAGGACCTGCGGGGGAAGATCGCACTTTCCATACCCGATCGAGTCACGGCTCCCGAACTTGATCTTACGGAACATGAAAGTCAACGAGGTGACGGAGACATCACCGAAGGCGACGCGGCTGCTCCCCCACTCCTTGCTCTTCTCCTCGCTGTCGACCTTCACCTGTGTCTCCGTGATCGATTGTGTGTAGTAATCAACGTCCGATCTCTCGACGAACGCGATCTTCTTCTCGATATCGAGATCCCTCACGAAGAACGTCTCGGCTTCGTGCAGATAGACCGCCTGCGGATGGACCTGTTGAAATGCGCTGGCCTCGTCTATAGTCCCTATGACCTTTTTTTCATCTCCGGTCTCGTCGATGATCGTATAGCTGTTCGGGGATATGTTCCTCATGTTCACCGCGGCGCTGGGATACCCCCTTCCCCTCCAGTAATACCGCCCTTTCACGTAGTTGAGCTCCCTTTCCTCCTCGAGCAGCTCGGCGATCGACGGCGCATACCCGCCCATCTCCTCAACCTCCCCCGCCTCGAGCGGAAGCTCGAAGGCCGCCGCCCTCATGTGCCCCAGCAGCACATGTGGATTCTCCGGATCTATTATCGCATTCTCCGGGGATTTCCCGAAGAAGTAGTCGGGATGCTTCACTAGGTACTGGTCGAGTGGCATATTGTAAGGTATGAATATCGTTAGGGCCTCTTCCAGGCCCCTGCCCGCCCTCCCGGCCTGCTGCCAGACCGATGCGATGCTGCCGGGATAGCCGACGATCACCGACGCATGCAGGGCTCCCACGTCGATCCCGAGCTCCAGAGCGTTCGTGCTTATCACCGCCCTGAGATCCCCCTCGAACAGCCTCTTCTCGATTTCCCTTCTCTCCCCGGGTAGATAGCCGCCCCGGTATGGGTGAACGGAATCGGCCAGTGCCGCCCTGCGCCCCTTCAATCCCTCCCTCGTATATCTCGTTATCACCTCGCTCACGACACGGGCACGAACGAACGCTATAGTCTGCACGCCGTCCAACACGAGTCTGGTGACGAGATCTGCCGCCTCCATGTTCGAGCTGCGCCGTTCCATATCTCCAATGTCCATCGTCGGAGGATTCCATAGAAGGAATCGCTTGCGACCCCTCGGAGAGCCGTCTCTCGTTATGACCTTCATCCTGCGCATCAGCAGCCTCTCCGCATGCTCCCCCGGATTCGCTATCGTGGCCGAGGAAGCGGCGAAGACCGGTTTAGATCCGTAGTGGCGGCATATCCGCTGCAGACGCCTCATGACATTGGCGACATGCGATCCGAAAACGCCCCTGTATGTATGGATCTCGTCCACGACGACGAAGCGGAGCCGGGAGAAGAAAGGGGCCCACTTAGCGTGGTTCGGAAGGATGCCGGAATGGAGCATATCGGGATTCGTCAACAGTATCCTTGCGCCGTCACGCAGCTTTCGCCTCTGAGCGGACGGTGTGTCTCCGTCATATGTCCCGGCCTCGAAGGGTATGCCGCCCTCCGAGCTGTACCGCTTCAGCACCCTTAGCTGATCCTGTGCCAGGGCCTTGGTGGGGTAGAGATAGAGGGCTCTGCTACCGGGATCGTCCAGCAGGCTTTCCAGCACAGGTACGTTGTAGCAGAGCGTTTTACCGCTTGCCGTCGATGTTACGATAACGACATCCCTCCCCCTTCTCAGGGATTCGACGGCTTTGACCTGGTGGGTGTACAGCTTTTCGATGCCTGAACGCCCCAGCGCCTCTGCAAGCTCCTTGGGAAGGGGATCCTTCAATTCCCCGAACCGCGCCGAACGCGTCGGTATCGTATGCATATGGACGATCTGCTCACCGTAGAAATCGTCCGACTTGACCTTATCCAAGAACTTCGATACGTCCAAGTTGTCTCCTATCGTTAATCGATCCCGGCTTCGGCTACGGATCGTGGATCCCTAGAATCCTCCCGTCAGATATATGGCTACAAGTTGCAGCATGGTCACGAGATCCTGCCTGTTATGATGAATGATTCCGGCCATGTCCGCCGCATCGCCGGTTCTCACGTACTCGTGGTACAGCAGGGGGATCTCGCTGCCCGGAACGTCCCCGATCCTCCTCTTGTTCAGAAGGAACGCCTCCAGCGTTTGAAGCTTGTGGTTGGGCGTCTTCCGTCCCAACAGCTTCCTCGACAGGTGCAGAAGATCTACATGAAACTCAGGCATCGAGCCCGTCATGCCCGAATACGCCATCCTCTCCATTATCATCGGCACGTCGAAACTGATCCCGTTGAAGGTCACGAGAACCCTGAACGATCTCAGTACATCTGCGGTGAATCCTAGTACAGCCGCCTCCTCCGTATAATCCCTGGCGAACAGCTGCTCCACAACGAGATTCCGGTCCTTCGTATACATCAGTCCTATCAGAAAGAGCGGGGATCCCCGGAATCCGGTCGTCTCGATATCTAGATAGCATATATCATCGGTGGGTAGGTCCTTCAGGATCTTGAGCTGTTCCAGCCCGCCGACGTCCGTTGGAAACGGATCGGCAAGGGCCGCCAGGTATTGATCGTGAAATTCATCGGCCCCATCCCATATCTCGTTTGCTTCAGTGATGATCCTGTAGAATCTCCCCCCTTCGGATCGATGCTCCTCCCCGTCGACGATCTCCTCGATGGCCCCCGGCGAAAGCTTCGGACCATCACCCTCTACGTCCGCCCGCGTATGGTCACCATGTCCGGCCGGCCGTAGCCCCGCAACCTCACCGCCGCGGCGCCCCGGCTTCACAAACGTCCTCCTGCCCTGTCCGAACACCCCTTCCGCTCTCCTCTTTAGTTCCTCGAGGTCCCTGCGCAGGTCTCCGCGTCTCTTACCCATTGACAACACCTTCCCGGAAGCATGATCCAGCTTTCAGACAGCCTGCCTGACATCTTCATCCGATCCCCAGACTATCCTATTCCGTACGATCTTTCAACCGGCTATCACTCATGGACGCCCCCGTGGATTTAACCCTGAATTCGATATGTTACCGGTCCGTTTCTTGCTCGAATTGATGGATAGTTTTCCTTGACGGGAAATCGCATTTTAATATATCTTACGCAGAATTAAGGTACTGTGGCGGATCTCACACTTTAGGAACCGAAATGAAAAGAAATAGGATTGGTCCTGCGATAGTGATAATCGGGCTGCTCTCGTCTCTTCTCCTCTACTTGCTCCTACAAAAACCAACACCTTCGGTTCAGACAATCGAGGAAAACGTTGTAACCGAGACGGCACCGATCGCGGAGGCTCCCGCTCTTCTTTCACAATCAGGCGTCGTCAAGAAGAACACGAGCTTTTTCGATCTGCTCCTGAGCCATGATATCAGCCCACAGGAGATCCACGGGATCGCAAAATCAGCAAGGCCAGTTTACAATTTCAAGAGGATCTATCCGGGTCAGAGTTACGAGCTGCTTACAGACGAGGAGGGTGGTCTGGCGAAGCTCAAGTTCTCGATCAGCGACGAGAGATACGTAGAGGTTCGCAATGAAGACGGCTCATATAAAACTAAGATGAGGGATTACCAGTTCGACGTTGTCCGCAGAACGGCGTCGGGGAGCATTTCGCATTCCCTGTTCGCCGCGATCGATGAGCAGTCGATACCGCTCGAGATAGGGATAAAGCTCAGCGACATCTTTGCATGGGATATAGACTTCTTCACGGACGTCCGCAAAGACGACTACTTCAGGGTGATCTACGAGGAGAAAACCCGATCGGACGGCCTGAGGAAGATCGGCGACATAATCGCGGCGGAGTTCAACACGCGCGGACACAGTCACTACGCTTTTCTCTACGAGAACGAAAAAAGCTTCGCGGATTACTACGACGAGAACGGAAAGTCCCTGCGCAAGCAGCTTCTCAAAGCGCCGCTGTCATACACGAGGATCAGCTCGAATTTCAGCCGCAGGCGATTTCACCCCATCCTTCACAGGTACACACCGCACACGGGCATCGACTATGCCGCGCCGCACGGTACACCGGTCATGGCGACGGGAGACGGCTCCGTGATGACGGCATCGAGAACAAGAGCCAACGGCAACTACATAAAGATAAAGCACAACAGCAACTACATCACCTACTACCTTCACCTATCGCGGTTCGCGAAGGGTATCAAAAATGGGGCCAAGGTCCGGCAGGGGCAGGTTATCGGCTACGTCGGTGCTACAGGTTACGCAACCGGTCCACACCTCGATTACCGCGTCAAGAAGAACGGCCGCTTCGTCAATCCGCGTTCGCTCAAGCTTCCACCCGCCAATCCGGTCTCGCAGGAGAACATGGCGGAATTCAAGATCGTCGGAGAGAGATACCTTGCATCGCTCGCTATGATACCGACGACCGACGCACAGGCGGAACATCACGCTGACAACAAGGCACTGAGCACCGTGAGCAAGGTATCAGGCAAGGCGGAAAAATATTCCCCGTCTCCACCTTCAACATCACGCTGACCGATGACCCGTCTGGATAGAATACTCGTTCATGTCTGCTGCGCCGGCTGCGCAAGTTACGTGCTGCCCCACCTGGCTGAGAAATACAGCGTTACAGCTTTTTTCTACAATCCTAATATACAGCCCGAGGATGAGTACAACCTGAGACTCGAGGAGACATCTTCTCTCTGCACTCTGATCGGCATTGATCTCATCGAGGGCGAGTGCGAGATATCCCGATGGAGCGAATGCATAGAGCCGTACCGTTCTCTACCTGAGAGAAGCGAGCGCTGCTGGAGTTGCTACGGGCTCAGGATCGATAAAACGGCGGAACAAGCAGCTGTACTAGGCTTCGACTGCTTCACGAGCACGCTTTCGGTCAGCCCGCACAAGGTCCACGCAAGGATCGTGGAGGCGGGCGAGCGGGCAGCGCTGAAGCACGGTGTCAGGTTCCACCCGGAGGATTTCAAGAAGAAGAACGGCTTCAAGATCAGCGTCGAGCGCAGCAGAGAGCTTCATATAACCCGGCAGGATTACTGCGGTTGTCTTATGAGTCTCGAGGAGGCCGGGCGAAGAAGAGCGGGCAGAGGTGCAGAAACGCCGAATCCTGAAAAGCGCGGCTCCGACCACTGAAACCGGCCGCGACTTGCCGGCGATCGCATGCGGGAAGCAAGAAACCGGGATCAATTGTCATAGAATTATTGGAGTATCAAGCGCGGATCAAGACGTTCTCAACGTCCTTTTCGATCACCTCACCCACGATGACCGCATCGGCCACGCCTTTGTCCTTCAAAGACGACACGTAATCGCCGGCCCTGCTTCCGGGCACAGAGACCAGGAGTCCACCCGACGTCTGTGGATCGTAGATGAGCAGCTCCAACTCCTTCGACAGATCACCCTCTACCCTGACCTTTCCCGATGCGTAATCGAGGTTGGACATGCCACCGCCTGTAAGGTATCCATCACTCGCGTAGCCTAGGACACCGGGAAGCATCGGTACGGAACCGGCATCGAGAGCGATCGTTACATGTGACGAATGGGCCACCTCGAGGGCATGCCCCACCAGGCCGAATCCCGTCACGTCCGTGCAGGCATTCGCCCCGAATTTCACCATTTCGATCGAAGCGGTCGAATTCAGACGCACCATGACGTCGTAGAACAACCGTTCCTGTTCCGGCGAGAGCTTGTCCATTTTCAAGGCTGTGGAGTATATGCCGGTTCCAAGGGGTTTGGTCAAGACGAGCCTGTCCCCCACCAATGCCCCAGCAGCCCTTACAATACCGTCGACGCTTACAAGCCCGGCCACGGAAAGCCCGTACTTCAATTCACCGCCTTTTATCGTATGCCCGCCCACTACAACCGCCCCACCCTCGTTCACCTTCTCAATGCCCCCCCTGAGCATCTCCCCCACGGCTTCGAGAGGCAGGCCCTTCTGAGGTACAGTGACGATGTTCAGCGCGCAGAGCGGCCGCCCACCCATCGCATAGACATCGCTCATGGCATTGGCCGCGGCCACCTGTCCGAAGACGAACGGGTCGTCCACTATCGCCGGAAAGAAGTCCACTGTGAAGATCATCCCCGTTTTTTCGTCCAGGCGCATCACACCGCTGTCATCCGCCTGGTTGAGTCCGATCAGCAGCTCGGGATGATTCTGCTCAGGGAGATTTTCGATCACCGGCCACAACTCCGTTGGGCTTAGCTTGGATGCTCAACCAGCACATGAAGCTATAGCCGTAAGACGATACTTTTTATTCAATTACACCTCTCCGCATTTAATAGCCGGGTGCGCCCCCGCTGTACTGCTCCTACTAATCCGTTTTCACTATACCGTCCTCGACGGGACAGACGTCCAGACACAATCCACATTCGGTGCAGAGCCCTGTATCTATCTCGAACCGGTCATTCGTCTTGGAGATGGCCTCCATGGGGCATTCCTCCTCGCATGCACCACAGCATATGCAGCTGTCGGTTACCGCGTATCCCATTTTCTTCCCCCAGTACTTGCGTCCTCCTGGCAAGTATTTCACGTATCTATAGTTCAAATTACCGTTGGTGTCAACGACAAACACAGACCGGAATCCACCTGGCCGAGCGCACATGATTTTCGGGTCGCAGAATATAATAATAAGGAAAGGTCTCCCCGTGTATCTCTCGAGCCGGCGGGAGGCCGCAACTCCCAAAACCGGCACTACATCACCTGAGAATATGTAAAGCCCTGCCTTCCACGGCGTCCGCCGCCTCCGAGACCGCTTCGCTCAGCGTAGGGTGCGCGAATACAGACGATGTGAATTCATCCACTGTCAGCCTCCTGTCAACGGCGATCACCCCCGCTGCGATCAGCTCGGTCGCCTGTGGACCTATGATGTGCAGGCCTATGAGTCTCTTCTCTCCTGCATCCACCACCCATTTCACGAATCCTTCCTCCTCACCCAGCCCCTTGGCCTTCCCGTTGGCAGCGAACGGGAACCGCCCCGTCGCCACCTTCAATCCCAGTTTCTTTGCAGCTTCTTCTGTTGCTCCGACGCTCGCTATCTCCGGCAGTGTATAGATGGTCGAAGGAATGGCTTCGTATGATATCGTCCTCGATCCGCCAAGGGCATTCTCGGCGGCAACGATACCTTCCCTTGTCGCGACGTGGGCCAGCATCCAACCGCCCACTACATCGCCGGCGGCATAGAAGCCCTCGAATCCCGTTTCCATGCGCTCGTTCACCTCGATTCCCTTCGGGGAGGCCTCTATACCCACATTCTCCAGCCCAATCCCCGTCACGTTGGGTCTCCTGCCGACTGAAACAAGCGCCATCTCGGCCGAAATCCCGCTTCCATCATCAAGCACGGCCTTTATCGCACCGCCCTCCGAGGCCAGCGAGGTCACCTTAGTCCCGAGATGCATGCCGATCCCCCTCTTCCTGAACGATGCCTGCAGGAACCTGCTCACCTGCATATCCTCTGTTGCTATGAGTCTTGGCAGCATCTCGACAATCTCTATCTTGGTTCCCAATCCATTGAATATGGAGGCGAATTCGCACCCGATTATACCACCGCCGATCACGATCAGGCTCTTCGGTATCCTCCCGAGCTCCAGGAGCTCCGTGCTGCCGACAACACCGATCCCATCCACCTCCATCCCCGGAACATCGATCTCCGATGAGCCGGTAGCTATCAGGACGCTCTTTCCGGTCACTTTCCCCATACCGCTTACCTCGATTTCTCCCCGCCCCATTATCGTGCCGGTTCCCTTGATCACATCAACATTCCTGCTCTTGAGCAGCTGTTTGAGACCGGATACGAGTTTGCCTACAACTCCATCCTTGTATTCGAACAGGCTCTCGGCATCCGGACCGAATGCAGCATCACCGGTGCACAAGCGGCTCGCGCTTTCCATCCTCTCCATGAGATGCGCCGTGGCATGCATGGTCTTTGTCGGAATGCAGCCCCGGTTGATACAGGTCCCTCCGATCGTATCCTTCTCGATCAGGCAAACGCGCGCTCCCATCTGCGAGGCGCGTATGGCCGCCGGGTAACCGGCGGGACCGCCCCCCAGCACGACAAGATCGTATTCAGCAGCCGATCCCGCCATATGCTAGAAAATTCCCTCCACTTTGTTTTTCAGCAGTGCGGATTGCGACCTGCTCAATCTTATCTCCGTCGACTCGGCGTCATCGAGAACGATAATGTAATTCCCTCCCGTCCAGGGGACTATCTCCGATATCTTCTTGATGTTCACGATGCAGTCGTTGCCCAGCCCAACGAAAACGGATGGATCGAGCTGCACCTCCACCTCTTCTATCGCACCGTAGTTGGTCTGGTGATCACCCTCATCCGTATGAGCCGTAACCGCTCCTTCTTTCCTCTCGAAAGCGGCCACCTTATAGACCTCTATCAGCTCCACTCCATCGCCTTTCTTCAGAACGATCCTGGGCGGAAAAGGCGTCCCGATCCTTATGTTGTCCGTGAGTTTTCTTATCCGCTTTACGTATTCCTCGCTCCTCGGCAATTCGTCCATAGCCCTTTCGAGCGCCTTCTCCAGACGATCCTTGTCGATCGGCTTCAGAAGGTAATCAACGGCGTTAATCTCGAAAGCCCTTATGGCGTATTTGTCGTATGCAGTCGTGAAGACGATAAGCGGCACATGACCTTTCTCCAGAAGCGCCGTCACGACCTCGAAGCCGTCCATCGCGGGCATCTGGATATCCAGAAATATCAGATCCGGATTCGCTTCAGCGACAAGCGCGACGGCCTCCTCGCCGCCTGCCGCCTCACCAACGATCTCCACTTCACTCTCATCGCTCAGGAGAAACTTCATCTCATCCCGGGCCAGCTCCTCGTCATCGACTATTATCGCTCTTATCGGCAAACTATCTCCTTTACTCTGCAATACGAGGTATGAACAGCCTCACTATGGCTCCCCCGCCCTTCCTCGAAGAGATATCAAAGGTTCCTTCACCCAACGATACTATATGAAGCCTTTCGATCACATTCATCAATCCAACACCCCTCTTTATCAGAGCTTCGAGTCTTAGGACACCGCAATCCGGCCCGTCGTTCTCTATCTCCACCTCGATCCCTCCCCGTACACTTTTCGATGCTATCCTTAGAAAGCCGCCATCCACAACCTTGGATATACCGTGCTTTATGGCGTTCTCCACCAGGGGCTGAAGTATCAGGGCCGGCACCTCGCAACCCAGTGTCTCCGGTCCGATATTCTTTACAAGCTTCAACTTGTCATCGCCGAACCGCACCCTCTCGATCGAGAGGTAATCGTCTATGAACCTCAGCTCATCTCCAAGCGTCTGTGTATCGGATTTGTCCTCGAGCGATTTGCGGAAGAACGATGACAACCGCCTCGTCATCTCGCGTGCCTTTTCGGAGTCGGTCCTTATCAGGGCCGAGATCGAGTTGAGCGTGTTGAACAGAAAATGAGGATTGATCTGCCCCTTGAGGGTCGCGAGCCTTGCGTGGATAAGCTGTTTCTCCTCCTCCCTCATGATGATCTCGATTCGTGCGACGTTTACCATCTTCAGGGCCACGCCGAGAGCATAAACAACCACCATGAAATCCAATGCGACAAGGAAAGCATCCCTCGGGACGTATCCGTATAGAAGCCTGGAGCCGAATCGTCTCAGAAGACCGTACTTCGCTAGATTGAACAGCAGACATACGGCAAACGGGATAAAATTCCTGTCGAGGCGCCCCTTGAACAGCTTTTCGAGGAAATTGTAGATTATCAGGAACGGATTCAGGGAATAACTCCACAATTCCCCGCCTTCCCTGAGAAAGCTGAACAGCAGTCCGCTGGTAAGCCCCGCTGCTGCATAGAAAGGCAAGGCGACTGTCTCGCCAAATATATAGCACACAGCCCCGATTGCCGCACCCACGCCCGTTCCGACCCATGCGCCGCCTAAAAATCCCGCTAGAAGCGCTCCCTCGAGGGAGAGGTCCATCGCTCCCTGATCAACGAGCTTCCTGACCGCCACCCCGAGAATGAAGACGACGGATAGGGCAACGTCCATCTTCACATATTCCACCCTCGCCGGTGAGGCCTTCATAAGAAACCTCATGAAGAAACCGAAACCGAGAAGCAGGCTCGTTATACCCGCCATCACGGCTATCCTCAGCAGCAGATTTATCAGAAGAAGCTGATCTTGTGTGAGATTAATAGGCATTGCACTGTCACTGATAGTTCTGGTTAACCCTTTTGAGGCTCGATAGCCTCGACTCGAAAATATCCTTTCCCATTGGGCCCTGGAGCTTGTCCATTACCCTCCCGTCAGGCGATATGAACACAGTCAAAGGCAGTTTTCTTGCTCCGCCGAAGCTCCGGATCAGATCCCTGCCGTTCGTGAAAACCGCAAATCCGGGATCGTTCTTACTCACGTACTTTCTCGCCGCCGCCACGCCGTTCTTGTCCGTTACAATTCCTAAAAACTCTATATTATCCTTGTACCTACTGTGAGCATTCTCGAACAGAGGCAGAAATTTCCGGCACTCCTTGTTCCAAGTAGCCCAGAAAAACAGATAGACTACCTTACCCCTGTATTCCGAGAGATACACGGATTTACCATCAATCGATTTCAGGGGGACATTGGGCGCCATGTTGCTGTAAGCAACCGTTTTCTTCGTCTCTTTCCCGTCCCGCTCCCCATCACCGGACCGTTCCCCGGTGCAGGAGAGCAGCGCCATTGACAGCACGAGAGACGAAGCTACGGCCAATCTTATTGCTGTCATTGTGATTGGGTTTTTCATGCCACACTCCTCGTCAATCCTTGATAAGCTGACCTGCAATCGTGTTTTTCTGAATCTCCTTGGTCCCTTCGTATATCTCCGCTATCTTCGCATCCCTGTAGAATCTCTCCACCTCGTATTCGAGCGTGTATCCGTACCCGCCCATGATCTGTATGGCCTCGTCCGCAACCATCACGGCGGCACGCGCGGCGTGATACTTGGCCATGGAGGTGAGCATTGGATCGATCCTGCCGAGATCGAAGTTCCACGCGGCCTTGTATGTCAGCAATCTGGCCGTCTCTATGGCTGTAGCCATGTCGGCCAGCTTGTGCTGAATAGCCTGGAGCTTCACGAGCGGCTTTCCGAACTGCTCGCGCTCCTTGGCATATACCAAAGCCCTATCGAATGCTCCCTGCGCGATACCGAGTGATGTCGCGGCGATCTCTATCCTGCTCTCATCGAAGAACTCCAGGACATGGTAGAAACCTTTTCCCTCGCTTCCGATAAGATTTTCCAGCGGGACCTTCACATCGCTGAAAGATATCTCCGCCGTGGATGTCATCTTGATCCCCATCTTTTCGCCTATGGATCGGGCTTCCAGCCCTTCTGTATCCTTCTCCACGAGGATCGTCGCCATACCCCTGTAAGTCGGCTTCGCGTCGGGATCGATCTGGCACAGCACGATGAAGAACTCGGCGATCGTACCGTTCGTTATAAAAGTTTTCGTCCCGTTTATCAGCCAATTACCGTCCTTCTTGACCGCCCTCGTATCCATACGTGTTATGTCGCTGCCGTGATTCGGCTCAGTGAACGCACCCGCCGAAATCATCTTCCCCCCGGCTACTGCCGGTAGATAGCGCTCCTTCTGCTCTTTAGTGCCATTGCGCATGATGATCTCAGCGGAGAAATCGGAGAGTGCCAGGGCCGTACCCAATCCCGAGTCTCTCCTGCATAATTCCTCGACGACGATCACGTTCTCGAAAATACCGAGCCCCTGCCCCCCGAATTCTTCGGGAAAATGAAGACCTATAAGCCCCAGCTCGCAAGCCTTTTTCCATATATCGGCGGGAAAGGAGTGTTCTTCCTCGTGTTTCAGGGCCAGCTCTCTCGTCAATTCACCCTTTGCGAAACTCCTTACAGCTTCTTGTATATCCTTCTGCTCCGTGGTTAGTTCGAAATCCATTATCTCCTCCCGGATTACAACCCTGCACCATATATATTCGAGTCAACCCGGCGATTCTAGCAAAAGCATTACTCAATAATCAACACATACTTGCCCATGAAACCGCATATATGGAACGGTACTTGCGTAAATTATCGATTGGAGGATTGCGATGAAAAAACGACTCGGAAATACAGCCTTGGTAATAGTGCTTCTATTTATCGTTAATACAACAGTTTCTGCACAATCCGGCGACAGGATCCAGGCCGAGAAGCTATTTGTGCAGGCTCAACGCGCGCTTTCGGAAGGAGACGATGAATCGGCCGAGACACTGCTCAAACAGGCACTGCAGAAGGATGGCAACTTCACATCGGCGATATGGCAGCTCGCAACGATCTACGAGAAGAGAGGCAAGCTCGAGTATGCGAGGGAGCTTATCCTGCGTGGGCTCGAGCAGTCTCCCAACGCCAACTGGGCCAGGGAGAAGCTGAGCCAGCTCGAGAGAACCCTCACTAGAAAGCTTCTTTCCGAGGCGGAGAGTTACATGAGCACGGGGCAGTACGGATTGGCGATCCCGAAGCTTTCACTTTATATGGGCATCAGACCTCAGGATCCAGAACCGCTGATCAGCCTGGGAAGATGTCACATGGCTCTTGGAAACCTTGCGCAGGCAAGCGAGTACTTCAAGCAGGCGCTGGAGAGGGACCCCACGAGCAGCGCCATCGCCGGCCTGCTCGATGAGGTAAACCAACGAATCGAACAATCGTCGCTGACATCGCTCGTGAAGGAGGCCCAGGGGATTCTGATCGATTATTCCCCCGATAAAAGGGAAAAGGCCAGAGAGGTGCTCATGAATATACTGGATATCGATCCCGAGAATTCATGGGCCAATAACAAACTCGGGGAGCTCGATCTTCTCGCCGCCGAACAGAGAAGGCAGGAGGAAAAATTCCAGCCCGTGGAGAAGGGTAAGGAAACGGTCGAGCGACTGGCGGAATATGTCCCCTCCGCTCCGGCGGATTTTGCGAAGAGGCATATTTACATTCTTCTCGCCGCGGTAGTGTCGGCTGGGTTGACGTTGATCATAAGGCGAAAAGGAGGGAAGAAGCTGTACCCGTTGGAGGGCAGCTTGACCCTCATACCGGTTCTTGACATGGTGTCTCTCTTGAATTCGAATCTCAAGACCGGAAGGCTTATCGTCTCAACCGATGATTCCAAGGGTGAGATCTTCTTCGAAAAGGGAGAAATCATACATGCGAGGTGGAAGAGTCTCGATGGTAAAGAAGCTTTTCACAAGTTGATGCTGCAGTCTCACGGGAGGTATTTCTTCCTCAATCACCTACCTAACGTGCGGCACACGATAACCGAACCCTTGAGCCTATTGCTTCTCTCCATGAAATCCAGAGAGGAATCCCCGTCGAGGCAGAAAAAAGAACCGAGCGGGAGGGAGAAGGATCTCTCGCCCGTCACTTAACCTCACCAGACGTAAGGCATCCCGCATATCGGCACGCGCAATCAATCTCTACTAAAGGAATGCCCCTGGATTTCTTTTTACTTTTTGATTGAGTTCAGCTCTTCAGCTATCGGATTGGCGGACTCCGAGCCTTCACCGTTCGCATAACTGTATCTGATTTCCCAGCGCAGCGAAGGGAATATCTCCTCACCGATCCCGCCGCAGATCCTGTCGAACCTCTTCTGGATATTCCTCATGATGTCGGAGACCTCATCGGCGGTTTTGCCGACAACGTATATAAGGTAGCCTAGGGGGCTACCCCCCATAGCCACCATACCCGAGCCGCTTACATGCTTGAAGATGCATTTCTCGAGGTGCCTCTTCAACCGTGCTCCACTCCCGATCTCTCCAATCATCCTGAAATCGACAAGGTGGAGCTCGCTGCTGACAAGCTCGGCCCTCTCCTTCATCATGTGCAGTGGATGCACGAGATCCTTTTCGTAGTTGAAACTCGGATTCATCGGGAGAAAGAGATTGACGGCGTTGGTATTTGTTATCTCTATCCGCCCCTCTAGCGCGGCCGCATAGCTGTTTATGAGCAATCCCTGATGGGCCTCGTTGTAGGAGAGAAATGCATCGAGCTGTTCCGCCCTCCCCGTATCGCAATGCTCGAGGGAGCGGGGCTTGAAGGATAGCTTCAGTTTCCTTGATATGCCACCCTTCTTTTGAAGTTCCTCTTCGATGGTCCCGACACAATCGATAAAGACCTTGCACCCCTGCCACTTTTCGAATGCCGAAGCCAACGTCGTTATGAAGTCCTTCAACCTGCCTCTTCCGGTGAACAACTCGAGATCCGGTATCTTCACCCTGTAGCCCCTTATTTTATCCTCATCCTTGAGGCCGGCGAAGATAGGATCTATTTCCTTGCGGACGCTCACAAGGGCCCTGCAGACGTTCATTTCCTCGGAATCGATCATGAATATCTTCTGAAGCTCGTCAAGGTGTGACACGAGCTTCTCCGTGTTTCTGCTTACGATGTCCAGGAGTCTTTCACGCTCGGGACTCCCGGGAAGCCCGTCCGGACCTGTTAGTATCTTGATGGCATTTCGGGCCGCCGTCAAAGGTGTTCTGAAACGGTGTGAAAGCGACGTGGTGAAGCGGGAGCGCATTTCGTCGAATTCCTTCCACTTCGAGAAATCGTTCAGCAGTACGAGGTAGAATCCAACATGCGACGGAGAATGCAAATGAAGTATCTCAACACCGAGAAGCTTGCGGACATCCCTGCCGGGAACGGCGACATCCACGTACGTGATGACCGAACCCCTCCCCTTACTCTGATCGAACACCTTCCTCGAGCAGCATTCCCTGATAGTCCTTCCAGCATCATCTTTATTATCCACGGATAGTATCCGGCAGGCCTTGCCGTTCGCGAAGAGCAGGTTCATGTCCTCATCTATTACGATACCGCCCTGTTCGATATGCTCCATGATGAAGCGCAGAACCTCGAGAGAGCACTCCGACGTCTCTCTTTCACACGAGCAGGACCACCCCCCATGATCCTCCCGTGCGCTGGACGAATCCGTATCGTATCGGTGGGTTTCTTCTTTGATCTCAGTCGTTATTTCTTCAATCTGCTGTAATACCATCGATGCAACCCTCCAACCCTACATAACCGGTTTCGATACAGTTTACGCAAGGTATATGCCTCTAAATACGGGGAATCTTGAAGGAAAAGCGATAGCTTCGATCAATTATGAGGAATAATAGGCTCAGAGCGGAATTGCATTATGCATATGCGGAATTCTATCGAACAGGCAAAACGAAAAAAATGGAGTTCCTATTGGAACCGGTAGGAAAGCCCCAGTGAGAATAGAGAGTTAAAAATCCTTTCAGTATCCCCGCCGGCATCGAGAGCCGCATCCACCACGATGTCCAGATCAACCGACAACGCCTGCCTGAAAGTAGCAAGGTATACCTCCCTTGAATCGCCCCCCCTGAAGCTCATGATAAAGACGGAAAACCGGAAACAGGTACTCTCCCACAAATCGACGTCGATCGAAAGCGCAGTCATCAGGAAATTCCTGTTCTCGTAGGATCCCTCCTTGTTGCGTTCCCCCACCATCGTATACGATGCGGATGCTCTGTAACCGAAAAGCGATGTCCTCTCGTAGTACTCGATGCCTCCCCCCACATCGAAGGATTCATAGGAAAACGGATACATCGTCCTCGAACCCACCGGTATGTATGCATCGGCCCTTGCGTACAGACCTGTCGACTCCAGGCTGTCCCCCAAGATCCTCACAGCCGCGCTCGCCCTCCCATACCCGGTGTCGTGTGCGATATCCCATTCGCGCTGCATGGCAGGATACATCAGCCCCAGCCTGAGATGAGTTCCAGACCTCACCCTCAGGTCGAACATACCGCCGAAAATCGTAACGCAACCTTCATCCCGTTGAATATCGGAATGCTTGACGGTGAATACGACCGACGTGGTATCGAACTGAAAAAAGTACGAAGGCGCATCCCTGTAGATCCCGGTGGCACCCGCGCTGCAAACCGGTAAAGACACAACCAGCAGCAAAACTGTCATGGGAAAGAGTGAATGGGAGGAGTCCAATTGGAATTACCTTGTCAGGCCACACCCTCGAGAAGACGAATCTTTCCCTGATCGACGAAATGCACTATTATTGTCTTTCTCCGTCCCGGGAGGGTCTCCTTGACTATTACCTTTCCGTAATCGTTCCAGGATCTGTGATATATGATATCTCCGATCTCGTATTCATCCTTCTCGCTGTACTCCTTGGCCTTGTCGGCGTCGATATCCTCAAGGGCTAAATCCTCCGGACTGCCTTGGTCCTCTCCCTGCGCTTCCGTCGCATCACCATCCGGTTCAGTCATATAAGGAAGGAATCCCTTGCAGCCCGGACATTTCAGCCATACAACGTCACCGCCCTCCTCACCATCTATCACGGGCATTTCGAATGTTTTTTTACATACGGAACAGTACTGTTCCATGGTTCGATCCTTCTTACCTTTGCTGTTTAACTTAGGCATCGGATTTCCCTAACGATATTACTATGTTTACTGTGATACGCTAATCAGAGACGATCCGGCAGCATTCGTCCGCCTCACTGCTGGATAGGTATCGCATCCCGCAAACCGGGCATCTATATTTCCCGTCCAGCCTCCCTTCGAGCTCCGCTTTGGCAAGTAGTCTATGAAATTTCACGTAGTTTTTATCCTTTTGCAGAATGGTGGCTTCTTTGCCATCTCTTTTCATTAACCGCTCCCCTCTTCCCATGGATAAGAAAGCACCAGAAACTACATTATAATGTTAAGCAACAGAAGTTTTCCTCAATATGATGTCGTTATATCACGTTCCGAGGTCTTCGTCAATACCAATAAATCTTCGCAAGTTATCAGCGTCACGAAGATGTAGGATAATATAATCCATATTCTTACTTTTCGCAAGTAAACCACATTTTGGATGGTGTCGCGCCGCGATCGAGCAAGATCAAAAGACTGCAAAACCACGCGGGGATCGGGCTCACTCAGCGATCGAACCGTAGGAATACAGTATCGATTCCGTGACCGTCGGGGAGGGACCGGGACCGCCCCGCCCCCCCTTTATCGTCGTATGGCTGCTCCTCTCCATCCTGCACTTGACGAGCCCCCATAGCGGTACCGTATCCGACAGCCAAAGTGTACTTACGACTTCCTCCATCCTCTCGGCATCCACGCCGCCCAGTTTCACATCGTATCTATCGATCTTGGAGTACTCCTCGGTGTCGCATCGAAAGCTCCCGGCCGGAGTATCTATGATTCCTCCGGGCAGGCGTGCAAAATCCATGTTATCCCTGTCATCGACGAATAGACTACCTATGTCGAATTCGTCCAGCTCCTCCTGCGATGGTTCCCTGTAAGCCCCCGCCCCCTCTTTCACATGAATGCTTTCTATGCAGTCCAGAAAAACCTCCCTGTCTGAAATCGTATCGACGGCGCCGCACAGCAGGACGCATATCTTAACGGTTTCATCGACAGAGATGGGATACGGCGATGAGAAAATCTCGAGGAGCACACCCCCGGCAGAGGTATCAACAACCGAAATCCCGACGATGGATGTGTCGCTTACACCGAACGCGTGGGATACGATGATGTACTCTACAAAAGATCCGGAACCGAAATCTACAGATCCGAGAGATATCCCTGGAACAAGAAAACCGGCTTCACCGCCCGAAACCAAAACGGGTATCAGCGCTGACAATGCCAGCAAAGCACCGATTTGCCTGATGGATCCACTCGACATCCCGTCAATCCTCCTTTGCGGTTTCCCGCTTACGGTAGCCGTAGCAGTGTCCCATTCGCTTCATGTACTCCTCGTAATCGAAATCCGGACTCCGGAACGAGGTATGGCACCTTCGGCAGGATTCACGGGCGCTCTTCACATACCTGCCATCCCTGGAATGCATCGTCCCCTGACCATGGCATGCCTCGCACTGAACGCCCTTCAAGTATATCCCCCCTCTTTTCTCCTCCTTTGGATCATACCCGCTGAATTGGCCGTAACCGGTCGTATGGCAGGCCAGGCATTTCGGATTATCTTCCTCGTTTGCGGCACTTATGCTTGCAAAGGCGCGGAAGTGCCGTGAACTCACGAAATCGTTGGAAAGTTCCGTATGGCATCTCCTGCATACGTTGAATCCCAGATACCTCTCCCTAATCTTCCCCGTCACCTCGTCTCGGGACAGGTACTTGCTCAAGTGCATCTCCCTGGCCCTTTCACCTTCCTCCATCATGAATCTCTTGAGCAGGACCGCCGTCTCCCGATCCTCATCCATGGTTCCATCCAGGAACACTACACTCCGGTCGAATAAAACCGGATCTCCTTGATCCGGAAAAGATATTCCGGTCTTTCCGATCACCCTCCCCCTGTCACCTGCGAATAGCATGGGAATAGAAGAATCCACGAACGCCTCGGGGATCGTATCCGTACAATCCGTGGCAATCATGCTTTCGCTCCCCGCGTGTCCCCTTATGATCATATCCACGCCATCGAATAAACCCAGCAGAGGCAAGATTCTCTCTTTACGCATGTGTGCCAGCAGTACAATGAGATCACATCCGCTCGTCTTCAGTTCATTCAGGACCTGCAGCCCCTCGGATACCACGTCCCTGACCTCTACTTCACTCTGGAGCGGAGGGCTCTCTCCGAGGAGGGCGAAGATCCCGATCCTTCTTCCCTTTACATTCTCTATAACAGCTGAAGGGAAAATCCGTTCCCCCTCCGAGTAGAGATTCGCGCAGATCACGGGCAGGCCGGCCTCGGCTTTTTCCTTCAGCACACGCATGTCATAGGCCAGCTCTTCCTCTCCGACGGCAACGGCATCGTATCCCATATCCATCATCATATCGGCAAGGAAAGCGCTTCGATACCTTTCAAGGATCCCGGCCTTGCCGAAAAAATCACCGGCGGAAACCAGAAGAAGATCGCTGTCGAGGTCCCGCTCTTTCTTGATATACGCGGCCCGCCTGGCCACTCCGCCCATGGCGGTATCCCTTCAACCGGCGGGCTTGACCCAACCCCTTGCATCACTCGTAAAAAGGATCGTCACCGAATCGTCACCGGAATCGCCCGGGACGGACAGGGGAAGAATCATAACAGCAGCCGCTGCGAGGAGAATAGTTCTCATAACAAGCCTCGGGATATTCACGGCCGGGAATCGGCGTCCCGGCAATTATACAAAATAATGCAAAAGGGGCAAAGCGAGTATAACATCTATGCCCCTTTCTCTCTAACTCTAGATACCTTTTACTTGGCCACACGGCTCTTGAGAGCTTTTCCAGGTGTGAAAGCTGGATACTTAGCTGCTGGAATCGTGATTGCCTCACCTGTCTGAGGATTGCGGCCCATGCGTTTTTTACGTTTCCGCCTGGAGAACGTCCCGAATCCAGTGATCTGGACCTTCTTCCCCGCTGCCAGTTCAGAAGCTACAATACCTTCCTTGGGGGATGTGCTGAAAATCGAATCGACAGCCGCACGTGAATCCTTGAGTGTCATCCCGGTCTTCCTAGCAACCTTTTCAATGAGCTCCGTCTTGTTCATATTTCACCTCCTTCGTCCGATCTCTGATTTTGCGCTACTTTACTGGGGAAACCCATCCCTGTCAACACTTTTATACCGATTTTTCCCGTCCTGTCAACATTTTTAGGGATTCAGGCGTCAAGGATCAGTGATTGTTTTTGAAATTCCAGGAGTCTAATAGTAGGGGATCGAGCTCATGAGGCCACGGGGTCCACGTTCATACTTGATATCTTTATGGGCCTTTATGCCGATTTGAAAATAATAGCTCCATTCGTTACCGAACCTCCTGTGAATGAAGCTCGCTTCCCAGCAGTGCAGATCTCGTGTTATGGAATACTTCTGTGAAGAGAACGATTGATTCATGATATCGTAATAGGCGTTGTAACTTATGTTCCAGTTGCTTGTAAGCTGAATCCTCCCCCCCAGGTCGATCTTGCTATCCGTACGTTCCGAAAAATCGCTGCCCGAGCGCGAATAACTATAATCGATATTCAAAGACCAGCTACGTCCCTTGCCGCCGGTTGGCGGCGGAGGTCCTCCGTACAGATATTCATCCCTCCCGTCTATCTCATCCACTGCATCCCGCAGCTTCCGATCCTCCGGCATTTCCTCTCCGTCGCTTTCAGGTTCTGTCTCTTCGCGTGCAGCGGCCACCTTCTCCTTTTCCTTCTTTGTCCATCCCCCGGGGTAATCGAACGAACCTCCGATGCTCAGGTTCATCCCTATCGACAGGGTCTTGGATGTGATCTTCTTATTATGCGGATCGTATGTATGGTTCAACCTGATCGAAATGAGCCTGCTGATCGAGGCCTGTATGCCGCTCCTGATCGAGGAAAAGGCTTCGCCCTTAGGGCTTCTGGGATCATAAGAGCCGTCCAGATTCCAGGTCAGCAGTTTCCTGTTGGATTCCTTGCCACCCTTCAGGATCTTGGCGTCAAATGTATTCCTGATAGAATAACTCACACTCTGCCGCTCGGTCTGGCTGGAAACCAATTTCGGCGTCATGGAGTACGTCGCGGTCGGATTGAATGTGTGCCTGAGACCCAGAAGAGGACCGACCTTGGGATAGAAGGTGCCGTACAGCGTAGTGCCGAGCATGCACGATAACCTCATGCTGCCTTCGTTCTTGTATTTCAAGGAAGGCGAGACAACGTCATCGTAGTCGGGATTTATCCTGTCGTAGAGATCCTTGTAATAACTCCATGACAATCCCAATCCGGGGCTGAAGTTCAAAAAGGAGAGCTTGAACTGCTGACCGAATGATGCGCTCGAGCTTGCCTCGATCGAAGCCTTCTTCCTGGCTGTGCTTTCCTGGGTTTTTCTGGCTCCCCTTAGATTCGGTGAGAACATGATCCCGTCGAGCACCTTTTCCCAGAATCCCTTCTCACTTGCTTTATGCTTTTCACCGAACCACAGTGAAGTCCTGGGAAGGTTCAACGAAAAGGAAGGCATCGTTGCGCTTATCCTCACCTCGGTCGGATTGTCGGGATTCACATTGAGCTTCTGGTTTCGCGTCGCGGAAAGCCCCAATCTCGTCCCCCCCCAGCTCTTGCTGAATGACGCATTAGAGTATATCCTTCGGTCGACGACCCGGCTGACATCCTGCGCGCTGTTTATAGCGGATTGCGCCTTATCGCTGCTGACGAACCGGAAGTCGCTGTTGAATGAAGCGGTCTTACCGAATCGCTGTTTATGATTGGATCTGACGGTCCACTCATTTGTAAAATTTTTCATATTCCTGTAGAAATTAAACTGGACGCCACCGTCGAGCATGTATCTGACCTTGTACCTATTGTCCACGAATACCCTGAAACTGGCATTCTCGTTGAAATCCGTCGTAACCTTGAAATCAGTGTAGTCGTTCGTCGCCCAGTAATAACCGAGTCCACGGATAAAGCGGCCGTCCCTGCTGTTGATACCGATATCGAAATTCGGTTGTAATATCCCCGAATGCCTGTCCCTTCTCAGCGAGTTGGCCATAAAGGGCAGGTAGAATATCGGCACTTCGCCGATGTACAGTGTTATCGGGCCCGAAACTATCATGTCGTTGATGTAGACCTTCATCCTGTTTGAGCGCATCGAGTAATGCGGCTTTTTCAGGTCACAAGTGGTGTAGGTGGAATTGTAGACGTTAAGCGTTTTTTCACCGACCTTGAAGATATGTTCGCCCCTGTAATAGCCCTCCTCGTATTTTGTGGATCCATCTACGATCACACCGGCTCCGGCGTCCATATCGTACCCGACATCGATCCCGTACATCTTCTGCCCGTCCTCCTCCAGCACGGGCTCCCCGATCGCTTCGAGCACGTTTATCCGCGAATTGAAATTAATATGATCGGCGGTGAGACTCTTGTTCTGGTACTCGAGAACCGCTTTTCCATTCAGCACTATGTCTTCACTGTCCGCGAAATACTCGATCAGCTCCGCGCTGTAGCGGACCTTCTCGGCCTCGCGGGCAAAGTCGCGGTACTTGATCGTCGTGTCGATAACCGATGCGATACTGTCTATCGATTCCTCTTCGGATATGTTGATAAAGTTATATACGCCCGATGACCTGCCGGATATGCGAACGTAGGAAAGCTCATCATCCTCGAACCTGAAGAGCATCGTGTCGCCGCTCGAGTAATTGTTCGACACCTTCCCCTGTTCGCCTTCGACCGGATAGTACATTGTCCTGGAGCTTCCGACGATCCCGACGGAATCAACCTTCTCCTCGGATAGATGGATGGTCACCGAATCGCCTTCTATCCACGACTCCTCGAGCCATGGAGAATCCTCGGCCGGCGACTCGGTAAGGCGTCCTCCGATCGGCAGCTCTATCCTCTCCACGGACTCATCGTCGTACCACATTATTATCTTATCGCCGGTCATTCCGGAACGATCGCTGAACACCCGCGGATTACCGAAGAGTTCGATTCGCCCGTCAAGATCGTATATTACTGCCGAATCGCATCTCGCCCTCGTGCCTGCTTTGACCATTTCGACGTTCCTGATCGCAGTACCGATCCTCTGATCCAGATCGAAGTGCATCCAGAGACTCTTGATCATGCCTTTTTCAGCGGCGCCCAGGTCGAACATCAGAACCGGCTCAACGTCCACAACGGCCTCTCTGTTCTCCCTGTCGAAGGAAGCATGTTCACCGGCTATCGAGTAATCACCCGGTTCGTCCACCAGGACGACATGGCCGACCGCATCAGCCTTCCCTATCTCCCGGTCGTAGAATATGCTGTCGGCGTACATCACGCGCGTGCTATCCATAAGGACCAGATCGCCTGTGAGGACGAGTATGCGGCTCAACCTGTCATACCGGGCCCTGTTGCATGTGATCTCCAAGCCTTTGTCCACACAGCGGACGTTATCCTCCATTATCAGTACGTTATTCTGGCCGAAATACTCTCCCCTCTCGCCTGTGACGCGCATCGTACCGTCCCAAGCTTGGACTCCGTCGAAAAGCAGTGTATAGCGATCGTCCGGGTAGTTCTTGCCGCTGCCGGAGGTTATGGTCGTGGTTTGATGCTCCACCATAACGCCGCCCTCTAGGTGGAACACCCTTTTACCCTCCTCGACACTAGCCCTCAGGCTGGAAGCCGAGACTTCATATATGGTCGTATCGGTCGAGGATCCTGTATCTCGCTCTGCATCTTGAATGGTGCGGGCGTCCGCCGCGCTCAGCGAGGGCATCCATCCGAACAGTAGAACTACCGCGGCCAACGAGACGTGCACGGAGCCATTACCGAACAGACGCAGCACTCGGTTACCTCCTCAGGGCCCGGTCAAAGAAACCAACCAGTCTGATATATCCGGTCAAATCGCACTTCCCCGCGGAAATCACCGTATAATGGCATTTGTCACCCTATCCCAGAGGATAGAAGAGCCGCCCCTAAAAATGCCGCCTTGTTTCCCAGCTCCGCCCGGCGGATCACCGCAACGGCGCAGCCACCCTCCGTTATGTGCTCCCTGAAGCTCCTCTCGGCCGGTTCGAAAAGCACTTCTCCGGCTCTCGCAACACCTCCGCCTATCGCTATGAGATTCGGATCGAATGCACGTACTATGTTCACCAATCCTATTCCGAGATAATGGCCCGTCTCCTCGAAAACATCGATAGCCATCCTGTCCCCCTGTCCGGCGGCATTAGAGATGTCCTCAACAGTCATCTTGTCACCGGTATCGATAATACTGCTGCGTCCATCGGCGAGCAGCTTCCTGGCCCTTTGAACTATTGCCCCGGCCCCTATCAGTGCCTCCAGGCATCCCCGGCTGCCGCACGAGCAGGGAGGACCGTCTGCGAGCACGATCATGTGACCTACCTCACCGGCTAGACCGGTGCAGCCGTGGAACACGCGGCCGTCCGTAATGATCCCGCATCCGACACCGGTCCCGAGCGTAACGCAGGCGAAGCATTCCATGTCTCTCCCCGCCCCGAGCTTGAACTCACCGAACGCCGCGCAATTCGCATCGTTCTCGATCACGACGGGAACCGAAAGAGCCTCGGAAAAAATCCGGGTTAAAGGCACATCCGTCCACCCGGGAAGATTCGGAGAAAAATGCAGGAAACCACTCGAGCTGTCCAAAAATCCCGCACACCCTACACCGGCGGTGCGCAGTACCATACCCTCCGGACGATTTTCATCCAGCCATCCCTTGACCCTCGAGGCGGCGGCCGCCGGTCCGTCACCGCTTTCGGTCGGTATCTCCCCATCGACGACTATATCTCCTTCATTCTTTACAATCCCGAGCTTGATATTAGTTCCGCCGATATCCACACCGAAAAGAAACTCCATCTCTATTCCTTTCATATTATTCAAATGTACGCGGCTGCCTTCTCGACAGTCCTATGCGAACCCAGTACCAAAAGGGTGTCATTACGGCCGAGCAAGCGGTTCGCCGTGCGCATTGCATCCGCGACTCCGCGCGCTATCCTGATTGAACAGCCGCTCGTTCCCCCGCTCTCACCCGCCGCTTTCGCGTATTGCGCAAGTTCCCCTTTTCCAGCCCCACCCTTGCATCTGAGCGGAGCGAATATGATATCCCTTGCTGCCCGCCCCATCCTCGATGGAAATACTCCTAGTTCCTTACGGGCGAGAACGCCGAATACGATCACGTTTCTCCTCCTGGCGGATATGGCTCTGAGTGTATCCAGGGATGCAAGCAGAGCCTCCTCGTTGTGAGAGACATCCAGTATTATCCTAGGAGCATCTGAGATAACCTGGAAACGGCCTGGCGCAAACGCCTTCCTCAATCCTTTCCTTACAGCGCTTTCAGGATTCCTATCATTAAATCTCCCGAGTCCGTTCCCCTCATAACCCCTTGGATAAGCGCCGCCTGCGCAGTCATGAAGCGCCTCCACCGCATTTACCGCAGTCCCCACGTTTACCGCCTGGACCTTTCCTATCATCTTCGTTCTCATTACCCCATAATCTCTCTTTGGCGTAACCAGTCTCACATCCATTCCATCCGGTTCCAGCGTTTCGATCTTAACGACGGTTCCATCGGTCACACAGCAGAAGGGAATTCCCTCTCTCATGCAATGCCGTCTAGCTCTTTCTGCCAGGCTCACTCTTTGAAGGTTGGCCACGAGCGGAACCCCGGTCCTGGTTATACCGAGCTTCTCGTCGAGAATGGATGCCCTGGTCTTTCCGAGGTGCTCCCTGTGATCGTAAGAGATTCCGGTTATAACGGTGACGGCGGCGTTGACCAGCCTAGTGGCGTCGAGCCGGCCTCCCAGCCCGACCTCGAAGACGGCTATATCCACATCTTTCCTGTCGAAATATAGAACCGCCGCCGCTGTCAATCCTTCGAAGAACGTGAATGGGATCTTATCGTGCAGGGGTCTCAGCTCACCAAGAATGTCATCGAGCTCCGGCGACGGTATCTCCTCCCCGTTTATGCCGATCCTCTCGTTCACGCGGAACAGGTGTGGCGAGAAGAACGTCCCTACAGCCAGACCGCTAGCTCGAAGTATGGACGAGATGAAAGCCGTAACGGAGCCCTTCCCGTTGGTTCCGCCGACGATGACTGCTGGATAATTGTTCTGTGGATTCCCCAGGTGGTCTAGCAGGTTCGTAATATTCTCAAGACCGAGCTTCATCCTGGTAGGTCTCAGGGAGGATAAGAAGTCTATATTCGGGAAAGGGCTATCCCTACAGGGTGAGCGATATCGTCTTGTCGTCATGCTCCTGGTTCTTTTCCTCCGATCTCTTCACAGCCGCACCCATTAGACTATCGAGGATTAAGCCCAGTGTCTTTTTCAACTCATTGCGGCTGCAGATTATATCTATCATACCGTGCTCGAGCATAAATTCCGAGCGTTGGAAGCCCTCAGGAAGTTCCTCCCCGACCGTATCCCGGATCACTCTAGGGCCGGCGAAACCGATCAAGGCCTGCGGCTCCCCTATTATGATATCACCCTGAAAAGCGAACGAAGCAGCCACACCTCCTGTTGTAGGATTCGTAAGAATAGATATGAAGGGAAGAGCGGCTCTCGAGATTTCAGCGATCGCTGCGGACGTCTTGGCCAGCTGCATTAATGACAGTATCGACTCCTGCATTCTGGCGCCTCCCGAGGCCGAAACAGTTATAAGCGGAAGCCTGTCGGAAACAGCTTTCTGTGCCAGGCGGACTATCTTCTCTCCGACGGCCGATCCCATGCTGCCGCCCATGAAGCCGAAATCCATGACTCCCAGCGCAACGCGCCGGCCGTTGATATTGGCGGTCCCGGTCACCATTGCGGAATTTGAGCCTGATTTCTTCATGGCCTGCTCGACACGTTCCTTGTACCTCTTGCTGTCCTTGAATTCCAGCGGATCATCAGATGTCAGCTCCACGTCCATCTCGATGAATGTGGCGGGATCGGTGAGTATCTCGATGTATTGATAAGCGCCTATGCGAAAATGATATGAGCATTTATGACATATGGAGACCGATCTGGACAGCTCTTTCCTGTAAAGTATCTCGCCGCATGATGGGCATTTCTCCCATAATCCGTCAGGAAGATTCTTCTTCCTCCAGGTCTTTATTCCCTGTTTGGCCTTCTTAAGCCAGTTCATAGCTTCTCCAGCAGGTCAGCTTCCGGATATCCATTGATGCCATATCTGTAAACCTACCCCGAATTAAATGTAATATCTATATAAAAATGCAACTATAATTTTCAGCTATTCGATTTCAAGATCTCTCCGATGCGGCGGCCGGCGACCTATCACCTCAATCCGCACACAGCTTCTCCAAAAGACCCAGAAGCGATAATGCGCCCTCCTTTCCCATGCTCAACACGTCCCTATGATTCAGCTTCTCACCGGTGACATTCGCGGTTTGATTTGTAATCCAAGTAAGGCATGCAGTCTTCAGGCCCAGTCTCCGTGCGCACAGGAGCTCGGGCAGGGCGGACATCGAAGCCGCATCGGCGCCTATGAGAAAAGCCGCCGCCGCCTCTGCCCGTGTCTCGTAGGCGGGGCCGGGAGTCCAGTAAAGAACACCCTCTAACAGCGCAACGGAGGCTTCGGCGGCCGCTGTTTTGAGCTCATCCCTGAATTTCCTCGAAATAAGAGTGCCGGATCCGCAGCGCATTCCGCCATCGAGATTCGATAGCCCCGTACCGTGCTTTTTAGATGCGGTGAAACGTACATCCGGGAGCGTCACCAGATCGGATGGAAGCATCCAAGAGCCGCCCGCAATCCCACCGTGCAGCCCCCCTGCCGCCTGGGTCAGCAGGATCCTCCCACATCCCATCTGTGCGGATATAGACGCCGCTGCACCGGCCTGCTCGATGCCGATCCCCTCATATACGTGAGGCCTGCCGGAAAAGGTGAGAACCTTTGATCCCTCAACATTCATCATCAGCAATCGCCCCGGGTGACCTTCTACGGACGTGGAGGAGATCACGTCAAGATCGGAGTAAGGAACGGCCCACTCCACCTCTACCAGTTCGCACAAAGTCGAGAGACCCGATCCCAGTACAAGGGCTAATTCGGCTTTCCCTAGAAACCGCCTCGGGATGACACCATTCATATATATCTTAGAAATCACTATCCCGTATGACGATTCACCGCCTCTGCCTCACAGAACCCTCATCGGGAAGAAAATCCCTTCAACCTTCCTGATCAAGCTCCATGACCAGCGCGTCCTCTCCGGTTTCCGTATAGTACCCGCTGATCCTCCCGATCACGCGGAAGCCCCTCGCCTCATAAAAACCGAGTGCAGCCCTGTTTTGTTCCCTGACCTCCAGCACAAATCTCCTGATTCCCCTGCTCCTCCCCTCCTCCAATACGGAATCGAGCATACGGCCGGCGCACCCCCTTCCCCTCTCGTCCGGTATCACGGCTATACTTATCAGGTGGACGCCGCACGGTTCGAATATGGCCATAGCATACCCAACGATCCCGGCGGTGTCGTCCATCACGAGGTTGAGAGCCTCATCGCCCATCTCGAGCTGAACCCTGAACATGTCCTCCGTCCAGGGGAAGGAGAAGCTCTCTTCCTCGATTTCCATGATCCGAGGAATGTCCGCCGCCCTCATTCTTCTTACCGTACCGGACGCCGATGTCAACTACCGCCCCCCTCGCCCAGCTTCGTGCCCGCGGGAAGCCTTGCATCCGGGGACCTGATATACAGCGGTTCCAGTACGGCCACATCCTCGTATGCGAGCGGTTCGTGTCCCTGGGCAAGAGCGGCAATGATGGAAGCGTACGGCAGGGCCCAGCGCTCGGGTGCGAAAATGCTCCCCGCAGGAACGACCGGCTCAATGATATTCCTGTATCTAATAGCTCCTGTCCCGCACAGGACAACGGATGATCCGCATCCGGATCTCTCGAAGACATCTCGGATATTTCCGGGTTTCACCGAATGCGGTGGCAGGACTTCAGCCGGTAATCCGGCTCCCGTATCGTATAACGCCGCGTATACCTCTCCGCGCCTCGCGTCGATGAGCGGCATAACGGGATACCTCGCGCAGGGTATTGCTGCGGCAAGAAGCTCCAGACTCGGTACTGCTATAACTGGCCGTCTCTTCACCGCTGCGAATGCCTTTATCGTGGCCAATCCGATCCTCAGCCCCGTGAATGATCCGGGGCCGACAACGACTCCGAATAGATCCGCATCATCGAGACAAACACCCGCCGTTGAGAGGCAAACATCAACGGCCGGCATCAGAGTAGCGGAATGGGTATCACTAGCGTCGAATACTATCTCGCAAAGGACCTCTTCACCACGGGTAACGGCAATGCTGCCCTTCATGTGAGACGTATCTAGTGCAACCATAAGGGGTGTTTCGCTCATAACTGCACCGGATGGATTCTCTTTATAAGGTTCTCGGTCGATTCGATCTCTATCCACCGGATCTTCTCGCCTGTTATCTTCATTCTGATACGGATGTCGAAATCCAGGGAGCCCTCCGGAAGCCTGTCCCCCCACTCGACAATCACAATATTGCGTCCGTTGACAGCATCATAGAGGCCGGCATCCTCGACCTCCCTCAACTCCTCGAGCCTGTACAGATCGAAATGAAACACCGGCACCTCGCCCTTGTACTCCTCTACGAGTATGAAGCTCGGTGAAAGCACTTCATCCGCCACCCCGAGCCCCCTGCATATACCCTTCGCCATAACCGTCTTGCCGGCCCCAAGCCCTCCCTCCAGCGAAATAACCGAACCCGCAGGAACGAGCCGTCCGAGCCTGGTGCCGGTCTCTATGGTCTGCTCCGGGCTGATGCTTTCGATGACGCGGCTCGCAATCTTATCGCCGGGATCTTCCAGTCGGTTCACATCAATCACTCCCAGCCCGTACATGGACACGCGGTACAGTATTCACCTGTTATTTCGGCGTAAGGGTTATGCAGGGAACGACCATTTCCTCGAGAGAGATGCCTCCATGCTGGAACGTTCCCTGGTACTGCTTCTCGTACTTGTGATATTTAGTAGGATAAACGAAATAGTAATCTTCCTTTGCCAGCACGTAATTCTTGGAGGGATTCTCCGCAGGCAGGTTGAACTGCTTGGGATGCCTGATAAAGAAGGTCTGTTTTTTATCGCTGTTCAGATTCTCCCCGAACTTGTAACGGATATTGGTAGAAGTATCACGATTGCCGTGGATGAGACTCGCCCTCTTGCTGAGGATGGCTCCGTGGTCCGTGGTGATTACAACAACCGAATCGTGGCGAGAGATCTTCTGCAAGATCTCGAATAAAGCGGAATGACTGAACCACGTACGCATCAGGGAACGGAAGGCGCTTTCGTCCGGTGCTATTTCCTGTAGGATCTCACTCTGACTTCTTCCGTGTGAAAGAATATCCAGGAAGTTGAACACCATCGCCACCATGCCTATCGACCTGTAACTGTCTACCTGATTCTTTATCTCGTTCGCCTCGTCACTCTCGTATATCTTGACATACTTACTCGTTATGCTGTCGAGACCGGCTCGCCTCAGCTGCTCCAGCATGAACTCCCTTTCGAAGCGGTTCTTGCCCATTTCTTCTTTTGATCTTTCGAGCCATCTTTTCGGATATCTCTCGAATATTTCCGCCGGGAAGAGCCCCGAGAAGAGCGCATTTCTGGCATACGGAGTCGCCGTCGGAAGAATTGCGCAGTAGTGGTTTTTTTCGACATTGAAATAGGGGGCGATCAGATCCTCGATCTTCAGCCACTGATCGTACCTCATGCAGTCGATCACTATGAAGTAGACTTTTTTCTTTGCGTATAGATGGGGGAATACGTGTTTATTGAATATATCGATGCTGAGCACAGGTCTTTTCTCGGAGTGGATCCAATCCCTGTAATTAGCCTCTATGTACGATCCGAAATCCGAATTACACTTCCTCTTGAGATCGGTCTGGGTCTGGTTGAGCCCTGTCTCGTTGAAACGGTCGAACTCCAGATCCCAAAAAGATAGCTCCTGGTGGATACCCACCCATTCATCCCACCCCGGCCCCTTCATGAGCGCACCGTCGATTCGCCTGAATGCCCGAAGGTAGTCCCTGTTGATTGTTCCTTCCTGTATTTTGTGGCTCTCGAGCAGGCGCTTTATCGCCGAGATTATTTGAAGGGGATTTACGGGCTTTAAAAGATAATCGTCTATCTTCATCCCGATGGCCTGCTCCATCAAATCCTCGGCCTCGTTTTTCGTTATCATTATTAAGGGCAGCGTGGAATCGATCTCTTTTATATCCTGCAGCGTCTCCAGCCCGCTTTTGCCCGGCATAGTCTCATCGACCAGAATGACGTCGAACCTCTCCCTGCCCAGGACCTCAATCGCCTCGTTCCCGCTCGAGACCCCCCTCACAACGTAGCCCTTTTCCTTAAGGAAAAGTATGTGAGATTCGAGCAGATCGATCTCGTCGTCTATCCATAATATCCTTCTGCCGTTCAATTGCTCCCTCCAGAAAACTATGCCGCAAACCGTGCCCGGTATTCGCATCTCAATCGACAGGCAGTGATATGAGGAATGACGTCCCCTTGCCCGGTTGAGTGTCGAGCACCTTTATCGATCCTCGGTGGATATCCGTGACAATCCGCCTTACGAGGGCCAATCCCAACCCCCATCCCCTGTTCTTGGTAGTGAAGCCCGGCGAGAATATGCGGCTTCTGATGTTGCTGTTCATGCCTTTCCCCGTATCGCTGAATATAATGTCCACACTGTTGGACCTGTTGTTGATACTACCACTGATATTAATCTTCCCCTCTTTACCGGCGATAGCATCCAGTGAGTTCTTCATCAGGTTCTCGAACACCCACCCCAGCAGTTCCCGGCTGCATCTGATGAGAGGAAGCTCGCCGACCTCTATGTTTATTGTAGAATTGATTCTCATCGCGGGCCTTCTTCTCTCGAAATACTCAACGGTTTCCTCGATTATGGGAACAAGCTCGTGATATTCGAGTTTCGGCATCGAGCCGATCTTGCTGAACCGGGCCGATATTCCGCTGAGCCGGTCGATATCCGCCGCTGTCTCTTCAGCAGCCTTCTTCAGTCTTTCCGAACAGCCCTCTTTCCCGGTCTCTTCTTTCATGATGGTTACCCACCCCATCATGGAGGAGAGCGGTGTTCCAAGCTGATGGGCGGTCTCCTTCGCCATCCCGATCCATATGGACCTCTGCTCTCCCGTCTTCATGGCCCTGAAGCCCAGGAATCCGAACAGGACGAATATCACATAGACGGCCAGCTGGACATACGGCGCCAGCGCCAGCTCACGGGTAAGCCGCTGGTGCCCGAAATGGAGGTCGATCACTCCGTTTTCCGTCATGATTCGTATCGGATCGTTAACCCTGTCGAATTCTTCGGCCTTATCCAGGACTTCATTGAGAAGAGGATCGTTCCGGAATTCCGGGCTGTAGTTCAGAAGCCTCGTATATTCGTCATCTCCGACCTGATCGATCCCGATATTACGCCACAACATGGGTCTCCCGGCGGCATCGGTGATAATCCCCGGAAGATCACTGAGGTTCAGCACCTCGAGGATCAGTCCCTCCCTGTCCTTATCACTGACATCCTTGAGCCCTATCGCGATGTGGTGGTTGAGCAGCCGCTCAATGCTCCTGGACTGGGTATGCATCCGTTTTATTAGGCTGTTGTTGTAATAGAGAGCGAACGTCACCAGGACGACGCTGCCGACAATGAAATATATCTTGAGTATGAAGGGAAGATTCCTGGGCGCTCTCATTTTGACATCACGCCTCTATATACTCTTTGCCGCTCATGTATGGAACAAGGGCTTTGGGAATTCGAACCTTGCCGGTTGTAGTCTGGTTCGATTCCAGTATGGTAGCAATGAGCCGCGGCAGTGCGATGCCCGAGCCGTTCAGTGTATGTACGTATTCAGGCTTGCCACCCTTTTCCCGTCTGAAACGGATACGGGAGCGCCTCGACTGAAAATCCTCGAAATTACTGCACGAAGAAACCTCCAGCCATTTCCCGGTACCCGGAGCATAAGTCTCGATATCGTAGCATTTGGCCGCACTGAAACTCAGATCCATCGAGCAGAGCTCGATGATCCGGTAAGGAATCTCCAGGATTTCCAGAACCTCCGCTGCGTCACTGACAAGAGTTTCCAGTTCCTCGTATGATTCATCCGGCTTTACGAATTTAACCATCTCGACCTTATCGAACTGATGCACCCTGACCAACCCGCGGGTCTCCTTACCGTAGCTCCCGGCCTCCCGGCGGAAGCACGGACTGAATGCTGTCAGCTTCATGGGTAGTGACTCACCATCGATGATCGAATTCATGTAAACATTTGTCAGGGGCACCTCCGCGGTCGGGATCAGAAAGAGATCATCCTTTTCACAGTGATACATATCCTCTTCCATCTTGGGCAGCTGCCCGGTCCCCACCATACAATCTCTTGTAACCAAGTACGGAACGGATAGTTCCTCGTAACCCTGGTGAATATGAATATCGAGCATGAAATTGATTAGCGCCCGGCTCATCAGCGCGCCGTCCCCGCGCAGCACCACAAACCCCCTGCCGCCGAGCTTGGCGCCGATCTCGAGATCTAGTACACCCAGCTTCTCTCCTATATCCCAGTGAGGAGCAGGTTTCGAGGGAGGCTCTTTGAAATCGCCCCACCTGCGGATCTCTGTATTGTGCTCGGGGCACGTGCCGTACGGCACCGAGTGGTGAGGCAGGTTGGGAATGGTCATTGAAAGGGAATCGATCTCACCGGAAACTTCCTTCAGCTCGTTGTCGATCTCCTTTATGCGGACCGAAGTTTCTTTCATTCGACGCAGAAGCTCCGACGTGTCCTTTTTTTCTTTCTTGAGTACGGAAATTTCCCGAGATACGACGTTCCGTTCGTGTTTGAGGTTTTCGGATTCCCGGGTGAGCGATCTCATGCGCTCATCGCGTGAGATGAAACCGTCGAGGTCGAACTCAACTCCTTTTTTCTTGATACCCTGCCTTACACGCTCGGGATCCTTCCTTATCAGGTTACGATCAAGCACCTATCTCAATTGACCTCCCGGGATCCTTTATAGCTCTTGATTATATCTTCCCCTCCGGACGACAGGAGCTCATCCGCGAGCTTTCCCACAATCTTGATCTCCTCACCCGACCATCCCCTGACCGTCGAAACGATCTTCCTGGCTCCGTCCGGCGAGATCACAGCGGCCTCTATCTGGAATTCGTTTTCCTCAACGTTGCTCAGCACACCCACCGGTCCCTTACCGTTACCGAGCACCGCCCTGAGAAACATTCTTTCCAGGTTGATCTCGGCAAAGCTGGGAGAGTGATTCAAGTCCCTAACACCGATCCTGGCGTCCTTGTCATCGCTCCTTATGATAAATCCCCAAGCGCCCTGCCCTGCCTCGGGCATGCAGATCGATGAGGTGAACACCTCTGTAACCTTTTCCTGCTGATTGAGCACCTCAATATCAAAAGCCGGCATTACAAAGCCACTTACCTCACCCCCATCCATCCTGCTGTTGAGCCTTTCGAAATTGCTGCTGTCCTCGACGAACGAAAGATCGGACCGGTAATACAGAAGCTGTCCCTTGATTATCGAATTGACCACAGCAATGCATGCTTCATCGGGCTGATCGTCCAGTATCAGCTCGTTCCCCGAGATGAGCACGTTGAAGGGATTGCCCCTCTCGATAACCGCCGCTAGCTCGAGCTCGGAGCGGAGCTTGAGAGGGAGCTCATGCAAATCTGCAACAACGATATCGACCTCTTTCTTGAGAAGCAGTTGAATAACGGCGTTTAGATCCGAGGGCATGCGGCCTTTCTTGGACTTTTCTCTATAGTCCGTGAATTTCGATCTCGGGTGAGCATCGCAAAGCATGTTTATTGCGTTTTCGAGCTGTTTTGTTGAAACCGCTCCACTCTTGCTTCCTACTATAAAATGTTTTCCCTGGCCCAATCCTTCCACTCCGTTTGAAATACCGATTAACGCCGGAGATCCATGCGGAACCCTAGCATAGGACTATAAAAAAAGCAATCGTTAACGACGGGGAATCAGTCCCTGCGCGGGACCATTCGAGATGTCTCGACCGTGCATCCGCGTTCCATACGTTCTGCATCTTCCTTTGAGAATCCGTAGCTCAACATCTCGCGGAGGGATAGTATGAAAACGCATACTGCGAGTACTCCCCCAACGATCATTGCTGGAATATTACCGATCATGGAGAACACTCCTATTAGACCGAAGAACGCCGACAGGCTCCAGAGGATCAGATCCACCTTTCTGTCCGATTTGAACCTGTAGCTGAGGATATGATGAAGATGCAGGAGATCGGCTTCGAACACGGGGCGGTTGGTCATGAGTCTTCTAAGAAAGGCCAGCGTTGTGTCGAGAAGTGGAATAATCAGAACAAAGATAATACCTATGGATTTGAACAGCATTTTTTCGCCGGAGATGAGTAACAGCAGAGATATCAGGCCGGCCAGCAGCCCGAAGAACAGGCTTCCCGAATCCCCCATAAGGATCTTCGCCGGAGGAAAGTTATAACGAAGAAAAGCAAGGGCCGATCCGAATACAACTACCGATAGGGCCACGACCAGCGGAAGCTCGAACAGCACACCCGCAGCCGCGAATGCGACCATGCATGTTATCGTGATGCCCGATGCCAAGCCGTCCACACCGTCTATCAGGTTGAATGATGTTATTATGGTGAACATCCAAACTGCGGATCCTCCGAAAGCCAGTAGCGCCATGGGCACGGGCAGATGAATCAACTGAAAATGCTCCAGGAGCCCGACTCCCCCGGCGGCCACGAAAACTGAGACCGTAACCTGAAAGAATACCTTGTAAATGAAATGAAGGCTCCTCAAATCGTCTATTATCCCGAGCAGGAATGTGATGAATCCGCTTGCTATAAGGATATACGCGAACGCCCGGTTGAGGGGATCGTCCGGCAGGAAGAAAAGGAATAAAGGAATTAGAGCAAACAGGATCGCCCCTATTATCGCCACACCGCCTATATGGGCTATATCACGGCTGGTACGTCCATTTGGTTTATCCCCGATCCTCCAGCGTACAGCCATTCCCCTAACAAATGGAGTGAAAACATAGCATAGAGCGAAGGATATAACCAGTGATACGGCAAGTCCAATGATTGACAAAAAAAGCTCCTTTGAATCCAGCGTATATTAAGCATGTTCGATTTCTCAACTTATGTCAAGAAGGAGTTTTATGCAATAACAATATACGTGTTTGTCGTGATTCACTTTATAATGTGGTGATCACATCCGCCGTTCGTTATCCTTGTTCCCGGGGCTCATTGCAAAGAATCACCGCTTCTGCACCAATCTCAGGAACGGTCCCATAAGGTCCCTCAGCTCGGCCGTCGTTACGACCTTGAGGGCGAGAAGAAGACCGGCGAAAACCGCTGTCAATGCAACCGCTTCGACCAATGTGACGACCAGGCTGGACGGGGCCGGCACGAACCTCGTGTATACGAGGATTATGGCAGCCGCGGCGGCGGATGATCCGACCAGTCCGAAAAGATCCCCCCTGCGCCACAGGCCCGGTATAACCTCGGCAACCTTCTTCAAGCCGATAGCCTCTATCGGCAAGTATGACAGGATTGTCGAGACAACCGCACCCTTTGCCCCGAAGGTCGGAATCAGGACGATGTTCAACGAGAAATTCAATGCCGCCCCTATGAAAGTAAGGCGGGCGTATGTCCCGGCCCTATCCGCCGCAATGAGACCGGGAAGAATTATTGAGCCGACGCTGCGCATCGCCATCAGGGGAAGAAAAAGCAAGAGCAGCTCAGCCGAGTCCGAGAATTCCTCCTTGAATAGCCCGACGACGAGGGGACGCGCCAGGCAAGCGAAAACGACTATTATAGCCAGGGCATATATCATGGAGCTCTTCATGGATCGGTTGACCAGGTATGAACATCTCTTGATATCACCGGATACAAATGCACCCGCCAAGGCCGGGCGCAGGGTCATGATCAACGCAAAGGTCGGGAAAAGCGATGTTTCGACGAGATTCCGGGCCATAGAGTACAGCCCGACCTGTGTTGCGCTGCTGAAGTAGCCGAGCATCAGCTTGTCGAGCATGGAATAGATAGTGACAGATGCGCTGCTCGCGGCCAGTGTTGCACTCAGTCTGAACAGCCTTCTCCAGATATCGCCGGACCCGGCCCTCCGAATCCCATGACGGCCTGTCCTGAACAGGTAGACCAGGACCGCGAGACCGGGAAGCAGCGCCCCGATAATATACGCCTGTATAATCCCCTCCTCTCCCAGGTAGAGTAGTGCTGAGGCCAGAACCAGTCCTACCTTCAACACCATCATGGCGAGCCTCATGGAGAACAGGATACTGAAGCGCCTGATACCCAGCACTAGAAGGGCCGCCAGCTCGTTGATACTGACTGCGAATATGAGCAGACCGCTGATCCTGAAGAGGGGAAGCAGCGCCTCCTCGCCGAAGAATGCGGCGAGCCGCGGAGCGAGAAGTGTCGCGGCTACCGATGCGGGAACGGTGAATATGAGCCGCATTAGCACGCTCCGGCGCAGTAGGGGCGGGATGTTATATTCAGCTGCCACCTTATACTCCGATATCAACCTGGAAGAGGCTCCATCGACTCCGAACTTTCCGATTATCAGGAATACCGTGGCGAGCGCCATCGTCCAGTTGATCAAGCCGATCGCCCGGGGCCCCATCCATCTTGCTATTATCAGGGAGGTTATGAATGCGCTTACAAGGGGAAGCGCCGTGGCGCCGAAGTTCCAGAAGTATCCGCCTGTGAGAGAATCAGTTTTTACCGTTCTGGATTCCATACGGTATATCAGGGGAAATGCTTCTCTAGTACATCCGCGATCCGCGGCGCTGTCTTCCCGTCCCAAAGGGGCGGGGTCTCACCACCCACATCATCTGCCTCCAGCACTTTCACGGCCTCGGAAATGATTTTGTCCCTGCCGGTGCCGACCAGAACGTTGGTACCCATCTCGATCGTGATCGGACGTTCCGTATTATTGCGCACCGTAAGGCAGGGGACGCCCAGAACCGTCGTCTCTTCCTGGATTCCGCCCGAATCCGTTATGACCAGCCTTGCCGACTTCATGGCCTTTAAAAAATCCAGATATCCCACGGGCTCCACTATGTGAAGGTTCGGCGGGTGATCGAACGGTGTTTCAGTGCAATCGATCATCTTCCTGGTACGGGGGTGCATCGGAAAAACTACCGGCACCAATCCCGATAGTTCCGAGAGCGCACTCCATATGCCTCTGAACACACCCTCTACATCCACGTTTGACGGCCTGTGAAGCGTTGTCAGAGCGAAGTTACCTTCCTCGATATTCAGATCTTCCATGATCGTCGAGCTATCGGCTTTCTCCAGGTAGTGTAGCAATGAATCTATCATGATATTTCCAACATAGTATATGCGGTCGGCAGAGACACCCTCGCGCTTCAAATTGGTCTCTGCCTCGGGAGAGGTCGTGAAACAGAACTTCGACAGTATATCCGTGACCATTCTGTTTATCTCCTCGGGCATCTCGAGATCGAAGCTTCTAAGACCCGCCTCCACGTGGGCGACCGGTATGGACATCTTTGCTCCATCGAGTGAACATGCGAGGGTCGAGTTAACGTCTCCAACGACTATTATGAGGTCGGGCTTTTCACTATCCAGGACCTCCTCGAACGCAATCATTATCTTTCCGGTCTGCTCCGCATGGGTACCCGACCCCACACCAAGATAGATATCGGGCTCGGGCAGCTCGAGGTCCTCGAAGAAGGCCTTCGACATATTCCTGTCATAATGCTGGCCTGTATGGACCAGTAGCGGCGTTACAGTTCCCCTTCTGCGGAATTCCCTTATCAACGGCGCCGCCTTCATGAAATTCGGCCGGGCTCCGACGACTATGGCTGCTTTCACTTAAATCCCTTCCGTTCGAGTCCATCCTTTATACGCTTGGCGTAGAGATCGCTGTAGTACCTCTTGAATGCCCCCTCCCTTATCCTCCTCCACCAATCCTCGTTCTTCATGTACCACTGCACCGTGCGCTTGAGACCTTCATTGAAACCGATCCTCTTTTTCCAGCCGAGCGCCTTTACCCTTCTGGAGCAAAGCGCATAGCGCCTGTCATGTCCCGGGCGGTCGGACACGAATGTCAGCAGGCCCTTATCCGCACGCGTGAGCTCTATGATCTTCCTCGCTATGAACACATTAGTCTTCTCGTCGCCGGCTCCGATGTTGTAAACCTCTCCGATCTTGCCTTTGCTTCCAACGAGCTCTATCGCCCGGCAGTTATCCTCGACATGAATCCAGTCTCTTACATTCCTTCCATCGCCGTATAGGGGCAGGGGTTTTCCGTCTATAGCATTCGTTATGAACAGGGGTATGAATTTTTCCGGATGTTGATACGGCCCGTAGTTGTTGGAACTTCGTGTTATCAGAGCCGGGAAGCCGTAAGTTTTGTGAAACGATCTGACAAGCAGATCGGCACCCGACTTGCTCGCGGAATAAGGGCTGTTTGGTTCCAGAGGATCAGCCTCCCTGAACTTGCCGTGCAGAATGCTTCCGTACACCTCATCCGTGGAGATCTGCACGAAGCGGGGGACTTCGTGTTTCAATGCGCTCTGGAGCAGCGTGTAAGTCCCCACGACATCCGTCCTGACAAAACTGCCGGCCTTTAGTATCGAACGGTCAACATGCGTCTCCGCGGCGAAGTTGTAGACAATATCCTTACCGGGAAGAAGCTCGTTGAGGAGCTTGGCGTTGCATATATCACCTTTGACAAACTCTAAGCCGTCACGCCCCAT
>CAYRCK010000021.1:0-54102 GCA_964422745.1 uncultured bacterium
AGAGGTACAACGAGGAAGTAAAAGGAAACAAAAAAGGGGGTTGAAATGCTATTCCTACCAAACATACCGCTGATCATGGCCCTGCTGTTCACAATCGGCAAGAGTGTCTGGGGCAAGAGTGTCTGGTAAGACACTGAAGACATTCGCCAAAACGCAGCTCTGAGCGGAGGATGAAGATCCTCCGCTCTTTTCTTGAGCTCGCTGCCGGAGCGCCCGCCGGCTTTTGCTATTTACCGTCACGGTAACATCTCCTATATTGGTCAATGAATTCCTCATTCGGGGATCCGATCCGGGAAGGAATACTTATCGATGACCACTCCGGGAACATGGTTTAAAGAGCTGAGATTGGAATTTCTCACCGCTAGCGTCATTCCGGTGCTGCTGGCAGCCGCAATTGCACGTTACGAGAAGGGGCTCTTCGATCCATACCTGTTCGTGATGACTCTGCTCGGCGCCGTATGCCTTCATCTCGGAACGAATGTCGCAAACGATTACTTCGATCACATTTCCGGCAACGACAGGGCGAACATAAACTACGTCCGGCCGTTCACCGGTGGAAGCCGCCTGATACAAGACGGTCTCATAAAGCCCAAAGAGGTTCTGACGACATCGATCCTCTTCTTCGCGGCGGCCGCTGTAATCGCCGCCTTTCTCACCGCGGCGAGGGGTCCCGCCGTCATCGTTTTCGGCCTCGCTGGATTGTTCTCAGGATATTTTTACTGCGCACCCCCTCTCTATCTCGCCTATAGGGGATTCGGTGAATTCGTCGTGGGTTTGAACTTCGGGATCTTGATCGTCCTGGGAACTTACTATGTCCAGACGGGCACGATCGCGGTCGGCCCCTTGATCGCCGCGATGCCGCTCGCATTGCTGATAACATCCGTCATCGTAATAAACGAATTTCAGGATTCTGAAGCCGATGCGCAGGTTGGAAAGAGAACCCTCGTGGTGAGGCTCGGCACAAGAAGAGCGGTCGTGATGTTCGCTTTGATAACACTGTCCTCCTACATACCGCTGCTCGCAGGCGCCGCGTCCGGCCTGCTGCCACGACCGGCGCTCTTGGGGCTTTTCACGCTTCCGCTTGCTGTAAGAGCCATAATGACCGCCAAAAGACATCACGCCTCATCGAGGGAACTGAGCCCGGCAAACGCATCGACCATACTCTGTCATGCGCTGACCGGATTGCTGATGTTCGCGGGTTACATAATCTCAGCATAGCGGCCGGGAGCTCCGATGCAACAATACGGGCCGTGGCCGCGCTAAACGCAGAGCGGCCCGTGCGGGGCGGCACTCTATCGAACCGTGCCGCGGGCCATGGGATCGGCTGCACGTTACTGTATGATCCCGTTGTCCATGCAGAACTTGCTTATCGCCTCGATCGCCTCCAGATCTGAATCGACGATATGCAGTATATTCATATCCTCTTCCGAGATATTCCCGCGGCCGAGCATCGTCCTATTTATCCAGTCTATCAAACCCGACCAGTAATCCCTGCCGACCAGCAGCACGGGGAACGGCTTTATCCTGTGAGTCTGTATCAGCGTCAGGGCTTCGAAAAGCTCGTCCATCGTCCCGAATCCACCGGGCATAATTACGAAGGCAATGGAATATTTTATGAACAGGACCTTGCGAATGAAGAAGTACCTGAACGAGATGAGCTTATCTATATATGGATTGGGTTTCTGTTCGAATGGAAGCTCGATATTGAGGCCTATGGAGATCCCTCCGCCCTCCTGCGTGCCCCTGTTCGCCGCCTCCATCACCCCGGGCCCCCCGCCGGTTATGATCGAATAGCCCTTCTGCGATAGCTTTTTTGCTAGCTTGCGTGCCGTATCATAGGGTTCATCCCCCTCCTTGCACCTCGCAGAACCGAAAAACGTCACCGCAGGCGGGACCGATGACATGTTGTCGAACCCTTCCACGAACTCGGCTATGATCCTGAAAAGCCTCCACGTATCCTCCAGATTGATCTCGTCGATTATATACCTTCTCTCCGTGCTCATCGGCTCCTCCAATCAAAGTCTGCGGTTACGGCCCGAAGTTTACCGGGCATGAGGCGGATCTGATCCACCCTGCTGCCATAGTTTGCCGGGCATGAAGCGGATCTGATCCACCCTGCTGCCATCAACATACTATAACTTTCCCTTAAAGCACGACAAGGATTAAGGTAAGATCAACCGTGAGCGCGGGTACGGTTCAGGTTCGGGAACAATGAACACCCGTCTCGGTCACGGCTCCTGGAAGGATGAATTACCGGGGAGAGATGTCATGAGGGCTCTATTTTTCGACGGAACGGACCTGGCGGAGACCGGCATAAAAAAACCGCCGACCGGGCGGGGGGAGTCGGTAGTATCAGTCCGCCTGGCCGGCATCTGCTCGACGGACCTGGAGATAATGAGAGGGTACATGAACTTCCGCGGCATACCCGGCCACGAGTTCATCGGGACCGCGGTATCGGACGGCCGCCGGGTCGTCGGGGAGATAAATATACCCTGCCGCGGATGCGAGGTATGCCGCAGCGGCCTCGAGAAGCACTGCCCGCGCAGAAGGGTCCTGGGCATAAGCGGCAAAAACGGAGCCTTCGCTCAATTCCTCTCACTGCCAGAAGCGAACCTGCACGATGTTCCCCGTTCGGTATCGGACGAGGAAGCCGTCTTCACCGAGCTGCTGGCCTCTGCATGCGAGATCCCGGAGCGGATCGAGATCGGGGACGGTGCAAGGGTGGCCGTCCTCGGAGACGGCCGCATAGCCGCCATGGTCGCGCAGGTGCTCGCACTCGAATCGGGCTCCGTCGAGGTCATGGGGATCAACCGCTACAAGCTCTCGAGGATAAGGAGCATCGGCCTGGCGGCACGGGACATATCGAAAAGGATCAGGTTCAGGCGCGAGTTCGATCTGGTCGTCGAATGCACCGGAAGCCCGTCGGGATTACCTCTCGCAGCCAGTCTGGTCAAGCCGCGGGGGAGGATAGTGCTGAAATCCACTTATCACGGCGGTTCGCAATGGAATCCTGCATCGATAGCCGTGGACGAGATCACCATCCACGGATCGAGATGCGGTCCCTTCGAAAGGGCTCTCGATCTGCTCTCGAACGGCAGGGTCGACGTCTTGCCCTTCCTGACGGAGATCTTCCCCTTCAGCAGATGGAGAGAGGCCTTCCGACTGGCAAAGCACCGGGACAGCTTCAAGGTGTTGCTGGGAATGGAAGTGTAGTTTACACTTTCGAAAACGATACGGAGCGTATATACATATAGTATGTTCTTGCCGCTGAAAGATATCAATCCCACAGAGCGAACTCCGGTTGTGACGATCGCATTGATAGTCATAAACGTTGTCGTATTCTTCTACCAGCATATATCCGGTCATGGATTCAGCGAGATAATCGCGGCGTTCGGAGCAACCCCGTTCGAGATAACGAGGGTGACCGATCTCGTCGGGGATGTCGGTTACGGCAGACGCCTCCTCCACCAACCGGGACCGAATCCCATACAACTGACCCTGTTCACATCGATGTTCATGCACGGAAGTCTTCTACATCTGGGCGGCAACATGCTCTACCTCTGGATCTTCGGCAACAACATCGAGGACATCCTGGGACCGGTCAAGTTCATACTCTTCTATCTCCTGAGCGGTCTGGGCGCTCATGCCCTTCATATAGCATCGAACCCCGCATCACTCATACCGACGGTAGGAGCCAGCGGCGCGATAGCGGGGCTTCTAGGAGCCTACCTGATAGCCTTTCCCCGTGCACGTGTGCTGACCCTCGTGTTCCTATTCTACTTCATCCGGCTGGCTATGGTGCCCGCAGCGCTGGTCATCACGTTCTGGTTCGTCATACAGCTCGTCAGCGGAATGGCCTCGCTGGGAGGCGTGCAGGGCGGCGGTGTCGCCTGGTTCGCGCATATAGGGGGATTTCTCATGGGGATCCTGCTCCTCTACGCGATGGCCGGTGCCAAGGTTCGCTGGCTGCGGAGCGGCGGTTTCAGGGAATAGGTCTCACGCGCACGAGGTCCATCCCCGGCCGCTCCCGCGGCATCCAACATCCATATCAACGGCAGGGGCGGTTCGGCTGCAGACAGGTGTGTCAAGCCTGTGAGGCGGGCATTCCATCCAAGCCGGCGGCGCCGCCATCCAGAAACGATGTGTCCCCGAATGACCTGAGCCGCGGTCTGAAATCGAGCACAACGGTTGTGATCGATGCGTTGGGCAGCGAGAAGCTCCATATGTCGTCCAGGTCCATATTGAGGATATGGGTGAGGTAGCTGCATATAATCCCACCGTGTGTTATCACGAGTACGTTGACCCTGCCCGACGATTCGACGATCCCCTCTATTGCCCTTACGCTCCTATCCCTGAAGGAGAACATATCCTCTCCGCCATCGATGTGGACCTGCGTCGGATTTCTGTACCACAGCCCGATCTCGCCCGGGCATTCGGCCTCTATTTCGCTTATGAGCCTGCCCTCCCAAGCGCCAAGTGACAACTCACGCAGTTCTTTCGAGAACCGGACCGGATGGTCTTTCCCTATAGCCAGCTCGGCCGTCTGGGCCGCTCGGAGCGCATCGCTGCAATAGACTTTCCCGAAAGAGAGATCCTTGAGCCTGCCCCCCAGCAGGCCGGCCTGGATCCTCCCCGTCTCGCTCAGTGGAACCTCGCAGCAACTCCCCTGCACCTTTCGCTCCTTGTTCCACAACGACTCTGCATGCCGAACCAGATATAGTTTTCGCATCGATCCTGCCATATATGCCTCCACCTGCGAACCATCACTGTAACAGAACGGGCGCGAACGCACAAGACACCTTGATATCCAAGGCAAATTTAGTTAAAGTAACTTGATACGCTCGAATAATCTCGCGTGAGATGAACATTTTGCTCCCACCCGATACACGGCACGGCGCCGGGCGCACGATTGGTATAACGGAATCTGCGGATTAAGCAGCACGGAACCCGCCCCAGCGTGAGGCGATGGAGGAAGAGATGAAAGGACGAACACTGATCTGCATTCTCATATCGGCTTTCCTGCTCATTACACCCCGAACACAGGCAAGGGGCGGACTCGAGCTCCTGTCGCGATCTCTCCTGCAGGGACCTTCGAGGACCGTCGCGTTCTTCGATGAAGGGATCATTCTCGGTACCGGAGGGGGCATGGTCATATTCAGCGGAAATGGAGCCTCGGACTATGTGTTTCTTCAGTTGGAAGCGGAGCCTTGGGATATAGCTGTTTACGGGGATGCGGCATATATAGCGACAATTACAAGCGGAATTCTTACGGTAAACATATCGGATCCGAAAAATCCCTTCGTAACAAACAGAAATCCCATCCCAAGGTCAAACCACTGCTGCGTATCGAACGGCCGCCTCTACGTTTCGAGCCTCATAGGCGGGCTCTACATACTTGATCTCTCCGATCCTTTCGAACCTGAGCCGTTCAATGAGCCAAACAAGTCCCAGCGGATTATTTCCCTGTCGGTTGACGGAGACATCCTCGTGACCGGGGGGCATTCCAAGTTCGAGATATTCCGGATTCGCGAGACCAAACCACTGAAGAGTCTGGCCAAGGTCAAGACCCAGGAGCACAGGGGGATAATACTGGGAGGCGGTGTTCTATACGTTATGACGAAGAGCGATAAGGTCCTGCGCTGGGATATGGCCGATCCGGCGAATCCGGAAGAGCTCTCCCCGATTTCAGTGGACGGGATCAGTGACCTGGCCGTGAACGGATCGAGGGGACTGCTCCTGTGCAAGGACGGCAGGATCGTTCCATTCGAAACAAACGACATACTCCCGATGAAGATGGAAACCAAGGAGCAATTGAAGCTGTACGAAAAAAAACCCAGCCTGATCTCGAGTATCATCGACAAATTCAAATCCATGGGTAAAGGAGGACACTTCCCCGGAAATAGTATATTCATGTCCGGTGACCACTTTGCAACCATCGACGGTCACGAGGGCATATTCATATACGAACTCGATGGATCAACGGCATTGAGCCTAGGGAATCTGCCGACTAGGGGATTCGCTATAGATCTTGTCGCAGCCAACGGTTATGTCTACCTGGCCAACGCCAGGGACGGGTTGCGGATCGGAGAGGTTCATGAAGACGGCTCGGTCGACTGGATCGGCCATCTTCAGACGAACGTTGCCAGGGACGTGGCCCTGAGCGGGACTACACTCGTGCTGGCGGACGGCAACCACGGCCTGAAGATCATCGATGTGGAGGATCCCAGTGCTCCGAGGCTCTTGGGCGAGCATCCCTCGCCATACTTCCTCTCGGCAGTTGTGGTGCGTGACGAGAAGGCGTACCTTGCGGGAGGGCTCGGCGGGGTTGAAATCGTGGATTTCAGCGATCCGGCCCACCCGGCCCTCGAATGGCGGGATGAATTCTCGGAGGTGCGCGGAATAGAAGTGGACGAGGATTTCATCTACTTTGCGGATGGAAGGGAAGGTTTTCGAACATATTCACGTAAGGAAGATCCGCCGGCAAGTGTCTCGGTTCTGGATACGGAGGGATGGAACTGTGACGTTTTCATCTATGACGACACCGCCTGTCTCGCCGACGGCGGTCACGGCATAAAGACCGCCGATATAAGCGACCGCAGTAATCCGGTACTCACCGGCTCCCTGAACCTTCACACACTCACCAGGGAGATACATGCGCTCAACGGCACCCTCTTCGCCGCGGGACACACATCCGGAATAAAGGCCATAGATATCACCGATCCCGGTTCCCCGTCGCTGGCGGCGGCGTTTAGAACGGTCGACGACGCCAGGGGGGTTTTCGCCGATGACCGTTTCGTCTACCTGGCCAGCGGCAGCGGCGGCGTATACATATTCTCGTACACCCGATAGTGAATAAGGAGTGCCGATAGATCATGCCTGGTAAATCGATAAGCATTTCAATGCTGATACTGCTCACAGCAGCGGTCTTGGCAGCGGCGGTCCCCACCACCCCCGCTGGAGCGCAGATACTGTCACAGCAGCCGGATGAGATACTCAGTTCCGAGATCTTCACGTCACTCTCGAGATTCCATCCGGGGTCCGAGGGATACATAGCTGTCAGGGTGGACATACATGATCCGTGGCATATCAACTCCAACATGCCGATCGATGATTTCCTGATCCCCACGGAGCTGGAAATCATCGCTCCAGAAGGGATAGAGATCCAAAGAACGGTCTACCCCGAACCCATGATAGTGATGTCTGAAATCAGCGACGGTGAGATGTCGCTCTTCGGGGGAATGGTCGTGTTCGGCGCAAAGCTGAGAATAGGTGAAGATGTCGATCCCGGCTCTTACAAAGTAACCGCCAAGCTCACCTACCAGGGGTGCAACGATGTTACCTGCCTGGCGCCTACGAGCGAGGTGCTCGAGACCGAGCTCGTCGTGGGCACGCTCGATGAACCGGCCGAACTGCTTCATGCCGAGATATTCGCCTCACCGCCCTTCACGGGAATCAGCGAATCCGGCGCCGGGCCTGAAACCGGGGATGAATCGGTTGGAAACGTGATCGAGAGCCGGGGGATGCTGCTGGCGTTTATATTCATCTTCCTCGGCGGGCTGGCGCTGAACCTAACTCCATGCATATACCCGATAATCCCGATCACGGTGAGCTACTTCGGAGGCCAATCCGGCGGGAAGAGCTCGAGGGCCTTCCTGCTGTCCGTTCTCTACGTGCTGGGCATCTCCCTGATGTACAGCACCCTGGGAACCATAGCCGCAACGACCGGCGGCCTCTTCGGAGCCGCATTGAGAAATCCCATTGTAGTCGGATTCATCTCGTTGGTGCTCGTTGCGCTGGCAACATCGATGTTCGGCCTCTGGGAGATAAGACTCCCCATGTTTCTCACGAGAAGCACCGGTACCGCCAGGAAGGGCCGGTTGGGGGCCCTGTTCATGGGACTGACGGTCGGGATCATAGCCGCACCCTGCATCGGCCCGTTCGTGATCGGGCTGCTCACATACGTCGGGGAAACCGGGAATCCTGTTCTGGGATTCATGATGTTCTTCACACTCGCCTGGGGGATGGGTGTGCCGTTTATCGTTCTCGGCACGGTATCGGGGAGCATATCCAAGCTTCCCCGTTCCGGCGATTGGCTCGTATGGGTGAGGAAGATATTCGGATTCGTCTTGATAGCAATGGCCCTGTACTTCGCCAAATACCTGATCGGACCGAAGCTGACGCTGGCAGGTTACGCGATAACGGCTCTATCCGCCGGTATATATCTGGGCTGGATAGACAGATCTTCCGGCTCGGGCAGGGGATTCTACGTCGTTCGTAAAGTTACCGGCACGGTTTGTCTGGCCTCCGCCCTGGTTGTCATCCTGCTTCCGGGGGGACCCTTCAGGAGTCATGCGGAAAAGCCGGGGATAGAATGGGTGCCGTTCAGCGAGGAAAGGCTTCGGGAGGCATCGGACGATGGAATGCCCGTCATGATAGATTTCTACGCGGACTGGTGCATCCCGTGCCATGAGCTCGATCACAAGAGCTTCTCGGATGGGGCGGTCATCGATCTTTCTCGAAGGATAGTACCACTGAGGGTGGACATGACAAGGGCAGATGAGTTATACAATAAAATAAAAGAGAAATACAAGATCAGGGGCGCTCCCACAATAATCTTCATGGACGGATCGGGCAGGGAGGTACCCGGATCGAGAATAACAGGCTTCGTAGGACCGGACGAGATTCGGAGCAGGCTGGAAAGAATCAGCGGGGAATGACCATCTTCATAAAGGCGATCCCTTGAGGCTCCTGACGTTCAAACATAAAGGTCTTCGGGCAGGTGCCCTTATCGGGGACATAGTGCTCGATATCAACTCCGCGCAACCATTTCTACCTTCACAGATGGAGGATATCCTCAACCGGGGGCTTCTACCGGAGGTCCAGAACCTCGTCGACAACGCCTCGGAAATAGACCGTTCGCATTTCAGGCAGTCGAGCGAAGTGCAGCTCTATGCACCGGTCCCCAGACCGGGCAAGATCATATGCCTGGGACTGAATTACAGAGGTCATGCGGAGGAGCAGAAGAGAGAGCCGCCCGACCACCCGATGCTCTTCTCGAAAGCCCCGACATCCCTGGCCGGTCCATATGACGATATCCTGATCAGACCGGGCGTGGATGACGTCGACGCCGAGGCGGAGCTGGCCGTCGTGATAGGCAGGATAGGAACGATGATCGATCCGTCCGAGGCGGGCGACTACATCGCGGGATACACCGCGTTCAACGACGTGAGCGCAAGGCGGATCCAGAGGGAGGACAGGCAGTGGTTCAGGTCCAAGAGCTTCGATACATTCGCCCCGTGCGGACCCTGGCTCGTCACTCCGGACGAGGTGGTGGATCCGCAGTCGCTGCCCATAGCCCAGTACCTGAACGATTTCACTATGCAGAAGAGCAACACGTCGGAGATGATCTTCCCGATCAGCGACATCATCGCATTCGTCTCGGGGGCAATGACACTGATGCCCGGAGATATTATAGCTACAGGAACACCCGAGGGAGTGGGCCTGTTCAGGGATCCGCCTGTGTTCCTCAAGGAGGAAGACACCGTCGTGGTGGAGATAGGCGGGATAGGCAGGTTGAAGAACAGGGTGAGCTCGTTCGAAAGGTGATCGGTTTCGTGAGAGCACCGAACGGGACGCGCCGTTTCATTTGAACGGCTCAGAAGGATCGTTTATGCAGAAAGGCCTCAAGAGGATCCTGATCCTCTCCATCTGGGAAAGCATCTGGTCGCTCGGAGAAGGAGGCGGCGTACCCGATGAGCTGTACTTCATCCGTAAGCTCACCGGTGAGGGGATCGACATGCACCTTCTCATCCCGGAATCCGCCGACGGCGCCAAGACACTCGAGATCCCAGGCCTGACATGCCATTCATACCCGAACATATTCAGAACCCTCCGAAGCCTGCCGTTGCCGCTTCAGAGGATGCTCATAACGTCGCTCTTCCCCGTCATCGTCAAAAGGCATCTAGAGGAACTTGCGGCGGACATAGGGCCGGATATCATTCTCGGACTGACCCATTACACGCTGAAACCCGTGGGCGAGACCGCCCGCTCGCTCGGGGTCCCCTCGGCAGTGAAGCTCTGCGGCGTGATGTACCTGGGCAGGCCCGAAGTCGGCAGGCTCAAGTACTGGTGGTTCAACTTCGATCAGCTCAGAGCGCTCCGCCATCCGGTGGATCTCTACATCGTGCTGAACGACGGAACGCTCGGTGACAGGGCGCTCAGGCGCCTAGGGATACCCCCGGAGAGGATATCCTTCCTGCCGAACGGCATGGACAAGACCTGGGCGGACATGCCGGTTGACCGCGCAGAGGCACGCGTGGAGCTGGGTCTTCCCACCGACCGGATCCTGATAGTGACCGTAAGCCGGCTGGTAAAATCAAAACGCGTACACCTTCTGATCGACGCGGTATCGAAGATCGATCAGGGGCTGTTGGAGAAAACGGCGCTCGTCATAGGAGGAGACGGACGCCAGATGAAAAAGCTGCGGCGCCGTGCGGCGGATCTCGGGCTCGGCGAAAGAGTGATCTTCACCGGAATGATCCCTTACGAGAGGATAGTGAGGTTTCTGAAGGCGGGCGATATCTTCGCCGCCACGAACGAGCTCACGAACATGTCGCTCCCTCCCTGTGAGGCCGTCCTCTGCGGTCTGCCTGTCGTTGCATTCGACGTCGCGGGCACCAGGGAGGTGATCAGGGATGGGGAGACAGGCCTGCTCGCCGCGGACGGGGACACTGCGGATCTCACGCGCAAGCTGGAGATGCTCATAGCGGACGAAGAGCTGCGCTCCATCATAGGGGAGCGCGGCAGGGAATTCGGCCGCACCGAGTTCGTCTCCTGGGAGGACCGCGTAGCGATGGAGCTCGATCTGCTGCGCGGCCTCATAGATGGTTGATCGGCCTAAGGGGAACCTGCCCAAGGGGCTCACGATACATTTGATCATGGGGAACCGGCCGGGCGGTCCTCAATCCCACAGGCCGGTGCTGATGTACTTGTCCCCGCGGTCGGCGAAGATGAGCACGAAGGTCCTCCCGTCGCTGCGACTGAGACCGGCTGTTTTCAAAGCAGCTGCTAGAACGGCTCCCGAGGACATGCCGGCGAATATACCCTCCTCACGGGCGAGGCGCCTTGCCGCATCACGTGCCTCCTCACCGGAGACGGTGACGACCTCATCTATCATCGCGAGGTCCAGCACGTCGGGCACGAAGCCCGCCCCTATCCCCTCGATCGTATGGGATCCCGGCTCCCCCCCGCTCAGCACGGCCGATTCGCTGGGCTCGACGGCGATCATCCTCACACCGGGCTTCCTCGCCTTCAAGGCCTCGCCGATGCCCGTGATCGTCCCACCCGTCCCGACACCGCATACAACGCAGTCGACCTTTCCGTCCGTATCATCCCATATCTCGGGTCCCGTCGTCTCCATGTGCACGCGGGGATTCACGGGATTGGTGAACTGCATCGGCATGAATGCGTTCTTCGACTCGGACACGATCCTCTCAGCCTCCGCGACCGCGCCCTTCATGCCGAGCTTCTCCGGCGTGACCACCACATCCGCGCCGTAAGCGGCGATCATCTTCCTGCGCTCGATGCTCATGGACTCGGGCATGGTGACGGTGAGCTCGTACCCCCTCGCCGCCGCGACCATGGCGAGCCCGATGCCGGTGTTACCGCTCGTGGGCTCCACGATCATCCCTCCGGGCTCTATCAGCCCCTCCCTCTCCGCACTCTCGACCATGCCCAGCGCAATCCTGTCCTTTATGCTCCCGCCCGGATTGCAGCCCTCGAGCTTCGCGGCCAGGTTGACCGAGCACATCCCGGATATTGTCTTGAGTTCCACGATCGGCGTGTTTCCGATCGTCCCGCTGATGTAGCCTTTCATCAAAACGTCCTCATCTCAGGTCCCGACCGCTCAGCCGGCCGCTCTCTCGGCGCCCTCTTCGTAATGCCTGGATATGACCTTCTCCAGATGATAAACCCTCTCCTCGAGGCGCCTTATGACTCCCATCAGGGGATCGCTGATCCTGTCATGGCGGAGCGATACCTTATGTCCGGAGATGTGACGCCTCGATATCACCTTGGCGGGAACCCCCACTGCTATCCCGCCGTTGGGGATGTCCTTGACCACCACCGATCCTGCTCCGATCATTGCGTCCTCGCCTATCACGACGGGCCCGAGCACCTTGGCTCCCGCCCCGACGACGACGCCGTTCCGTATCGTAGGATGCCTCTTCCCCTTGCTCATGCTCACGCCGCCGAGTGTAACACCCTGGTAGAGTAGCACGTCGTCCCCGATCTGCGTGGTTTCTCCTATCACGATCCCCGCTCCGTGATCGATGAAGAACCTGCGGCCTATCGAGGCACCCGGGTGGATCTCTATGCCTGTGAACAGCCTCGAAACGTGAGAGATGAGCCTCCCAGGGAACTTCAATCCGTGCTGCCAGAGGTAGTTGGAGATCCTGTGGAGGACTATCGCATGCACCCCGGGATAGCAGAAGATGACATCCCGCCAGCCCCGCGCGGCTGGATCGCGTTCGAACGCAACCGAGAAATCGTCCTTGAACCTCCTGAATACCTTTACCGGAAATACCATAATGACTTTCACCTTCCCATCTTTGCCCATATCAAAAAAACGCCACGGGTTCTCACATGGTTCTGAGAATCCGTGGCATCTCGATATGGATAGTGAATTGAGACAGACGTACAGAGCCCAGATTCAAACCACCGCTATGTCGGCGGGGTACAACAACTATTAATATGCTCTCTTCGTCCTCTCATTCTAAAACCATTCTACTACGTTTTCCGCCTTTTGTCAACAGTTGATAGCTGCCGGCCGCATGTCCGGCGGGGAGGCTATAAGCGCCGATATCAGTGGGTCATTCCTCGATAAGCTCCTCGGGCAGCCCCCGCCTGCGTCTCCATTCGGCCCTGGTATAGAACAGGGCGAATATGACGGCGAAGCAGGCGTATCCGAAGGCATATTTCCCCCCCGCACACCATCCCACAACGCCTATCGTGTCGTTGCCGAGGAACTCGTACGTGTGTATGGCTCCGAAGAACGCGAGCAACGCGGCGGCAAGCGACCATAGCGATGCCTTGAGGAACTCCCTCTCTATGAGGAAGACGCTTATCGCAGCCAGTATCATGGACGTGAATATGAATCCGCGGTCCAGCGCGAGCAGGCCGGGGAATCCGTTGATCGGCACACCGGCCGCAGACTGCTCTGCCAGAGTCGTGCCCGCCCCCATGTAGCCCTGTTTTAGTATGTTGACACCCCACGACGCGAAGGCCGGGAAAAGGCCCACTACAACAGCCGGCGCATGCGCGCGGGGGGTGGCCTGATAGGCCTGCGCCGATATTATTATCCCTATCCACAGTACTATCGCTATACCGGCTTCCATCGGTATGACGGCGTTTATGAGCTTGAGGCATCCGAAGAGCGTGATGAGCACGAAGAAGACGCCGTTCATGAGCGAGTAGCCGGTCCTCGCCCCGAGTCCCTTCCAGCCCGGATGGCCTATGTATATCGTAGTGGGGAAGCACGACCCGAAGAAGGACGCCAGCATGCTGCCTATGCCGTTCACCGCGAGCGACGGCATCGTCTCGAACCTGTCTCCCGCGGCCTCCGCGCTCTCGAGGTTCTGGAGCGACCCCAGGATGTTGAAAAGCCCCATTGGGATGATGATCGAGAAGTACCTCAAGAGGTAAGGGCTTCTCAGAACTTCGAAGAGGCCCGCTCCGGAAAACCTCGGGGCGTTGAAGCCTATCTGGGATACGGCCGATCTGACCGTCGCCGTATCCATTATCCCGAACACCCAGGCCAGCACGGTCCCGGCGGCAAGGGCGACCAGCCCACCGGGCAGGCCAAACGGGAACTTCACCTTGGAGAAGTACTGTATGAGGATGATCGCCAGCGGCAACATCGCAATAAGGGGCTTCTCGAAAGTCTGGAACGCGAAGTCCATCGATATGAAGGTGATCGCTATGCCGGCAAGCGTGGCGAGAAGCGCGGCCCTGGGCGTTATCCGCCTCAGAATATCCACAACGAAGGCCCCGCCGAACTCGATCACTCCGCTGAAGAAGCAGGCGAGCAGTCCGACCTTCCACGCCGCATCGTAGCTTCCCGTTTCCCTGTATACCGGTCCCATGATGAAGATGAGGTAGGCGAACAGGCTCACCGTGTTGATCCCGTACGGAAGCGCGGTGACATCGCTTCGCCCCTCCCGGATCGCGAGCTTCCTCGCCTGCCAGGAGTAGAACAGGTTCCCTACTATCAGAGAGAGAGCCGCTCCCGGAAGTATGCGGGAGAAGACGAATCCGGCGGGGATTCCGGCCAACGCCGGGCACAGCGTTGCGATCAGCAGGAACTGGATGAGATTGTCTATCGCCAAACCGAAGAATCCGTCGATATCCCGTTTGACGATCCAGGGATACCCTCCGCCCTCTTTCAATTCAGTGCCTCCTGGTTGTATTGAATATATCCAGCCTCCGCAGCGTGGCGGCCGCAAATCCCGGCGGCAATCCTCTGCGGAATAAATACCTGGAAAAGACTAGCAGAGCATAGGATCCAATGCCAGGAAGAAAAACCTGGCGGGACAAGGAGTCCCGGTATGAGAGGATTATCACACACACTTTACATTGGATGAATCCCTTATCCTTTGCTCTCTGCTAGAACAGCTATGAAGACCGGATAAGCTCGAATGCGGATCACATCGAATAGGGTCACATCGAATAATATTGACTTTACAGTACAAATGCAGTACACTGGTCCCCGTTCCGAAAGGGGATTTCCTTACTACATTAAAAGCTTAAATATATGTTGACCGTGTACATTGGTTTATCAAATCCTTCACAAGGAAGTTTTAGAGATGAGATTGTCCATATTCATTTTGATAGCTTCGTTGTTCTTCTACTGTCCCGCTAGTGGTCAGTCCAGCCTTCCCGATCCAACCTTCTACACCCCTTCTGGCTGGCATGCGCCAATTATCCTAAGCCATGAAACCAATTGTAATGGTGTCTCTGATACATTATTCCCTTTCCAACAAATGTATTCGAGCCTTGCATTAATAAATGCTGGAGATACGGTGATTCCATCAAATGCATGTGGCCTTCATTGGCATGCTCTTAGTAGTTATTATGGTAATATTGGTAATGATTTATTTCCTGGTGTAACTAGGATATTATGTGATGAAAATAGTGGTATATATTATTTTGGATTTGATGATTTTGGAGGACCAAAAGCGAGAATAACGGTTCGTGCTCATTTAGATCCCTATAACAATTTAATAGAATCAAACGAAACAAACAATGACTGTTGGGTTCAGTATGTCATACATCCCACACTAATTGGAGAAGGTAGAGCAAGTTCTCCTTACAACGCTCCGCCCGGAAGAGGAGATCTTCCAATACCTAATTGTCATGGTTTTCGATTCCTGTGTAATAAATGGACTGCTATCGCTATAAGAGGATGGTCGACGGAATATTGTGACTATGAACTCCGACTTCATGACGACTATAGAGGTAGTACCCAAGGATTTGAGCATGTATTAAAATCTGCAGATGCTTCCTCCACACTCGAGCCAATATATATCCTGGTTAATAGGAGCACCTCATCTGACACAAGAGAAATGTACGCGGGCATCACTCGAAAGTACACCGAAGAAGGCAATTATCCAAAGTATTTTATCGAATTGGCCAGAGAAGGAGGAATCGATTCCGTATTGAGCATGTACAATGAATTCGGACCTTATTCATTTTACCAGCATATGATACAGGTTCACGCCATCTACATCCCCTCCCCCGGCACCTACAGATTCGAGTTGATAAATGCAGGTACGACCTATGATTTTGCAATCGGCCTGTACGGCGGCGGTTCACAGTATCTAACAAAGGAAGAGCATCTGACCAACGCCTTTGCCGATGATCATTCCGAGGTAAGTAGCGAATCATTCGTCACAACAATCAGCACTCCGGGGATTCACGCATTTCTTGTCTACTTGGTGAACAAGTATTATGCGGATCACGTATCCTATAGAATAGGCGTTGAATCCGTTAATATTGCGACTCTTATCTCTACTTTTAACGTGAAACAGGAAAACCAAGGCATCAAAATCTCCTGGTCAATTGTATCGGACGGGGATGTTATGGGATTCAATATCTATAGAATATTAGAGGGGGAAAGAGCAGAAAAGATCGTCAACGATCAGGGATTGATCCCACCCGATTCAAGGGAATACATCGATCAACAGGTACGTGCCGGACTCACCTACAAATACACCCTCGGTGTAGTGCTTGATAACAATACAGAGATCAGGTCTCCGATGCAGAGCATAGAAACGGCACCAAGCCCCCTCATTCTTCATCAGAACCATCCCAATCCTTTTAATCCAACGACGAAGATCCATTTCCAGCTGCCGAATAGAAGTCATATAGTTCTTGAGATCTTCGATGTTTCCGGCAAGCATGTTCGGGTATTATTGGATAAGACCGTAGAGGGGGGTATACATTCAGTCGATTGGGATGGCCGCAATAATGACGGCAAACGAATGGCCAGCGGAATCTACTTCTACAGATTGAAAGCCGGGAAGAAGACGATAACAAAGAAAATGGTACTGCTCCAATAACATTTCTTATCCACGCTTAATGCAGAATCTAATAGAGCTGCACCCTATTCTATTCAATCCGCATATCATAAGTAACCCGTTCCCCGGAAAGTACAGGATGAAACATTAACGGATCCCCGCCGGCCGGGCCGGTCGGCTGCCGCCGATCCCCTTTCATGCATTGACTCGCGGCCGGCTTTTTCATAGAGTTGCGAGCAACAAGGATGTCCTTCGCACTCGGCATACCCCAAGCGGGTGGAGGAAAAAATAATGAAAACACTGAACGGCTTCAAACCACTGTTTATCGCGGCCGTCTTTCTCCCGGCTGTAATGCTCTCGTTCTCCTGCGATGAGAATCCAGCCGACGGCGACAAACAATCCATGTTGGAACTCATAAGAATACACTCCGGCAACAATCAGTCCGAGAGGACGGGCGCTATGCTGTCCGATCCGCTCACGGTCAAGCTGATCGATATACTGAACAACCCGAAACCGGGTGTGGAGGTCAGATTCAGCTCCACGAATCCCGGAGCCGTCGTAAACCCGGCATCGGCAGTTACCGACAGTAAAGGACTAGCCTCTTGCACATTCAAGCTCGGCACGGAGCCGGGTGTTCAGCATGTTAAGGCCGCCACGTATATAGACAGCACCCTGTTCAGCGCGACGGCGGAAGTGCCGGAATGCGACGAGGAGGACACGGAACCGTCCGGCGCCTGGCCGTCCGGGCATATATTCATAACGACGACCAGCTCATCGCTTATCGACGCGACCGGTTCGGTGATCCTCGATGTGGATCCCCAGCAGCTACAGAACGAACCGACACTCGTTCTGGAAACGGATTCGCTGCTTATCGACCTGGCGTTCTCGACGCGGGGGGAGCTCTACGTATCAACGGCCCATTCGATCCTCAAGGTGGATCCGCAGAGCTACGAAATGGATGTGTTCGTCTCGTACACGGGCCACAAAAGCGTAGAGCTCGAGCCAAACTCGGGCGGGGTTCTGGCGGGTGTCGACGTCAACGGCCTTTTCTCCGCCGGATGTCCCTCGCACGGCCTGGTCGAGATCAGCTCTTACATACCCGGAATCCTGTGGGAAAACCTGGCCGCCCACCCGCTGACCCGCGATCTTTTCACCATCACCGGCTCGTCATCGTACTACAGGATCATCCGGGGTGAATGGGACGGCCGCTCGTCATCGATATCAGATCTCGTATATCCCGTCAATTTCATCAATGCGGGCCAAGGCAGGCCGAACGGCATGTGCATCGATTCCACCGGTACCGTCTTCGTTACTGTCGACGGAAACGACACCGACAGGCGCATATCGAAGATCTCCGCCGACGGAACGATCTATGACGATTTCTTCGACTTCTACGCCCATGCTGGAGGCAACAGCATCGAAGCCGGGAGATGGGGAGACATAACCCTGCTGGACGGATACCTCTATCTCGTAGACACGAGAAACGACCGCCTGGTAGTAATATCGACGGAAGCGGTCTGGACGGATGATAAACAGAGCCATGTCTTCTCCAAGCCCGGCGGAGATTCCGAGAGATACGGTATTGCGGCATCACCCAAATACTAGCAAAGGATCCCGGCGGTCGCTAGGATCCCTATATATGCATCGAACCCGCGGCAGCGATCGCATGCGCCGATCGATAATACGGGTCCAAGTCGATTCAGCAGTACATATTCAAAGCAAGAATCACTGATTCAGGTTGGCGATGGCCTCCTTCTCGGACGGATATACATCGAAGATCAAATTCAATCTCGTAACCTGAAGTATACCGAGCACTCTGTCGTTTGGATGACAGAGCTTCACAACGCCGCCCTCCTTCGCGAAACGCGACCTGGCCGATACGAGAATGCCCAATCCGGTGCTGGATATCCACTTGACCTTCGAGAGATTGATTATCAGGTCCAGCTTCTTATCGGAGGCCAGCTCCGAAACCATCTCTATGAGCCTCGTCCCCTCTGGTCCTCCATACATCTCTCCTGAAAGATCAATTACTGTGATACCGTCGACCTCTCTCTGTTTAATCTTCATTCTCTCTTTCCTCTGCTATGAGTCAATAGGGATCCAGCTGCTAAATCAAAAGCTATCGAGGGTTTCCTTCTCGTTCTCGAACACCTCGAAGACTTCCGGTATTAGACCGCATGTCTTCAGAACGGTCCCGACACGGGAAGAGACCCCGAATAGTTTCAGTGCGGCGTCACTCCTCTTGACCGATGCATAAGCCGCGATCAACATCCCCGCCCCCAGCGAGTTCACCCACTTCACATCCTGCAGGTTAAGGACGAATTTCTTCTGTCCGTTCTCTATACTGGTTTTGATAGCTTCCTTGATTCTACCGGATTCTGGACCGCCGTCTATCTGCCCCTGCAGATCGAGTATCATCACACCCTCCACATCACGGTTCGTGATGGTCAGCATATCCAACTCCCCTCGTTCTTTCATTATGGGATTTTTTATAACTCCTTGTTTTGTACTAATAATATAGTCTTATATCCACTTAAACAAATGGAAAATAGCTCCAATCGAACGGTACCACCTGGACCGGCCCGTGTCAAGCGATCTTGCATCAGCCGCAGGGCCTAAAAGGCGGTCCTGCCGATGAACTCCGGCCGTGACTGGAGGCCAGCATCGAGAGCGCAACCGGGGATAAACGAGCTTACCCGAAAGGCCTGCGCCGACCGCCCGAGGCAGATCCTCTAGGAAATCTCCACCCTCGGATCACCTGTCACAACGCGGCCTATCCTGAACGGGCGCCATCTTCCCTCAGCCGAGGCCACCTCCCCGCCCTCATCGCCGGAAACCACGACCGCCATCCCCACACCCATGTTGAACACCCGGTACATCTCCGCTTTCTCTATACCGCCCGCTTCCTGCAGATACCTGAAAACCGGCGGAACCTCCCACGATCCGGTATCGATCTCGATCCCGCATCCACCGGGGAGTATCCTGGGTATGTTATCGACGAGCCCCCCTCCGGTTATATGGGCTAATCCCTTAACCTCGACGGTCTTCCGCAAGGTGAGAACTTCCGGAAGGTAGCTCCTGTGAACCTCCAGCAGCTCGCCGGCTACGGTCTTTCCGGTACCGGGCAGCTCATCGTCTATACCGAGCCCCGCGTCTTCGAATATAACCTTCCTGGCAAGAGAGTAACCGTTCGTGTGGAGCCCGCTCGACGGATAGGCCCAGACCTCGTCTCCCGGGGATATCTTCTTACCGTCTATCAGCATAGAACGCTCGACCACACCGACTATACATCCTGCGAGGTCGTACTCGCCGTTCGCGTAGAATCCCGGCATCTCGGCGGTCTCGCCGCCTATAAGAGCACAGCCGTTCTCCAAACATGCAGCAGAAAGCCCCCTGACGACATCGTTGACGGTTTCCGGGTATAGCTTCCCGCAGGCAAAGTAGTCCAGAAAGAACAGCGGCTCCGCCCCCTGGACCAGTATGTCGTTAACACAGTGGTTCACGAGATCCCGCCCCACGGAGTCGTGTTTTCCGGTCATAAAAGCGATCCTCAGCTTTGTGCCGACACCGTCCGAGCTGGAAACGAGCACCGGATCCTCTAATCCGGGCGGTACGGCGTATAGTCCACCGAAGTTACCGATTTCTGACAGGACGTTCTCATTCCATGTCTTCTTCACCAAACCGCTGATCAGACCGCCCGCCTTCGATGCGGCGTCGATATCCACACCCGAATCCCTGTACCTGGAGCTCAAGTCGCCACCCTCCTTCATGCTTCGATCAACACACGTACCTCTTCACCGGCACGGCCATTCTATCCGAACTTCGAGGCTCAGCCAACATCAAAAACTCTAACCGCGGTATATATGGGGATTATCGACGCACTAAACTTCAACGTGCTCGACAAGCGAGTTGTATATCTCCGTCGTGGCGTCCGCCTCTACGATGATCGGAAACTCGCCCTTCCAGTAGAGGTCCAGCAGCAGATCGGTGACGCCGGTGTGAAACTGCGTACCCTTGTACGTCTCGAGCTCCTCTATCACCCTCTCTATCGGGAGAGCCTTGCGGTAAGGGCGGTCCGATGTCATCGCATCGAACGCGTCGACCACGTTGAGTATATGGGCCACTATTGGTATCTCGTCCTCCATCAATCCGCGGGGATACCCGGTACCGTCGGGGCGCTCGTGGTGGCACCGAATAACCTCCTCGGCCTCCTTCAGAAACTTGAGCTGCTTGACTATGTCGGCGCCGATATTCGGATGCGACCTCAGCGAGATCCACTCCTCCTCTGTAAGGGGACCGACTTTCAGAAGTATCTCGTTCTTCACCGATATCTTGCCGATATCGTGAAGCAGTGCAGAGTACTCCAGCATCTCCAGTTCCCTCGAAGACATCCCCATGGCTCTGGCTATCCTCAGAGCATAACGCGAAACCCTGAAGGAATGCCCGTGGGTGAAGGGATCGGATGCATCTATGGCGGACGAGAGGGCGGCAACCGTGTTGATATGCGCTTCGCGCATATCAACGTACAGTTGAAATGAGTAGCGTGCAAGGAAGAGTGGGATGACGAAAAGGGCTATCGTCCAAACGCCCGAGTTGGCGTAAAGCAGAGCTATTATCGCACCGACGGGAAGGAAGGCGAGGATATGAAAGAAATTCCACATGTAGTTCTGCTTCCATACATGCAATGGATTCCTCATATCCATGAGCGAAATCACGAATGTCACCGACCAGGTATTGAACAGGTAATAGAATATCCCTGCGGCGCAAAGCGGAACCAGGAAAAGCGGTGAATCGATATTTCCCAGGCTGCCGAACGAACGGTACACGAGGCCGGAGAAGCCCACCGTCATGGCCAGCAGGGGAACGTTGAAGAGCACCTTGATCAAAGGCCTCCTCTGGATAATGCCTTCCGTGATGATTGTGGCCACCGCTTCTATCAGAGCCATAACGGCCGGTCCGAACAGCACGATCCCCGCAAGATCGATCGGGGATGTCGTGTATATGGAAGCCCCGCCGTGCGGCAGCGGGATCTGGACGGAATCCGCTATAACGATGAGAGCCAGAAATAGAACGATATCGAACCAGCGGCCTCCGGGCAGCCCCTTCATGAGGTAGACGAACAGTGCGGCTCCACCTATGATGTAGATTATATAGTAGAGCTTGAATCCCCAGCCCGACTTGTTGAATTCGCTACTCAAGTTGCACCTTGGATTTTACAAAACCAGCCGTACCCTGACTTCCGGCTTCCGGTCGATACATTATTGCACAATTCGCAACTTCTATGCCAATAATAATAAACGCCTTTGGGAGGCGTTTGCGGTTCGCCCGGAATCCGGTTGCACCGGGTCCGGATCTGAATTTTACGGAGCACAGAGGACACTATCTTATTCTGTAGTGTATATTTTTGTGATATTTGCACTTACCGAGATGGCGGTTCAGCGCGTCCAGCACGGCGAGAACGGCCGCCTCATTGGAATCGTGTTCGTAGAAAACGCAGCCGGTGAAGGATTTCGCTTCACGCCCCTTGACCACTTCCACGGCGGCCACAAGGGCCTTGCGGCCCGATATCACCAGATCCTTTACATCGGACAGCAACAGGTTGAAATCCTCGTTGAGCAATTCTGCCAGGGCATGAATGGACGCCTGCGCTATGGCTCTGTGGAGCGGACCGCCCGCCCTTATCGAATCGAGACAGCCTGTCACCTCCAGGCCGTTCTTTGAGAGCTTCACCTCGACGCTCACCCTGCTACCCTCTACATCCAACCTCAGCCCCTCGAACCTCACCCTGCGATCCTCCTCGAGAAACTCCAGCGTGGGCGGCCGCCTCCTTTTCGGCTCGGTTTCCCTCGATTCAGAATCCCCTTCGGACGGATCCGCAAACCTGCTCTCCACTATCTCATCTATCGACCGAACATCCAGAGCCTCCGGTTCATCGTAAGCTTCCCCGAACCCGCTCAAATGATCATTGTTCCCCGGTGAAAACACCATCACTACTCCGATCTGCCCCAGATCCACGTTCAACCCCAGCTTGGATCTCAACAGCCTCTCAGCCTCCCTGGCCACGAGCCTGGGATCTCCGGAGCTCGAGGCGACAATATGAACTCCCTTTATATACCCTTCGGCGTCCTCGGTTATCCTGCACGACTGAACGTCGGGAAGACCCTCGATCAGAGCCTGTGCCCTTATTATGGCTTCTTGGCGAGAAGGTTTAGTCAAAACTACATCCCCTTTATCCCAGCCTTCTAATCCATTTTATCACAGACCATTATGAAACTCAAGGCAAATACATAACATCCTCGATTTGAATCAAACAATACCGGGGAAAGCGCACTTCGGGTATCCGTAGATCAGGTTGTGGAACGCTCTAGGTAGCAGATATGCCGCGGGATCGGGTGACGGACGGCCTCGAGAAATGGAAACCGGATCGCATGACCCTTTCAAGACACCTGTCTACGAAGCAGCGGCAGGATCCAGCTAAGTGATTTTATTTGAAACAGTAAGCGTCCTAGACTGCAACCAGTCCGGCCAGCTCACCGGCTCTCTCCTCCAGCTTCTCGCGTGTAAGGTTCTTCAATCCATCTATTGAGAAATCCTGGCATGTAAAGCTCGCCGATGCCGTCGCGAAAACCATCGCCTTTCTGAATGTTTCGCCTTTTGGCTCGCCTGCCGCCGCCAGGGCCCCCATGAATCCCCCCGCGAAGCTGTCCCCCGCGCCCGTGGGATCGGTGACATCTTCGAGCGGATAAGCTGGGGCGTAGAAGATGAAGTCGTCCATGAGCAGGAACGCGCCATGCTCACCCTTCTTCACGATAACCCCCCGGGGACCCATCTTCAGGATCTCCTTGCCGGCCTTCACCAGATTGGATTTCCCGCTCAGGAACCTGGCCTCCTCGTCATTTACGAAAAGCATATCCGTCCTCTTCAATACCTCTCTCAATCCCTCCGGTTTTCTGTCTATCCAGTAGTTCATCGTATCACAACCGATAAAGCTTTCCCCAGACGACTGCTCGAGAACCTCCAGCTGAATCTCAGGATCTATATTGCCCAGAAATATCCACTTCCTGTCCCTGTAGGAGGATGGAAGCTCCGGTCTGAAGTTCTCGAACACGTTGAGCTCGGTCGCAATGCTCTCGCGCTCGTTCGGATCCAGCCCGTAGCGACCGTGCCAGAAGAAGGTCTTGCCTCCCTTGACCACCGCGAGTCCTTCGAGATCGATACCTCTGGAAACAAGAACGGCCCTGTGATCATCGAGGAAATCGTCCCCAACAACCGCGACAAGTCCCACGGGGACGAAACAGCTCGCCGCCACTGAGAAATACGTGGCGGATCCCCCAAGCGCCCTGTCCACCCTGCGCCCGGGTGTCTCTATCGTGTCGAATGCCACCGAACCCACTACGACGATGCTCACATCCAATCCTCCAATCCTGCTGTTACCCTCGGCCGGGCTGCGGAGCCTCTCACGGCACAGCCGCCCCTGCCGGAGTCAAACAGCTACTACATCTTCTCGGGAGCGGTAACTCCCAGTATCCTCAAAGATTCGGCCAGTACGATCCTGGTCGCTTCCGACAGCAGAAGCCTCGCCTCGCTCAAGCGCCTGTCCTTCGACACGATCCTGCATATATGGTAGAAGTGATGGAAAGATGCGGCGAGCTGGCGGGCGTAGAACGTCAGGCGGTGCGGCTCCCTCGACAATGCGGCCCCTTCGATCAGCTGCGGAAAGATCACCAGCTTTCGCATAAGATCTATTTCCTCCGGCTCTCTCAAGAGCTCGACACAGGACGTGTCATCGGGGAACCGGACACCCTCGTCGTTGGCGAATGCAATCACGCTGCTTATCCTTGCGTGTGCGTACTGGACGTAGTAAACGGGATTATCATCCGATTCCTTCCTTGCCAGGGTCAGATCGAAATCGAGATGCGCGTTTGTCTTCCTGAGCAGGAAAAAGAATTTCGAAGCATCCGGTCCTACATCCAGGGCAAGGTCCCTGAGCGTCACGAACTCCCCCTCCCTCTTGGACATGCTCACCGGCTTGCCCTCCTCGATGAGCCGGACCCACTGGACGGTCATCACATCGAGCCAGTTCTCGTCCGCCCCGAAAACCGAAGAAGCCGCCTGGAGCCGCTTGATATGGCCGTGGTGATCCGGCCCGAATATATCTATGACGTGAGAGAAACTCCTATCGAGCTTGTTCAGGTGATATGCCGCATCGGCCAGGAAATAGGTCGGCGACTCATCACTCCTGACCAGAACCCTGTCCTTCTCATCTCCGAATTCGGAAGACTTGAACCAGACCGCCCCGTCTCTCTCGTACGTAGCTCCGTGTTTCTTCATGATACCGAGGGCACGATCGATATCACCACCCTCGGCATGCAGGGAAGATTCCCTGAAGAAAACATCGAATTGCACTCCGAACAGATCGAGGTCCTCTTTGATTTGCCCTATGATGCGTTCCAGCGCGAAATCACCGAATGCCGACGCCGCCTCTTCCTCTTCCAGCCCCAACCATCCTTCGCCCTCCTCGACGTCGATGTCACCGGCTATATCGATCAGGTAACCCCCGGGGTATCCGTCGTCCGGAAACCCGGTATTCCGCCCGAGGCGCTGCTCGAAGCGAGCCATCAGAGAGAGTCCGAGCTTTCGCACCTGCGATCCCGCGTCGTTGAGGTAATACTCGGTCTGTACTTCGAATCCCGCCTTTCGCAGCACGTTTGCCAGGGCGTTACCCACGGCCGCCGCTCTCGCTGAGACGACGACCAGCGGCCCGGTCGGATTGGCCGATACGAATTCCACCTGCACCTTCCCGCCTCCTCCGAGAGTGGAGTCTCCGTAAGAGCCGCCGAGGCTGTTGATCAGTGCGATCTGCCCGGTCAGGTACTCGAGCGCGAACGTGAAGTTTATGAAACCGGGACCGGCGACCTCCACGCGCTCTACGAAGCTGGATTCGAATGAGATATTCTTTACGATCTCGTCCGCCAGCTCCCTGGGTTTCCGTCCCGCTCTTCCGGCGGCGGTCATGGCGATATTGCAGCTCAGGTCGCCATGACTAGGGTCGTTCGGACGCTCCAGGCTTATCCTTTCCGTGCCGATATCGAGTCCTGCGGCTTCGACAGCCCGTCCGACCGCCTCTACCACGAGCTCCCTGGCGGATACTACGCCTATATCCCCTTTACCGCTTTCAGGCGCCATCGGGATACTCCTCCCTCGGGGCATCCCCCCATAATCCTTCGAGCCCGTAGAACTCCCTTACCTCCGGTTTGAATATATGAAAGATCACGTTGAAACAATCGATCAGTATCCAGTGGGCCGATTCATACCCCTCGACATGCAGGATAGCGTCCTTTCCCTTCATCCCCTCTATGACGGCGTCGGCGATGACGCGCGCATGTACATCGCTCGATGCAGAACAGATAACGAAGTAATCCGTGACGTTGGATAACTTTTTGAGGTTCAGGAGAACCAGGTCTTCGGCCTTCTTCTTGACCGCGAGCCCCATTATTCTCCTGGCCAGCTGTTTGGGTGCCATTGCTGCCACTTAGCTCCATACCCCCCTTGTCATAGTGCCGCACCTGCGGCACGTGCCGCCGGCCCCGAGGATCCGGGTCCGGTAACCCGATCTTCTTATCAGGACTTCGCCGCACTCTCGACAGTAGGTATCCCCGGCACCTTCTATGAATATATTGCCGACGTAAACATGATCAAGGTGCTTCTTTGCAATGGCGTAGGCCTCCTCCAGCTTCCCGCCGGGTGTCGGCGGCCTGTCGGCCATTCTGTAATGAGGGAAGAATCGGGATAGATGAAGCGGGATCTCACTGGATATCCCGGCGAGCCACGAGGCCATCTCTTCGAGCTCCTCGACCGAATCGTTCAATCCCGGGATAACCAGATTCGTCACTTCCACGTGCGAGGCCGAGGAGGCCCTTTCTATGAAGCGCTTGACCGGCTCTACACCGCCGCCGCAATACTTCCTGTAAAAATCGTCGCTCATGCTTTTCAGATCCACGTTGAACCCGTCTATCAACGGCACTATCTCATCGGTCGGGCCCTCTTCGAGATACCCGTTGGTAACCAGGACCGACTTGAGTCCCCTACCCCTGAGCATCGGCGCGACATCCTTGAGGTACTCGAAAAACAGAAGGGGCTCGGTATAGGTGAAGGCCACACCGATCGATCCGTCCTTACCTGCGATATCTACAAGGTCGCCCGGATCGATAAACCTCGTAGGCGCCTTCTCCTGTGAGATATTCCAGTTCTGGCAGTTATCACACCTGAATGTGCATCCGTTCGGGCCGATGGAAAGGATGCTGCTGCCGGGCATGAAATGGTAGAGGGGCTTCTTCTCGATCGGATCCATGCTCAGCGTTACCGTACGTCCGTATGAGAGCGTGTAGAGCTCTCCTTTTTCGTTTTTCCGCAAACCGCACTTACCGGTACGGCCGTCACCGATACGGCATAGATTGGGGCAGAGCAGACACTGCACGGTGCCGTCCTCGAGCTTCCGGAAGTGCAGAGCTTTATTCCCTTCCACCGTCATCATTCACCCGTCTTCTTCTCTCTTCTTTTTTCTATTAGGACCGACAGAAGCGCGCTGACCAGGAACAGAAAAACAAGGGGAAGTGCCATCAATAGCTGTGAAGCGGGATCCGGAGGCGTCAGGATGGCACCCGATATGAAGATGATGATCACGGCCCATCTCCACTTTTTCAGAAGCGACCTTGCGGATATGATGCCCATCGACGTCAGGAATACAATCACAAGCGGAAGCTGAAAAACGAGCCCGAATGCCAAGCACAGCTTCGCCACGAATATGAAATACTTCTCAGCGGATATAAGAGGCGAGAGCAAATCCGTTCCGAATTTGATCAAGAAGTTCAGAACGACCGGTATCAGAATCCAGTATGCAAATACGACTCCCACGTAGAAGAGGATCGTGGACGTGGCTATGAGCGGGATTATGCTCTTTCTCTCCCCCATGAACAGCCCCGGAGAGACGAATGCCCACACCTTGAACAGGATGAACGGAAAGGAGACGAGAAATCCCAGGATGAAGCTCAGCTTGAGGCGGATCATGAACGCCTCGACCGGCGCGTTGAAGTACAGGCTGTCGACGGGAATGCTTTTAAGAAGAAAGTCCAGTACGATACCGGAGAAGAACCATAAGATGATTGATGCGGCGATCCAGACCACCAATGACATGATGATCGCTGATCTGAGCTCGTCGAGATGGTCCAGAAAACTCATCTCCTCGAGTTTCTCTTCAGTATCATCCGGCATCCGTGTACCCCATCAGCTTACTTCTTCTCCTTGTGCGGGCCGTCCCCCTCCAGAAGGTTTCTCAACTCCGAAAGAAATTGTGATATGTCCTTGAAGTCCCTGTATACCGATGCGAAACGGACGTAGGCGACTTGATCGATGCCGGCGAGCCTCTTCATGACTTCGTTACCGATCTCGGATGTCGGTATCTCGTCTCTCGCGCTCCCGCTGGTTGTCCGGGCGACGTCATCGACCAGCCGTTCGAGCGTCTCCATGGGAACCGTTCGCTTCTCGCATGCACGCAGCAGACCGTTCATGATCTTATCCCTGCTGAAATCCTCTCTTCTCCCATCCTTCTTGACGACTATAACCGGCCTGTGCTCGACGTATTCGTATGTTGTGAAGCGGTGTCCGCATTCGAGGCACTCCCGGCGCCTGCGGATCGCCGAATTTTCCTTTGTGGCACGGCTGTCGACCACCTTGTCTTCCTCGTGGCCGCATGAGGGACAGCGCAATGTCATCCTCCTTCAGGCACCCGCCTTCTCCTCACTCAGGAACCCGGACATGTACTTGGTCTCGATTCCCGCTTCCCTTATAATGTCCTCTCCCAGCTTGTCCGGATATTCCCCTCCGAGGACAAGACGCTCTATACCCGCATTTACGATCATCTTCGAGCACGTCGAGCAAGGAGCCGTCGTGCAGTACATCGTTGCTCCCTCCATGCTGACCCCACCGCTGGCCGCCTGGATTATGGCATTCTGCTCGGCATGCGCTCCACGGCACAGCTCGTGTCTCTCGCCGGACGGGATACCCATCCTCTCTCTAAGGCAGCCGACATCGAGGCAGTGCGCGAGCCCCTTGGCCGCTCCGTTGTAGCCGGTCGATATGATACGCTTGTCCTTGACTATTATCGCTCCGACCTTTCGCCTGAGGCATGTGGAGCGCTCTGAGACAAGAGACGTTATTTTCATGAAATACTCGTCCCAGCTAGGCCTGCTCAAAATCCCACCCCCGATTATCCGACATTCTCCGATAGTTACTCGTATAGAGGAAAACGACCTATGAGACCGGTAACCCTATCCCTTGCGGCGGCGATCGCCGCCTCATCCTCGATATTATCCAGAACATCCGCCATGATCGATCCTATCTCGTCCATCTCGCCCTCTTTCATGCCCCGGGACGTCAGGGCCGGTGTTCCCACCCGTATGCCGGATGTCACGAAAGGACTGTTTTGGTCGAACGGGACGGTGTTCTTGTTCACTGTTATGCCGGCCTTCTCCAGGGCCTTTTCGGCCGCCTTGCCCGTCAGCTCCTTTGAGGATAGATCCACCAGGAACAGGTGGTTGTCGGTTCCGCCGCTCACTATGTCGTATCCACGCTCCTTCAGAACCGACGCGAGCTTCTTCGAGTTCGCGACAACCTGGCGCTGGTAGGCCTTGAACTCTTCGGACATCGCCTCCTTGAAGCATACGGCCTTGGCCGCTATCACGTGCATGAACGGTCCGCCCTGCGTGCCGGGGAAATTCATCTTGTCAACGCTCTTCGCGTACTTCTCGGGACATAGAATAAAACCTCCGCGCGGCCCCCTCAACGTCTTGTGCGTGGTCGAAGTCACTATATCGGCATAGGGGACCGGACTTGGATGGACACCGGCGGCTATCAAGCCGGCGATGTGGGCCATATCCACCATCAGCACCGCACCGACCGAGTCGCAGATAGCGCGCAGCCTCTCGAAATCCAAGACTCTCGGATAAGCGCTTGCACCGGCCACGAAGAGCTTCGGCTTCTCTTCGAGCACCTGCTTCTCTATCGAATCGTAATTCAGCATCTTGGTCTCCGGATCGACCTCGTAGTGAACGACGTTGAAGAACATGCCCGAGAAGTTTACCGGGTGACCGTGCGAGAGGTGCCCTCCGTGAGAAAGGCTCATCCCCATTATCTTATCACCGGGCTCGAGAAACGCCAGATAAGCCGTTATATTCGCCTGTGTCCCGGAATGCGGCTGGACGTTGGCATGCTCTGAGCCGAAGAGCTCCTTCGCCCTCTCGCGCGCCAGAATCTCCGCGGCGTCGACATGCTTGCATCCCCCGTAGTAACGCTTCTTCGGATATCCCTCGGCGTACTTGTTCTGCATGGGATTGCTCAGGGCGGCAAGCACGGCCTTGCTCGTGAAGTTCTCGCTGGCGATCATCTCGAGCTGTCCCCGCTGGCGCCCCAGCTCGGCCTTGATCGTTTCCATGATCTCGGGATCGGACTTTTCGAGATACTCGAATAGGTTCTCTTCGAACATTTCATGCCTTCCTTTCGTATCCTTGCTGTTTCCCGGCAGAAAAGATCCGGCCGACCATGCGATCACCGCCAATATTCAACAACGCCGTGCCGGTGCTGATCGATGAGCATCGACGCCGCGCAATCCCCGCGGATCAGACTTCATTATGGCGGGGAACTCACGCTTACGATCGGTAAGCCGGTAACGCCGCCATACCCTTATATCAATTACGATCCTCGTATGCACTGATTTTGTTTATCCGCCTAAGATGGCGTCCGCCTTCGAAGGGTGTTTCCAGCCAGATCCTGACAAGCTCGGCCAACTCGGGATTATCGAAGGTTCCCTCGGAGAGGGCGAGGACGTTGGCGTCGTTGTGAATTCTGCTCGCCCTGGCGTCTTCGGTGGTACGGCAAAGCGCAGCCCTGACACCCCTGACCTTGTTCGCCGCAATGGACATCCCGATACCGCTCCCGCAAACGACGATCCCCCTCTCCACTTCCCCCCCGCCGACCATCTCCGCCGCCGAAAAGGCGTAATCGGGGTAATCCGTGGATGTTTCATCCGTGCAGCCGACATCGATGACCTCGTGGCCACCCTCTTCGAGCATTCCCCTCAGCCGTTCTTTCAGGCGCCAGCCGCGGTGATCTGATCCTATTGCGATCCTCAAGCCGTCCTCCCGGAGCACGGGTCGGGACCGGATGCCGTTTCTGTGCTATATAAAGGTAAGCCAGCCGTAACGGTCCTTAACTTCCGCACCCAGGTATTTAAAGAAGATGTTCTGAAGCTCCGTCGTCATGGGTCCGCGCTTTCCGGCTCCGATCTCGATCTTGTCAACGCTTCGAATAGGTGTAATCTCCGCAGCCGTACCCGTGAAGAACAGCTCATCGGCGATATAGAGCATCTCCCTCGGGATGAGCTGCTCGACAAGCTCGATCTTGAGCTCTTTCGAGATCTCTATCACCGTATCACGGGTGATTCCGGGAAGAACGCTCGCCCCCAAAGGAGTCGTGTAGAGCTTGCCGTTGAGAACAAGGAAGAGGTTCTCCCCGCTTCCCTCGCTGACATAACCGCTCGTATCGAGGGCTATCCCCTCCGAATAGCCGTTCATCAGCGCCTCCATCTTTATGAGCTGGGAGTTCATGTAATTGGCTCCGGTCTTCGCGAGCGCGGGAAGGGTGTTCGGTGCGATCCGGTCCCAGCTGGACACACATACATCGACACCCTGCTCCAGAGCCTCAGGCCCCAGGTACTTGCCCCACTCCCAAACGACTATGAAGGAGTTAATCGGATTGTTCAGCGGATTTACACCCAGTTCGCTGTATCCGCGGTAGACCACGGGACGTATGTAGCATTCCTCCATATCATTGATCTTTATGGTCTCGATGCACGCGCTTATAAAGTCGGCCTTCTTCATCTCCGGCTCCATCCTGTACATCTTGGCGGAGTCGTAGAGACGTTTTATATGTGGCTCGAGACGGAAGATCGCCGGTCCCTTCTTGGTCTTATAGCAGCGGATCCCCTCGAAAACCGCAGTCCCGTAATGGACGACATGGGCGCAAACATGAATCTGAGCATTGTCCCAATCTACGAACTCACCGTCCATCCATATCTTCTTGGATTTTTTCAAAGGCATTACTCAGCTCCCTTGGATAGTTGGTCCGACAAGCATTTACCTAAATCCCCAATGTTGATTACTCCCTTCCAGCGCCGCGTCCACACCCAGAGTCATTATAGTACGAGTGAACAAGCAGGGCAATAAATAATTCATTTTCTGCCGAATTTTCCAAAATGTCTGAAAAATGGCACCGCCTGGCACCGATTCCGGCATATTCGGCATCGTACAGGCCCACCCGGTGAAAGCCCCTTTCCGTGTTCTCGATCGAACTGATCGGTTCATCTTGTGACGATCGGAACGGTGGGCGATCCGTTCCGAAGGCCCGGGCAATTAATACGTTACCTATTTAAATTAAATCGATTACTGACATCTTCGATGAGCAGGCCGATAAGCCCGTATATATCGTCCCTAACCTTACTGTAAACCGATTCATCCCCGCCGATAGGATCCTCTATGTCCCTATCATCCCGTTTTTCATCCAGATCTCCGAGAACCACGACCTCCGCGTCCACACCTGCGGCCATGGCTTCGACCGCTATCCTGTGCTCTTCGGCCATTGTAACGATCAGATCCGAGCCATGGACGAGGTCCGGGGACAACCGTCTGGCCCTGTGGCCGGATATATCGATTCCCTTGTCCCTCAATACCTTGACCGCCAGCGACGTTGCCGGCTGCCCGTCCCATGCGAAAGTTCCTGCGGATCCGATCTCGATATCGTCGCGCCAATGCCCGGGAATGAGATCGCGAAGCAGCCCTTCAGCCATTGGACTCCTGCAGGTGTTGCCGGTGCATACGAACAGAATCTTCTTCAATCCACACTCCTAAGGATCCAGCAAAGGCACGATTGTGACTTCCGTCCACCAAGGCGGCGGGCCTAGAAACACACATTACACACCCGGATATGAGGCTGTCAAGCCGAAGCGGGGAAGGACGGATGCGGGCAAGGCGGCCTCAGCCCCGGTACGGCCCGAAATGGCTTGCGCAAAGCCCCTTTCATGCAATATCCTATTGACTGTTCTCGGCCGGAAGTTTGTGAACGGTTGGTGGTCTCTATACACCCGGCCCTAAAAATGAAATGCGATGGAGAGATAAGATGGCAGAACTGAAGATCGTAGAAGCCCTAGAAGTCGAAGCCCAGGATGTCGAGATGGATGGAGTGGAGAATGTCAAAATCAGATGGCTGATCTCGGAAGCCGACGGAGCACCCAATTTCCAGATGCGCCTGTTCGACGTCGGTCCGGGGGGGAAGACCCCTCTGCATACTCACGATTGGGAACACGAGGTCTTCGTGCTCAGCGGAGAGGGAAAGCTGATATTCGAGGGCGAGGAAAGAGGATTCAAGGAGGGCTCCGCCGTCTTTGTCCCGCCCGGGAAGGAACACTCATTCATAAACACGGGGGGCTCCTCGCTGCAATTCATCTGCCTGGTCCCGACAGGGATGTAAACGAGCCCGGCCGGCTTGCCCGGGGCAACCGGACGAAGCATGGATGATCATCGCAACTCCTTTATTGTCCGTCGGTTAAATTTGACATTGCCTGGGTCGCAAATTATCTTTACTGTATACAGAGGGAGCCCCCAGTAGCCACTTCGAGATTGGAGCACTGATGAAACGATTCCCGTCATTTATCTTGGTCGCGCTCGTACTCTTTTGCTCGGCAGAAGCCGGATCGGCACCTCCCCTGTTCAAGGAAAAAAAGTATTTCGGCCCGGTGCCGGTGAACAGTATAAATGTGAACTTCGGCTTCATCGACGGTCCATCCATAGAATACCTGGCGGAACACTTCGACAACTGGGCTACAATGAGGGGCGGTTTCGATACATTCAAGGATATAGGGGGTTCCCCGTTCGCCAGGATAGGCTACAGCAGGCAGGTCAGCCCCAACCACTTCGTGAAAACCGTGCTCTCGCTCTCCTATCTGAAGAGCACAAGCACCGGAGAGTACGTGGCAGAGTTCCCGGACACGCTCATTCCACTCTCCATAGGCCGAAAGTTCGAAATCTATCTCCTCTCCTTCGACCTCGGATTCTCTTACCACATCATGCCGCCGGAAGCGCGCCAGCTATCCCCGTACATAGGAGCCGGATTCTCATTCGTGTTTCCGCTAACTCGACTCAGCACAGACAGCTACGAAGAGGACGGGAGCTACTTTTCGAATCCCGAGGAGAACATTTCACAGAACAGCGACGAAGTCGGTATCTACGGGGAGTTCGGAATCCTCTACTACGTCAGCAACAGATACTCCCTGGGCTTCGAGGGTAGGTACCAGATGGCGCAGAGCAAGTACTACCACCACGACGGCAACTTCGACATCAGGTACTCGGGCTTCGCGCTGTCGATACTGGGGAAATATTACTTCTGATGACCGCTCAAATATTCGATGCCGCAGTGATCGGCGGCGGTCCCGCCGGCTCCAAAACCGCCGCGATGATCGCAGAGAAGGGCCATAGGGTACTTCTTCTCGAAAAGAGGAACAGGATAGGCCACCCCGTACGCTGCGCCGAGGCCGTAGGGCCCTACGAGGACGTCCGGCGCTTCATTTCACTCGACGATTCAATAGTTTCGTCAACCGTGAACGGAATCGTAGTCGTCTCCCCGGATGGAACACGCTTCGAGGCCTCCACGCCGGAAATCGGATACGTGGTGGACAGGGAGCTTTTCGACCTAAGACTGGCGGAGACAGCGTCGCAGGCCGGCGCCCGTGTGCGAACGGGGCATCAGGCCGTCGAACTCCTGAAGAGGGGGGGTAGTGTTGCGGGCCTCATCGTCAAGGACCTGGAAACCGGTGATCACTACGAAGTTGATGCGCACGTCGTCGTAGGAGCGGACGGAGTGGAGGGCCTTTCGACCCGATGGGCGGGGCTCGCGGGCCCCCTCAGGCCGGACGAGGTTATGTCCTGCGCACAGGAGCTCATGAGCGGGATCGACCTCAGCGATTCGCACATCGAGTTCCATCTTGGAAGAAAGTTCGCTCCCGGCGGGTATGCCTGGGTTTTCCCGAAAGGCGTCGACCGTGCAAACGTAGGCGTCGGCATAAATCCCAGGGAGTCGGACGGCAGGAGCGCACTGGAATATCTGAATCGATTTATCGAGCACAGGTGTCCGGCCGGCGAACGCAATCGGCTGGTTATCGGCGCAAGCTCGGTTGCATCCGGCCTGCCGAAGCTCGCCACCGACGGCTATCTGGCCGTTGGAGAGGCCGCTCGCCAGAACAATCCCTTCTCGGGAGGAGGAATCATAAACGCGCTGGAAGGCGCGGAGATGGCATCCGGGGTCATCCTGAAGGCCCTGGACAGAGGTGAATATTCATCCAGGCTGTTGAACGAATACTCGAAAAAATGGAATAGAACCGTGGGAAGGTCGAACAGGGCATACTATCATGCCGCCCGGATATTCTATTCCCTGGACGAAGGTGAGATGAACCGCGCCATGTCCAGGCTTGGGCGAACCCCCGGGCTGATCGACGAGACCGGAGTGAGACCGGCGAAGATCATCAGGATTCTCGCATCGCTGTACCCGTCACTCGCTCTGAAGCTGGTAAAATCACTGGTCCGGGACAAGAAGACGTAGGAAACTTCCGGCGGGGTTGAAAAGTCAACCGACGGATATTATACTCAATGAACCGCATGCCGGAACTTCAAAGATCATCGAGCACGTACTCGGCGATTCCACGCCGAAGAAAAGCGGAACGAGAGGACGCCTGGAACGGAGATGGGAAACGCCCCGGAAGTGAACCGTGATGAATGTATCGCCTGCGGAGCCTGTACAGCCGCCTGCCCGGGAGAAGCACTCGTCATAGAAGGCGTGACGCTCATCGTCATCCCGGAGCGCTGCCGCCCCTGCGGGCAGGCGGCCCTGGTTTGCCCGACCGGAGCGCTGACATGTCCTGAGGGCACGGCGGCCCTGACCGGCTGAAACCGATGATCGGAACATCGAGGAAAGCAAGTCATGTTGATTAACCATCTTGTAGTCGGACCGCTCTCCACCAACTGCTACCTGCTCTCGTGCCCGGAATCCAAGTACGCCATCATAGTCGATCCGGGTGGAGACCCGGACCTGATCGAGGCGGCAGTCGAACAGAACGGACTGGTGCCGTCGGAGATCGTCTGTACGCACGGGCATAGTGACCACATAGCGGTGGCAGCGGATCTCATGAAGAAGTACGGAATCGGCCTGGCCATCCATTCGGCCGATACGCAGATCGTCAAGATGTCCGTGAATGAAGCCCCGCTTTGGGGATTGGGCACCATAGAGGAACCATCCGTAAGCAGGGAGCTATCCCACGGAAATAGGATAATATTCGGCAACGTTCACGGGAAAGTCCTCCACACGCCCGGACACACGCCCGGAGGCATCTCACTCCTCTTCAAGGACATCGTTTTTGTCGGGGACACACTTTTCGCCGGATCGATCGGAAGGACCGACTTCCCCGGTGGAAATTTCGATACGCTCATCACGTCGATCCGGTCAGAGCTCATGGTGCTTCCGGACGAGACCAAGGTGTATTGCGGCCACGGCCCCTCTACAACGATCGGAGAGGAAAGACGGGAAAATCCGTTCATAAACAGTACATATTGAACCGGTTTATGCTAGACTCTCACCTACACATCCAATCTTGAGGGAGAGTAGTCAGCCATGATTCAGGTTCTATTCTGGTTAGCGCTGTCGTTCATCATCTACACATATGCCGTGTACCCGGTCATGATCCTATTGATAGGAAAGTGCCGGAGACGGTCTCCCCTGAAATCTGATAGCCCTTCGCCTCTCCCGTCCGTGTCCATGATCATCATCGTATACAACGAGGAGGACAGGATCGGACCAAAGATCGCAAACTGCATGGAGCTGGAGTACCCGGAAGAGATGATCGAGATATGCGTAGTATCGGATGGCTCGACGGACGGGACCAACGGTATACTTCGTGACGCAGGGGGAATAGTCTACATAGAAGACACCGAGAACCACGGCAAGCCGTATCAGATAAACAGGGCGGTAGAAGCGACGGGGAACGAGATACTACTGTTCTCCGATGCGCGCCAGATGTACGGACCTCAGTCACTTCGAAAGCTCGTTGCAAACTTCCGGGATCCGGACGTGGGATGCGTCAGCGGGGAACTGGTGTTCGGTTCGACGGCAGACCATACGGGCGGCAGCATAGGACTGTACTGGACATACGAGAAGCTTCTGAGAAAGGCCGAGAGCGAGTTCGATTCCACGCTCGGAGCGACGGGAGCGATCTATGCGGTACGCCGCGGGCTGTTCGCTCCTATCCCGGAAGATACGATCCTGGACGATATCGAGATTCCGCTCCAGGCATTCAGGAAGGGGTACAGGGTCGTATTCGAGCCTGAGGCAGTCGCGTTCGACACCGTGACAACGGACATCGGCGACGAATTCCGAAGGAAGGTCCGTACACTAGCTGGCAACTTCCAGCTGTTCCGCAGGAATATGTGGTTGATGAATCCTCTCAAGAACAGAATATTTTTTCAGACGGTCTCACACAAGCTTTTCAGGCTGCTCATCCCCTATGCCCTCATAACCGTCGCCGTGACATCGGCGATATCACCGGGCACGGCATTCAAGCTGTTTTTCTGGTCGCAGATCCTGTGCTATATTGCCGGAATCGCGGCCCTGACCTTCGAGGGTATCAGGCGCGTAAGGCTCGTGAATCTGATCCTAGTATTCATGACCCTGAACGCAGCCTCTGTCACAGCCCTATTTCACTATCTCGGCGGGAAATCCAGCGTGAGGTGGAGAAGGGAAGACCGGCCATAGAAATATGAAAAGTCGTGATGCAGCAATAATCACCGCCTTTGTCCTCCTCGCCGTGATATCCGCGGTGACCGCGCTGTTTTCCGTGAAAGCGGCCATCGTGATGATGGCCGGAGTAATGTTCGGCATCACTATATTCTACAAGCCATTCATCGGCCTGATGCTATATGTGATACTTCTCTTCGTGAGGCCTCAGGATTTCGTCTCGTCCCTCGCCCAGCTTCGTATCATCATGATTCTCGCCGTGATAATAATCCTGTCTCTGTTCACGCACAGGATGCTGAGCAAGCAGAAAATCTCCCTGGTCCCCACACAGCAGCATGTCTTCATGCTCGCATTCCTGCTCATAGTGCCCCTGAGCGATCTCTCCAATATGAGGCTGGGAGGCGCCTGGGATTCGTTCAACAACATGCTCACCCTTTTCCTGTCCTTCTTCGTGATAGCGGCCATCACAGGCGGCAAGTTCAAGGCGCTGTACTGGAGCATCACACTGTCATGCGTCTTCATGGCGCTGAACGGACTCCTTCAACATTTCCGTGGCATGGACATGTTCGGCCAGACGCCGGAAAACAACCGGATAGTCTGGGTCGGAATATTCGGCGATCCCAACGATTTCTGCCTGGCGCTCGTTTCATCAACGCCGCTGCTTCTGTTCAACGTCTTCGAGAGAAAGGTAAAGGTAATCGCGAGGGTATTGATGATCGTCATGCTGGCCGTACTGCTCGCGGCGATATACTATACGAATTCCAGAGGAGGTCAGCTCGCCCTCGCCGCCGTTCTCGCTGCTTTCGCGATAAAGAAGTGGGGGATCAGAAGGGGGGTCGTCGCCGGCGTTATCTTCGTGACTGCGGCGTTTGTGCTCGCTCCAAGCAGGATGGCCAATATTTCCCCATACGGGATGTCTGAGAGCGGAAGGATATTCGCGTGGATGGACGGACTGGTGATCTTGAAGTCCCGCCCGCTTTTCGGAATCGGCTTCAATCAGTTCGCGGAGCATCACGGGCGGGCGGCCCATTCCGCCTACATCAAATGCATGGCCGAGCTCGGACTCATAGGTTACTATGTATGGCTGCTCCTCATCTATTCCAGCTTCAAGGACCTGCTCAGCATGGAAAGAAAATTCCCCGGTACCGATGTTGCGAAGTACTCGAGGATCGCTCAGGTATCGATGGTGGGATTCCTGAGCTCCGCATACTTTCTATCCCAGACATACAGTCCGGTCATATACATACTGTTCGCCCTGGCCGCCTCCCTGTCCCTGTACACGAGCAACAAGGCGCCCGAGAAAAAATACAGGCTCCGCCCCATGGAGCTTCTCATAATACTCGGTATCGAGGGGATTTCGATAGTATCCTACAAGGTCCTGGCGATTCTTTATTGAATGTGCGGTGAAAAGGAGAAAGCCGAAAAGAGATCCTGATATGAAAAAGATTCTCTTCATCAACTATTTGCTCTACCGCCCCGACATGCCCAACGTTAGCGGCAAGTACGAGATGCTCTCGGACGATTACCACGGTGATATGACGGCTATCTGCCCGAGGGAGAGCGACGGTATCATGCTTGGTGGATTCCGCTTCCGTTACATACCATACGTTCGGGTGGCCGTCGTCAGACATATCGTGTTCATAGCCTACGTTCTTTTCAGGGGGCTCGCGTCGAATAGAAGGAAGAAAATCGATATCGTGGTCTCCTACGACCCCCTTCTATGCGGAGTCGCGGGATATGTCTTGAAGCTTTTTACGGGATCCAGATTCGTGGTCGAGGTCAACGGCGACATTATAAACGCGGGGCTGCTGGACAAGCGCAGGCTCTCGGCCGGAATACACCGCTGGGTGATACTGAGGCTGTCCGGATTCATCCTCGGGAAGGCTGACATGATCAAGTATCTCAATCCCGAGCTCGCAGTAACGTTCTCATCACTGACCGGTGACAGGGATCACGAGGTCTTCGTGAACTTCGTCCCAACGTATGCATTCCGTGACGGGCCCAAAAGATACGACAGGTACGTACTATTTGTCGGATACCCTTTCTACCTGAAGGGCGTCGATATTCTCATCGAGGCATTCAATAGGATATCGCCTCGATATCCCGACTTCTCCCTCAAGATCATCGGTCACTGCCCTGATCCATCCTTCTATGAGAAACTCGCGGACGGCAATGAGAACATCGTCATAGAGAAAGCCGTATACTACGATGATATAATCCAGGAATTCAGGAACTGCTACTGCTTCGTGCTGCCCTCGAGGTCCGAGGGGATGGGCAGGGTTTTGATCGAGGCCATGGCCTCGGGCAAGGCCGTGATCGGATCCAACGTCGGGGGGATACCATCGATCGTAAGCGAGGGAGAAAACGGATACCTGTTCGAGTGCGGAAACGTGGAAGAACTGGCCGGAAAACTGGAAATGCTCCTCGGGGACGAAGCGCTGGCCAGAAAGCTCGGGGAAACAGCGCAGCGCCATGTCGAGCAGAACCTCTCGGCGTCGCTGTATATATCCAATTTCAAGAGGATGATCGAATCGATTATGTAATATGCTGTTCCACTCCCGCCCCGACGATGCAACAGCCTTCCGGAACCTATAAAAAAGTGAGATCGATCAGGGGCGTCTGGAATTAAAAATGCATTATAAAGGATGTTTGGAGAATTTCCTTTAATTACCATAGCAAAATGGTAGGCTTGTGCATACGTATGGACATCGGCTACGAAAATAATGCCGGAGGTGGCACACTTGGGTAAATTGGCCAGTAGCGCGCTCAGGAACTTCGGGCCTATCATTGCAGGCCTGATGCCCAGAGGAAAACGCAGGGATGGATTCAGGCGCAAGATCTACATGTCGAAGCTGTTCAAGAGCGACAGGCTCAAATGGAACGAGGAGACGGTGCGGGACCTGGGAGTGGAATTCGGGGAGAATTGCAGGTTCTATTCCATAAATTTCTTTACCGAACCCTACCTCGTGGAGATGGGTGACAACGTTCTGGTTTCCGGCGAGGTCATCTTCGTCACCCATGATGCAGCCGTCTATCTTTTCAAGGAGGATGTCCCTGACATATTCGGAAACTTCGGCAAGATCAGGATCGGAAGCAATGTCTTTATCGGAATGAATTCGATTATTCTGCCCAATGTCGAGATCGGCGACAACAGCCTCGTTTGCGCGGGCTCGGTCGTGATGGACAGCTTCCCACCCGATTCGGTCATCATGGGCAATCCGGCCAAGGTCGTCTTCAAGACGAGTATGTACAAGAAGATGAAGCTGAGCAGTGAATACACGATCACCAATGATGAATATCCTTATCCAGACGAAATGGGGATACCCAAGGATTTGAGGAGAGAAATAATCTTGAAGCACATCGGGCATCTCCCTGTCAGAAAACCCAGGAAAAGATAGGATATAAGCCGGTTATCGTCCGTTTCGGTCTAGAGGAAGCCAGACCCCGACCAGGAATCCCTCGCCGCGATCTTGCCGGCAGAAGATGAGAAATGAGTGCAAAAGTATACATAACCGTAGACACCGAGGAAGATACATGGAGCGAGTGGAGCAGTACCGATAATCCGGTCGAAAACGTGTCGAGCATACCGGAGCTCCAGAAGCTCTTCGAAAGGTATGGAGCTGTTCCAACATACCTCGTCAACTACCCCGTCGTAACAGATCCCGGGGCGTGCGGAATCATCAAAAGAATACTGGAAACGGGAAGATGCGGGATCGGCACGCACTGCCATCCGTGGAACACGCCGCCGTTTGCGGAGGATATCAATGCTTCGAACACGATGCTCTGCAATCTTCCCTATGATCTTATCTCGAGCAAGATCGAGAACGTCCACCGTAAGATCACGGCCAGCCTCGGAGTCGAGCCCGTTTGCTTCAGGGCGGGAAGATGGGGATTCAGCAGCGACGTGGCCAGGTGCATAAAGGATCTCGGATACAGAATAGACACATCCGTCGTGCCGTTATGGAACTGGTCGCACGAGCACGGTCCTGACTTCTCGGATGCTCCGTATTCCCCTTACAGGTTCGATCCGGAGGAGATCCTTACAGAGGATCCGGAGGGGACTCTGCTGGAGGTTCCGGTGACCGTCGGCTTCATTCAGAGGGATTTCTTCAAGTCCGCCGGATTCAGAAGGGCGATCATGAACTCGGCTCTCTCCGGGCTGCATATCCTGGGGCTTCTGGATAGGCTGAAGATCCTGAACTTCCGGCTCCTCTCGCCGGAAGTGTGCTCGAGATCCGAAATCATCACGATCTCGAGGAACGTGCTCCGTGCCGGGCACCCTCACCTGAACATGATATTTCATTCCGCATCACTCCTTCCAGGTAAGAGCGAATTCGTGAAGAACGAGGGGGACCTGGAAAAATTCATGAGGATTATCGAGACGTTCCTGGAATTCTGCGTCGACGCCGGGCTGAGCTTCTCCCCTCTCGGCGGAGCCATGGAGGGCATGGATGGCTGATTCCGGAGAGACGATAAGGGGTTATATCGAAGGGGACGCGGAGCATATATCCAGACTCTTCCAGGAAGTGTTCGGGATAGGCAAATCGATGGACCGCCTGGCCTGGCAGTTCATGGACCACGTTCAGGGAGAAGGTTGGATGCGCCTTGCAGAGGCCGGCGGCGAGATAGTCGCTCAGTTCTGTACCATGCGCCGTAACCTGAACTTCCTCGGAAGCGAGATCCACGGAGGAATATGCGTCGATGCGATGGTTAGAGAAGATCAGCGCAGGAAAGGGCTTTTCACGAAACTCGCGGAGAAGAACTTCTCCCTCGCCCTCGAGGACGGAGTGAGAGCGGTGATAGGTTTTCCCAACAGGGAATCTTACCCCATTCTCATCAGAAGGCTCAACTGGCACAACATCACGAACCTGAAGAGGTACTACTACAGAATAGGATACAAAAAAATCATCGGAAGCGCGGTTGACAGCATAACGAAGCGGCCTCGATCCCTCCCGGCGCGCGCCAGGCGTCTGATGCTCAGGCGCCTCTACCATGCATGGCTTCACGGCAGGAGGGCCGAAACCTGCGTAACTGACAGCCTGCCCGAAGGTCTCGGAACCGCCCTGGAGCGGGCGATGCGCCAGGAAGTGATCTCGACTTGGAAGGACCTGCACTATCTTCGATGGAGATACGAGCGACACCCGGATCATGACTATGAGTTTCACGTTCTCTCGATAGATGGAGAACCCGTTGGGACCGCGGTTTGCAGACGGATCGATGACATCGTGGCAATATGTGAACTGATCCATGCCGATAAGGACATCCAGCAGTCGAGCCTGTTGCTGCTTCATGTCCTTTGCCACTACTTCAGGTCGGAAGCGCAGACGCTGGAATTCTACGGCCATGACAGCGGGTTCTTCGACCAGGTGTTCAAATCGTGCGGATTCAGAAGGGTCTCGACATCCAGGTTCGTTCTTGCGGGCAGGACCTTCGGAAGCGAGAGGTTCGACTCGATGTTCCCACTGCCCCATAACTGGACCGTATCCTATGGAGATATCGATATCATATGACGAAGCAGACCTGCGTCCGGGAACGCGGCCTCTGCCGCCGTCGTCCGCAGCTGCGGCGGGGGTGCCGGCCGTCCGTGATGAGGCCTAACCTGAAGGTGATGCTCAAGTGACGGGCATATGCATGTTTTTCCCGATCTTCCCTCCCCGATACGGTGGAGGTACGATACAGGCCATCACTCTGGCCAAGGAACTCAGATCACGGGGGGTCGACATCTTCTTCGTCGCCCTCACCGACGATCCGTCGCAGAGGGGTGAAGCAATATTCGAGGGGTTCGAGGTACATTTCGTGCAGATCGCGGATCTGGACGTGTACATCGAGAGCCGCTCGTCGATCCCGGAGAAGTTGAAGCTGCTGTTGAAGATATACAGCAAGATGTACAGTCTGAGGAAGAGGTACTCGATCTTGCACATCCAGGGGCTTGCCTACCCCTACTCCTCTCTCAGCATACTGGCCGGGCTGCTGGGTAAACGCTCCATCGCCAAGGTGTCGATGCTCCAGGAGGTCGCCTTCTCCGACTGCGGAAGGCTTTTCGGGAGAATGAGCAGGCTCAGCGCCCGGAGGCTCGACAGACTGGTGGCTATAAGCAGCATGATCCGCCGTGCGGCGGTCGACAGCGGCATCGACGGATCGATGGTGGAATTTGTCCCCAACGCCGTCGACGTGGAGAAGTATTTCCCCCTGCCCGGTCCCGAGAGGGCCGCCCTGAAAAGCAGCCTGGGTATTACCGGAAAGCCGGTTGTCACGTTCGTCGGCGCGATCACCTACAGAAAGGGAGTGGACGGTCTGGTCTCGCTCTGGCCCGATATCGCGGCCGGATTCCCGGACAGCGTGCTCGTGCTCATAGGACCGAGGTCCGAGGAGGAAGGCGTATCGGGAGACAGGTTCTGTTTCGAGGAGGCCACTGGCATGGTCCGCGAACACAACATGGAGTCCCGCGTCCTGTTCAAGGGCAGGGTGGACAACGTGGCCGAGTACCTGCAGGTATCGGATCTCTTCGTCTTCCCCTCAACCATGGAGGGGATGCCCAACGTCGTGCTGGAAGCGATGGCGTGCGGTGTGCCGGCTATCGCATATAGGGTCAGCGGTGTCGAGGATGTGATAGAGGATGGAGAAAACGGACTCTTGCTGGATGTGGGCGATACCGAGGGCTTCCGTTCGGCGGTTTCGCAGCTGCTGGGCAGCGGGGACAAAAGGGGGCTTTTCGGGAAAAACGCCCTCGAGACGATCCGCGGGGGCTTCACGTACCGGGAGATAGCAGATCGCTATATCGAAATATACAGATCCCTGGAAAAATACTAGAATGGTATCTTGAAATACATTCTCTCGTGCTTCCTCAGCATTATGAAGGCGTTGAGGATAAGATAAACCGCGGAAGTGGACACACCCAGGATAAGCAGCCTCGGGTAACTGCTCGTGATCGCGTCCCGGATCACGAACCAGCTCCCGGCATGAACGGCCGCTCCCAGGGCGGCCGCACACAAGACTCCCCTTACGTACCTGCCGAGACCGATCCCTATGACACGGCATGTATAGACGGGGATGATCAGGATGTTCGTGACGAGGAGCGGTATCGTCGTTCCCATGGCGACACCGGCTATCCCGTATCTGCCCACGAGAAGCATGCTCAGCAGAAGATTCGCCACACCCTCCGAACATACGACGATCGAATAGAACCTGTGCCTGGAGAGCCCGTAGAGGAGCGCCGCCGATGCCATCTGTATCGTATTGAACAGAATGCCGATGATGAGAATCGCCAGAATATTATACGCGTCGGTATAGGCCGTCCCCATCCACCTCGTAATGAAAGCCTTGCCGTAGATGATGAGGATCCCGCTTACATAGACCGAGAAGATCACTGTCAGCTTTGTTACAAACGTAAATTTTTCGCGGATCTGATCGTAGTCATGCTGGCCCTCGAGCTTGCTGAACACGGGAAACATCAGCGTCGTCGCGCTGTTGACGATCTTCATGTAGTAGGTCGCGATCCTCGCGCCTATACTGTAATGCGTAACGAAACTCAATCCGAGAAAAGCGGTTATCACGAAGGCATCCGTATGAAACCTCAACCTCTCAGCCACATTTGATATGAAGGTGAATACGCTGTATTTGAACAGCTTCCCCACCCTGTCCCTGGCGATATGGGCGGTGCTGAATTCCAACCCGCTGAATCGACTCATCACGAATATCACCGTGACTAAGTACTGAAGAATATCAACCGAGATCGAGATTAACGCCAGGCTCACGATCCCATGACCGCGTCCCAGAAAATACAGGATAAGTGCCGTCCTGAGCAGCAGCTTGAGGATATCGATGGTGTTGACAACATCGAACCGGACGTTTGCGCACAGGAAACCGATGAAAGCCCTGACGGGGAAGGATATGGCGACATCGAGCCCGATCAGGAATATAACGATCCTGAACGTATTGACGTCAGCGGCGTTATCCACGAAATGGGGACAGAGAAGCACTATGACGGTAGATATCAGCAGTACCAGGAGACCCGCGATAATGAACAGGAACAGGCTTGTATTGAATATCGTATTGATTTCAGTGCGGTTGTCCTTACCGATCGCCTGGGAGATGAATCGCTGTATGGCCGACGACAGACCGAGATCGAGAAACCCGTAGTAACCGACTATCGTCGCCGCGAATATCCATAACCCGTACCATCTGTCGCCCAGCGCCTTGATAACGAAAGGCATCATGAAGAAGCTGATGCCGATTATTACGACTAGATTGAAAATTCTGAAGAGTGAGCCTTTGATCAGCTTTGAGGCGAGAGAGGCCATAGTAACTTTTTCCAGTGTTCGAGTTTCGGGATAAGCCTAGAGGGGCCGACCGCTTTTGAGACGTTCGTGCACCTTCTCGACCATATCGAGATCCTCCTCCTTCTCGAGGCGGTCGATAGCCTCGGCTCTTTCCATGTACCCCTCCCTCACCAGCTTTGCGAGCTCGTAGGCATAAGGGTGAAACCGGAACTTCTTCAAATGGATGTTTATCCCAAATGAGTTGAGCAGGCAGTTGGTCGAGTTCGGATCGGTATCTTCGGGCGCCCTCCATCCCAGGCCGCCGATCTCCTCCAAAATTCTGCTCTCGTCGTAATCGAGAAAGGCGAGCGGGCTGATGCTGTAGGGGAATCTGCTTTCCATGGAAAAATGCTCGTCGGTAAGGAAGTAATTCTCTATCTCGGGGCCGGCCGCTTCACGCATGGGCTCGAGCAGCACCTTCTGCATACTTCGTATCATCTTCGGATTGTTCATGAATATAGAAGCTTCGATAGGAGCCTGACCGGGGGACCAGCCGTAGGTGATGAATGGGATCCCGCCCTCGATCGCCATGCGAAGTGCGATGAACTTGATCATGCCCATACAGCTGGTGCATATGGTGCTGGCCCTCTCGAGCGTCTTCTTCGAGTACATATCCGATTCGGTGGCCTTGAGGAATATCTTTCTAGCGAGCTCGAACCTGGGCTTGTATATGATAAGGTCCACACCGAGAGCCTCTACGGTGCGGCGGATGTTCTCGAAAGCGGCTGGCGAGATGAATCCGTTATCGAAGGTCAGGGCCAGGATCGAACATTCATATCTTTCCCTTAATACCTTTAGAGTGAACGTGGAGTCCTTGCCGCCGCTGTAAGCCATCAGGCAGTCATACCCGCCCGTCCTGCGCCTATCCTGCAAGATCTCCTCGAAGCGCAGCCTGTACTTGTCCTTCGACTCCTCGAGCCTGTCGCGTCCCTTGAACGATCGGCAGATGTTGCAAACCCCATCCCCGTCGAACTCGATGCCGGGGAAAGTCTCAGGCAGAACGCACCTGCTACAACGTTTCATATCTCGCATCCTTTCGGTGTCGGGCCCGGGCGGCGCATGCACACGCCCGCATCGCCCTGCCGGGAATCCCGCTCATCCTTCTAGTCCTCCAACGAAGGAGCAAAAAGTCTCAGGTGATTTGTCGCTTCCCGCTTCCGAACCAGATCCTTCCATACCCTCTCCGTCTGCTCCGCCGTCAATCCCAACGTGTCGGCTACCTTCTCCGGGGGAACGTCGTTCTCGATCGCGTAAAGCACAACGTCGAGCTTGTCATACGGGAGACAGAAATAGAAATCCTTATCGCTAACCTCGAAACTGTAGGTATCCGGGCTCGGCGTTCTATCTATCACCTTCTTGGGCACACCGAGAAATCCCGCTATCTGGTATACCTGGCTCTTGTAAAGATGCGCTATCGGCTCTATGTCCACGCCCCCGTCACCGTATTTCACGAAAAAGCCCTGAAGCACTTCCGACCGGTTAGTGGTCCCACATACGATACCGTAGCGCCTCTCCGCCTCGTAGTACAGCTGGGTCATCCTGACCCTCTGCTTGATGTCGTTCGCCGCCATTATGCCCAGATAGTCGTCCCTGGAGAGCCTCTGTCTACCGATAGAGCCGTCCTCGATCAGCACCTCGAGGTGATACACGTTGATCCGGTCCCTCTCGAGAAGATCCTGCGGTAGCACCATCCGGAACTTGTACGGACGTTCCAGGTCCGGGAACAGCCGCGCGACAATAGCGTCTCTCTTTTCGTAGACGCCGAAACTGTCGAGCATAGGGCTGATATCGACCTCGGAATACTCGATATCCAGATATTCGGCAACCATGCGGCCGTACTCCCGGCTTACGGGATTGGAATCCTTTTCGGGCAGAAGAAGCCCGAATACCTTCCCGTTACCTATCGCCCGCACGGAGAGAGCGGCCGCTACGGCCGAATCGATGCCGCCACTGAGGCCTATGACTATTCCCTTCTTCCTGAAGAAGTTTCTCAGCTTGTCCAGGATGAAACTCTCGATCTGGCGGCACGCAGCCGCCGGATCGATCTCCAGTATGCCCTTGCCAAACTCCATTCGATATCCTTCCAGTGATAATCCACGCCGTCGATTCCATCCCCGATGCGGGATCGCGGCATAGTACCCGTATCCCACGCGGCAATCGAGACACGGCAGGTCACAAACCCTTTTTCGATATCTTGCCCGAGCTCGTCTTGTCGAGCGCTTCCTTGAACTCGACGACCTTTGGGACCATGAAATCCTCGAGGCGTTTCATGCAATGCGAGATTATGTCCTTATCCGTCAGCTCTGAATCCCTCTTCAGCACGATAAACGCCTTTATCGACTCGCCGAGTATCTCATCAGGCACCCCCACCACGGCGGCCTCGATTACATCGGGGAGCTCGTATATTACGTTCTCGACCTCCTTCGGGCTGACCTTCTCGCCTCTGCTCTTTATTATATCGTCCCTGCGCGAAACGAAATAGAGAAACCCTTCCTCATCCTTGCGAAAGATGTCACCGGTGTAGAGGACCTTCTCCCACGGATAACGCCCTGGACGAAGCATCCTTTCCGTCTCTTCCGGAAGCTCCCAGTACCCCTTCATCACATTGGCGCCGCGTACGACGAGTTCCCCGTCCACACCCGGCTCATCGATCATGCGCCCATCCCCGTCAACGAGGTAGACCTGCTCGTTCGGCATTCCCCTGCCCACGGATGTCGGACGGCGGTCCAGCTCCTCGGGCGGGAGATACGAAACCCTCTTGCACTCGGTCAGACCGTACATCGAGTATATCCTGGCGCCCTCGAATATCTTCCGTAATCCATTTATGTGGCTGGCCGGCAGCGCCGCAGCCGTATTGGTTATATACCTCAGATGCTCGAATCTCTCCTTCTTCAACTCTTTCATCTGGAGCAGTATCGCCGCCATTGTTGGAACAATGGGAAAACCCGTCACCTTCTCGCGTTTCAGGAGCTCTATAACGGCATAGGGATAGGTGAACGATCTCTCCAGAACGACCGTCCCGCCGAACTGCGCAGCCATCAGAATCTGATACAGGCCGTAGTCGAACGACAGCGGCAGTGTGTTGAGTATTATATCATCAGCCCTGTTCTCCAGGTATGCCGTAATGGATGTGGATGCCGAAACGATATTGAGATGTGTGAGCATAACGCCCTTGGGATGGCCCGTCGTGCCGGATGTGTATATGAGTGCCGCGAGATCTATATCGATGGCCTTTGATCCGGGGGTTACCACCTTGGAGCCGCCGAGAGCCTCGTCCCAGCCGTGTGCTTCAAATGGAAATCCGCCGCCGTCTTCGCGCTCGAGTATGGCATCGGTGTCTCCCGCTACCAGGACTGTTTTGAGCGAGGGGCTGTCGATGGCCGCCTTCAGTGCCGTGCTCCATTTGCTCGAATGCGTTATCAGGGCGGCGGCCCTGCAGTTGTTGATCATGTAGGCCAGCTTATCGGCCTTCACGGACGGATTGATCACCACGAAAACCGAATCGGCCTTCAAGACGCCGAATATCGAGATAACCGTTTCAGGACAGTTATCGAGAAGGACAACCACCCTGTCCCCGTCCCCGATACCGCAGCCGGAGAGGAAATTGGCCAGCCTGTTACCCTGTGCATCTATATCGCTGAAGGTAAATCTACGGGAACCGGCGATAAGAGCGGCTTTGTCCGGAAATCTCTCGGCGGACCTTTCTAGAAATTCCTGAACCTGCATTGATCTCTCTGATTACAGATGGGGTGCAATAACGACGCGACCGCTGCAAAAAGCCCTGACATCTAACCGTTCACATTTGATTTGGTATTGATATATTCAGCTAAGTTGTTTATCGAATCAAAATTATCTGGAACCAGCTCGTCGTCCTTCACATCGATCCCGAATTCGTCCTCCACGAACGAAACTAGCTCGAGAACACCGGTCGAATCGATGATACCCTTTTCGAGAAAGGAATCATCGTCATGGAAGGAATTGTTATCGGAGCCGAACATGAAGTTCTCTACGATAAAACACCGGAATTTTTCCTTAACCTGCTTCAATTCTAGCCTCCGGAGCTGATACAATAAACTGCATAACACACCTGTATTCCGTATAGCAAGAATAACTCCAGTCACACTGGAAACCTGGAATCCCCTCATCCCTGCCATAGGATTCAGGCGGTCGACTGATGCTGAACGAGCAAGCTCAGGTCAGTTTATGCTGAAGAATATAGAAATCCTGTGTAAATTGCCCAGATCGCCGTATGGCGTCCACGCATAATCCAGGAGTAACCTTTCATCGATCCTTATGCCTCCACCCATTGTCAGACCGTCGCCGGCCCTCGATTCCTGACCGACATATCCTCCCCTTATCATCAGCATATTGTATAGTTCCAGCTCACAACCCACACTCAGGTATAGATCCTCGAACCTCGGTTTCACCAGATCGAATGCGTAGCTCACGGCTACTTCCTCTTCAACGAGAGAAACCGAGTGTGCCGCTCCGAATCTGATCGTCATGGGAAGAGGCTCACTCAAGGTCTCGGACTTTATATCCGGTCCCACGTTCTGCGCTGCAAAGCCCATCGAGATTCCGCATTCCTCGAACACGTACTTGGCTCCGAGATCGAAGCATACACCACCCTCGGTCCAGGTATCGAGCTTTTCGCTGAAATACTTGAAGTTCACTCCGGCGGTGAACTCCTCCACAGGAGAAAAGCCGAAACCTGCAACCGCCTGATAGTTGTAGCTCTTGAGCATCCCGGTCGGCCCGTCCCTATCGTAACCCTGTATATCGGGCCTGTACGTGTACGTCAATCCGCCCGCGAACGCGAATTTCTCGTTCAAGCGATTGCTGTAGAAGAGATTATTATATCTGGTATCCACGATCCATTCTGCATGGAACAGACCGGCTCCGTTTCCGTTCACATCGTGAAATGCTCCAGGAGTGGCCAGCCAGTTGAATGGATCGCCGGTGAGTGCGGATTTGACTTCGCCCATCGCAATTGATTTGCACCCGACAGCGTGGGTCAGGTAATCAGCTCCAGTACAGCCCGGGCCTTCCTGTGCTGCGGCTATCGAGGGAAGCAGCACGAGCACGAGCATTCCGGCTTCGGCAATTCTCCGTATGTGCCTTGTTTGCTTCATATCGAAAACCGTCACATTCTAATGTACAACCATTATGGGCTTCTTGCTGATGACACCTCCACCGGAGTCCTTTATCACAACGTAGTAGACTCCGCTCGATACTGAACTGTTCTGCCCGTTTCTGCCATCCCAGTCCAGAGAGGTCGATGTGCTGCCGACTCTACGCTGCCAGACCTCCTGTCCCCTCTCATTGTAGATGGACACCGATCCATCGGCCGGGAGTCCGCTCATGGATAGATTGTCCATATTGGGATTATAGGGAATCGGGTATATGATAAGCTCCTGTGGAGCCGTGGGCGCCACGGGATCTTCCCCGCTGACCTCTATACTCGCGAGGGCCGATATCGTCATGTTCCTGTTCTCATCGTAAGCCACAGCCCTTATACCGTAGGTTCCCGGCAGCAGCAGCGGGCCTACCTGCGAGACATGGGACGTGCCGTACTGCGAATCGTCCCATGTGCTCATGGAATCAAGTGTTTCGTCCCTGTCGTACTGAACGAATCCTATCGTTGCATCGAGTGTGGTCCAGTTTATTTCGAACAAACCGCTCCCGATATCCTCGATGCCCGTTATCCTGCACATGTTATGTGTGTTTTCGTCGGCATCATCCGGAATCATTACACCGGATACCAACGCCGAGAAGCTGCTGTACTGGTTGCTGGCGTTTTTCGCCTTGAGCTTGTAGAAGTACCTGGTGCCCTTAGCCAGACCCGTGTCGATATATCCGTGCGTAACCGGACCTACACTGTCTATCGCATCGAAAACGCCGTTGGATGCGGTCGAACGGAAAATAACGTAACCGACGATGTCGACTTCCGGATTGGGTGCCCAGTTGACCAGATAATCAGCGGTTTCCTGGGCCGAGGCAGGTACTGAAGCAGTTAGTACGAGAAGGAGGGTTGTAAATTTCAGCAGTGTCTTCATCATAATCCCGCTCCGTACGATGTTAATTGACCTCAACATTAAACAAAATTTAGACGAATGCAAATATTTTCTGTACCGACTTTACTTCGGCTGATTCCAAGGGCCCGTCATATTGGAGCAGGCCAGTTGCATTTTGCCATCCGGACACCCGCTCCCGGTCCCGATAGTCCGGAAACACCGGCGAGAGATTCACTTCTCATGGTTCCCGACGATTTCTGGTTGAACCGAGTCGATCCGTCCATTTTTATTTTCTGACCTTCAAACATTCCGTGCCCTTTCGATATTCAACCGGCTTCATAGGACATCCGCAAGTTGTTTGCCATTCGCTCTCAAAAAACCAGCCGTATCTAACATTTTTACCGAGATGGGTATATTCCGAGGGCGCGTGAACCTCACCATCCGGTACGCGGAACATAACTCGCACCTCGAGGAATTTTTTTACCTACCGTAAGGAGAATATATATAGGAGGTGAACGTGAGGGCTGCCCCGCCGGCTACGGTTCGCTCACCTTTTCCTGATCCTACCGAGATCTCCCGGATAGGTCATTACGGAATCAGGAGGAGCGGGCGGAGTCGGCAGCTCGGAAGTGATGTTTACCGGCCCGATAGGTGGAGGATAGGAATACTCGTCCCCGAAGAAATCGGCGAATACGTAACCCTCCGGCGGAGTCATCGGCACCCCCCTGCCGGCGAGAAGAGTATTGTTACCGGGTATTAGCAGCCCTGTTTCGGGATCTGCATAGAGATTCGGATTCTCACCGAAGATGTTTCCGGATTCCACGGGCGGGCTTACCCGTCCGGCGTCATCCCAGCTCGCCCACGAGCTCGAAGGATCCTCGAAACAGTACCAGAGGTTGTTATAGAACTCGAACGTGAAAGAACTATCCCCCTCGTCACCGGCCACCGTCCTCCACACTACGTTCTCCCAGTCCGGCTCTCTGCGATGGAAGTAGAAGATATTGTTCGCAAGGGTGCAGTGATGGCTGGGATTCGGACACCAGTTGCTCCTGTGCCTGATCCACACCAGACCGTAGTTGCCGTACGGCCCGGAGTCGTTCCTCGTGAGATCGGTCCTGATTATCAGGTTGTTGTAGGCCTTCGAATCCCTGCACGTGTTGAAGCTGATAGCCACGACACAGTCGATGAAGATATTGCTGTATACGTGTATCCCCCTAGCCTCGTATGTCGGCTCCTCCATGATCGCGACAGGAGGCCTCACATACTCCCACCAGGCGTCCCCGCCGATATTGACGCCGCAGAGATTGGTCATGTTTACAACGTTGTTTCTGATCACGACCTCGCTGCTGCCTCCCTTGAACTGGATCCCACCCATCATGCATGAATCGATCCTGCAGTTGTACACCTCGCCCGAATGGCAACCCATCGCGCCGATGCCCAGCGAATGAGCGTTGCTCGCGTTGATGAGCGTATTCCTGATGATGAAGTCGTCGACGCCGGCCATCTTGATCATCTCGGAATTGGTGACCTGATTGTAGAACTCGCAGCCCTCTATTATTATATGGTGCGCCGGCGTTGCCTCGACCTCTCCGTCGAAGATATTTATGCAGTGCGCCCCCTCCGTTATTATGTCTTTTCTCCAGATCAGGTCCTTCAGAACGAAGTACTGGGAATCACCCGTATCGTCACCGCCGTCGTAGAAAACCATCGTCGGTCTTGCCGCAAATACCGGCTTGTCCTCGTTGGGTGCTCCCATGATCACGATCCAGGCGTCCTCCCTGCCTATCACCTGGTAACCACCCGTCCGAGGTTCGTTCGTATATTTGCCCTCGTGGACGTATATCGTATCGCCCGGTGACGCCTCGGCTATGCATCTTTGCAATCCGTCGAATGGATTAGCCGCGCTGCCGTCGCCGTCGGCGTTGCTTCCGTTGACTGCCATATGAATGATCCTGGCGTCTGACGCAGCGGGGATGACAAGGGTTAAGGTGAACGCTATCAATAAGATGAATCTGGTTGTTATCGTTCTGGTTGTGTTCACGGTATCACCCTCCAGTGTTCTGACCGTATTGATCCATTTTCCCCGTTGCAAATTCCATTCCCCTGCATTGATCGACGATAGGGTAATATATGTCAATCCATGCATTTATTCCACTCGAAGAGTCGTCATGCGGTATTTTCATAAATTCCGCTCCCGGTTGTCAACATATGCCCGGAGACACGATTATTCAATAATATTTTACAATCTCCCTACTATATATGTTTCAATTGAAAAAGAGTCGAAGCATGATGTATCGTGACAGCGCGCGT
>CAYRCK010000022.1:0-53826 GCA_964422745.1 uncultured bacterium
CGGCGAATATCCCGCCGCCTATACCGCCGTTGTTGAGCGCTATGATCGTGTTCTCGATGCCGAGGCTGTCCTTCTCGTGGTATATGCCGCCGCCCCATAAGCCGGTTTCGTTACCGGTTATCGCGGCTTTCGAGATGTGAGCCGGGGAATATTCACAGCAAATACCTCCGCCCTTCTCCGAGCAGGTGTTGGATCTTATCGTGTCCCCGCGAGACTGCACCGAGCTGAATCTCGCGTACAGCCCCGCGCCTTTCGTGAAATCGCCGTTATCCTCGATCACGTTGCCGTCGAGGGAAACGGTGGAGGCGAGCGCGTAGATCCCACCGCCCGACTTTGCGCCCGTCAATCCTGTGCCAGGCGAGCATCCGTGTATGTGGTTTCCGCTTATTGCAGCCTGCGTGCTGTAGAGGTAGATGCCGGCGCCCGCCTGGGCGAAGCATCCCGATATCTCGTTGTCCTCGATAACGGGGCTTCCCTCGTAACAGAATACGGCCCCTCCTCCGCTGAACTCCCCCCTGTCCTCGTCGCCGCATGCCGTGAAGACGTTGCCCTTTATTACAGGAGAGGACTCGTAGCTTAGTATCCCGCTCCCGTAGGGTGCTCTCTGGGGCATATAGAGGGTGGTTCCCGAACCTCCGGTTATCGTGCATCCCTCTATTCCGTGCGTTCCGCTGTCGATGTACATGAACGAGATGACGCTGCCCGGTCCGCCGATCGTGGTCGTGTAGGTTTCAGGATCCCGGACGGTGAAGTCCAGGTCCCAACCGCCCAGCACGTACAGCGGTGTCGATATCTCGACCTGACCGTAGTAGGTGGCCGTAGCCACAATGATCGTGTCACCGGGAGCTCCCGCATCGACGGCGTCCTGGATGCTGTGCGCCGCCCACGATGCCGTGGAGTAGGGATATATATTGGCGCCGGAGGGTGAGACGTACCGATAGGGAGGGCCTAGTATCGTGAAATCCCAGTCGTTTGTGTCGTAGCCGCCGATGTCGCCTCCCAGGTATGCCTCCACCTTGATCCTGGCCGTATTCACCGGGTATTCCGGCACGGTCCACATATAGGATTCCACCGTCCCGGCCAGCCCCCTCACAACCACCGAGTCATAGCTGGCGCCGCTGTCGAGGCTCAAGAATATGCTTATCGAATCGGGCACATCCCGGCTGACGGTCCAGGCGATCTCGACCGATTCACCGATATCGAGCGTGTCTCCGCTCACCGGCGATGTCATGTGGACCAGGAGCGGTGACGGCTCGTAGTTTATCTGGTAGCAGGAGGAGCCGATGTTGCAGGTCCCGTATTCCATGTATCCGAATCCGTTGATCCCCCAGCCCGGCCCCCAGCTGTTCTTTACGATCCACGCCCCGTTGCCTCCGCACTCGTAATCGTCCCAGCCCACGATAAGCACCGCGTGGTTGGATCCGCCGGTCGTGGGGTCCGAGTAGCATCCGCCTGTGTAGTAGGTCAGGTTTTCCAGGGCTAGGATGGATGTCACCACGGGCCCTCCCGTCATCACGGCTTCCTTTATGACATTCTCGCTGTTCGGCAGATAGCTGTAACTTGTTATCCTTGCTATTTTTGGACAGTCACCTTGGGTGCACGGAACCCCGTCGCGCGCCTCGTAGGGCATGCAGCTCTCGCTCACGGCACCGGGATCGTAAAAGACTTCGTATGCGGCGCTGACCCAGCCGCCGCTGCAACCCAGACCCTCCGAGTTGCAGGCCATCACCTGCTGCTCCGAAAGGTCTTCGATACGGCCGTCGTAGATGCGGATGTGGCTCTCGAGCTGCCCGACCGCCGCGAACGCCCAGCACGATCCGCAGTCACCCTGTGCCTTGGCCGATGTTGTTCCGCTGTACTGGCGCCAATCGAACGAGGTCGGAGGAGCGAAGGCATCCGACGGTGTGTACTCGGGCACGTCGGCAAGGATCTCCGGCGGAGTCGGGATGAGCCCGAAAAGCATCCTCTTCTCTTCGGGGGCGAGTCCTGAGACCGATGTTTTCCCGGCTGTCCAGTGGAGCCCCCTCTCCTCGATCATCCGGTTGAGCTCGGCTATCCTCGCCTCCTCGCTACTTTCCGAATCCGTCTGTCCATGTGCGATCAGTACTGTCGAGAGACAGGCGGCGAACGCAACCGCTATCAGAAAGGCGGTCTTTCTCTTCATTGTCACATTCTCCTCATCGGTGAATCTGCATCGCTGCGTTATTCGAGTTCCATCACGATCTTTTCATTTAAATACTTCGGCAATATGAATGAAAACTGCAGCTCCTTTGGTTTCGCGAAGCGATAGGGAGTTGCTTTAACTGCTCACGGAGGAATCCGGCCGCGATGGCGCGGCCCGCTATTACGGTTAAACATAAGAATAATCATACGGTACTACAAGCACTTTTCTGGCTTGGGATCGTGGTGCGCGATGTTATGCATCGCACCGGAAAGTAGTTGCCTTACAATGGGATTACGTCTGTTTTGCTCCAGCGCACACCTGCGTTCCGTCTCAGACGGAACTCGCCGCCTCCGGGACGGCGGTTCGCGCTTGAATATTTCTATACATATACTATCTTTATCGGAAGATAATTTATCAGGAGGAACGCATGAAGGAACAGGTCGAGAAGATACTGGATGAGATAAGGCCGGGGCTTCAGGCTGACGGCGGCGATGTAGAGCTCGTGGATGTAGTGGACGGGGTGGTCAAGGTGAGGTTGAAGGGCGCCTGCGCGGGATGCCCCATGTCGCAGATGACCCTCTCTTTCGGAATAGAGAGGGTACTCAAGGAAAAGGTACCCGGTGTGAAGAAGGTCGAGGCGGTTCCGCTCTAAGCGGCCGATTAAGCTCCGTGCAATCGCGTGGTCCGGCTATTTGCAAGAATCGCAATATCCTAAAGCGCATTTGGACGATAAGCATGGCAATCCTGGATTGTCATGCTTTTTGCTCTTTAACGGGCGGAAGGTTTGGTTTAATGCCGCGCAATGGCAAAGGAGTGCATATTGCGACGTTTAAGCTCATCTTTGAATAAAAATGCAAGTGGTCCCCTGCGCCGGAAGCGTTCCTTTCTGCGCAGGATAGGCGTACTCGGCTTCACGATCCTGGAGCTCTTCATCGTTATCGAGATCATAGGATTTCTTACAACTATCGTGCTGTCCAACTTCTACAAATCGAAGAAGGCCGCCCAGGTCGCCGTGACCATTCAGAACATAAAGAATATCCAGGTCGCGCTGACATCCCACTTCGCTATCGAAGGGCAGTACCCGTCCACCGTGAATACGATCTGGCTCAACTTCTACCACGGGAAGGTTATCGAGGATGTCGAGTACATAGGGGGAGCCACGGCGCTCAACCATGGTGGGTGGGACTTCTTCTCCAGCCACAGCCCGGATGTGCGCGTGGTGGGCATCCCCTCGGACGGATATGCTATACGGAGCAAGGCGAACCTTCTCCCTTACGCGACCTACATCTACGGCGATATGGCCACATCCGCCAGGATCGTCCACTGATCGGTCCTGCGGTATCTGCTAGATGCGCGATCCTGATCCCGGAGCACATGCAGGATGCTACGTGTCGTTTCATATACGTGTCAATGTACTGTAAGAACCTCGTCGAAGCATCCATTCCCGCCCGGCCACGGCAGCCCGAACGCCCCTGCCGCTGCACGGAGGTTCCCTATGCCCAGTTTGCCTAAAAAGCCCGGGAATGCCCTGAAATATACCACGCGGTAATCGTCCGCGATGCCGGCCTCGGAAGCGGCGAACGAGACGGCGTCCGTGAGTCCCCCGAGCCTGTCGATCAGACCGTTATCGAGGGCCTGGGTGCCGAGGTAAACCCGGCCTCCGGCCAGAGCGCGAACATCCTCGGGGTCCATATTCCTGCCCTCGGCCACCTGCTCGATGAAGCGGTGGTAGAAACGGTCGATGAGCCTCCCGAACATCCCCCTCTCCTCCACGGTCAGCATGCGGGCGGCCGAGTAGGCGTCTGAATGCTCCCCTACCTTGAAGACCTCGTTCGTGATCCCGGCCTTCTCGTAGAGGCGTTCGAGGACCGGTTTTGCGAATACTACCCCTATGCTGCCGGTTATGGTGAAAGGATCGGCGAAGATCTCGTCTCCGTACATGGAGATCCAGTAGCCGCCGGAGCCCGCGATGTTTCCCATCGAGATTATTACCTGCTTGCCGGTCTCTCTCTGTATGCGTCGTACCTCGTTCAGGATCTCGGCGCTGGCGATCCCGGAGCCTCCGCCGCTGTCGACACGCAGAACGATTGCCCGCACGCCGGGGTAACGTGAGGCGGCCTCGAGCTGCTTGACGACCGATGCCGAGCCCATCGTTCTCCCTCCTCTGAAGAACTCCCTCTTGCTATTACCCGGATTTATAGTGCCGTAGGCTCCGACCACCGCGATCGAGGGCGGGGGCGCCCACCGGTCGGCTCTGTACCTGCGGCCGGAGATCGATACGGTGGAGAGTCTCTCGGGATTCGCGGAGCCGGCCAGAAGCCCCAGCTCCTCCCTCGCCTTTCTCTTCCAGCCGATCACGTCGGCGATCCGGTGCTCAACGGCCTCGTCCGGCATGAATATCCTCCCGTCGGCCATTTGCAGGATACGGCTCTTTTCGAGCCCCCTTCCCTCCGCGATGCCCTCCACGAGCAGCCTGTAGGATTCTTCCACCAGCGAGGCGATCTCCTCCCTCTGCGCATCGGTGGTCGTATCCGTGTACTGGGTATGGAACGAGGACTTGTAGTCACCGGTGCTTATGTGGTCCCAATCCACGCCCAGCTTGCCGAAGAGCCTCTTCTTGCGTTTGATCTCGAGGGAGACGCCTATCATCCCTATCCCGCCGCAATCTCCGGGGACTACAATCCGGTCGGCCGCTGATGCCAGGTATATCTCCGCGGCCCCGCCTCCCTGCTCGAGGTAGGCGACCACCGGTTTGCCCGATTCCCTGATCTCGAGCACGGCCTCGCGGATCTCGTATAGGTTCGCGCTCACGGGCCCTATGAACGCACCGTCCATGGGGCCTATGCAGAGGAGCAATCCCTTTATGTCCCGGTCTTCTGTTACGCTTTTGAGATCGCGGAGAACCCCGTGTAGATCCCTGTCTCCGCCGATCAGCGTGAACCCGCCGCCCTCGTCGAGGTAGTTGCCACCGACTCTGACCTCGGCGTACTTGGGGGTGAGGATCAGGGTGTTCCCGGTGAAGGCGCCGCTGCCCTCGATCGCAAAGCTGTTGCGGCTGTATTCGTAATCGCCGTTTACGCGCGCCCTCGTCGACGTTCTTATCCTGCCCGTCCCCAGGCCGACGGCTATCCCTGCGGAGAACTCCTCGTATGGATCCTCGAGGGCGATGGATAGGTCCCGCCTATAGGCCACGAAGAGCTCGAGGCCGGGGATGGGAGAGAGACGTCCGCCGAACATCCATCTCGATTTCTCGTTCGTGGTAAATGTGCCCTGCGCCGAAAGAGTGATCCACTCGGCGTACGGCCTTACGGAGATCCCTCCGGTGAACCTCTCCTGCATGCGCATGCCGCCGAAACGCGGCCTGTTGGCGTCCGTGAGCACGCCCCCTATCGACAGGAAGCGGGCGGGCCTTATAAGAAACCCCAGATCCACGGAGAACGGCGATCCCTCCACCGCGATGTCGGTGTGGTTCCACCTCAAGGACGTGCCGATGCTGAGTCCGCCGCCGAACCTCGGACCTATCCCCGCTACATAGCTGTTCGAGATGTAGCCGGGCCTCTCCTGGCGGGAATAGCCCAGGCCGAGAACCGGGAGCGAAACGCAGCCGGTGATCTCGGCGAGGCGGTCGTAGCAGTAAGTGCCCGACATGATGTAGGTCATATCGGCCCTGGCGCCCAGTCCGGCGGGATTTATGAAAAGCGCGTCGGCTTCGTCCGTGTCGGAGACGAACCTGTAGGAGAAGAAGCCGCTTCTAAGATCCGGTGTGAGCGGCTCCCCGCCTCCGGATCCGGCCGAAGCCGGCGGCGTCCCGGCGGCCGTAAGTCCGAGCAGTATCGCGATGAATGCTGTACGGGCTGTCCTGTTCATATGCACTTTCCCTCCAATGTTATGGTTTCACTCCATGTATCACTTCTGTTTTGGCGTAGATTATACCAGAACGGGACGGTCGGCCAAAGGCCGGTATTGCGGGTGTAGACCATATGCGTCTGGGCCGCTAGCGGTTCTATTTGATAGAGTGCGGCGGTTCCACGGTTAGATAGAGACCGCGATTGCGGTTGTCCGCCGCTTCACCATTGGCTGTGGCGTGTAGAGTAATGGCCTGCTGCCGGGGGGCGGTGTGCGACCTCCGTTACTTCTTGGCCATCCAATCCGCGTAGTCCTTGATCGACTTCCACTGGCCTTCCCCGTGGAGCCCCGCCTCCTCGAACACCTTGTGGGCCATGCCGCTGCCCAGATAGTGTCCGTGAACGAATGCGTGGACCGTTCTGCGCCTGCCCTCGGGTGACGTTATCCACCTGTACATCGTGGGCAGCGTAAGTCCGGTAAGGCCCATCGCCTCGCCGGCGAGCTCCCTCGGGTATATCTTCTCCTGCTCTTCGATCGGCAGCGCGGAGAACAGCTCGGTGCTCGAGACGTAGTAGACGTTGATATTGAGGCCCGCCTCGTCTATGCGGGGGAGCACATCCATCACGAATGTGTTCGTGATGCCGCTTCCCTGAAGCACTATCGTGCCGTGATAGGGCTTCTTCGATGGATCGGCTTTCCGCATCGCGTACATGCCCTTTACGGCCTCTTTTGCGGGCGGCAGTTTCATCTTTTCACGGTCGATGATGGTCTCGTTGGGCCGAGTTACGAACGGTGCGATGACGGCCGGCCTCTTCTTCAGGGCCGCTACGAGCATCGGGTAGACCTCGTGCGGGTCCCAGGGGGTGAGCGTTATCATGACGCCTGCGGGGAAGTTCTCCTGAAGAAGCTGGAGTGCCTGCGGATCGGCATGCGTCGGGCCGTCCTCGCCGGTCTTGAGTCCCGCATGCGCGCAAACGATGATGAACGTGCGGTAGGGCTCTCCGGTGTACTCGGACCTCGCCTGCTGCCCTATGCCGTGAAGCCGCGCGGCGATATGCTCGAGCGCGGCTACGAATGCGCCGTATGACGAGCCGGCACCGATGTTCGTGCCGTAGGACGATGCGCCGGCCATGAAGGCGCCCATGCAGTCCTCGCATATCCCGCCCGTGGCGAGCAGCCTGGAGTCCGGATTAGATACGGCGTTGTAGAATCCCTCCGGGAATCCCTGGGCGAGCATGGCGATGCTCGTGGAATTCAGGAGATCCGCTGATGCTCCGACAAACGCTCCGCCGGTTTTCTTGTTCAGATGGTTCAATGCCTCCCCGAGCGCCGCGCGCAGCGTCTGGTTGCCGCCCGGCTCGTATGTGCACTGAGACGGCACCTCGTTCTCGTCGATCTTGTACAGGGCCTCTATGTTCGCCGCACCCTTTCTCTTCTTCCGGCTCAGCTTCTTGAGCCGCTCGCCGGAATCGGCAAGGCGTTCTCCGAAGAAGGTGCTCAGATCCTTGTCGTCCTCGAGGACCTTCCTGATAACCAGGAGCGTGTCATAGAAATTCTTCTCTATATTTGTGGGCGTCTTCTCCCCGTCGAATGCCGGGAATTCGATGCCGAAGCGCTTCTCGAAGGGCTTCAGGGTTTCATAGTAGGCGTCGGAGCAGAAGTCGTGTCCCGCGCCGTGTGATTTCCTGCCCTCGATGCCGTACTGCCAGCCCTTGATCGTGCGGTATATGACGGCGGTGGGCTGGTCGTTCAGCTTCTCCTTGGCGAGCATCTGTGCGGCCAGCACCTGCTTGATATCCTTGCCGTTCTCGACATATATGACGTTCCAGTCGTGGAGATAGCAGAACTCCGCAGGATTCCACTGGACGTAGTCGCCGGCCGTATCACCATCGCGGCACACCTTGTTGGAATCGATCGAGGCCTGGTTCCAGTCTACGTGAAGCTTGATATTCCAGAGCTGCGCAGTGGCAGCCGTGGACAGGGCCTCTGAAACCCTACCGGGGGTCATCCCGCCTTCACCCTCGAGGACGTGCACCAGGGGGGCGTCCTTCCCGAAGGTATCCATCGCGCCGAATCCGAGACCGAAGCTCGAGGGTATGCCGACTCCCGAGGCCCCGGTGGACAGCTTCACGAACGGTGTGAGCGGCGTTGGGTGGCCGTCGAGCGGTTTTGCCTTGAACTTGTCGAACAGGGGTGTTTCCTGGGTTGGATTCCTTCGGAATCCCAGGAGGTCCTCGAGCCGAAGCTGGTGTTTCTCGTCAGGCAGGATCCCGGGTTTCGACGCTCTCGCGCATTCGTTGCGGAGCCCCCACATGGCGTACAGGCCCATGGCCTTGTGGCCGGCGGCGTATGATATCAGATCCGCCTCGATGCATTCCGGATCGCCCATGAGGTAGTCCATGGTCGAGAACAGGAGACCTTCCACTATCCTGCCCGATGAGATGCTCCCACCGGGGTGACCCGATTTCGGGACGAAGTTGTACAGGATACCGCATAGCGTGCGGTAGATCAGGTCGAGATCGTCGAAGTGCTTGATGGTCTCATCAGATATGTCGAATTTATCAAGTTGTGAGTGGATTTCCGCGTAGACTCCGCGTCTGGATCCGAGTTCGAACTTTTCGAATGATACGTTCTTCATCTAAATCAAGCCTCCCGGTCTGTTAATCTTAATGTTTCCATCGGGTTTGATCATCTCGATTGTAACCTTCCGGTTAAATTACAGTTGGAGAATCAATATATATGAAAACGTTTACCCTTGTCAACCGTCTAGCTTATCTGTATATCATTCTTGGGCGTTCTGAGCCGGGGTCATTCGCATTCAAGGCCTCGAGGCGTGTAAGAGGTTTTGATGTTGGGCAGTTGCGCACTTGTGGAGGATGTATCGAATTGAGCGGTAGCGATGATGGGGCCGCAGGGATGTTCTTCGGGCACTTCGGGCTCCGTGTAGAGGATCCGAGCTTCGAGTTGCTTAGGGGGATCGTATCCTGTTTCTCCAGGATTCCCTACGAGAACCTGACCAAGATAATAAAGAAGTTCACGGTGGAGGATCCTGTCAAACGCATGCGCAGACCGGAGGAGGTCATCGGGGGCTATATGCAGCGGGGCACGGGCGGGACCTGCTTCTCCCTAACCTTCTGCCTGGGATCGATACTGAACGGTACGGGGTACAGGTGTCATCCCGTTATGGCCGATATGAAGAGGCCGAACAACCACTGCGCGCTTCTCGTGCACCTGGGGGCGAGACGTTTTATAGCCGATCCGGGATACCTGCTCGGGGAGCCTGTGGAGCTTGCCGACAATCCGGTCAACATAGCAACACCCTTCGGGAGGGTCGAGCTGAGACCCCGGAGCGGGCTGCGATACGACCTGTACACGATTACGGGGGGCGAGAGGAAATGGCGTTACCGGCTGAAGACCGAGCCTGTACCGCGCGCGGTTTTTTTGCGCCATTGGCAGGACTCATTTTCACTGCCCCCGATGAACTCGCTCCAGCTGACGAAACTCACCGATAACGGCCATCTGTACATCCGGGATCATCACCTGCGGTTTCAGGGAGGCGGCGGGAAGACGAATGAGAACATCAGGAGCGGGCTCGAATCGAGGATCGAACTCGAATTCGGGATCCCGGACGTGCTGACCGCGGAGGCGCGTGAGTATCTAGAGAGGATGAAACGGTCATGGCGCATCCAAAAGCAGGAAGACCGGGAGAAGCGGATCCGGTGAAGTACATCACCGCCGTACTGGCAGGATCCCGGTTCGGGGACGATGAGGAGCTCGTCAGGAGCCTCGAAAGCATCCTGGGGAGGATCGACTACATGGGACCTTCGCGTCCGTTCACCGTGTCGGACTACTACGAGGACGAGATGGGCCCGGACCTGGGCAGGGCCTTCTTTTCCTTCGAACCCCTCGGACCTCCCGAGGGGATCGCGGGGATAAAGCACGAGACGTCCAGACTCGAGGATAGATTCAGCGCGGAGGGGCGAAGGAAGGTGAATATCGATGCGGGCTACATGGATTATTTCAAGGTTGTACTCGCCTCGTTCAAATCGGCCCCGCAGAAGATATACCTGGGTAACGGCGTGTATGCCGATCCGGTGATGATGTACCATGACGGGGCATTCGACCCGCTCCCGTGGACCTTCCCTGATATCAGGGAGGGCGGCTACACGGAAGATTTCGTCGAGATACGCAGGCTGTACAAGGATGCCCGGAAGCAGGGGCAGCCCGGGGGCCGCGGCTCGACTCGGCCGATGGGCACCTGAGTTTTTTTTGTGATAGTATCGTCTTTTTTCTTGACTTCGGCGTGGATTTAGTGTAAAACTCGGTGCGAAATCTAACTCTCTCATCGGGTGTGCCCCTTGGACCGATCATCGGTTCGAGGGCATGCCCATTTTTATGCATGGATTGTTACACGGCCTGGGGCGAGGGTGAGCTTTCCGGCTCTTTTCTCCCTAGTCCAAGCAGCTCCATCGAGATCTGCACCTCTTCCTCGATCCTGACCCTGTCCAGCCCCAGTTCGCCGATTTCCCTTCCGAAGAATCCCTTGAACTTGGCCGGATCCATATCGATCTTGACGTTCCCGGCATTGCCGATGTCCATCTGGTAGCAGAGCTGATTCGCGAAGTAGATTATCGCGGTCAGGGCGTCGCCCGATACCGGAGTGATCGACTCAATCACGGCGGAGTGGTGGTTCTTTACGGCCCGCCTTGCGTCGCGCGGCAGGTTCCACTTGTGGAACAGCCAGCTTCCCACGTCCGTGTGGTCGAGACCGAACTCCGCCTCCTCGGCCTCGTTCAACGGGATGCCTCTTTCGTTCGCCACGGCGATCGCCCTAAGGTAACGATCCCTGTGATGCTCCAGGAGTAGGAGCTTGCCTACGTCGTGCACCAGACCGATCGTGTAGCAGGCATCAGGCTCCAGGTCGGTAACCTTCTTGCTGGTCTCCCGGGCCAGGATCGAAGCGGCTATCGAATGGGCCCAGAAGGATTCGCCGGAGAATCCGGCGGACGTGTCGATATTGTCGAATTTTGAGCATATCGATATCCCGAGGCAGATCTGACGGATCGTCGAGAATCCGAGCATAGTCACGGCGTGGTATATGTTCTGCACCCGCTCCCTGAGACCGAAGAAGGATGAATTGACGAGCTTCAGCACCCGCGCGGTAAGCGACTGGTCCTTGGAGATGATATCCGCGATCTGCTTTGCTCCTATATGGGGATCGTTTATCGAGGCGAATATCTTCTGTACGACCGGCGGCAGGGAGGGAAGGGTTTTGACATGCTTGAAGATGCTGTCAACCTTCGGGTTCTTGCTAATCATTATGCACTCCTCATTCTCGCGACTCGCGGGTTGCGGCCGCCTGGCCGGTTCCCGGACGGGTCGAGAAGGTATCCGCATCGGCGGCGATTCTCCATTCGATAATACTCTTACAGAATTTAGTTCGGCGTTATCAATCAAGTCTTTAGGGATTTTCTTGAGACCTCTTCATTTTTCGTATTATACTGGTTCTTCCTTGCCGGAAGGGGGAAAGGGCCTTGTCGGGAGTAACGCTTTCGGGCGATCAGTACGTTCTCTTCGTTTTGCTTTTCAAGCTGGGCATTACGGCCAGCTACGCGAGCGTCCTGGTTACATCGGGACTGTTCAAGAGGCTTCTGTTTCTCAAGAAGAGGACAACCGGCGAAAACTGGAGGATGGCGTCGGTATTCGGGCTGCTCCTGGCCGCGGGCGCCGCGGTCAGGGTGCTGGTCGGGTACGAGGGAGTGGACATCTCGCTGTCCGGCACCTTTCTCGTCGGCCTGATCGGCGGCATGGTCCCCGGTTCCTCGGTCGGTTTCTTCGTGGGGCTTCCGGGAATGTTCGGGGGTGAATGGGCCGCGGTGCCCTTCACGATGCTCTGCGGTTTGGCGGGAGGCGTGATAAGGAGAAGGACGGAGCGGAGCGAGGAGTTCTGGGAGTTCTCACCGTTTCCCCTGAACAACCTGGTGAGGTCGTTCAGGGCTTTCACGAGAGACAGCCGTCTCGACTCCCGGGTTTGGATATCGATCTGTGTCCTGGCCCTCGAGGTGCTGAGAAGCGTGATGGCCGATCTGATGTCCCCGTCAGTGCTGTTCGCATTTCATACCGACCGCTTATGGGTCAACGTCGTGATCTGGTTCACGACACTTGCCTGTGTGGGGATCCCGCTCAAGATCTGGAACAACACGCGTGTCGAGAGGCTGCTGGATGAAGAGAGATCGTCAGCGGTCCAGGCCCGGTTCAACGCGCTCAGGGGGCAGATCAATCCGCATTTTTTCTTCAATACGCTGAATGCGGCGACCTCCTGCCTCTGGTCCGATCCGGAGAAGGCGAGATGGATACTCGTCAAGCTGTCGGCCATACTGCGCCAGCTCCTGTACAGTACGGACGACTACGTGCCGTTGAGCAGGGAGATAGGCCTCATAGAGGATTACGTGAGCCTCGAGGAGGCGCGGTTCGGCCCGGAGAAGATACGTTTGCGGAAGGAGATCGATCCGAGGACGCTGGACGTACCGGTTCCGGCGATGATCCTTCAACCGCTGGTGGAAAACGCCGTGAGGCACGGGTTGTCACCGATGATCGATGGCGGGACGGTTTCGGTGGCGGCCGAACGGAACGGGGACAGGCTGAAGATAACGGTCAGCGACGACGGCGTTGGATTCAGGATAGATGCCGGCGGGGGGATCGGGCTCAGTAACGTGCGGGAGAGGATAGATGTCGCCTATGGGCAGCGGGCCTCCTTCAGGATAGAGTCGGCCCCCGGTGAAGGGACGACGGTGTTTATGGAGCTTCCGGTGGAGAGGAGCAGGAAGCGTGATCGAGGGGAGTAGAATGAGGGTTCTCATAGTCGACGACGAGCAGCCCGCCAGAAGGGATATCAGGCGCATGCTCGAGAAGATCGACGGGGTCGAGGTCGTCGGTGAGGGGGGAAACGGGATCGAGGCCGTGGAGCTCGTCCAGGCGCTGACCCCGGATCTCATCCTGCTTGACGTACAGATGCCCGGCCTGGATGGATTCCAGGTCATCGCCAGGCTCACTTCGAAGATGGAGATGCCCCCCGTGATCTTTATAACGGCCTATGATCAGTATGCGCTGAGGGCCTTCGAGGTGCACGCCACCGATTATCTTCTCAAACCCGTTGACGAGGAGAGGCTCGCCGGCGCCGTCGGGAGGGCGAGGCTCGCCGTCGAGGCGGGAGGGGGCGGGCAGGATTTCGATGCCCTGTTGAGCACGTTCGGCCGCCTGTCGAGGCGGATGGCCCTGAGAACGGGTGAGACGGTCGTGATGGTGGACATCGGCGACATCCTCTATGCGACGATCATCGACGGCGACGTGATTGTCACAACCGGCGAGGTCGAGGGGAGGGCGGGGACCCGCTCCCTCGAGGAGTTTCAGAGGGAGCTCGGTGACGAGGCCTTCATGAAGGTCCACCGGTCCTATATCGCGAACCTGGGCAGGATTCACGAGATCTCCCCCGGGACCGGCGGGGGCTTGAGGCTCAGGATGGGCGGCGCATCCGGACCCGTGATCCCGTCGAGCCGCTCGCATGCCAGGAAGCTTCGCAGGCTTTTCAAGCTGTGACCTCGTGCACGGCCGGCCGGTCGTCCGAGGCCCGATTTCGGCCGTTCAGTGCCGATATTCGACCTCTTTCTGGTTTAATATTGCCACGCGGCGCCGCAGGAAGGTAATTTCCCGTAAGATAAGACGTATCCGTATTCACGTCGATTTGTCACTTCGCACAGCACTCGAGGACCGGCCGAACGCTGAGTCGATAGCGTGCGCGGAACCGGAATGTGAGGTAAATAGATGAAACCGACAATTGGAATAGACGTCGGAACGGTAAGCACCAAGTGGGCCGTGCTCGGCCCAGGCGATCTTGTAGATAGAATCCATGGAGATGGAAACGGCCCCGTGGAGCACGTTTACGATTATCCACCCGACGGGGAGCTTGCCATCGCGGTCTCGGGGTACAGGCGCGTACAGGGAAGACCTCTGGACACTGTCGCTTCTATGTTGAGCGAGCTTCTGGAGCGAATCGATATCGATGAGCTCGGCGGCATTTCCATTACGGGCTCTGCGGCGAAGATGGTAGGCGAATCCCTTGGCCTGCCCGCAGAGAACGAGTTCAAGGCCGCCGCTTCCGGGGTCGGAACGATCTATCCGGACGTTGTGAATATATTCGAGATGGGGGGGGAGAACTCCAAGTTCATACGGATATCAAACGACGGCGGGGTCATAGGCATCGTGGACTACGAGACCAACGGCGACTGCGCGGCCGGTACAGGGTCGTTCATGGACCAGCAGGCCAGCCGGTTGAGGTTCAGCATAGAGGATGTCGGAGGCCTGGTGCTCGCCACCGAGCGTTCGCCGAAGATAGCGGGCCGGTGCAGTGTATTTGCGAAGTCCGATATGATCCACGCCCAGCAGAAGGGGTACAGGCCCGAGGAGGTGCTCAAGGGGCTATGCGGGGCCGTCGCCAGAAATTTCAAGAGCAACATAGCTAAGGGCAAGGATGTTCACGGGAAGACCGCGTTCATAGGCGGTGTGGCACTGAACCGGGGTGTAGCAGAGGCGGTCAAGGGGATATTCGAGCTGGACGACGAGAGCTTCTTCATACCGGATGAGAGCGTTTACATGGGAGCCATCGGAGCGGCTATAGTCGCCGCCTCGAACGGAGGCGGATTCGATAGGGACAGGCTCCTGACGTCGCTCGGGGAGCATTCGTCGAGGTCGCGCAGGGAGTTCCCGTCGTGGAAGAGGCTCACCCGCGAACGTGTCGAGTTCCTGCGCGATCGTGTGGATAACCATTCATTCGACGGCAAACAGTTGCCCGTCGATGCATATCTGGGTATTGACATCGGATCGGTCAGCACGAACCTGGCGCTCATAGATGACGAGGGCCTGGTCATAAAGGAGATCTACCTTCGCACGCAGGCGAGACCGATAGACGTCGTTTACCAGGGGCTGAAGGAGATAGACGAAGAGGTGGGCGATCGGGTGCGGGTAAGGGGTGTGGGCACGACCGGATCGGGCAGGGAACTCATCGGCGAACTTGTAGGAGCCGACACGATCAACGACGAGATCACGGCGCACAAAACGGGCGCTTCGTTCATAGGCGACAGGATGATAGGGAAGAAGGTGGATACGATATTCGAGATCGGAGGGCAGGATTCGAAGTACATATACATCGAGGACGGGATCGTCGTGGATTTCACGATGAACGAAGCCTGCGCGGCGGGGACCGGCTCTTTTCTGGAGGAACAGGCGGAGAAGCTGGACGTGAGCATAGTGGACGAGTTCGCCGAGCTGGCGTTCTCGTCTCAGAGACCGCTGCGGCTGGGGGAGAGGTGTACGGTGTACATGGAGCAGGACGTCTCCGCTTACATGAAAAGGGACGCTGCGAAGCGGGATATAATCGCGGGACTGGCCTACTCGGTGGTTCAGAACTACCTCAACAGGGTCGTGCGAGGCAGAAAGATAGGCAAGGTGATCTTTTTCCAGGGCGGGACGGCTTACAACGACTCCGTGGCGGCCGCGTTCAGCGAGGTTCTCGACAAGGAGATCATAGTGCCGCCCTACAACGGTGTAATAGGCGCAATAGGCGCCGCACTGCTGGCACGTGAGAAGGTCAAGGCGCTCGGCATCTCCAGCACATTCCGGGGGTACGACCTCGGCGCGATCAACTACAGCATACGCGAATTCACGTGCAACGGATGCACGAACTACTGTGATATCCAGGAGTTCACCGTGGAGGGCGAGAAGACGTACTGGGGGGACAAGTGCAGTGACAGGTACAGGAAAAGGGCGAAGATCCCGAAGAAGCCGGTCATAGCGGATCTTTTCGCGAGGTACATGGAGCTGCTCGAGAGGGATGCGATCCCGCTCGTCGAGAAGAGGCTGGGAACGGCTATAGATACGTCGGCTCCCGGCGGCCGTCGTGCACCGCGGATCGGATTCCCCAGGGCGATGTATTTCTACGACCGTTTTCCTTTCTGGAACACGTACCTGCGGGCGATGGGCATGGATGTCGCCACGAGCCCCGGCACGAACAAGAAGATCGTGCACGGCGGCCTCGAGGCCGTAGTGGCGGAGCCGTGCTTTCCCATTCAGGTGGCCCATGGGCACGTGGTGTCGCTGCTCGAGGAGGATCTAGACTGCATTCTGATACCGAACGTCATCAATTCAGAGACCGACATGCCGGAGGCGGAGTCGTACGTGTGCCCGTGGGGGCAGACGCTACCTTTCGTAGTGCGGAGGATACCTGCATTGAGGGGCCGGGAGGATTTGATCGAATGCCCCATCGTTCATTTCCGTCACGGGGAGAAGTTCGTGGAGAAGGAGCTGTGGGAGTTCGCTCGCCGGTACGGCATCAGACGCGGGCGGCACCGGACGGCGGTGAGGGCGGGCATGGAAGCGCAGGCGCTCTTCCTCGAGGAACTCGAGATCGAGGGTCGCAGGGCGCTGGAGATGCTGGAGGAGAAGGGCGCCCCCGGGATCATACTCGTCGGGCGTCCGTACAACGTCATGGACCCGGAGGTGAACCTGAACGTCGCGAGGAAGCTCAGGGATTACTACGGGGCGAACGTTCTGCCCGCATTCTCGCTTCCGGTCGAGGGGATCGGCATCAGGGACATCGACAAGAACATGTTCTGGAACTACGGTCGCAAGATACTTCAGGTGGCCCGCTTCGCCGCGCAGAAGGACAACCTTCATATCATGTATATTACCAATTTCAAATGCGGCCCCGATTCATACGTGAAGCATTTTGCGGTCCCGGCCGCGGTGAAGCCGTTTCTTACGCTGCAGTTCGACGAACACGGTAACGATGCGGGCATCATGACCCGTTGCGAAGCCTACCTGGATTCAAAAGGAGTGCTAAGATGGTGGAAGAAGGAGGAAGAAGCCTCAGGGACTACTCTCTCCACATCCCGAGAATGTCGTACGGAGGAGCGAGAGCCTTCGCATCGGCCTTCCGGTATCTCGGTGTAGACGCGCACGTGGCACCCGCCGGTGACGAGAGGACCTACGAGCTTGCGGCCCGCTATACGTCGGGCGATGAGTGCCTGCCGGCCAGGGTGACGATAGGCAACTTCATGAAGGTGATCGAGTCTCCGGATTTCGATCAGGAGAAAACGGCCTTCTTCATGCCGACGGCGGGCGGTCCGTGCCGGTTCGGCCAGTACGCTCCCTTTCTGAGGAACGTGCTCGACGAGATGGGGTACGAGGGGCTCAAGGTCGTCTCGCCGACCAGCGCCGACGGGTACGAAGGGCTCGGTGAGATGGCCGGACCGCTTATGAGGCTCGGATGGTGGGGGCTGGTCGGAAGCGACCTGCTCAGAAAGATGCTCCACATCTACAGGCCTCACGAGACCGAGAGCGGGGCGGCGGACAGGGCTCACGCCGAGGCTCTCGACATATTCTGCAGTGCGATCGAGGACACATCGGTACCGGTTAAAAAGAAGTTATACATGCTCGCGGGCGCGCTCGAGGAGGGGAGGGACAGGTTCCGCAGCGTGCCGGTGGATTTCTCGAGGGATACAATGCTGATCGGGGTCGTAGGCGAGATCTTCTGCCGGTTGAGCACGTTCAGCAACGAAGACCTTATCCGCAAGCTCGAGACCTTCGGCGCCCAGGCCTGGCTCTCCGACATATCCGAGTGGGTGTGGTACACGAACGAGGAGCAGGAAAAGAACCTCAGGATGATGGGAAAGGCGCTGACGCTCGATATGCTGGCGGTGAAGCTCAAGAAGAGCATTCAGCACAAGCACGAGAAGATACTGCTGGCACCGTTCGAAGGCGAATTCGTCGGTATAGAGGAGCCTCACAGCATACGAGAGGTCCTCGAGCTCAGCTATCCATACCTTCCATACCACGGGGCTCTGGGCGAGATGGTGCTCAGCGTTGGGAAGGCTGTTTACATGTACGGCAAGGGTGCGGACGGCATCATCGACATCAGCCCCTTCACCTGCATGAACGGGATCGTGACCGAGGCGATATACCCGGAGGTCAGCCGCCATCACGAGGGCATTCCCATAAGGACCTTCTACTTCGACGGGACCCAGATCGATCTTGAGAACGATTTGGCCATTTACATGGAACTGGTGCGAAACTATCATAATAAAAAGACCAAGAGGCGTGTTAAACGGGAGGCGGCATGAAAAGAACGGTACTCATCACGGCTCTGATCCTCTCGCTTCCGCTTGTCCCCGGTTTGCTGGCCGGCGAGTTCGACGGGGCGGGCGTCAAGTTCGAGGTGACCGAGGCAAAGCTGGATAACGGGCTTAAGATTCTCTTGGTGGAGGACCATTCGGTTCCCGTGATCAGCTATTATACGTTTTTCCGCGTGGGCGCCAGGAACGAGAGGCCCGGCATAACCGGGATCTCCCACTTCCTGGAGCATATGATGTTCAACGGCGCCGAGAAGTACGGCCCCAAGGAGTTCGACAGGATACTCGAATCGAACGGCGGTTACTCCAACGCATTCACATCGAAGGACATGACCGCATATTACGAGGACTTCGCCAGCGATATACTCGAGTTGGCAGTCGATCTCGATTCGGACCGCCTGAGATCCCTGGCGCTCGATCCGAAGTACATAGTTTCGGAAATGGGCGTGGTGCAGGAGGAGAGAAGGCTGAGCATCGACAACTCGATCCAGGGAAGGATGTTCGAGGAGCTGTACTCGCTCGCCTTCATGGCCCACCCGTACAGCTGGCCCGTGCTCGGCTGGATGTCCGATCTCGACGAGATGGGCAGGGAGGACTGCGTGGAGTACTTTCGGACCTACTATGCACCCAACAACGCGGTCCTGATAGTGAGCGGTGATTTCGAGACAGATCAGGCGCTGGACCTGATACACCTCTACTACGACGACGTGCCGGCCCAGGATCCTCCCGAGCCGGTACGTACACGTGAGCCGGAGCAGAAGGGCGAGAGAAGGTCACAGGTCCACATGCCCGGGGAGCTCCAGGAGGTGCTGATAGGCTACCACGGCCCCGAGGTGAAGTCGGATGACGTCTACGCGCTGGATGTGCTACAGCAGGTGCTCGACGGTGGTGAAAGCTGCAGGTTGTACAGATCCCTGGTTCGGGAGCTCGAGATCGCCGTGTACAGCTACGCGTATTTTCCCTGGAGGATCGATCCCGAGCTGTTCGTTTTTGGTGTCAAGATGAAACCGGGCATCTGCGCTTCGGAGGGCGAGAAGGCCGTGTACGCCGTGATCGACTCCATAGTGCGCTGCGGCGTGACCGATGAGGAGCTGAAGAAGGCCAAGAACAAGCTGGAAGCCGATTTTCTAAGATCGATGCAGACCGTTAACGGCAAGGCATACAAGATAGGCAGGTACGAGATACTCTTCGGAGACTACCACGAGATATTCAGGGTACAGGATCGCTACCGCGCGGTTACATCGGATGATATAAAGGCGGTCGCGGAGAAGTACTTCAAACCCGATAACAGGAACGTTGTGACATTGGTGCTCGAAAAAGAAGAGAGTTAATCGATCATGAAATACAAGATTATTACGGTTATTGCGATGCTGCTGATACTGGCTCAGCCGTCGGGACTGTTCTCGGCGGGATTGGGGGCCGGTGCTAGTTCATCCGGCGTGAAGCATCTTGCGATGAAGCTGCCAGAATACGAGGAGGCCGTCCTCGATAACGGACTTCGGATATTCATCATCGAGACGGAAGAGGTTTCGCTTGTCTCGTTCAGGCTTCTGATACCAAACGGCTCCGCGGCGGAACCGGCTGGTCAGGGAGGACTTGCGAGCATCACCGCTTCACTATGCATGAAGGGCGCCGCAGGGATGAGCGCCGAGGAGATATCAGAAGCCGTCGAGGGGATCGGCGGCGAGCTGGATGTGGGCGCCACCCACGACTATACGGTGTTCACGGGCAGCTTCATATCCAGGGATCTGTCAGCGGGACTCGATCTGCTGGCGAAGGTCGTGCTGAGCCCCGATTTCTCCGAGGACGAGATCGAGCGGGAGAAGAGGATCGTAGAGGCCTCCATACAGGGCATCAAGGAGGATCCTTACGACCTGGCCTCACGCGAGTTCCACCGGATTCTAGGATGCGGCCATCCATACGGGGAGCCCCAGGACGGGACACTGGAGAGCGTATCGGGCATCACGAGGAAGGAGGTCAAGAAATTCTACGTGAGGAATTACCGGCCGAACGGAGCCATAATGGCGATCGTCGGTGACGTGAATACCGAACGCGCGCTCAGGGCCGTAATGAAGAGTTTCGAGGGCTGGGAACGCGGACCGGAGGGAGCTGCAAAGGTCGAGAGTCTCGAGATGGGCAGGTGCCCGGGCAGGAAGGTGGTCGTAATAGACAAACCTGGCGCAACGCAGAGCCAGATAAGAATAGGCAATATCTCCGCCGGCAGAAACACTCCCGACTTCTTTCCCCTGGTGGTTGCCAACGGCGTACTCGGTGGAGGATTCACATCCAGGCTCATGGACGAGATCAGGGTGAACAGGGGGCTGTCGTACGGCGCCAGGAGCCGCCTTTCCCAGTACCGCAGTGGCGGATTTTTCGGTGTTGTCACCTTCACTAAGAACGAGACCCTGAGGGAAACGATAGACGTGGCTTTCGCGGAGCTCGAGAAGATCAGGGACACCGAGGTGGGCGAGGAGGAGCTTAGAAAGTCCGAGAAATATATCTCGGGCCTCTTCCCGTTCGAGCTCGAGACGAACAGCGACCTGGCCCGCTGGATGACGAACCTGGCCTTCTACGGTCTTACACCGGATTTTATCGAGGGATACCGGGAGAGGGTCAGCGTGGTGTCCTCTGAAGATGTGCAAAGGGTCGCCCGCAAGTACTTCTGGGTGGAGGACTGCCGCATTCTCGTGCTGACCGACTACGAGAAGACGAAAGACCAGATCGAGGGGCTCGGCCCGGTCACTGTCGTGAAGGTGGACGAGGTCGAATAGCCCGGCGCCTCGAGATGCATGGATTTACGGATAGAAGACTAGAGGGCCGCGGCCGGTGCGCGGCCCCGAATCAAACTACCCGTATAGCCGGTTTGCATGACCTGCGTGCGGCCGAGATCAGCAGGAAGATGCCCGCAACCGACAGCGCTAACGATATAACGGGCGTGTCGGTCCCGGATACCTCCAGCGCCTGCGGAAGCACGACGAGCATTATGCCCATGAAACCGCGTGTTTTCAGCCTTATCCGCATGAGCCTGCCGGCAACCGCGTGGATTGCGGCGACCGAGGCCACAGCCGATGCTATGGTTATCATTACGCGTGAAAGCATGATGCCCTCCTAGTATACGAGCCAGGCGCCCGCGGCGGAGGATAGGGCCGCCGCGGCGGCGAGCGCGCCGGTCCCGGCGCCGGCCGTGCAGCCCTCCAGCACGATCACTCCGACGAAATCGCAGGCGATAACGAAGACGGTTTTGAACTTCTCCTTGTTTCTTTCCCACCAGCTGTCATCGGCGAAATCGCATTTTTCGAGCTCCCCTATTCTGTCCGACCAGTATTCATGTGAATGCCTGATTATCGTCACGACACGGTCGTCGGCCGAGCCCGTAGCGAGCAGCGGCCTCTGGTACGTTGAGAGACCGGCCCGCTTGACATCGGTCCACAGCGCCCTGTAGAGCCGGGCCCGATCAACCTGTATTTCGCCCCTGCCCTCGAGATGGTCGATGACGATGCATACGTCGTCCTTTCCCTCCCTGTACGGATCGTAGCCGGCGGCGCTCTTGACCTCGTCGTTCAGCTCGAAGACCAGCTTCGCTTCCTCGTCCGTGAACCTGTATGTGAGACCGCGTTTTTTCAGTACCACGTTCGCTACCTTGACGAATTCGCGGGACAGCTCTTCCCTGTCCAGCGGTTCGCCCAGTGGATGGATGTCCATGAAGGCGTCGAGAATCTCGTTGTGGAGCTCGCCGGGATTTATTCCGCCTTCCGGCCATTGTGGACCGGTGATGGGCTCCACTTCACGTACGGCCGCATGATCAACGTCGGTCGCCTCGGTCGATGCTCCCCTGTCGCAGGCGCAGGCCAGAAGCGAAAGGATCGAGAGGAGGACTGCCGTGATTGTCAATGATCTCTGCATTGTGCATATTCCTTTCCTGATGATGGATAATGTTGGTAAAAGCTTGCTCTGGTGATCCGTGATGTCTCACCCGATGAACGGATCAGCCGTTATCCGGATCGGTCCCCCTCTCGCACCGGATTGTGCCCCCCTGCGTGTTACGCGTTCATAGGCACCACCGCCTCTTCGATGCTTAAGGTGCGGAGAATGAATCCATCGTACATGCAATACAAGTACGGTTCCAATTAAACGGCGGTCCACTTCGATTCGATCAACTGCCGCAGGTGCTCTGCGTGGAGGTGTCGGCAATCGTTTGCAGATGCAAGGGGATTCGGGGATTTACAGTCGGAGATTTCCCGATGGATATCGCCTCTAGAGGGCACCGCTTGAGCCTCTTCGGAGCATCGGCGCTGTGCAGGCTTGGGCCTCACACATGAACAGGCGGATGGCAAGTCACTCGTTTCGAGAGGGGTAGGTCGGAACATCCATTCGAACAGCGTTGCACAACTGTGAACGATGATAACGTGTGGATGGTTCTCCACTTCTCGTATACTAAAAATACCGCTGCGTAAAAAAGAGTATGATGATATAATTCGTGCGTGGAATAGAATGGCGGCTCATATGGATTTATATCTACTCAATGACATACATTAAGCGGCTCTACACTTGATAGAAGAATATCGATCCTTTTGGCTCCGGGATGCCTTTGGCCGATTTCAGGGATGTCAGACTTGGAATCTACGAAGAAATATCACATCGTTCACCCGCTTCTGTTCGCGATATTTCCCGTTCTCTTCCTCTATTCGCAGAACAAGGAGTATGTGCCGGTCGTTGAGACCTTGCTGCCCGCTGCGGTAACCGTGATCTTCATGATGCTGCTGATGCTGATCCTCGGTCTGGCGCTCAGGAATTACGAGAAAGCAGCCATCATCGTATCGCTTTTCCTGATCCTGTTTTTCTCTTATGGACACATATTCAGGTACGGTTGGGGTGAGCTTCGCGTTGTCAGGCACAGGTACTTGATCCCGGCTTCGGGCGTATTATATATATGCGGCGTTTGCGCCCTGCTGAGGATGCGCAGGGGCCTTCGAAATTTCACGAGGTTCCTGAATTTCTTTTCAATATTCCTGGTTGCTTTTTCCGTGACGGATGTAGGGATTTACAAGATCAAGACGATAGGCGATCTGCCCCACGGTACGGATAGGATCGAAGTACGCGAGAAAGGTGCCCGGGTGTTAAATACGGGCAAGTCTCCCGATATTTACTATATAATTTTCGATAGATACGGCAGTTCCGGGGTGATGAAGGAATATTACGATTATGATAACAGCGAATTTATCGACTTCTTGTCCGAGACGGGATTCTATGTCGCGTCCGAGAGCAAGGCCAATTACCTAAAAACCGTCCACTCCCTAGCATCATCCCTGAACATGGAGTATATAAATTATCTTTGTGATGAGTTAGGCGAGGAGTGTAACAACTGGGCTCCGCTGCATTCGATTCTACAGGATTACAAGGTATGGCGCTTCCTGAGATCGAGAGGATACAAATTCGTGCATTTCGGCTCTTGGTACAATGCTACGCACATGAACAAATATGCCGATATTAATATCAGCTATTCACATGCTCTGCCCGAATTCATGTCCGTCCTGTACAGGACGACGATTCTCGCCCCGGTAATTGATAGGTTTGGTTTTAATGATCATCAGATCCACTATAATAGGGTTCTGTTCAAATTCAAGAAGCTGGCGGATATGGCAAGGATCAAAGAGCCGAAATTCGTTTTTGCCCATATGCTCACTCCACATGCACCGTATGTGTTTGACAGGAATGGAGATTTCTTGACGCCGGAGCTGCGGCGCAGGTTGAGCCAGAGGGAGAGATATATCGAGCAGATAATCTGTATCAATGAAATGATCGAGGAGCTCGTCGAGACTCTGCTGTCTGATTCTGAAATGCCGCCCGTGATCGTATTGCAATCGGATGAGGGCCCTTTGCCGAGAAGGTATGCAAGGGATGAGCTGAATTTCAATTGGAATACGGCCAGTGAGGGCGAGTGCCGGGAAAAGATGGGGATATTGAACGCCTACTATTTGCCGGGCGTCGATAAGGCTGTTCTCTACCCGGAAATCAGCCCCGTCAATACTTTTCGGGTGATATTCAATCTGTATTTCGACACGCGCCACGCGTTGCTGCCGGACAGATGTTATGCTTTCGAGGACCAAAAACACCCGTACAAGTTCTTTGACGTGACCGATAAGACGAAGTGACCGTTTGATGCTTGTACGGCGGGACGGGACGGCTCGACAACCGGTCTTTCATGTTGACAGCTTGGATATTCGGCGTATAATCACCTTAAGGGAAAACTCAGCTAAAAATCACCTCCAACCGATAGGGCATCCTGCCTGGAAATCATCTTTTGGCAGGTGTCGTTCGGTCCCGGATCGGTGGACCCTGCATCTTATCGGCTGGTCGTAAGCTATAGGGGGAAGTTGCCCGAAGCTCGGCTTCTTGCTTGATCACCGGGCGCTTCACGAACGCCTTCTTAATAAGAGCTTATTTAAGCGGCGCATGCTTCGCCATAGATACGGTTTGCCGGATTGCCGTCAGCGGAAGGATCACGGTGTGGTTGCTGTATGTTGATAGCGGTGTGGGATGCTGATTCAAGAGAAGCATATGGGGGCCCTCATATTAATCGCTCTTATCGTCATGATAGGGGCTGTCTATTCTCAAACCATTGCGGTGAATCACTCGGAATCCGAGGATTCCCTCCTTTACATCTGTAAGATATCAAAGGGATGCATCGAGGAGCAGTTCGACAAGGACCATCTTCTCTTCAATTTCACCGGGTTCCTTTTTTATCGGGCCTGGAGGGCGCTCGGCTATGACCGGTGCGTCGAATACCCCATAGTTACGCTCAATATTATTTTCAGCTTGTTCAACCTCCTTATACTGTTTTCCATAGCCACGCAGCTCGGTTTTGATTTCAGATTGAGGCTTCTGGCTTTGACGGCGGTTGCATTCTCATTCGGATACTGGTGGTACACGGTCGAATGCGACGTGTATATCGTTCCGGTCACCTTTGTGCTGTTGTGCCTGAGACAGCTGATATATCTATGCAGGACCTCCTTCAGGATGAAAACCCACGTCCTATTGGGCGTGTTCAGCGCATTGGCCGTTTTGTACCACAGGCAGCATGTCATATTGGTTTTTGTGATACTCACAAGTTATCTTGTGATCTATTTGTACAGACGCCGGGAGATAACGCCATGGCGGCTTGTCAAAGGCGGATTGGCGTATGCTGCGGTTTGTGCCGCTATAGTAATAGCCGCTTACAGTGCGGTTTTTTATTTTATCGAGGGAGCCGCTGGCGATGATCAGTTAATAAGATGGGCCGCTTCGAACAGGGTGCTGTCTGCGGGCAGGCTGGATCTGCGCGCTTTTTTAAAGGCGTTTCTAGGTGTTTCGAGGTCCATTATCGGGTGTCATTTCCTTTTTTCGTTTCCCTCGGTGACCGTCCTTTTGGAGAAGAAGTTATCAAACTATCTACTGTGTGAAGAGATATTTCTGGTGCAGAATTTCAAGCCGTGGAAATCTATTTTTCTTCTTGTATGCACGCTCGCATCCGCATTCCTGGCGTTCAATGTCGCTGTCGCGTCGATAAGGTCAGGCGTGATCGGGTCCGTATTTTCGAATAGATCCTATGCGACGATCAGGAGGGTATTCCTCCCGATATTCCTCGTATTCTTACTGGTATATTCCCTTTTTACGATCTGGTGGGAACCTCAGAACATCGAATTCTGGATACCTGTAATACCGGTTCTCGTGTTGTTTATATGCACGGTATTGAGTCATGTCCCCTCGGGGAAGAGGATAAATACGAAGCTTTTGATAATATGCATCTTGATGTTCACCGTTAATCTATTTGGAAGCGTGCTCCCGCAAACATGCAGGGAGCTCGATTACTGGTATAACTTCAACAGCTGGCTGATAGAAAATTGCGGCGAGGGTGATTTGGTGTTGTCGGGATCCGGGCAGGTGTCCAATAGTTATGTCGAGTATTATTCCGGCGCGAAAACATTCTGTGATACATATCAATCCGAGCGGGTGTTGAGATCGAGACTGAAGCAGGCGGTCGATTCATATGAGCCGGAAAGGATTCTTGTGTCTTCCACCTTTTTTTCGCCCATCGAGCAGTTCTTCAGAAGGCGGTCGCTCAGAAACAGGATTTCAGAGGATTTCTTCAGAAACCTGCGTGATCATCTCGAAATATATCACACAGACTCGTTTCAGACTATTTATGTTCTTGATGATAAGGGTTACGTTGCGAGCCTGTAGGGGGGAGATATTATAGCCCTCCGGCCTTTTATTATGTTTTGATTTTTATGGACCCTCTCTTCTTTGCCATTATAACTATGTTTTGAACATGCTGTATCATCTCTTCTTCGCCATTATCACATGGCTGCCGACGAAGGGCTCGAAGATCCTGTATGCAACCCTGGAGGGATTGTTGTAAGCGCGGGTCGTGGTGAGCTCTATCAGATCGAGCTGCCCCGATGATCTTATCTTTTTTCTCCACCACCAGCGCGTTTTAATATCTTCATCCTTGCCGTGCCAACCGATGCCGAAATCCTCCATGGCCCTACCCTTGGTGAGAAGCCACCTCAGCCCGCCTTTTCGCCCCCTGGATTGGAAGAACCTCTTGACGAACAGGGTGTAGAAGGTCTTCGGATTTGTGAGGTTGCCGACGAGGATGCACAGCCTGCCGTGTTTTTTCAGCACCCGCGTTTGCTCGTTCAGCGCCGATTCGAAGTCCCAGATATGCTCGAAGGCGTCCTTGGAATAGACCGCGTCGAAGATGTTGTCGCCGAACGGCAGATGGCATGTATCTCCCCTGAGGCCCACCACATCCAGGTCGTAGAACTCGGCCATCCTGCTGACAAATTCCGCGTTTCCCGGGCATATATCGATGTCTACGCAGCTGGCGCCGAGGTTCGCCAGCTCGAATGACGTGTACCCCACACCACCGCCGATCTCCAGTATCCGCATGCCGGCACGCACATCGAGCAGCCGGCACAGCATCTCCATATCCCGGTGATACTTCGAGATGCTTCTATTGTACTCCTCGTGCTTTCGGGCGAAGGAGGCCTGCCGTTTACCGAGGGTGAACGTCGGCAGGTCCCGTTTGATGACCAGGTTGTCTCTCTGCGTATACATGTTACATCACACCGATCGCAAGTAAGGACGATAATTAAGACGTCGTGTAACTCGCTGTATAATAATAATATTATATCGCAATAGGCATAGAGATGTCAATTGCATCGTAGCTGGCCGTCGCTGGCCGTCCAAGGGTTCGAGATGAGGATTATACGGGCGCTGAATCCGGGGGCTCGTTCGGGCTACCCGTTCACCGTCACGGTCTTGAGCTCGAATTGCGGCGGGTCCTCCATGTGTTTCTTCACGGCGCACAGGTCGATGGAGTGTAGCAGCGGTTTCTTGTACTTATCGGGGAAGTCCGGCGGGAGTTCCACCTCGATGGTGATCTTGGAGATCATTCGCTTCTCCCTGTCCCTCTCCATTTTCATTACGACCCTTATATTATCGAGAGGAATGCCGCGTTTCTCGCAGAAGTACACGACGTAGACGCCGCTGCACGTGCCGATCGAGGCAAGGAAGAGATCGAAGGGCGCCGGGGCCGATCCGTCACCGCCGCTCGTTACGGCCTGGTCCGAGAGGATCTTGAAGCCCTTGTACTCTGCGTCGACCTTCTTGTTGCCGGAAAAAGTGATTATCATGTCCATTGCATCCCTCGCTTTGTCTGCATTATCGATGTATGCCGGCAGCCGTTTCCGGTTCGCAGATTGCGGATTACAGATGTCGGGCTTTAATGAATAATGCCTGAGGGGGGACTCGAACCCCCACGGGGAAACCCCACTGCGTCCTGAACGCAGCGCGTCTACCAATTCCACCACTCAGGCATGTTCATATCCAGGAACTCTACGATAATTAACGGCGGCTCTTTTGTCAAGCCGGTTGATATTGCTGGCGATTCAGCGCATTCCGGATCGGCTCGCTAGATCGCGGCTTTCGATTTGACCGTTCCAGCACGTGCCGGATCGGCAAGTAATTTAATATCTCTTGATCGTCCGCCCGGCATTGGCTTGATCTGTTAGCTGAAATAGGCGCTCGATCCATCCGCCAAGCATAGTAGGCATTTCGGATTAACGAACCAGGTCCAGGCTCTTTGTGTTCATTTTTATAGTCGTATGTATTTATATCTATAGACGGCACATTGAGTTGCAAGGTGACTGCAAGATTTTTTACCGCCGACGTCGGCGGTGAATTATCTGTCACTCACTTCGTAAATACCCTGCGGTCTTCCTGCCGAGCACTCATTCCCGGTATTTGCAGGCATGATCACTACGATTTGACAATCCCATTTTGGATAGTTAATTTAAATATAGATGCGGTAGTGATACTTGCTGATCATACGACCTTCAAGCCATACAGTTCGCGGTTGACCGCTTCTCCGAGAAATTGAATCGCAGCCGGTAATTTATTCCCCACACGCGCTCGCTTCCTCCTATTCGTTACCGATGCAGTTATGCTCTGTTTGGCCACGGAGTCTTCAGAGATGGAAAGGAGGGAGATCATGAGATATCTGATATGCATATTAGCGGTTCTTATCGCAATCCCGCCCGCTGAATCATCTGAGTCCGGGGTGATCCTCGGTGTTGTCAGGGACTCGGTGACAAAAAAGCCGCTCGAATATGCAATTGTTGCCATCGTCGGCGATACGATGGGCTCTATGACACTGTCGGACGGCAGCTACCTCATAGCCAACGTGCCGGTCGGAGCGTACCACCTCAAGGCCAGAAAAATGGGATACAAATCCCTGGAGAAGAGGGGGGTGCTTGTCGCATTGGGCGATACCACGGTGGTGGATTTCGAGCTCGAAATGTCCCTCATGGGAGAAACCGGGGAGATCGTCGTCAAAGCTGACAGAAAACAGATCGATGTCACGGCCAGCAAGATGTCGCACGGCAAACAACCGGGGATTGCTATGGGCCGCAGGCGTCCGCCAGTGCGGCACAGCTTCTGCCGGCCCAGCGATTACTTCAACACCGAGGAGTATGCGTACGTCGCCGAGAACCGGATCTTCGAGACGATCATGGAACCTCTGTCCACATTCTCGATCGATGTGGACGTCGCTTCATATTCCAATGCGAGGAGGTTCATAAACGGCAACAGGCTCCCGGTTACGGGCGCCGTGAGGATAGAGGAGTTCATCAACTACTTCGATTACGATTACGACCGGCCGTCCGGGGATGCACCCTTCTCCATCAACCTCGAGTACTCCGAATGCCCCTGGGATGACGGCAAGAGGCTGGTCCATATCGGGCTACAGGGCGCTGAGCTGGCCGAGGAGGACGCCGGACCCAGCAACCTCGTGTTCCTGATAGACATATCGGGATCCATGAGGCCCTCCAACAAGCTTCCCCTGCTCAGGAAGGCTTTTCAGCTCATGATCAGACACCTGCGAGACGAAGACCGGGTTTCCCTCGTGGTCTATTCGTCTTCCGCGCGGGTGGTCCTGGAGTACGTGCCCGGCTCGAAGAGGGAGAAGATCAAAAGGGCGATAATGTGTCTTATGGCCGAGGGCCGGACCGCTGGCGGCGAGGGGATGAGGCTTGCATACCGGCTTGCCGAGGACGGCTTCATCCGGGGGGGGAACAACCGTGTCATAATGGCCACAGACGGCGATTTCAACGTTGGTGTCTCCAGCACATCCGAGCTGCTGAGGTTCATCGAGAAGAAGCGCGAGAAGGGGATATACCTGACGGTGCTCGGATTCGGGGTGGATAACTACAAGGATAACCGCCTCGAACAGCTTGCCGACAAGGGCAACGGCAACCATGCCTATATAGACAACATCCTGGAGGCGAAGAAGGTGTTCGTCATGGACATAATGTCGACATTGTACACGATAGCGAAGGATGTGAAGATACAGGTGGAGTTCAATCCCGCCCGCATATCGTCTTACAGGTTGATAGGGTACGAAAACCGCCTGTTGGATAACCAGGATTTCAGTGATGACACGAAGGATGCCGGCGAGATAGGGGCCGGACACTCGGTGACGGCCCTCTACGAGGTCACCCCCGCGGCTGAGGGCACTGAAGTTCCCAAAATATACGAACTTAGATATCAGGAGATCATGCTGAAGAAAAGTGCCGGCAGGAGCGATGAATCCCTGATAGTGAGGGTCAGGTACAAGGAACCCGGCAGCGGCAGGAGCAAGCTCATCGTGAAGGCCCTCAAGGGGGAGCCGGTGGATCTGGCGGATTCCTCCGAGAATTTCAGGTTCGCAGCAGCAGCCGCCATGTACGCGATGATCCTCAGGGATTCCGGTTGCATGGGAAAATATACATTCGATGATGTTATCGAGCTGGCCGGGACCGCCAGGGGTAAGGATCGCTTCGGGTACCGTGCGGAGTTCATTCAGCTGGTGGAGCGGGCCGAGCTTCTGACCTTGCTGGAGTAGTAGCTGCCGTGGAAGTGCCTCGGCGATGTAGCAGCAGGCATGGAAGGATCTTCCTGCGCTCCAACAGCGGGGTTCACATTCATGCCGTCCCTGTCCTGATGCGATCCGCCGGCGGAACCCTTTGAGCGTTATAAGCCCCTGTCGCTCTTGCCGCCGGCGGGCCTTTTTGCCTTGCATACCCCTTGTCCCTCTGCTACTTTTCGCCTATCTATGAGCCGGCCCGCATCGAGCCGGGGCCGGCGGGTGTAGGGGTATGTTTGCCTTCCCCTGCCGGTTATCATGTACGAATCCGGGAATCTTTCGGGGATTTCCATGTGCCAACCGATATGAAGCTGATATGTACGAACAGGAAGGCACGCCGCGATTACACGATACTCGAGACGATGGAGGCGGGGATCGTGCTGGTCGGAACGGAGGTGAAATCCCTGCGAAACGGCGGCGGTCAGCTGAAGGACGCCTATGCCAGCCTGGACGGGGAAGAGCTCTTCCTATACAACGCCCACATAGCCCCGTACGAGATGGGCAACCGGTTCAACCACGAGCCGAGACGAACGAGAAAGCTTCTCATGCACTCGAGGGAGATAATGCGTTTGATCGGGAAGGTCCAGACGAAAGGCCTCACCCTTGTCCCCCTGAGGATGTACTTCAGCGACAGCGGCAAGGTGAAGGTGGAGCTGGGCTTGGCCAGGGGCAGGAGGAGCTACGACAAGAGACGTGAGATCGCAGAGCGGGACGCAAAGAGGGATATGAGGCGTGAGATCAAGGATAAAGAGAAGGGAAGATAGCACGGACGCCGGTCTGGAGGATTGCATGTATCGGAGATTCGTCGAGCGTAGCAGGGTCAGGTCAAGCGCTGTCGGATCGTCCGGTTCCGGTTCGCCGCGGGTTCGCGTTGGATCGGCTGCCGCTGGACGGTTCGACGCCGCTGCGCCGAGTGCGCGCAGGGCGAAGTATGGTCTCAAAACGGCCGGCACGGCCATTCTGCTGCTACTGGCCTTCCTGATACTCTTTTCACCGGGCCGGGTTGCCGCGCTCGCACCCGATCTCGACGAGAGGGAGCCCGATGCGACGATCGGCGTCGTCTACGCGGACGGCAGGCAGATGGAGGACGTTTCACTGTACAGGCTGGAGAGCGGCAGCCGCGAGCTCTTCATATCCGCCTACGATCTGGCCCGTATATTCAGGGCAACGAAATTCTGGCACTCCGGAGCCAGGAAGCTCGTTCTCAGGATCGACATCCACCGCTTCATGTTCACACTGGACACCCGGGTGGTCGTGGTCGACGACACGCCCGTTCTCATGAGGATGCCGGTAAGGTACGAGAACGGATCGGTGATGATTCCCCTGGAGTTCATAGGAGAGGTGCTTGCCAATGCTTCGGAGGATGATATCGATCTGGACGAGAAGAGGCTCGTGCTCACTATAGGGGCGCCTAGCTACAACGTCACCGACATCGAATTCGTGAGCGATGGTGAGGGGACTAGGGTAGTTCTCGATCTGACGGAGGAGCTCCTCTATCACGTGGACAGCGAGTCCCCGGGATTGCTGCGGCTGAAGATATACGGCGGAAGGTTGAACCCGCTCAAGTTCACGATCCCGAAGGGTGAGGGACTCTTCAACCGCGTCAGGGCGGAGCAGACCGAGCGTGACGCCTATCTCTTCTTCGATGTTAAACAGACGGCCGCGAGGTTCAGGGTGGAGTTCGAGGGCTACGGTGGTGCCCAGGGCGAGGGAAGGCAGCTGGCCATATACATCGAGAAGGGCGAGCTGCCCGAGATCCCGGCGGTCGATTACGCCGGGAAGAGGATGGTCGAGATACTGGACGACGTGTCGCGTGAGCGCAGGCAGGTGCCGGTACGTATCGTGGCCGTCGATCCTGGACATGGGGGTATAGACAACGGGAGGGTGGGGCCTTCGGGGGTGAGAGAGAAGGAGATCAATTACGAGATATCGATGCTCCTCAAGCAGCACCTCATTGACGACCTGGGGATGGAAGTGATCATGACGAGGGAGAGCGACGAGCTCATTCCGCTGGACCGCAGGGTGGAGACAGCCAACATAGCGGAGGCGGACCTGTTCATCAGCATCCACTGCAACGGGTGGTTCGACTCCGATGCCGGGGGTTTCGAGGTGTTTTTCCTGTCACCCGCGAGGACCGAGGAGGAGACGAGGCAGGCCAGGGAGGAGAACTCGTCTGTGAGATTCGAGAATTCGGGGCTGGGGGCGGAGCAGCTCGACGACCTCAATTTCATACTTTGGGATATGGTTCAGAACGAGTTCATCAACGAGAGCAGCGGGCTCGCCGAGTTCATTCAGCGCGAGCTCGACGAAAATCTGGATATAAGGAACAGGGGCGTAAAGCAGGCCGGATTCAAGGTGCTCAAGGGCCTCAACATGCCGGCCGTCCTGATAGAGGTTGCTTTCCTCTCTAATCCGGAAGAGGAGAAGCTCCTGCACGACGAGGGCTTCCGGCGGGATGTCGTTAGGGGGATAGTGGACGGAGTCCGGAGGTACCAGCTCAGCCGGGCTGCCGCCGGTCTTGTGCGGGATTGATTCACCGGGGCGGGGCGCAGCGGGCTGATTTGGTTGAACAGGATGCGTGCGTGGTAAGTAATGAGATAAATGAAACCGGCCTTCCGGTGAACGGCCGGTTTTGATGGAGGAGGGTGATCGAAACGAGCCTCGGCAGGAAGATAATAATCGTCGTTTTTGGTTTGGCGGTCATAATAGCCCTCTATTTTCTGCTGGGCCGCCTGGGACGCGTTAGAAGGGAAGAGCCGCCGCCCGAGGTCGAGGCTGTCTCGGGTGAGACTCGCAGCGTCACCCTGTTCTTCGCTAACGCCGATGCAGACAGGCTGCTTTCGGAGACTCGAGAGATCTTGGAAGGAGAGGGGATCGAGGACAGGATAAAGGCCGTCGTTGCCGAGCTGATCAACGGCCCGGAGGGGAGGGACAAGGTTTCCGCGATCCCGCAGGGGACCGAGCTGCTCCAGGCGTTCTGGGTGGAGGAGTCCCAGACGGTTTTCATCGATTTCAACAGGGCCCTCGTATCGAATCACCCGGGCGGCAGCACCAGCGAATACTACACGATAAGCTCGATAGTTAGGACCATAGGCGCGAATTTCCCGCAGGTTAAAGAGGTGATGTTCCTGGTCGAGGGCTATCCGGTGGAGACGATCGGCGGCCATTACGCCGTCGATAAGCCGATAGAGGTGTTGAAGTGGCGATAGAACGCTGCGCTCGAGGAGCAGCCCGCCCGGAGGTTGTCGCCCCGGCGGGGGGTGGAGGACTGCTGTGATGAGCGAGCCCGATAAGGCCATCGGCGTTTTCGATTCGGGTATAGGAGGGCTGACGGTCGTTCATGAGATAATGGAGCGTCTTCCAGGCGAGGAGATCGTCTATTTCGGTGATACGGCAAGGCTCCCATACGGAACTAAGAGCCCGGAGACCGTCCTGCGGTTCGCCAGGGACAACCTCGAATTCCTGAAGACCAAGAACGTGAAGCTGATAGTGGTGGCCTGCAACACCGTTTCGTCAGTGGCATTTCCGGAGCTTCAGGACGAGGAGGAGATCCCGGTGATCGGCGTGCTCATGCCCGGAGCGCGCGCTGCGGCGCGTGCCACCAGGAACAAGAGGATCGGCGTGATCGGGACTACGGCTACAATAACCTCGGGCTCGTACTCCAGGGCGCTTCACGGTATAGATCCGGACGTCGAGATCTGGTCGCGCCCATGCCCGCTCTTCGTGCCGCTGGTCGAGGAGGGCTGGCTTGAAGGCGAGATAACCGGCCTCACGGCCAGAAGGTATCTGGAGCCCCTGGCCGGATTCGGCGCGGACGTGCTGGTTCTCGGCTGCACGCACTATCCGCTGATCAAGGGCGTCATAGGAGAGGTCGTCGGTGATGACGTGGTTCTCGTCGACTCGGCGCGGGAAACGGCCGTCGAGGTGGAGTCCATCCTGGAGGATAGGGGGCTCAAGCGGGAAGGTGGGGGTTCGGGTGGTATCAATGTCTACGTGAGCGATATCCCGTATCTGTTCAAGGAGGTCGGCGAGAGGTTTCTCCGGCGGCCGATAGGGGAAGTCGAACAGATAAGGCTTTGAGACGGTAGCCGTATCGGAGGTTCTATGGCTAGAAGGGACGGCAGGAAAAAAAACGAGATAAGGCCGTTGAAGGTTCACAAGCGGTATATCGAGAGCGCCAGGGAATCGGTGCTGATAGAATCGGGACACACGAGGGTTATATGTACGGCGACCGTGGACGATCACATTCCGCAGTTTCTGAAAGGTTCGGGAAGGGGATGGGTGACGGCTGAATACGGCATGCTGCCGCGCTCGAGTCCGAGCAGGATCCCCCGAGAGTCCGTGAGGGGCAGGGTGAAGGGAAGAACCCATGAGATCCAGCGCATGATCGGGAGGGCTCTGCGAATGGCCGTAGACCTTGCGGCCATCGGGGAAAGGACGATAGTGATAGACTGCGACGTGATAGAGGCGGACGGCGGCACCAGGACCGCCTCGATCAACGGGGGATTCCTGGTACTGGCCGAGGCTCTGAGGGGATTGGGGATAGAGAGGAAGGCGCTTCTCACGCACGTTGCCGCGGTGAGTGTCGGTATCGTCGACGGCGGCATCATGCTCGATCTTGATTATTCCGAGGATTCGCGCGCGGAGGTGGATTTGAACGTGGTGATGAACGATAAGTGCGAGTTCATCGAGATACAGGGAACGGCCGAGGGCAAGGCGTTCAGCGAGGAGAGGTTCGGGGCCATGATAAAGTCGGCGAAGACGGGTATACGGCGCATAATCAGGGAGCAGAAAAGGATCTTGAGGTGAGCTTGAGGATTGTGATCGCTACCGGTAATGCCGGCAAGGAACGCGAGATCAGGGACATCCTGTCGGGGATCGATGTCGAACTCCTTGGCCGTAAGGATTTTCCACCCTTCCCGGATCCGTCCGAGGATGGCGATACGTTCCTCGAGAACGCGATGTCCAAGGCGAAGGCGGTTCACGCGGCCACGGGGCTTCCGGCCCTGGCCGACGACTCCGGCCTGGAAGTCGAGGCACTCGGCGGCGACCCGGGGATCAAATCGGCCAGGTATGGCGGTGAGGGGCTTTCCGACGGACAGAGGTGCCGAAAGCTCCTGCAGGCACTCGACGGTGTGCCTCGGGAGAAACGCGGCGCGAGGTTCAAGTGCATGATGGTTCTCTATCCAGCGCCGGGAAGCGAGGACGGTGCGCTCGTTACGGAGGGGGAGCTGTACGGCAGGATAGAGACTGAGCCCTCGGGCGAGAACGGGTTCGGATATGATCCCGTATTCTACGTGCCCGAGGAGGGGATGACGGTGGCCAGGATGGAAGCAGCCGAGAAGAACAGGATAAGCCACAGATACCGTGCGCTCGTCGAGATGAAGTGGCTGTTGATAGACAGGTGCGGATTGGAAAGGGTTTGAGATACAGGCTGCATCGGCTGGGACCGGATCGTTGCTCGGCCAGGCCCGGTCATCGGTGACGGGTTGACGGAGGATCTGTTCAAAGGAGGAACGGTATTGCTTGAACTCGAGAACGTAACTAAGAGGTACGACGGGCTGACCGCCGTCGGCAACCTCTCCTTCGTTGTGGAGCCGGGGGTCGTATACGGGCTGCTGGGACCAAACGGCGCCGGGAAGACGACGTCGATCCGCATGATAATGGGGATCATACATCAGGACGAGGGGGAGATCAGGATCTTCGGAGAGCCATTCAAGGAGAGGGTGAAGGAGAGAATAGGATACCTGCCGGAGGAGAGGGGGCTCTACAGGAAGATGAGGGTCCTCGATCATCTCGTTTTCCTGGGCGAGATCAAGGGGGTGCCCGGCGATGTGGCGTCGAAGAGGGCCGGGAAGTGGATTGAAAGGCTCGGCCTCTCCGGATGGGAGGACAAAACGGTCGAAGCGCTTTCGAAGGGGATGCAGCAGAAGATACAGTTCATCTCCACGGTAATCCACGAGCCCCAGCTGGTGATCCTAGACGAGCCGTTCGCTGGGCTGGATCCCATCAATACACAGCTTCTCAAGGATATAGTGATAGGGATCAAGGATGAGGGCAGAACCGTGGTTCTCTCCACGCACCTGATGGATCAGGTGGAGAAGCTTTGCGAGAGGATATGCCTAATCAACAAGGGGATCAAGGTGCTCGACGGCGCCCTTTCGGATATCAAGAGGCGCTTCAGCAAGGATACGGTCTCCCTGAGGCTGTCCGGTGATCAGGGCGGCCTGGAGAGGCATCCGGATGTGGAGAGGATCAGGGCGTTCGGACAGGATCTGACGGTGACGCTCAAGCCTGGAGCCGATCCCAACGATCTGCTGCGCTCGGCAACGCAGTTCGGCCGGGTGGAGAGGTTCGAGATAGGTGAGATGTCGCTCCACGATATCTTCATCTCGCAGGTCGGAGGGGAAGGGGGTGAGGTCGAGGATGAAGCTCATCAAGGTAGCTAAGAGGGAATACCTGGAGAGGGTGAAGAAGAGGAGTTTTCTGATCGGCACCATCCTCGGGCCCGTGATCATGGGTGCGGTGATAGTCCTGCCGGGATTTATTCTCGAGCGCTCCCCGGAGCGCCAGTTAAAGGTGGCCGTGATAGACAGCTCGGGATCGGTTCTCGAGCAATTCGAGGAGGCGCTCGGTGATACACTCCCGGACGGAGCTCCGATGTTCGTCCTTAGAAAGGTGGGTCATGAGGGCCGCAACATCGACGAGGTCAAGAGGGAGCTCGGCATAGAGGTGGAGAGTGAGATCCTCGACGGGTACCTTGTCATATCGGAAGACGTATTCGAAAACGGGGAAGTCACGTACGTGAGCAGGAGCGTGGGAAGCATAGCCACCTATGAGCGCCTCGATAACGCTCTCGATAACGCCGTGATAGGGATCAGGCTCGAATCGGCCGGGATGGATTACGACTCCGTCAGGAGTATGATGAAGGGTGTCGATCTCGAGCCGGTGCAGCTCCGCGGCGGGGAGGAGAGGGAGGTGGAGTTGGATATCATCTTCATATCTACGTTCATCTTCATCATGATGCTGTACATGACGATCCTCCTCTGGGGGGTCGCCGTCCAGCGCAGCATCATCGAGGAGAAGAGCAACAGGGTGATCGAGGTCCTGCTTTCCTCTCTGAGGCCTATCGACCTGATGGGGGGCAAGATCCTCGGTGTGGGGGCCGTCGGATTGACCCAGTACGCGATCTGGTCGGTTTGCTCGCTCGCGCTGTACTTCTATGTGATGAGCTCGGGCGCGATGACTCAGTACATCAATTTCGGCTGGACCACGATCATATTTTTCGTAACCTATTATCTGCTGGGATTCCTTTTCTATTCGACGCTGTTTGCGTCCATTGGATCGATCTGCAACACCGACCAGGAGGCACAGCAGCTTCAGATGCCTGTTGTAATGTGCCTGGTGTTCACGTTAGTCATTCCCGTTGCGGTGATTCAGAATCCTCACGGTACGTTCGCCACGGTGGTGTCCCTGATTCCGTTCTTCACTCCCATAGTGATGTTTATGCGAATCAACGTGCTGATGCCGCCGGTCTGGCAGATAGCCCTAAGCATCGTGATCCTTCTGGGGAGCATATACATTTTCGGCATGCTGGCCGCCAAGATATTCAGAACCGGCATACTGATGTACGGAAAGAGGCCCGACGTGCGCGAGATCGTCAAGTGGCTCAAACAGGCATGAGTAATGCTCTATTCCTGGAGGACCAGTGCGGATGGGGTGTGACTGGGCGGGGTTCCCCTATTATCCCGAAGTCGGCAGGAGCGGTTTGCAATGGAATGTGCAATCATTACAACCTACAGGTGCAATGCCAGGTGCGGCATGTGCCATTGCTGGGAGAATCCGAGCAAGTCGTCCGAGGAATTCGATCCCAGGATACTGGAGAAGATACCAGGTGGAATGAAGCGGCTCAATATCACGGGCGGTGAGCCGATGCTGCGAAGGGATATACGTGATATCGTCAGCATCCTGGATAAGAAAACGAAGCGTCTCGAGATAAGCACGAACGGATATTTCTATAACAGGATAATCGCCATCGCCGAGGAGTATCCTGAAATAACGGTTCGTGTGAGCATAGAGGGCCTGCCGGCTCTGAACGACAAGCTCCGCGGCATCAAGAACGGTTTCGACCGCGGCATGCGTACGATTCTGCGCCTGAAGAAGATGGGTATCGAGGATATCGGTTTTGCGATGACCATATCGGGGGACAACTGCAAGGATCTGCTCGATATGTACGCCCTGACGGCATTCATGGAGCTCGAATTCGCGAACGCCGTTGTTCATAACTCCTTCTACTTCTACAAGGAGGACAACAGGATCGATAACGTGGATGATGTCGAGCGGGCTATGGTCGAGTTCATGGAGGCCCTTCTCCGTTCGCCTCGCCGGGGGCTCAAGAAGAGGGTGAAGGACTGGTTCAGGGCCTACCTGAACCTCGGCCTGCTGAGGCATGTCAAGGGCGAGCAGCGGCCGATAGAATGCGGGGCAGGCACGGATACGTTCTTCCTCGATCCCTGGGGGCGCGTGCTGGCCTGCAACGGCTCCGAAGAGCCGTTGATCATGGGCGATCTCAACGTTCAATCGTTCGAGGAGATATGGAACGGTGAGCGGGCCCGGAAGATAAGGGAGATAGTGCGCAACTGCGATAGGGGATGCTGGATGACGGGGACCGCCGTCCCGGCAATGCGCAGGGAGCCGATGAAGCCTCTGTTATGGGTTCTCAGGAACAAGTGGCGCCTGATGCAGGGGAAGGGCATACAGTTTTAGCCGGCCGGGACGTGCAATGAAGATTGCGGTCGTAGGGATAAAGGGAATACCGGGCCACCATGGAGTCGAGGTCGTGGTCGATTCCCTGGTCCCCAATCTCGTCGACCTCGGTTTCCAGGTCACGGTATACGGATACGACGACTACACGGAGCCCAGCGACGACTACCACGGGGCACGTATCAAGACGGTTCCGGGCAGCTCGAGCAAGAACTTCGAGATGATCACGCACATGTGGAACGCCTCCCTGGATACGAGGCGTGAGGATTACGACCTCGTTCATATTCACAGTACGGATCCGTGCCTGCTGGCCTGGCTCCCGAAGGCCAAGTACGGCGTCGTAGCCACCTCCCACGGGCAGGCGTATATCAGGAAGAAATGGGGCGGTGGGGCGAAGATGATGTCGAGGATCGCCGAGAGGTTCTTCATCAGGATGCCGAGGGCTGTAACATCCGTTTCGAAGCCCCTCTGCAACTATTACAAGAAAAGATACAGCAAGGATGTGATTTATATTCCGAACGGGATCGAGATGAGGGATACGCCGGACGGGAGATGGCTTAAGCGTTGGGAGCTCGAGCCGGGTGGATATATTTTCTGCTCGGCGGGGCGTATAGAGCGCACGAAGGGGCTTCATACCCTGATGGAGGCATACTCCATGACCGCTCGAGGACTTCCGTTGGTGATCGCGGGCGGCGGCAGTGCGACGGATTCAAACTACTTCAGTGAATTGAGGGAGAACAAGCCCGATGGCGTGCTGTTTACGGGTTTTCTGTCCGGGGACGAGTACTACTCGCTGTTCGCCCACGCTAGGATCTTCGTGTTCCCCTCGGAGTACGAGGCGATGTCGATAGCGCTTCTGGAGGGGCTTTCATTCGGGCTGCCCGTGATTTACAGCAACATCCCGGAGAACGAGGCGGTGGCTTGCGGCCAGGGCTACGACTTCCAGGTTTCGGACGCGGGATCTCTCGCAGAGCGGCTCGTGTATGTCCTCGAACACCGGGATGAGGCGCAGGTGGTGGGTGACAGGGCAAGGGCGCACATAAGGAAGAATCACGATTGGACCGAGATCGCGAAGCGATACGGGGAGGTTTACCGGAGCCTGGCAGGCGGTTGATTCCCCCTGGTCATTGGCTGAGAGGATAACATGAAAACTGGAGATGTTCATTACAGCGGATTCATGAGGGTGCTCGAAACGTTCGAGAACGAAGGTGTGGACTATCCACTTCTCGAAACGCTCAGGCTGTTCGATCTGGTCTCCGAGGGGTCGTTGAGCTTTGCGGATAGCGGCATTCCCGGCGGTGAAATGGATCCGGCCGTGATCGCCATGCGAAGGAAGGAAGGCGTTCCTCTCGAGTATATAATCGGGGAGGCAGTTTTCATGAAGCGTAGGTTCTACTGCACGCCCGAAACCCTCATCCCACGCGAGGAGACGAGCCTTCTCGTCGGTGTCGCTGTTGATTTGATAAATGACCGTGACGGAGGGGGCTCCGCTCCTACGGTTATCGAGATAGGCACGGGATGCGGAAACATAGCGGTCTCCGTGGCGATGAGCTGCGAGAACGCAAAGGTACTTGCCTCCGATGTAAGCGAAGGCGCGGTCGAAGTGGCAAACAGGAATGTAGATAGGTACGACCTCGGTGAGAGGGTCAAACTTTTTGCAGGTGACCTTTTCGCCCCGTTCGAGGATCTCGGGTGCGAGGGTAAAGTGGATCTCGTCGTATGCAATCCGCCCTATATACCTTCAGGATCCCTTTCGCGCCTTGCCCCGGAGATATTCGATCACGAGCCCAAGGTGGCGCTGGATGCGGGTCCGTACGGCATCGACTTCTTCCGCAGGCTTATCGAAGGGGCCGGCCCGATGCTGGCGCCCGGTGGAAAGCTTGCCTTCGAGATAGGCGAGAAGCAGGAGAAGCTGGTTACGAGGGTGCTCGAGAAGAACGGTGGATTCGAGGATTTCGGATTTTTCACCGATGGAAACGTGACAAGGGTCGTGAGCGCCACGAAGCGTATATAGTGACGGCCGGGTGTGCCGGCCGTCAAAGTTTCTGTCCCTGTCGAAAATTATTCCTAAAATCTGATAAACGTGTAGTTCAGGCGCGCCGCAAAGTAGGAGAACATGCTGTCCTCCTCGGTCGGGAACATGTGATACTCGAATTCCAATCCCACTCCCATGGTGAGAAGGAACCAGTATTCCACGCCGAAGCCGATCGAGCCCCCGGGCTGAATGGTCGAATTCCAGATGTCTCCTATGGGGTGGATGTTTACATGCGGCACGGCGTTGTAAACACCCGCTCCCACGGTGGCGTACATCTGCAGCAGTTCGCCGGTTGTGTAGTAGAGTCTCAATCTGGCCAGCAGAGGGATGACTGTCATCCTCTCGTTGTTGTCGTCGATATCCCTGTAAGAGTTGATATCGCAGGATGCCGATATGCCTACGCACAGATAGTCTGTCAGCATCTTGCCGCAGAACATATTGAAACCGAGAAATCCCCTTCTGGCATCTACGACCGTTGCCTGTGTAAATCCGCCGCCGAGATTGTATACGACGTAGTTCTCCTGCGCCTGGCCGAACGCCGTTCCGGTCGATATTGAACATATGATCAGAAGCAGGCTGACACCGAGGATTGCATTTTTCTTTTTCAAAGGAGCCCTCCGTTCAAAACGCTGTTCCCTTTAGAATGTGTATGTGCTGTCCGGATGCCAGATCAGCAATGTCACTTCGCCCAGCTCGCTCGGGAAGTTGAAGATCGTGTCCCAGTGAGCTTCGCTGTCGAAATAATAGATTGCGATGTCCCAACAGCCCTCATCGAGCCGTATGAGGAAGTCCTTACGCGTAGTAATAGTCTCATTGGGTGCAAGAAGGGTCGGGCCGAATTTCGTATCCGTGCAGTTCCTCACTTTGATCGTATCGATGAACGATGAGAAGCCGTTTTCCAGGATCATCGCCCCGCAGTCGTCTGTTATGCTGTACGATGTGCTTTCTCCATTCGTGATGTTCATCGTCGTGGAGAACGGTTTCTTTGTATAGGCGGAGCCTGTTAGAGAAACATCGCGTTCATCCGGCCCTACGAAAAGGAGGCTCTTGCCTATGTATATATTCATCGTAATCTGGCCACCGGCGGGGATCTCTATCCGGTCTTCGTGCAATACTCCCGTAAAATTGGTCGATGCGTCGTTTTTGACCGTTACATCTCCATCCGTGGAGCACCCGGCAAGGAGCGCCGCAATACAAATGATGCCGGCTCCGACAAGAGCGTAGTGTCTTTTCATGATTTCTCCTTTAGATCATTATCTGTTTAAGTAATTATAATTTAGTAATAGTATTGTGGAGTGTCAAGTGTGTATTTCTTTTGATAAAAGCGGTGTTTTACTGTACATTAGCGGTCTCGGAACCGTGGATTTTACAATAGCCGACGGCGGTCCGGCCGCGGTGGACGATTGTCTTCGATAATAGATACGGCGAGGATGGCGGATGAGGATCCTGATGGTGCAGACATTCCACTTCCGGAGGGGGGGTGACTCCACCTATATGCTGAACCTATCCGGCCTGCTCGAGGAGAACGGGCACGAGGTCATTCCCTTTGCGATGAAGCATCCCCAGAATCTCGAGTCGCCGTATTCCGAATACTTCACCAGCGAGATCGACTTTCCGGGGCTTTTGCGGGACTTCTCGCCGGGCTCGGCCTGGACGGTCCTCTCGCGCAGCATCCGCAACGTGGAGGCGCGCAGGCGGATAGGGGAGCTGGCCGATCTCGTGAGACCCGATATCGCCCATTTTCACAACATTCACGGCCATCTGACGACCTCGATCATCGAGCCGCTGCGCGCGAGGAAGATACCCATAGTATGGACGCTTCACGATTTCAGGCAGGTCTGTCCGAACACCTCCTTCCTATGCGGGGATGAGATCTGCGAGCGCTGCCTGCCGAACCGCTTCTACAACGTGCTGTTACACCGCTGCAAGAAGGGCAGCCTCGCGGCCAGCTTCGTCGCCATGCTGTCGATGTATTACGAGCGGATCACCGGGGTTCCGGGCAAGATAGACCGTTTCATAGCGCCTAGCGGCTTTCTCGAGGGCAAGCTGCTCGAGGGCGGTTTCGATCGAGGCAGGATTAGGGTGATACCCAACTTCGTGGACCTGGAGGCTTATAAGCCGGCCCTGGGTAATGTCCATGCACCGGATCCTTCACCAGGCCATGAGCACCCAACCGGAGATGCTGCCCCCCAGGGCGAAGCGCCGTTGCGAGGTGATGAGTCTGCTTTCAGCGGTGCATCTGCATCCGGCGAAGTGCCCGCAGGTGATTACTTCGTATACTTCGGCAGGCTGCTATACGAGAAGGGGCTCGATACGCTGATACGCGCCGTCGCGTCGCTCGACAGGGGAGAGCTATGGCTGCTGGGCGAGGGGCCGGTGAGAGATGAGCTCGAATCGCTCGTTGGAGAATCGGGCACGGACAGGGTAAAGTTCAAGGGGCACCGAGGTGGCGAGGAGCTGCGCTCGATCATCGCCCGAGCCCGGTTCGCCGTTCTGCCCTCGAGGTGGTACGAGAACCTGCCCTTCTCGATCATGGAGGCCTTCGCTTCGGGCATACCTGTGATAGGATCCGATATCGGGGGAATCCCCGAGATGATCGACGACGGTGTAAACGGCTATCTCTTTCCCCTGGGCGATCATGAGGCGCTGGCCGATAGGATCGGCAGGCTGCTTCGCGATCCCGATGCGGCACGAGAGATGGGCAACCGCGGGAGGGAGAAGGCCGAACGGCTGTACGGCCGCGACCGCCACTACGAGAGTATCATGCAGGTATACAAAGAGGTGCTCGGAGGAAGGGCCGGTGAATGATAGTGGGGGTTGACAGGCGCAGGTAGACAGATGCCGGCCTGTTTGGCGATGACCGGCCGGTGAGGTGGTGGCAGTCTGGTCTTACGACGGACGGCCGGTGAGGCGATGTCCGGCCGGTGAGAACTAAGGCAAACACGGTTTCCCTTGACTTGGGCGTCCGTGCAAACAAATACTTCATATTGGCTCTACGGGGATATGCGGGGGGGGCCGGGCGGCGGATTCAGCTTGAACGTCCGGGCGCTCACGTATTTCCCCGGGACCACTTCGTCGGGGTGTAGCGCAGCCCGGTTAGCGCGCCTGCTTTGGGAGCAGGAAGTCGCCGGTTCAAATCCGGCCACCCCGACCAGTTTTTATTATTCATTGATATATAGCCAAATTCACAGATATTAGTGTTCGGAGTGTTATGTCCGGTTGAAGTCGGTGGTGTCCGGATAGGACTTCACCGAAGCAGGAGCATCTTCTTCGTGATGATCTCCTTGCCGGCACTGAGGCGGTAGAGGTAGATTCCGGCGCTGACCGCGCGCCCGTGGTCGTCGAGGCCGGGCCAATCGACGCTGTGCTTTCCGGCCGGCTTCTCCCCTTCGGCCAGCCTCGTGATGTGTCTTCCAGAGACGTCGAATACATCGAGCTCTATCCGTGCTGCAGCCGGGAGGTTGTATACGATCGTCGTCACCGGGTTGAACGGATTGGGGTAGTTCTGACAGATCCAGCATTTTGCCGCAGGCGTTGTAACCTGCCCGGTTTCGAATAGATGGAAGTGTTCACCGTTGCTCAGGTAGCCTACACGGTATCTATAGCTCACTCCGGGATCGCAGCTATTATCGATGTAGGAGAACTCAGAGCCGTGTCTCTCGATCACCGGCGAATCGACCGGCTCGAAAGAATCTGCATCGCCGACGGCGCGGTAGATCATGAAATCCAGATCGCCTGCCGGATCCGATAGCTCCCATATGATCTCTATGCCCGAGCCGTTCGAGGCCGCAGAGAAGCCCGCTAGCTGTGAGCTTACGAGCGTGAAGAAGAACTCGTACGTGTCGTATTTCTGGCAGATTCCATTCGTTTCGTTGTAGACATTGCGCACGGCGAGGATGTACATGAGATTCGGGGAAATGGGCTGTGCCAGGTAGACCCTGCGGTGGCTTTGATCCTGCCATACTGTGACACTGTCTATCGGTATCGTTATCGCGGGATCGTCGCGCTCGAACACCTCCCACTCGCCGCCGAGAGCCCAATCCAGTTCGACCTCGAGAAGCTGGGGATCCGATACATAAACATCCTGGATCTCCGGAGCGCCGAGACAGTACCCGAATGTGTTTACATCCTGGCAGTTATAGCATTCTTCCTCGGGATTCCCCTCGAGACATGAGGTGCAGAGCAGGGTTGACCTATCCGGGTGCGGAACCGGGCTGATCGGGCTGTCGCCGTTATCGAACAACATGCATCTTTGCTTGAACAGCCAGACCCAGTCCGTTTGGCAGTCATAGAAATGCGCCGATATACCATCGACCAGCGTTCCCGTGAAGGACTCGACGATCGGATTCGTCTCCACTTCCAGGTACGCCACGTTGTATGGGTAATCGATGGCGAATTCAGCCGACATCATCCCGTGCTCGCCGGGTTTGATCCATACGTAGAGATCGAACGGCTCGTAATTCCCCGTACACACACTCACACCACAGCAGGTATGGGAATCATCCACGTATAGCCCAATGTAGCTCGTTGTGTCTTGCTGGGCCAGGGGCATCCCAGTGTATAGAATGAGTACGAGAGAGATACAGGCGGTTGTTCGCGAGATGGTCTTGAGTCGTTCTTTCATCGGTATCACTGCCTCGGCGGTGCACGGCAAGGATGTTCTAGTCTATTGATACAATTATACTACTATTTAGGGCTGTTTTCAACATTGTAAGTGGAGCGTATCACAGGTGTGATCGACGGATCGTTAAATAAATTGACGCTAATCAAAAATATTTCTATCCTTTAAAGATCCTTGGATGGAGGACGGTGTCATGTTGGAAAAATTCAGCTTTTTGTTGGGTGACTGGGACATGGAATACAGGATCCCCAAGAGCGCGTTCAGCGAGGCGGCCACGGGAACCGGGAGTGGGACATTCAAGAGGGCGCTCGATGATAAATATGTTTATTTTGATTATTCATCGTTGGTGAACAGCGAAGAGGGCCAGGCTCACGGCGTATTCGCATGGGACAAGAAGGCGGAGACGATCAGGTACTGGTGGTTCGAGAGCTCAGGCAATTTCTTGACGGCTACCTGCAAGTTCATAAACGACGATATTCTGTTTTTTAACTGGCACGACACCCTATTGATCCAGACATTCAAGAAGATCGATTCCAACAGGGTAATACTGAGAATGGAAAGTCCGGATTCCGAGGGCGATTACGAATTGATACTAGAGGTGGCATTCACGAGGAAGTAGTATAATCTGATATGAATGCTATGGAGAGCGACAATTTGCATAGGCATATAAGATACGATCTGATCGCGGCCCTCGTGGTTGCAGCGGCTTTCCTGATCAGGATCTGGGGAATACCGTGGGGACTGCCCATGATCCTGGAAGAGGCCACGCCGCTGATGAAGGCGTACTCGATCTGGCTGGGTGCGGCCGACGGCACGTTGGATCTCAATCCTCATTTCTTCAATTATCCGTCCTTCACGATATACCTCCAGATGATCCTCCAGGGGCTGGCATACCTCGCGCAGCGTCTATTCGGGGCGGGTCATGATCTGAAGACCTTCCTGATGCTTCAGAAGATCGATCCCTCGACCCTGATCCTGATAGGCAGGACGACCAGCGTTGTTTTCAGCTCCGCCTCGGTGTGGGTACTCTACCTGATCGTCAAGCGCATTACGGGACCAATCGCCGGGATCATGTCGGCGGTCCTGTTGTCTATTTTCGCGTTCGATATAACCGAGTCGAGGATGGTTCAGACCGACATAGCGCTGGGATTCTTCATGATCCTCTCCGTGCTGGCGGCATTGAGGATAGCCGAGCGGCGAAGGGTACGCGACTATGCGCTGTTCGGCGTGGTCCTCGGTCTCGCCACCGCGTCGAAGTACCCGGGGCTGTTCTCTGCGGTATCGTTGATACCGGCACAGATATCTCTAATGCGTCGAGGGATTGGATTGAAGGGCGTCTTGCTCGACAAGAAGCTCGGGCTCCTGGTGCTGGTCGCGGCGATTGTCTTCTTCGCCGCGTCGCCGTACTGCCTGCTGGACTTTTCGTCTTTCTGGAACGACCTCTCGTTCGAGAGGGATCACATGGAGGCGGGCCACTTCGATTCCATAGACGCGCCCGGCAGGGCGATTGGGTACTACTTCGGATATGTGCTTATCCCTAACCTGGGATATCCGCTGACTATCTTCTTCATCGCCGGGATTGTCGTTTCATTCGTTGCATATCGGGGATCCCGGTTGGGTGGTGCTGGTGGACCGGTGGTGGGACCGGCTGAGTCCGGTGGGAAAGGCGAATCGGATAATAAAGCATCAGAGAAAAACAGGCCGGATCCAAAGACAGCCGATGAGATTAATCGAGGCAGGACGGGCATGGTCATCTTCTCACTGCTGCCCCTGATATATCTTCTGATAATCGGATCGTGGTCGATGAAGGCGGCCAGGTATCTGGTGCCCCTCGCACCGTTCGCTGCGGGACTTGCGGTGATGTTCGTCCACAGGGTTGCTGGCCTATTCAGGTTGACCGGCAGGACAGGCAGCGTCGTGATATGGGCGCTTTTTGCGATCGCGCTTGTCCAGCCCGCCGTTAAGGGTGTTTCGGCGGCTGCCGCGATTCAGGACACACGCTGGTACGCCCGGCAGTGGGTTCATGACAACGTGGAGGATAACTCGGTCATAGTGAAGGAGGTGCTGACTCCGTCTTTCTGGATCTCCGCGGAAACGTCTTCCGTCCTGAATGAGATCTCGGGCTTCGATCAAGAGCGCAGGGATGTTCTAATCGAGGCTCTTTCAGGTGTCAGGACCTACGACGTTGCGGAAATCCCGCTCTATATCATGGACCCGGACAGGTCCGGCCCGTTTTACGACGCCCGTCTGTATACCGAGGCGGACTGCATAATCACGAGCAGCACCGTCATGAGCCGGTATGAAGCCAAGCCCGATAGGTTTTCAAGGCAGATGCGGTTCTACGGCGATCTGAAGCACGGTTGGGATGAGGCCGCCGTTTTCAAGCCGGGCCGTGGTGTCAGGGGGCCCGTGATCTCGATCTACCGCAAGAACGTCGATACCGAAGAAGCGGTCTCTGACAGGCTGGGCGCATTGGACCGCGATTGGCTCGATGGCTCGAGGGCGGATCTGGGCGAACTGACCCGCGTGTTGAAGCCGCTGGCGAAATCGGCGCTTAGGAGCGGCAAGTTCACCCTTGCGGATGTGCTGTTCAACTCCGCAAATCCGGATGATCCGGAGATCCGCTACGGCCTGGCGGCCACGGCGACGTTGAACGCAAGGTACAAGGAGTCGCTTGTTCATATCGAATGGCTTTGCAGCCGTTATGGCCTGATATCTTCGAAGCGGGATAGGGATGCCGGGATTGATGAGCCAGCCGGCAACGCGGTGATCGAGCTAAAGAACCTGCTCGCCGGACTCGTCTCGATGGCTCTGGATGATCCCGACCTCGCACATGGCCTGAGGACGAGATTCACCGAACTGCTCGCGCTCATGGACGAAGAACCGCCCGGCCGGGGCGCTCAATCTGAATGATACGGCCCTACGCTGCGGCCATAGGCGGCAATCCGTTATTTATTTCGTTTCTTTAACCTATCATGCGGCTCCGGCGCAACCTATCAAGCGGTTCCAGCGCCGCTGTGCATGAGGGACTGTCCGCCGTTTACTCCAGGATGAATATTACGCGCATGGTCACGCGGAACTCGACTATCTCGTCGTTCTCCACGTGGGCGGTGTGCTTTATGATCTCGAATCCTGTTATGTTGCGAAGGGTCGCCTTCGCGCGTTGGAATCCCTCCATCGCCGCTTCAACCCAGCCCTTTTTAGACGAAGCAACGATCTCACTGACGCGTGCTACGGCCATGTTATTCCTCCCCGGATCTAATTGTGATATCAGAACCGCTGTTGTGATCCGATGAGCTCCCACTGATGCTCTGCCGGTGAAGTTCTCCCTGAGCCTCGATCATACAATACCGGGGTGAGCCCGGCAAGGGATACTCACCGTATGTTTGGATTCCATGGCGCCGGTTACGAATGGGGCCGGGCATTCCGGCCGAGAAAAACCCGGCTGTAGATCGTATGATCTAATCAGCCGGACAATTCAGCACCTGCATTCGTGTAAGGGACAGAGGTCAACGCATAAGAACCATCTTCTTGACCGAACAGAAGCTGCCCGCCCTGAGCTTGGCGAAGTAAACGCCCGACGCCATACCGCGGCCGCCACCGTCGCGCCCGTTCCAGGCGGCCTCGTAGGAACCAGCGGGGAGCCTCTTGTCGATGAGCCTTCTGACCAGCCGCCCCGATACATCGTAGACCGTAAGTTTTACTTCCGCTTCCGACTTTATCGAGAACGGGATGGTTGTCGCCGGATTGAACGGGTTTGGGTAGTTCTGGCCCATGGATGCGAAGAGCGGCAGGTCACCGTCGGTCTGAATGGGCATGCTGAAACAGATGTCGAAGGGCGGGAGCCCGACATCGATCGGGCCGGACGTTATCTCCGTGTCGGAATACGTATCGTAGATCCTTATGCCGGGGAGGGTCGGAGTCCTGTCGCACAGGAAGAGCTCCTTGGAAGGTGAGAGCTCGATGTCGTATAGCACGTAGTCGCCCGGCTCGTAGAGCGTGCCGGTGGCCGTTCCTGCCGATGGATCGAACGATATCAGCAGAGTGAAGAAATCGGAATCCGTGACGATCGCATACCCCTTCGCAGCCGACGCTACGGTCACATCGTTTATATCACCCCCGGCGGCTGCTTCGGTGATCATCGTTCCCAGGATCTCGAACGTCACGGGATCTATCCTCTCGACGCCGCCGTCTGTCATACCCCACCACCCGATGCACGAAACGTAAAGCTTTCCGTCGTACGGGTTGAATTGAATGTCCCCGTAGGGATTGGTCCCGCTAAGTAGTATCGATTGCTTGCCGGCTGTCATGGGATCTGTATCGAGAAGCGTGTCGGCCTCTGTGTCAACCACGGCTATGTAGCTCGTACCCGAGGGTCCCCACCAGTTGTCCCTGTCGAGCCTCTCTATCGATACGAACAACCTGTCGCCCACGAGCAGCATCATGTCCATCTCGCAGAGACCGTCGCTGTCCGCCAGGGACGACAGATCGATCGTGCCGGTGTGCGAGCCTGTCGATGGATCGACGATCCACAGGTCGTTTGTGTTGTACCTTGTGACGTATGCCTTGGTTTCGCTGGCCAGAGCGATGTCGTGGGGGTCCGAGCCGTTCCCGACGGAGAACTGCCTCAGCGTGGAGAATCCCGATCCCGGATCGAGCACCTGTATATTGTCCGCACCCTCCCGGTTCACTACGTAGATCAATCCTTCGAAATACCGTGATACCGCATCGCTGTAAATGGACGCCACGTTCTCGTCGGTGGTGTAGGATCCGTCGAGCCAGATCGCAGAAGACGATCCGGATGAGTAGTCCGTAGTCGTGATGAATGCGAAGTCGTAGGCGGCAGCGGGCTGCGGCATAACGAGCGAAGAGGATGTCAGCAGAACCAGAAGTGCGGTGAGATAGACTCGTGGCATTTTTGATTTCCTCCTTACTATCTGTTGTAGCTTGCCGTTGCATAGTAGCTTCTTCCCGGCAGCGGAAACCCGCTGATGTCGCTAACCTGGTTGTCGCTCAGATTTCGGCACTCGATCGTCATGAAAAGCCCCTCGAGGGGGGTTTCAAGCCTGAGTGACACGTTGTGGATCTCGCGGGCCGGGACTTCTTCCAAGTTCGCCCTGTCGAGGTAGTTGGAACCGAGGATGTGTAACTCGTATGCCATCCTGTATCTCTCGCGGTCGAGCTCGAGCATGATGGCCGATTTGTGAACGGGGCTTCCCGCCAGTCTGTTCCCGCTGTAATACGGCACGGGGCTCGTATCCTCGGTGTCGAGGTAGCTGTAGTTGCCCGAGATGCTTAGGCATCCGATCACCGTTGAGGATGCGGAGAGCTCCCAGCCTCTTATCGCAGCTGATCCTATGTTGCCCGGAACGGAAGTGTACTGTGAGTTGGGGAAGAAGAGGATCAGATCCTCCACCTCGTTATCCAGGTAAGCGAGCTCCATGAACGCGCTCTCGAATACCCATGCTTTCTTTACGGAGAGAACCAGCCCGATATCCCTGTTGGTCCCCGATTCGCATTGAAGATCCGGTTTCCCGGTGACCGATCCGAGGTTCCCGAATAGCTCGAGGAAGGTCGGGAGCCTGTAGTACCTGCCCCAGTTGCCCTTGATCGTGACAAAGGGCGCCGCATGCAGCCTGAACCCGACGTGCGGCGTCTGCTCGTCACCGCTCACCTTGCCCTGCGGCGTTGGCGGCAGCCACGGGAAGGCAGGTTCGTCGTAGAACTCGTTGATGTACCATTCCATCCTCTGTTCGGCGGTCAGCACCAGCCTGTTGCCGAGCAGGGACAGATCGCACGAGGCCACCATGGTGCTAGATTCCCTCAGCCGATCGGGGCCCTCTTCCCTCTCGGGCAGCAGCCTCACTGGGTGAAATCGTTCCTTGCGCCCTTCGAAGAAGAGCTCGAGGGCAAGGGGCAAAAGAGGCGTGAAGACCTTGGCCCGGACGTTTGAGCCGTAGAGCGTGATCAGGTTGTCCGTTTCCTGCCTTGCGGGCGTGATGTCACCGTTTTGATCACGAAACCTCTGGGACATGCGCGAATAGAAGCACGTGGCGCTGGAGTGTATCCTACCCGATGCGAGCGTCTGCGGCGATAGCTTGAGGTACATGATGTGTCTTCTGACGCCGGATCTCGCGGTCACTGACTGGTTCGAGCCTATGCCGGGCACACCGCCGTCCCTGGCGAATCCGTTGTAGCTAAGCGACGCGCTTCCGAGATGCGGAACGTCGAGCTCGGCGGTCGAGAACAGGTTCCAGTAGGCGAAATCGTTGTTGAACCTCGTGGTGTCCGTATCATCGAGCGGATTTTCGGATGTACCGTTGTCGTCGGTGAATGCGAAGTCTCCGGCGCTCTCCATGTAGTTACCGTGGCAGTGGAGGTTGATCCCGTCCCGGCCGGCCCAGAGAGAGGCGTTGTATCTCCTCGATCCGAATGAGCCCGCTGATGCATTCGCCTCGGCGTGCGAGAACAAACCGGCTCCTTCGTAATCCTCGCCTCCCCTGGTAACGAGGTTGATCGTCCCGCCTATGGCCGAAGAACCTAGGTGAGGCGGGCTGAATCCCCTGTAAACCTCGATTGATCTTAGACCGCCGAGAGGCAGGTCCGCCAGGTTCACCGAGCCCGAGTAGGCATCGTTGATAGGCACTCCGTCGAGATAGACCTGAACGTGGTTCGACGAGGATCCCCTTATCGAGGCGGTTGCGAAGCTGCCGAGCCCCCCGTACTGCCTCACCCTGACACCCACGGTGCGGGAGAGCACATGAGCGGCGTCGTCGACGAGTTGCCTGCTGTGGCCGAGGTCTATGGAGGCAACGAAGCCGGAACGAGCGAAGAGGTCGTCTTGCGGTGTGATCCTGTCGGCCTCGACGACGATCTCGGGAGCCAGGTAGATCGTATCGCGGATCGTTGCCTTACCATTGCCCCCCGGCGCGGCTTGGACTGTCGAGCACAGGAGCACGGCGGCGAGGGAGAGGTTCACGAAGACGGGTCTCAGATTCTTCATCGATGCATGGATAATCAGGATCTTGAATGCCGAGCATCCGTCTTCTCCCGGCTTGCCCGCCGGATGGATTGTGTTTAACGCCGCCATACTCCTGTGTATCTCCTTGTCCGTGAGCTGCGGTCCGTTTCCGGTTATGTAACCGCTTGTCCCGTTGTCCGCCTGCTCCGGTCCATGTGTAAATCCATAGCGGCGGACCGCACCTCGCCGTGCTTAAAAGCTCGACGGGAATCCCTAAATCGACCTTCCGGGGAGATAAATGATCGGTCTGTGAAGGTGGCCTGAAAAAACCCTCCGGCCCTGATCGGGAATCTCGGAGGGTGATTAACCAAATCCCTTCCTCTCACTCCTCGAAGAGGTCCAGGGCACCTGCTCCTCCAGGTGGGTTTCCTGACTCATGGCTCAATCGCCTCCGCCCCCTTCCCGGCGCCGTGCGCCAGTGGCTTCGGGCGGTGGGCTCGCCAATCACAGTGGCGGGTCCGTGAGGGAATCTCACCCTCTTCCCCTTTATGCCCTATCCGGGCACCCGGAGTTATTTCAGTTCTAGATTCTATCGCCGGTGCGTCATGCGAGTCAATGATTATTACTCTCGAGCTATGAAGATTTTGTGGGAAGGCCGGGCAAACGTGGATTTTCTCGGATAATTATTTTTTCATCCAGCGTTCATGCGGCTTTTTGTCTATAGCTTTCTTATAATCCGCTGCAGGCCTGCCCGCACCCTCCCGATCTCAACATTCAACACTTGTGCTCCTTTCGATCAAAAAAGCGAT
>CAYRCK010000023.1:0-50006 GCA_964422745.1 uncultured bacterium
AACCGAAGTTAGCGCATAAACTACGGCGATCCTCTGTAGAACACCCGGTATCCTGAGCGTTTCGTAATCCCTGATGAATGGAAACGAGTTCAGCGCGATACCTATAAGAAACAGCAAGGCGGCGCGCCTCGCTATCCTTGCCATCGCTTTGCGGGAGAACCTGTGGTCGTACCTGCCGAGCGAAAACCACATGGACGCTCCCATCGCAAAGAGGAAAAAGGGGAAAACGAGATCCGCCGGGGTGCATCCGTGCCAATCGGCGTGTGCCAGTGGAGGGTGGATATGGGCCCAGCTACCCGGAGTATTTACGAGTATCATCCCCGCCACCGCTATCCCCCTGAAGGCGTCTAGCGATACACGGCGGGCCGTGCCTGCGTCCGGCCGGGATACTGCTCCTTCGTGGACATGTTCGACCATCGTACCGACCCGCGATTATCATCCAACTGCCCGGTGTATGAGACGGATGCCCGGTCCTCGAGACGGCAGCTGCGTTCCGGGGAGCTCGGACGGATGTAACACCGTTCCCGATCAGATCCGGCCCGGCAGCCTGCCGACCGGATAAACGTTCTTACGGTTGTCCCAGTAAGGTGTCTTGCTGTAGAACCAGTTCAGCACGGCACGGGCATTACCCGCAAATTCCGGTTCCTCCGCCTTCCTCTTTTCGAACTCCTCTGCCAGCGCCGGATCGTTCTCCAGCATCACGGCTGCCATCTTCTCCATAACATAAGACTCGGCGTATTCCTTCTGCTCGAATATGCCATTGAAAAAACCCCAGTACAGATATGAGCTCGGAGCCTCCGGTTCGAGCATGTGCATCACGACCCCGGCGGACCTTTGATCCATGTTCACGACGGCCGAACCGGGAGGGTAAACGCGCCTCTCCTCGACCGGAGCCGCCTTGAACATGACCCTCTGCCGCCCCTCGTACGGTTCCCGGTGCCATTGCACGTCGCTGAATCTATACGATTCCACGGAGAGGGTTTCCGCCTTCTCAAGCCGTGAGAACTCGACGCCGTGAAGCTCGAGCCGGTCTATCACCTCGGTCCACTCCGGCGGTATGATGTAGGCTTCAGGAACATCCACCTGGACCGAAGGAACCTGCCTGTGGAAATAGGGGATCCTGTACGTGACGGGTTCGTCCTTGAACTCGATGCGGGCGCGGCCGGTAATCGTGCTCTCCACCCTTTCGTAATCGACACCGAGAAAGTCGATGATCACGCTGTCGGGGGCCATCTCGAACCTCAGCGTGTACGGCTCTTTCCTGAATTCCTCGCTGGCCGTATACCTGTCGGCCTCGCGGACGATCCCGCGCAGCTCCTCATGCCGATCGTTTACGAGCTCGGCCGTGTGGCGGAGCATCTCGTACGTCGCCTCCACCCTTACCCTGTAGCTCTTGAGCATATGCGTCTCTATCAGCAGTCCCGGTCTGTTCTGTATAGCGGTATAGCCCTCCGAGAGCACAGGCGTGGCCACCCAGCTCCTCATACCGCTCTTTACATCATGCCAGCTCCTGAACATCACGTAGGGCGAGATCGGCATGCCCGACCGCTCCATCTCATCCTCCAGATAAACGAGGCAGACATCACGGGTCCATTCGGTCAACCGGCGTTCCATGTTGCCGTGGATCTCCAGCCCGTAGGTCAGGGGGTACTGGTAATCCGCTCCATCAGTCGAATGGCAGTCCACGAAGAACTCCGGCAGCCACTCGAGGTAGAGCCTCAGCCAATCCCTCATCTCCGGTGCATCCGCCTTGAGAAAGTCCCTGTTGAGGTTCAGGTTCCGCGCCGTCGTCCGCCACCCCATCTCCCTGGGACCGTTCTGGTTGATCCTGTTGTAGGGGCCGAACCTCTCATGGCCGTCGACGTTGAAGATCGGTATGAACAGTATGGTGAGGTTATCCAGAATATTCCCATATGCGCCATCGATCACGATATCCCTGATCAGCATGAGCCCCGCATCCTTGCCGCATATCTCTCCGGCGTGTATTCCCGCCTCTATCAGCAGCACGGCGTTATCCGTGGCCCGGACTTCATCGGGGGTGAAGTTGCCCCTCCGATCTATTATTAGAAGCGGAAGGTCCCGCCCCCTGGGGCTTCTCCCGAATGTAGCATAGTGAACATGCGGAGACCCGTCGCTCAGGCGCGTGCAGTATTCTATCGTCTCCTCGTAGCGAGGCGTGCTCTCGAAACCCGATTTCTCGCAGTGCGTCCTCCAGTTGGCATCTGCACCGGGGGTGCTTGAAGATATCGACATCACGATTGTGATTGTCGTCAAGAATCTCTTCATACTCGGCAGCCTCTCTTTCCGGATTTTCTTAGGATAGCCACGGTGAAAAGCAACCCGGGAAGGATAATACGAATGTCCCCGGCCTTACCATAACTTTTAGATCCAATCGGTTCTTCCGGTTCCCGATCCCCGTTGTCCATAAAAAACGCCGGCCCCGATTGTCGGAGACCGGCTGTAGCAACCATCAATTCAGTAACGTATCAGAATCCTATCTTGAGTGTCAGCGTAAAGCCCACCCCGCTCAGATTGACCGAACCTTCCTCCCAATCTTCATCCGAGTCGACGGAGTCAACGCCGAAGTAACTATCCCCGTCACTCGTCTTTCCGCCGGCGAGATAAACGTCCACCTTTTCTCCATTCGAATCCGTGGCCGTTCCCTCGAATCCCTTTAACTCCGCCCAGCGGCCCTTTAACCCTATGTCGAGCTTCACCGTCGGAGCCAGGGAGAACTCCAGGCCCGCTCCCCCGTGAAGCCCGAAGCCCCATTTCGTCAGCTCGGCCTCGTAGCCGTAAGAATCGACACTGTCACCCAGGTTCTCGGATAATGTAAGCTTCGAGTAGTAGAGGCCCAATCCTCCGAAGAAGTAGGGTTTGAGCGGAACTTCCGGAACGAAGGGCTCGAAATAGCCCGTCGCGGTGAAGGGATAGGCTTTGACCTTGTGCTCCCATTTATACCAATCGCCGCCCTCGGAAAGAGACAGGTCGGCACTACCGAACAGGATGCCGGCTCCGATCCCCACTTTCATCCACGGCATTGTCGATATAAGGACCTCCGCTCCGAACTCCGGAATCCACTTGATGTTTTCAAAATCGTCCTCCGTAACTCCATCAATCTCCAGCAGGCCGTTCGCATAATCAGCGAAATCGTTGTAATCGCCGTGGCTGATATACGTGTAGCCTCCCGTCACCCTCACTTCGACGGTTGCCCAGGCTGATCCCGAGCAGACCATTACGGCCAGCAGCGCTGTAACAGCCGTTAAAGTCATTGTCCTCTTCATTCGATCTCCTTCCTGTTGCCCGCCCGCCCCCTGTACCTTCTTCCAACATCAGAACTTGCTTACCTATTCATTCGCCTCAGGCGTTCAGGCCTTTAATCTTTTTGATATCCTCCCTCTTGCCCAGGACAACGAGAATGTCGCTATCCTTTATCAAATAATCTGCGGGTGGTATGAATACGAAATTCTCGGGAATAAGTTCCCGGACACCTATCACATTTATGCCGTATTCCGATCTCAGCTTAAGCTGTGCAAGACTCTTGCCGACGAACGGCTCGATCGGGGCTATCTCGGCTATCAGATAATCACCCGACATGGGGAAATGATCCAGCATATCGGGAGCCGACAGGTTCCTCGCCACCCTGATGGCCATATCCTTTTCCGGATATATGATACTTGTCGCCCCCACCTTGGACAGTATCTTACCGTGGTCCTCGTTCGTCGCCTTCACCACTATCTCCTTGACCTTCAGCTCCTTCAGGTACAGCGTCACCAGCGTCGTCGCGCTCGTGTTGCCGCCCATGCTCACAACCACCGCATCCATCTCCTCGAGGCCGAGCGTATTGATCATATCCCTCTGCGTCGCATCGCCGAGTATCGCCTGCGAGCAGAACGTTCTGATCCTCTGGATCCTGTCCTGGTTCTTGTCCACGGCTATCACGTCGTGACCGTCCTCGAAAAGCGTTTGCGTGACATAGAAACCGAAATTACCGAGTCCGATCGTAGCGTACTTGTTACCCATCTCATTTCCTTTCTATTCCGCTTCTTCAACCGATCTAGCCGATCATAACCCTCTCTTCGGCATATCTGAACTGCCTCTTGCCGCTCACATCGGTGACAACGTAGGCCACGGTCAAAAGACCGACGCGGCCCAGCAGCATGAGAACGATTATGATCACCTTACCCGCCGTGGAAAGGGTCGCCGTAACTCCCATGGAGAGCCCGACCGTCCCGAACGCCGAAACCGCCTCGAAGAGATATGCCAGAAACGTTTCCCCGTCTCCCGGTCCGGCGCCCCCCTGAGTTACCAGAAGAAGTATGAGCCCGGTAGTGACCACGCAGACGGCGAGTATGAATATCGACAGGGCCCTGGATACTACTTCCCTTGGGAGCGTGCGTTTGAAAAGGCTGACGGAGTCGTTCCCGCGGATCTTGTTGAAGGGGATGGCGGCGAGAACCGCCAGAGACGTGGTCTTGATGCCCCCCCCGCAGGAACCCGGGCTCGCGCCCACGAACATGAGAATTATCAGAATGAACAACGTCGCATAACCGAGAGAGGGGATATCGATCGTGTTGAATCCCGCGGTCCTGGCGGTGATCGACTGGAAGAGCGCCGCCGCGATTTTCTCTCCATTGGATAATCCGGCGATCGCACCGTTGCGTTCCAGCGCATATATGAGAATCATCCCGGTCACTATCAGTATGAGGGTCGTGGTTATCACCATGCGCGTATGCAGGGTGACGGGGGGGCGCCTTCGCCCCCTCTGCCTCAACCTGGCCGAGAACTCGTACATTACCGGAAACCCGATTCCCCCGATGACGATCAGTGTGAGAATCGTGGCGTTCAGCATCCAGCTGCCGCGGTAGCCGATGAAGCTCGTATCGAAAAAGGAGAAGCCTGCGTTGCAAAAGGCCGAAATGGAGTGAAAGATCCCGGTGAACATTGCCTCGCCGTTCGGCATATGCCCTCTCCAAAAAAGAAACAGCAGTATCGCTCCTATCGATTCCGCAATGAATGTAAAGAGAAATATCGACTTCAGCAATGATGGGATCTCACCTATCGGTGAAGCCGTGAAGCCCTCAGTGATGATCCACCTGCTCTTGGCGCTCGTCGCCCTTCTCAGGAACATGAAGAAGAAGATCGAGAATGTCATAACTCCCAATCCACCCAGCTGGATCAGGATGATTATCACGGACTTGCCGAAAACGGTAAATTGTGTGCCCGTGTCGACCACGATGAGGCCCGTTACGCATATTGAAGAGGTGGCGGTAAAGAGAGCGTTGATAAAGGAGAGGGATTCTCCCGTGGACGAGACGGAAAGTGAAAGCAGAAACGCACCGGAGAGCGCCGCCGCGAGATAGCTGATCACCAGGAGGTTCGCCGGATGCAACCTTCTGAGCCTGGTCTTGATAATGTATACCATATTATTCTCCCCGGCGTACGGGCTGCGAAACCGGTCCGGCCTTCACTCAGGAAGTGAATCCTATATGCCCCTTGCCATTCTCGTCCTCCCCCAGGACGCTGGGAACGGATTTCGTTATCTCTTCGTCTTCGAATGCTACAACCGTATGCACATCCTTCCAGGGCAGGAGGATATTGACAACGTGCCTCTCGGGCGTCTGTTTCTCCTTGGCTATGTACCTTCCCTTGGAGTCTCTGAGCTCCACCGTCACGAAGCGCCTGTTCTCGACCCAGATGCCGATCTGGTCGACTGCCTTTACCTTGCAGAAAAAAGGACCATCACCTGATATACCCGTGAATTCCAATCCTTTATTGCTCACCAGCTTCACTAGAACGGTTTTGCCTAAGAGGTCTCTCGCATCTTCCATCATATTCCCCTTTATAACACGTATGGTGTTCGGTTAACGGATAGCGGCAATTCTGAACGCTCAAAAGGATAATTTCAAATAAAAAAAGCTGATGGGAGCTTTATCAATAGTGGGATCCGGGGTTACTCACCCTTCCCTCGCCCATCCCCCCCTGAAAGGTGAAATCCTTTCAACCCATTCGAGATACAGCGATTTGGCGCTGCCCGGTGTGAGGAATCTCTCCCTGAACAGATCCAATATCTCACCGTGAGATATGTCTCCGGAGTGGTATGCGTGATACATCGCGCCGCCGAGCGTGCATCCGAGGGTCTTGACGATGTAGAGCCTCTTTTGTATGCGAAGGTCGTATATCTCTCTTAGCTTACGGGTCTCCTTCACGACTCCTGAGCTATTCCTCTCCCTCATGAAATGATATTTGAGATGCCTGATAATATCCCTCGTCTCCTGCATCGAGAATCTTCCAAGAGGCCCTCTCACGACACCCCTGGAGTCGATAAGTCTGAGAATCGGGTCCTCCTCGCAGCAATCCTGCCTTGGATCTACTATCTTAGATCCGAAATATGCAAGAGCCTCCTCCATGACAAAGGCGTAGAAAGCGTCCTGCTTGTTCCTGACAATCCGGCGGTCTCGGCCTATATCATCCCTCATCGCGTGGACTACGAACCTCGCGGCCTCCCGGGCCATTCCTGCGAAGCTGTATTTTAAGACGAGGAAACTGTTCGACGAGGGCATGTATTCCACGCCGAAGCTCCGGAGGCTCTCGAGGCCGGCCATCAATCCGCGGTTATCTATCTTCAGAGACCTCAGATATGAGGAAAAGGATTTGTAGGTTTTACGGCACTGGATCTCCGGATATGCGTCCACGATCGGTCCCTTGAGCCCGCCGTTGGAGGTGACGAGCAGGTTCTCCTTATCACCGAGGAGGAAATACAGGATATTGTTAACGATGTTCTCGAAAGCCAGTGAATTGTCCTTCCCCTCCTCTCCGTCTATCCATGTATCTATCGTATCCTTGTAGGCCTGGTACTTATTGACCGGTGAAGTTGTGAAAATGCAGTACCTGCCCTTATCGACCTTCACCGCTCCGACATCGTCCTTCCCCTTCTCGAGCAGCCGCCAGTAGATCTCGTCGATGTTCTGCACGATCGTCATCGATGCCGGCTCCTCCCCGCACCTCTTTCCCACCTCGGAGGGCAGATGGCCCGATGCGAGATGCGATTCGCCTATGGCCACGAGCACCAGGTGCTCGGGAAAGAATTTGCGGATCGTGCAGATCCTCTGCGCTATCATAGAATCACGCATCCTGATGTACTTGAGATGATCCCTCGGCTCGGAATCGATACCGAATATCGGTATGAACGGATCCTTCGCCAGCTCGAATATGCGACTGTAGCTCTCCCAGCTGAATCCCCACTCGGACGTGTATTCTATCGACTCGAGGAATTCCTCCTCTGAAATCTTACCCTTCATCCACTGATCCAGGAAAACCTGCTGCTGCGTATAAAGCATCTCGAGGGCGAGCACGACATCCCTTCCCCCTGAGGCCAGCTCCCTCATCAGCAGCAGAAGAAGATCCTGACTTTCCCGCAGCGGGTGGTAATCCCCGAAATATAGAATATTGCAGGCGCGCGCCCTCTCGAGCACTTCGTCTATTGTGGCCACACGCTCGTAACCGGAGAACTCCAAGCGAAACTGCTTGATATATCGGGACTTAAACGTTTTATCGATACCGAATATATCCCTCTTGAGATCCCTGATAATCCTCTTCTGGGCCTGGATCTCCTTTTCTATGGATCTCGTGGCAATCAATCTCGCATCACCCCCGGTTATCCCTTAGTATAAGATATAATTCGTTGAACGGCATTATAATTGTTATCGACAACTCCGCTTCGAGCGAATATATTAGTGCTTATTGTATCTAATCGGCTTATCGGCGATTATTCGGTTTTCTTGACGTGTTGCGAAGCTTTCAGGGCCGAAATCCCAGCCATTGGGACCGGCCCGGAGACCGGATCATGAGATGGTGCGATCTTGATTGTCCCCACGCTTCATACCCGCAGGAGGAACACCTGAACGGGGCATGCCACACCTTCATAGCTTTGTACTGCAACAAGTATAATCGGCTGGTACCGAAGAATGGACCATGCCTGGACGATCTTGGGGAGGATGATGATGGAAACAAAGGCTGAACCTCAATTCGAGATAATCGAGAACAGGCTTCTGCAATACCTCGACAAAGGCAGGAATAAGCTTTACGAACACGAGATATACGAACTGATGGACATCCTTGGATTTCGAACACCGCATATAGAGTTCATCACGGACGATGCAGGGCTCGAATCACTCGACATCGCGAGGTTTCCAGGAGGGAAAGTCGTTTGCAAGCTGATATCCGACCAGATGATCCACCGCTTCGAACATGGGGGGATCGAGTTCACCGAGCGAAGCGTGGATGCCATAAGGAACTCTCTTAACAACTTCAGAGCTCTTGCAGAGGGAGCCGGCATCGAGCTGAAAGGCATGATGGTGGCCGAGATGATCGACGGGACATCATGCATCCAGAACGAGCTGCTCCTCTCGCTGAGGCAGGACCACTCATTCGGACCGGTCGTGTACCTCGGGCTGGGAGGCGTTGGAACAGAGGTATACAAGCAGTATCTGAAGGAGGGCAGGGATCTGGTTATTCGTGCCGCCTCGAGGGTCTATGATTACGATTCGACGCGGCGCGATCTCGAAAACACTCTTTTCTATTCTATCATAACGGGCAATACGAGAATCAAGCCCGATCCGGTCATCAGCGGGAAGAAGGTATACGAGGTTATCGAGAGGTTCGCCCGGCTTGCAGAGTGGTTCTCGCCGGTCAGTGAGAGCTCGCCTGTAACGATAGAAGAGATAGAGATCAATCCCATCCAGGTCACGTCTGAGGGCGACTTCGTACCGCTCGACGCCCTCATGCGTATATCGCGTAACAAGAGCAGGTCGAAACCGCCATCTCAGTCCTGCATAAAGAGCCTCCTCGAACCGGAGAGGGTCCTTATCATAGGCGCGTCTGCGAAGAAGATGAATGCTGGAAGGATCATTCTGAAGAATATCATTAAAGGCGGAGTCATTCCGAAAGAGAAGATATTGCTGCTGCACAAAGATGCGGAAGAAATAGACGGATGCAGGGCTTATCATTCGATAGACGACATTCCGGGAACGATCGACATGGCGGTCTTCACCATTCCCGCCAACGAAGAGTCCGTGGGTTTATTGGAGAATATGATCAGAGAAGGAAAATCTAACGCCATTACGATCATACCGGGTGGATTCAGCGAAACCGAGAAGGGCAAGAACCTCGAGCTGTCACTCGAGAGGGCGATAGAGGAAAGCCGCGAGAAAAACGACAAGAGCGCCGTCGTCAACGGTCCGAACTGCCTGGGCATAGTATCGAGGCCGGGCGGGTACAACACATTTTTTCTGCCCGAGTACAAGCTCCCCTTCAATGGTAAATTCGGAGAGAGGTGCGCCATCATCAGCCAGAGCGGCGCTTACCTCGTCACATTGATAAGCAATATGTCGAGACTGCTCTATCCAAAATACCTTGTGACATACGGCAACCAGATAGACCTCACGGTCACCGATTACCTGATTTATCTCAAGGACGATCCGGATATCGATTTCTTCTGCCTGTACCTTGAGGGCTTCAAGCCTTACGACGGCGAGAGGTTCCTGAAGGTGGCAAAGGAAATCATCGGCTCCGGAAAGCAGATCATCATGTACAAAACCGGAAGAACGCGGGCGGGTGCCGCAGCCGTCGCTTCCCACACGGCCTCGATGGCGGGTGACTACGAGGTGCTCCACCGGATACTGCTGAACGAGGGAGTCATTATGCCGGACACCCTCAACGAGGTCGAGGACGCCATCAAGGTTTTCACTTTTCTGAACGAGAAAAATATAAGGGGCAGAAGGGTCGGTATACTCGCCAACGCCGGATTCGAGTGCTCGGTGACCGCCGACCGGCTCTACTCCATGGAGCTTGCGAGCTTCTCCGACGAGACGTTGGACAAGCTGCACGAGGCGCTCCCCACAGACATAATCGACGTCTATAATCCGGTTGATGTGACACCTCAGACCAATGCCGTCAATTACGGCAAATGCCTGGCGGCGATCGATGCGGACCCGGGCGTGGACTGCATAGTGGCGGGCAACGTCGCCCCGACTCCGTTCATGGAAACCCTGCCTGCGGGCGAGGGCCATAACGAGGATATAGCCCACGAAAATTCATACCCGAACATCACGATAAGGATCTTCGAGAGCACGGACAAACCCATGATCGTCTCGGTCGATTCCGGCAAGCTGTACGATCCCGCAGTGGAGATGATGGAAGAGGCGGGCCTGCCCTGCTTCAGAAAGGTCGATAGGGGCATGAAGGCCCTGGACGTTTTTCTCAGATACAGCGGACCCCGGTAGGGCAGATCAGATGCACGCAGGCGGAATCCGCGGGTTGAAAACCGGTCGGACACCTCTCCTGCCTCATACCTTCATTCAAAGTAATACTTGCACTTGTAGCGACGTTTGTCTTATAAAGTCAGATGATCGCCGTCAAGATCGGTTGCAGCGGCGTTTATCGGTGTACAGTATTCCATGCCCGGGCGGGGGTACCCAGTCGGGGACCGCCGCCGTGGCTCTGTGATTCTTATTCTATCGCCCCATTATAAGACAAGTCCTGGAGGTGCTTGATGGAAAAAAAGAGGAAATCCGTCCCCATAACCTACGAGGGGGAGGGATCCCTGATACAGCCTCCCGACCTGGAAGCGTTCAGGGAGTGGAACCGAAGGAAGCCCAAGGAGCTCATAGACAAGATGATGACAGAGGAGGAGGCGGTCGATAGATACGTGGAGAACGGCGACTATATCGGATTCGAGCTCTACGGCACGGTCAGGTGTCCGATGAGCCTTACGAGGGCCCTTGTCAGATCGGGTAAGACCGATTTCAGCATCGCCGGGCAGGGCGTCACCGAGCTCGAGTACCTGCTCGCCACCGACCGGGTTAGGGAGATCGACTTCACATATATCGCGCTCGAGGTATATGGAGTATCCAAGATCGTTCGCAGGGCCGTAGAGAGCGGGTCGGTGAAAAACGTGGTCGAATGGAGCAACGCAGGCCTGACATGGCGCTTCAAGGCAGCGGCCATGGGGGTGCCGTTTATCCCTGCGAGAAGCATGCTCGGCTCGGATACGATCAGGCGAAGCGCCGCAAAGGTGATCGAATGCCCGTTCACCGGACAGAAGATCGCCCTCCTTCCCGCCCTGATACTGGACGTCGGATTCATACATGTCAACAGGGCCGATAAATACGGCAACTGCCAGATAGACGGAATCTCCGGTTTCGCCTTCGAGATGTCGCGCGCGTGCAAACGGGTGATAGTGAGCGCGGAGGAGATCGTGGATACGGAGCAGATTCGGAAGTCCCCCGACAGGACGATCATTCCCTACTACCTCGTAGACGCGGTGGTCCACGCCCCCTACGGCTCCTGGCCCGGCGAGATGGCCGACATGTACGACCGGGACGAGGAGCATTACAGGATGTACGTCGAGATGCAGAAGACTCCCGAAGGCACCGCTGAATATATCAAGGAATGGGTATCGGACCTCCCCAACCACCAGGCCCTGATCGACAAGGTCGGCATCGAGAGGCTCGAGAGCCTGAAGATTAAAGGAGGGGCGCAATGAGTGAGAGATACACGCCTTCTGAGCTCCTTATTTGTCTCGCGTCCAGGGTCATGGAGGATGGGACGACCGCCTTCATAGGTACCGGTATACCCATGCTCGCGGCGAGCCTCGCCCAGAGCATGCAGGCGCCCAATCTGGTCGCGGTCTTCGAGTTCGGAGGGACCGGTGCCATTCTCGAAAAGCTTCCCCTGGCCGTCGGTGATATGCGCACTTACAACAAGGCCCTGCACGCTTCGGGCATATGCGACATCATGGAGACATCGCAGCGCGGCTTCATCGAGTACGGCTTCCTGGGAGGAGCCCAGATCGATCCCTACGGCAACCTCAACTCGACATGTATAGGAGACGTGCTCAAACCCAAGGTCAGGCTGCCGGGAAGCGGCGGAGGAAACGACGTCGGAAGCTGCTGTTGGAGAACAATAGCGATAATGCCTCATGACCAGAGAAGGTTCGTGGAGAAAGTGGATTTTATAACGACACCGGGGTACCTGAGCGGCCCCGGAGCCAGGGAGGAAGCCGGTCTCCCTGCGAATACCGGGCCCTACAGGGTAGTAACCAGCCTCGGGGTGCTCGACTTCGAAGAGAAATCGAAGAGGATGAGGCTGATTTCAGTAAATCCGGGGGTAACCGTGGAGAATGTCGTCGAGAACACTGGATTCGAGCTGCTGATGGCCGACAGCATCGAGGAGAACGACCCACCAACGGACGATGAGCTCAAGATTCTAAGGGAAAAGGTGGATCCCGACGGACTCTACAGGTAACAGTAATTCTAAAAAGCGCCGTCCGGGCCCTGCAAGGCTTCAGGGCCCGGAATTTTCCCGGGGGCCGCGAGACCCAATTTACCTAATGCAATCTGAAAAACCCGATAAAACACCCGTCGATCTATCGACGATCAAGGTGCTGTCAGATTCCTTCTTCATTTCCGCGTCGAGGATACTGATAACATTCCTTAAACCGATCCGCACGGTCGTATTCGGAAAGATCCTCGGACCGCATCTCTACGGAATAATGAATATCGCCCCACCCTACATTCAGATCCTGACACTGACATCCAACGTAGGATTCAACGACGCCATGTCGAAGCTCGTCCCCGGCTATATGTCGGAGGGACGCCCCGAGATGGCTCATGCGATATACAGATCGGCGGGTTTCATGAACCTGGTGCTGAGCCTGATGTTCTCCATCCTCGCAATTACCTTCGCGAATCCGATTCTCGAGCACTGGGCGCACCAGCCCGACGCGATCGTGCCGTTCAGGCTCTACCTTCTCATCATCCCGTTCATAGCTCTCAACGCCTTTTACTCCATGGCGTTCATAACATACCAGAAGGGCAAGGCGAAGGCGAAGATCACGATGTTTTACGGTCTTCTCAACATTCTGCTGCCCATCGGTGCACTGCTATGGAGGCGTGACCTGAACATGGCCATTGCCGGGCTTGTCATCACCGAGGGATTCGGAAGCTTCCTCTTCTTCTCGTTCTTCCGCAGAAGGATAGTCTATTCGTTCAGACCGAACCTGACCCTGCTGCTGAGAGGAATAAGGGAGATCTTCTCCGTTGGATACCTGTTCTTCTTCTCCCAGCTCGGCTGGAACCTCATAAACTCGGTGGACAGGATCATGGTCAAGCTCTTCATGACTGCCGAGCACCTCGGGTACTATACGATAGGCGCGCTGTTGATAACGGCCTTGAGCACGATCACATCCACCATAGGCGTCGCGCTCGTCCCGTCACTGAGCGCAGCCAGAACGATGGGGGATACGCGCCTCTACGAGAAACAGGTCCACAACCTCTCACGCATCGGTTACATAGCGGTGATCCCGCTGGTCACATGCATATTCGTGATAATTCGTGACGTCATAATGGTCTTGCTCCCCAGGTTCGAGCCGTCGATAGATATAATCCGTATTCTCGTGTTCATCGGGATCTTCGACCTGCCCTGTCGAATCGCCAAAGCCTCGCTCGTGGCATGCGGCAGGGGCGGCTTGATCGCAACTGGATATATCGCCATCGCCATCTGGAACATAATATGGAACTGGCTCCTGATACCGCGGTTCGGTACTATTGGTGCGGCGGCGGCATCGGTATCGAGCTACTTCCTGCTCGCACTCGTTTTACAGATAATGATGCGGCTCACGTCGGGGACGGGCACGAGGATAACACATGGTTTGTATCCCCTGCTGCTCGCCTGTGTGTACCCTGCTCTGGGATTCCTGCTTCCATGGGGCGGGCATATCGTGCGGGCGGCCGCCGTGTTCACGGTCGGTTCGCTGCTCTATGCGTTCCTGCTTCTCGTAACCGGACTGGTCGACAGGCGTGACCTCGAGCAGGCTGGGCAGGCCCTGGAACCACGGAGTGACGTTATGCATGTCAGGTTGGCATTAAGGTTGGTGAAGTTCTCCGAAGCCGTCTTGACCAGGCTCGGTCGCTGAGACGGTTCATTTCTTGATAGGTCTGGCGGGCACTCCGACGACTGTTACATCCGGTTCCACATCCTTTGTTACGACCGCACCGGCTCCCACCGTCGCTCCCCTTCCCACGCTCAATCCCTGAAGGATCGTAGCTCCCGTGCCGATCAGCGAGGTGCCTTCGAGGGTTACACAACCGGACACCGAGCACTGTGGATTGATCACGCAGCAGTCGCCGATCACATCATCGTGGCCGAAGCTGCAGCCGATGTTGAACACGTTGAAGGATCCTATCCTGATGTCCGTCGTGAAAACGTTCCCCGCCGTAATTATGTTACCCTCTCCGAGCTCTATCCTATCCCTGTCCCAGATCGTACCCGGATGTATCAGGTTTGGGAACTCGATCCCACCCGCTCCTCCGAGCCTGTCGGAGATATTTTTTATTACGGACGGAGTTCCTATTCCAACCACGCAGCATATCTCCCCTTTTCTCTCCGCAAGCCAGTCCCCATCACCTATGATGGATGCACCGCCTACAACGGTGCCTACCCGCTTCGAATCGTCATCGATATAGCCAAGGAACCTGAACTCTGGCACTCCGGAAGACGCATTTATCTCTTTGACGAGATATGCCACTTCCCTCGCCAGCCCGCCGGCTCCGTATATCACCAGGTCTTTCATCAGGTTACCTTCCGTTCTTGCCGTTACTCTCCCGTCAAGGGATCTAAACCTGACCGTGCACCAAATTAAGCATAAAACGCCTTCCAACCGCCAGAAGATTTTAAGGGGACCGGTTCGAATCCCTGGACTGGAGAGGACACCGAATAGACTCCTGTTGTACCTCCAGGTTCAGTTGTAGCGGCGGTACGCTTTTCGCCAGGCGTTTGTGTTCCGGCTAATTTATTCATTGACAATAAATAACACTATCATGCCGATTCGAGGCCTATTCGGCATTCCATCTGCATCAATGACATTCATGAAGCGGCGGAACGGGCGCCCGTCCTGCTGCTTCCTGAGACCCAACCGGGTAGAAACTGAGTAAATCGATGAAGCAAAAGGATCCCCGCAACGAGAGAAAGGAGCGAAGCATGTGGAAGAACCTTTTTTTGGTGCTGGTAATCGCGTTGATGATCACCGGCGCGGGCTGCCAACTCACAGACACCGACACGGCTCAACCCCAAGCGGATGAAGGCGGCCAAACCGAATCCGTGATGGACCTGGATTCGCCTACCGGTGGATTCTCCTATAGCGACGAACAGCCTGCATTCGGTGAAGAGGATGAATTCGAGCCTCTGCTGAACGAGGTCGAGGTCGATGACGAATACCGGAACAGGGAAGAGAACAGGGAACGGATCAGAAACCTCGAGCACAACGAGCGCGTAAGGAAGTACAGGTTCCGTGCTCTGTGGGGAAGACTGTCGAATGCATACACCGACAGCGCCGTGGTGGACTGCTGCCCTCTCGATTGGTCCGGCACCCTTCACCTGGAAGGCGGAATCATCTTGATCGAGAGGGTTATCGCTTTCGATATCAACGACTACGTTACAAGGATCGACAGGAGCACGATCGAATTCACGTCCCACACCTGCCCGCATGTCGACGGAATACAGGTGAAGCTGCTATTTCCACCACAGAGTAATACGGACAGTGTATCCGTAGCCATCGAGCCCAGGCTTGTGCTCGATACACCCCAGTACAGCCACACCTGGAGTATCGACGAGCTCGACTCCCTGCGCATCACGGAGTATGTCGACAGGTGCGGTAACGGAATATCCATAGGCAGCCATTCTATTCTTCCCCATTGCCCCCGCGGCTACCTCGTGGGCAGATGGAAGAGCATTGAACAGATAACCGATGTTGAACCTGATACGATCGACTGCGAAAAGAAGATACTGGGCGTCTACAGAGGGATGTGGATCGACGAGAACGGCCGCCATTCCGGATATCTAAAGGGTGTATACGGGCTGAACAGCGAAGGCGAACACGTGCTTTACGGAAAGTACATATCCTTATCCGGGAGGTTCCGTGGATTCCTGATCGGTCGATACGGCCAAAACGACGAGATAACCGCCGAATCGGTCTCTTCGAACGGTTGGTTGGAGGGAATCTGGACGGACAGGCGAAGGGTCGAGCAGGGATTGTTCAAGGGCCGATGGACCCTGAACGGGGCAGGTGTCGGCCATTTCCACGGAGTTTGGGAAAAGCACTGCGACTTTATCCAATAAACCCACCTTCAGTAACCATCCCCCGGGGCCGCCCCATCGGCGGCCCCACCTCTATTTTTATGTTCTAGATCCGGACCTATCCCGGAGGATCCATCAGGTCGTTGGAGAGCTCTGCCAGCATGTACGGCTCGAAGCGAACCCTTGCCGCATCCAATATGCCAGCATGCACGGCGGCTGTACCGGCGACGATGTTTCCAGTTGAAAGGTAATCCGATCCCCCGAAGAAGTCGCTTACCCTCCCTCCCGCCTCGGTGACGATGAGCCCGCCGGCGGCCATATCCCACGGTTTCAGGTACAGCTCGAAAAATCCGTCCAGGCGTCCGGCTGCTACATGGCTCAGGTCCAGCACGGCGGCTCCAGCTCTCCGAATCCCCCGGCACCCGAGAAAGATATCCCTGAACAGTACAAGATACCTATCCAGATGGCCGTGGATCCTGAATGGAAAGCCGGTACCTATCAAGCTCCCACTCAGGGTCTCAGCGTTCGAAACGTGTATCCTCCGGCCGTTGCAGAACGCCCCGTCACCACGGATGGCCTCGAACATCTCTTCCCTCAGAGGATCGTACACCAGCCCCAGAACGATCTCACCCCTCTCCGCCAGCGCTATGCTGACCCCCACCTGCGGATATCCGTGTATGAAGTTTGTCGTTCCATCCAAAGGGTCCACTATCCAGAACGTGTCACCCATTGCGGTCCCCGATCCCTCCTCGGCGAGAACGGGGATATCGGGGTATACGCGGCCCAGCATATCGCAGATGATCTTCTCGCTCTGATGATCCGTTTCGGTTACAAAATCGTTGCGGGCCTTCTCGGTTATTCCACCGGGACCTCTACCGAACGTTTCCCTTATAAACGATCCCGCTGATAGAATCGCTTCGCGGGCCGCTTCCAGCCTTGTTCTCATGTTCTTCCCTCCTTGCCCTGTCAGGTCCCTCCGCTCTCACCATCGCGCTCGTTCAGCGGAACACCGGCCCCTCCCGTTCCGTTGATGCTCAAGCCTCCGGGAAGCTTTATCCCCAGGCCTTCCTCGAGTACACCCAGAAACGCCCTTACGGTCGTCGACATGTACCGGCCCGCGGGCAGGATCAGGCCAAGCCTCCTCTTGAATGTGAGACCCTCCACATCAAGTAATGCGACAGAACCGGCCTCGACATCCCCCATAACCGTTCTCGATGGCAGAACTGCCAGCCCGAGGCCCGAAGCGACGAGGTTCTTTATCGCATCCTGGCTATCGACCGCCATTGCGACCTCGAATTCTATCCCCCAGCCGGACAGGGTTTCTTCGATGATCTGCCTCGTTATCGACTCCCTGTGAAATGATATGAAGGATTCCCCCGAAAGCATCCGCGGTTCGATGCGATCCGCTCTGTTTATGGGATGCCCCGGCGGTGAGATGATCACTAGGGGCTCTTCGAAGATCGGGGTGACGGTGTAGGCGCCTTCCATCTCAACGGGTAATGTGCCGATCACGATATCCAGCGCACCATCATGAAGCCTCCGCAGCAGCGGCCTCGTTGAGGAGACCTCGAGCTGAATCTCTATTCCCGGATAGATCTCCTGAAACCTCGACAGCACCTTCGGCAGGACATAGATGCTGGCCGCGTCGATCATGCCGGCGGCGATCTTACCCTTCCTCAGTCCCTCTATGTCATCTATTGCCCTTACAAGCTCAGTTTCGAGACGTACGAACCTCTCCGCATATTCGAGCGCGACCTCACCGGTGCGGGTGAACCTCACGGTGCGGCCGTCCACCTCGTAGAGCTTGGTTCCGAGTTCCTCCTGTAGTTTCCTAAGCTGTACGCTCACGGCCGGTTGCGTAACATAATTCGCCTTGGCCGCCGCCGTGAAGCTGCCATTTTCCGAGAGCGAGAGAAGGTATTTCAGGTTCCTCAATTCCATAACTTTTATTTATTGTTTTAATAATTATAATAAATTTGATTTATTCTGTCAATAAGCATTAAATATCCTGTCGAAAGCGATACCTGGAATAAAGACTGGTGAATACCCTGATCCTGCAGGTGAAAAGGAGGAAGTATGGAAATCAAGCACAAACCGCCTAAACCCGAGGGCAAGCTGGGCGTACTGACCCCTGGAATGGGCGCTGTGGCAACGACCTTCATAGCGGGTGTAGAGGCGATAAGGAGAGGCCTCGCCAAACCCATCGGATCGCTGACCCAGATGGGCACCATTCGCCTCGGAAAGAGGACCGAAAACAGGGTTCCCGCGATAAAGGACTTCGTCCCGCTTGCCTCTATCGGCGACATCGTTTTCGGTGGATGGGATATCTTCGAAGACAATACATTCGAGGCCGCCCTCAAGGCCGGCGTCCTGGACGTCGCCCTTCTGGAAAAGATCAAGCCCTTTCTCTCGGGAATCAAACCCATGAAGGCCGTTTTCGATCAGAAATACGTGAAGAAGCTTTCGGGCACTTGGATAAAAGAGGGCAAGACCTGGTACGATAAGGCGGAAGCTCTGAAGGAAGACATACTCTCCTTCAAGGATAGGGAGAAATGCGATCGCCTCGCTATGATATGGTGCGCGAGCACAGAGGTCTTCATGAAGCCGTCGAAGGTGCACGAGAGCATCAAATCATTCGAGGAAGGGCTCAAGAACAACAACCCTGAGATAGCTCCGAGCATGGTATACGCCTATGCGGCCCTTTCCCTCGGCGTGCCTTTCGCCAACGGGGCGCCGAATCTCACCGTTGATATACCGGCGCTCTCGGAACTCGCCATGAGAAACAACGTGCCGGTAGCGGGTAAGGACTTCAAGACCGGACAAACCCTGATGAAGACGATACTGGCTCCTGGACTGAAAGCGCGCCTGATAGGGCTCAATGGATGGTTCTCGACCAACATCCTCGGTAACAGGGACGGAGAGGTCCTCGACGATCCGGATTCATTCAAGACAAAGGAGGAAAGCAAGCTCTCCGTTCTCGAGCATATCCTCCAGCCCCGGTTCTATCCGGAGCTCTACGACGATTTCTACCACAAGGTAAGGATCAACTACTACCCGCCCAGGGGCGACAACAAGGAGGGCTGGGACAATCTCGATATCTTCGGATGGCTGGGCTATCCTATGCAGATCAAGATCGATTTCCTCTGCCGCGACAGCATCCTCGCTGCTCCGATCGTCCTCGATCTGGCGCTGTTCCTGGATCTGGCGGAGAGAACAGGCATGAGGGGAATACAGGAATGGCTCTCGTTCTACTTCAAGAGCCCGATGTGCGCGCCCGAGCTCTATCCCGAGCACGATCTGTTCATACAGCTGATGAAGCTCAAGAACACCCTCCGTTACATTCAGGAGGAGGACATGATCACCCATCTGGGCCAGGAATACTACGACTGAGGGAAACCGCCGGAATGTTGGCGAAAAGGGGGTGCACCCTGCACCCCCTTTTCTATTATCGTAATCCGCCGAATGGTTGTTTCACGCCGCAGCTACGGCGCCTCCCGTGCCGGCGATATCGGACAGGTTCTTCAGAAGCCCGAAACAGACCAGCCTGTCACCGGACTCGATCGTTTCGCCCGCCTTCGGTGTCGCTATAAGATGAAAGCCTCTCTTGATGGCCAGCACGAGTATATTGCTCTGGTTCAGGTTGGATTCGCTCAGCTTTCTTCCCGCGAGCGAGTGATCCGAGGCTATGCTGACCTCGGCTATACCGTACCCGCTTGCAAGCTTCAGTATCTCACAGAATGCGCCCATCGAGAAATGAGTGATCCTGGAAAGACGCCTCTCGATGAAACGGTCGACAACGTTCTCCATCCCCTTCGCGAGAGAAAAACCGAGGATCACAAGCGCGGAAAGCCCTATAACGCCGAGCTTTGTAAGAGATTCGAACAGCGTGCCGCCGCTGAACGACAGGATCAGAATAGAGACCGCAGTCACGATGCCGATATTCCCGAGCACCATGAGCCCCTTGACGACCTTCCTTCTCTGCGCATGGTTCACTATCTGCTCCGCCTCGGATGTCGTGAAGCCGGTGCCCGTGAAAGCCGATAGAGACTGGAAACCCGCCGACTCCTTGTCGATCCCCGTCATGCGCAGTGCTATCGAGCCGATCTTTATTATTAGGGCCGATAGGATTATTACTATTACAAGCGCTAAGATCGACATTTGGCTCCTCCGTTCCTCTTGGCGGGCCTTTCCCGGGCTCAGACCCTACTGCCGTATTATCATGTATAAATGGCTTCCATCCCTGTAAACCAGAAGCAGCACGCTGTCCCCGCCGACCCCGCCCAGAGCTTCGTTGAAATCCTCCAGGTCCTCTATCCTGATCTTGTTCAATTCCCTGATCAAGTCTCCGATCCGAAGCCCCGCGTCCGCCGCAGGGGATCCTTCCTCCACCGCCGTAATGACCACTCCCTCCACGTCGTCTGGAAGGTCCAGGTGCCGCCGGTGACGATCGGTGATATTCTCCAACCCCACACCGAGGAAGAACGGCGATGCATCCTCGAGGTCCTCTATCGAGGCGCCCTCGCCAAGATTGGGCTGCTCGCCTATCTCGACATTGAGCCTCTTTCTCTTTCCCTCTCTGAGGATCTCGAACTCTATCTCGCTTCCCGGCTCCGTCATAGCAACCATCTGCCGGAAATCGTTCATACCACGAACATCCCTCCCGCCGTAGGAAAGCACGACGTCCCCCCTCTCGAGCCCTCCCCTCTCGGCGGGGCTCTCGTCCTGCACGTCGGATATCAATGTGCCCTTCGCCTCCTCGAGCCCGAACGCTTCCGATAGTTGAGGCGTAACGTCCTGGATCACAACTCCAAGCCATCCACGAATAACCCGGCCGTGATCTATTATGCTCTCCATCACCGATTGCGCCAGATCGATTGGTATAGCAAACCCTATGCCCTGGTTCCCACCCGTTCTGGATAGAATCGCCGTATTGATCCCGACGAGCTCGCCGTTCACGTTTATAAGCGCTCCACCGGAATTCCCCGGATTGATCGCGGCGTCGGTCTGAATGAAGTTCTCGTAATCCACGATACTGAGATTGGTTCTTCCCAGTGCGCTTACGATCCCCATCGTAACGGTCTGGCCTATCCCGTACGGGTAACCAATCGCCAGAACGGTCTGCCCCAGTCTCAGCTCCATGGGATCGCCGAGCTGCACGGAAGGCAGATCGTCCGAGTCGATCTTTATAACGGCGATATCGCTCCTCGGATCGGTCCCGATGATCCTTGCGTCGAATTCCCTGCCGTCGGGAAGAACGACTTCCACCTCCTCGGCCTTTTCGACCAGATGGTTGTTTGTTATTATATAACCGTTCTCGCTCACGATCACTCCCGAACCGAGGCTGCGGTGCACCCGCTCTCTCGGCTCGTTGAACCTTCTGTACAGCTCGTCACCGAAGAAGCGCCTGAAAAACGGATCCGAGAACGGATTCGATTGGCTCGACCTCGTTTGTATGACTTTCTTGGACGAAATATTGACAACAGCGGGGACCACCCTTTCTATGACATCCGGCAGCTCCTCGGAAATTCGCCCCTGAGCGAGCGCCGGCGATATAACCGCCGTACATCCATAATCGGTCCCGCCTGCCCGTTCCATGCTCCATTCCACGATCATTCCGGAGAGGAACACCAATGCTATTACTGCTACCGATGCCAGTATCCTCGCACCTTTCCTGAAGTCTTTCATGATCCTGCCTCCTTGAAGGTTCGTTCCTTTAAATTCCTCACCTTATAACCGTTCCCGCGAAAAAAAGTTCCAATTTCAGAGAGTGTACCACGGTTTCCCATTATAGGCCGGATATCCTCACGGTAAAGGGAAAAAGGGCCGTATCGTCCGTAGGAACCCGTCCGCCCGGCGGCGATTGAATGCAGGGTGAAGCCCAGATTGATCTCAAGGCCAGCGGATTATGCAGCGATATATATTTAAACCGGCATTCGACTGAAATGCTGTAGGATCGTGCCGGGATCATGGACGGCGGGCGGAATGGAATCCGAGGCTCTAGGATTACGGGAGCAATCGAAGGTGGCACGGAGAATATCAATCAGACTGTTCGACATCGTCATGAGCTTTCTATCGGTTCTGCTGCTCTTTCCCCTGTTTGCAGCCATCATGATAGCGATAAAGCTCGATGACGGGGGGCCCGTTTTCTTCGTTCAGGAACGTGTAGGCCTCGATGGCAAGAAGTTCAGGATACTCAAGTTCCGGTCTATGGTCACCGGTGCGTCGGACATGGCCGACGGTCATTACATAAACGGTCAAAACGACGGAAGAATCACACTTGTGGGGCGTCTCTTGCGTAAATCCAGCCTGGACGAGCTTCCACAGCTCATCAATATCCTGAAGGGCGAGATGAGCCTCGTAGGCCCGCGTCCTGGGATGCCGTTCCACATGGCAGAGTACACACCACGCCAGATGAAACGTTTGCAGGTCAAACCCGGCCTCACCGGCTGGGCCCAGGTCAACGGGCGCAACTCGCTTTCCTGGCCGGAGAGGATAGAGCTGGATCTATGGTACATAGAGCATCGCTCGATGCTCTTGAACGCAAAGGTTATCCTGAGAACGATCCCGGCCATACTGCGGCCGGAGGGACTCTACGCTTCGAAAGAAAAATTCTGCTTCAACACGGATGAAAAGAGCGGCATCACCGTATGAGCTTCCATCAGCCCTGCGCCATCGAAACGAAGTTGCCGAGGATCGACCGGGCGGATGGTGAATCTCGGAAAGAATCGATGAAATCATCCAGATGGCTCGTATCGTCGAGGAATCTCTCCTTCCTGATCAGCACCTCCTCGAACATGCGGGAGAGCTGTTCGAGCTCTACAGGAGTCATCTCCGGGTGGGGTTGGATGCCGAATGACCGCCCGACACGGAAAGCCTGGACCGGAGTCATCTGATTATAAGCAAGTCTTACAGCACCCTCCGGTAGCCTTGTCACATGTGTTTTGTGGACGAGGGACATGAGATCGCCGGATCCGAATCCGCTGAACAGCTTGCTCCTGGCACCCTCCGGAGTCAGGTAGACCGGCACAGTCCCCATTTCCCTGCCCCTTGGATTGCTCCTGACCTCACCGCCGAGGGCCGTGGCAAGAGCATGGTGGCCGAAACACACACCAAGTATCAGGGATGACCTCGCGTGAGCCTTGCGTAAGAAATCCAGCAGGCCCGGTATCCAGGGCTTGTCTTCGAATACGGCCCCGGAGCTGCCCGAGACGATCAGGCATCGCCCGACCCCCGCAGCATCCACGGGATCCGGAAAGTCCCCTCTTGTCCCGTCGTGCACCGTCAGTTCGATGCTTCCGGCGATACCGAGCGTTTCAAATGCGCTTCGAAACCAATCCGCGCTCCTAGATCCGTCCGGAAGAGTGAAATCCGTCACGTCGATCAGATGCACCGATGTTGCCAACGTCAAACTCCTCCGATCTGGCTCAGCCCGCCACGCTTAAAGGTGGCAAAACTCTCAGTAACGCAGCTCGAAACCCTTGTACCGGCCTCCGGGAGGCAGCGGCTCGGACCGTATCCCCGACACCCTCGCCGCCCTGGGCCCCATCGAGAGATCTTTCGTGAAGGACTCTATAACCTCCTCGTCACCCTCGACCTCGACCTCCACCGATCCGTCGTCCATATTTCTGACGAATCCGCTGAGCCCCAGTCTTCTAGCGGCATCAACCGTGAAAAACCGGAATCCTACACCCTGTACTATTCCACTGACGACTATCCTGGCCCTCGCCACCTGTGCCTCCATTATACGCTTTACAGCTTGACGGGATGCCGGAAGGTTACGAAACATTGGGGATCTATTTATTTCAACTGTACGTATCGATGAAACGTTTGAAGGAACGGTCCCATGTCCTCTCCACGTCGTCGGGAAAGACACAGGCGGGAAGCTCCTTTCGGTCAAGATGATAACGTATGCACTGACAGCAGTTCCCCTTTTTAGAGCATCCTTCGTAAGAACAGTTGCAGAATTCCAGGTTCTCTTCCGATTTCGTGCAGCCTCCGGCCATCATTATTCTCCTTTCCAATCGAGCCATTCTATTCTATAATGCGTTGCCTTTCCAGGGAAAAGAGTTTCCTATTAAGGTAAAGTATGATATAATGCCCGAAGAAGAATAAGCACAAGGGATAAGCATCTTTTAGAAATGACTTTGCGTTATATACAATGTTTCTCTGCGTTATTACTGCTTTCCGTAAACGTAGAGGCCTCCACGCTAGTTAAGGACATCCGTTTTAACGACCCGGCCGTATTGTATCAGGGTGAAGAAGTAATCATCCGCGTCCCCGAGTGCCGTACAATAGGCAATCCCGGTGAGCCTGCAATGCCGGTCTACCCTGCATGCTTCCTCATACCGGATCATGAGGCAGTTACCAGCGTATCCTTCGAGGCGGGCGAGGCGGTAGCGCTGGAAGGCGCCTATTCGATAAGGCCTATGCCTCCGCAGGTGCCGCTGGGAAGCCGGGCCCGGGCTTTGCGCGCCGAACGATCGGATATCTACGGTTCAACCTCGCCTCATCCCGCCGTGAGGGGATCGGCCGTTACAGAACAGGTCGCCGCGGGATTTCATGTACTATTCGTGAACATATACCCGTGCAGCGTGATACCGTCCACCGGCAGAGTTACTTTTTATCGATCGGTAACGGTGACGATCGAAACCGAACCGGGACCGGTTCGTAATAGCCTGCCGCCAAGGGCGCAGCGGAAAAGAGGGCTCAGGCTGCTCGAACGGATGGTCGAGAACGGTGATGTTGCTTCATTGAGCGGTTCTCCCGGATCGCTGTTGCATGAAAGCGAATCAGCCGGTGATGTGATCCCCTATGTAATTATTACGAGCTCCGGCCTTGCCCCTGACTTCCAGGCCCTCTCCGACCTGAAAACACTCCTTGGATTTCACTGCGAAATATTCGATCTGGACTGGATAACATCCCAATTCCCGGGGAGTGACACTCAGGAGCAGATCAGAAACTTCATAATACACGCATACGAGAATTATGGTACCGAATATGTGCTTCTGGGCGGAGATGAGGAGATCATCCCCCACCGTGGAATGTATGTCAAAGCGGGGACCGAAATAGAGCCCGACATTCCGGCGGATATTTACTATTCCGCCCTCGACGGCAACTGGAACACGGATGGAGATGCGTATTTCGGCGAACCGGGAGAGGAGGACCTGCTCCCGGAGATTGCAGTGGGCAGGCTGCCGGTCGATTCATCAGTAGAGATTGCCAACTTCACCTCGAAGCTTACGGCCTACTCTACATCCCCTCCGCAGAATCAGTCATCCACTTCAATAATGCTCGGGGAGCTCCTGTGGTCCATCGAGGGCGTGGATACCTGGGGAGGCGACTACAAGGACGAAATACTCAACGGCACGTCCAACTTCAGTTTCACGACCGAGGGTTTCCCCCCTCATTTCACAAGCCAGACCCTATACGACCGCGACCTCTCTCCTGATTGGACCAGCGCCGACCTCTTGACGTACCTGAACGTCGGCGTGCACATCATCAACCACATGGGCCATGCGAACCTATTCCAAGTTATGAGGCTGACGACCTCCGATCTAGCTCTTCTGGAGAACGACGGGCTCGATGCCACATTTTTCTTCTGCTACTCGCAGGGATGCTACTCTGCATCATTCGACAACAGGGACGATGCGGGTACGGTTTACCCCGATGACGCGATCGGCGAAGAGCTTATCACCTCCCCCGCGGGAGCGGTGGCCTTCATCGGCAATACCAGGCTCGGCTGGGCGGCTCCGGGCACGACGTGCGGTGTTTCACAGTTCTTCGACAGACAGTTCTTCGACGCTCTGTTCGGCGAAAATCTTTATACAATCGGTGAAGCTTTCAACGATTCACGGATAGACAATATCGCTTTTATAGCATATCCCCTGGTGCGGTACGCGATGTACGAACTATGCCTGTTCGGAGATCCTTCCATGCAGATCTGGACAGATGAACCTACCGAGCTGATAGCGATTCAGGATTCGACACTCCCGATCGGCGAGCATACGTACATGGTCGAGGTCCGCGACACGGATGGGCCGGTCGAGGGAGCAAGAACGACGATCTTCTGCGAAGATCTCAACCTGTGTGCAACAGAAATCACAGACAACAGGGGAATCGCCATGTTCGAGACAAACGCAATGGAAGAGAGCGAGATACTCCTATCCATTCAGGCACAGAACCACTTTCCATATATAGATACGATTACAACGGCTGATATATCTTCCGCCTTGCCGGAGCTCGCCTTCGTGAAGATAGACGACGACACGGAGGGGATGAGCATGGGGGACGGCGATGGAGTTGCAGAAAACGGTGAGAGGATCGAGCTAGACATCATTATAAAGAATAATGGCGATGATACGGCCAACGAGATGGTAGTCAAGCTCGACTGTCCGAACTCCAGCATATCCTTGCTGGAGGATTCCTGCTACGTCGGAACGTTTCCGCGCCGGTGCGCCACTATCCTTGAAGACGCTTTCGCCATGCAGATCGCGGATCAAGTTCCCGACGGCAGCGATGTACAGCTTCAGTTCCATATCCAGGCGCTGGAGGGTGAATGGGAACAAGCATACAACTTCACGGCCAACGCTCCGAACCTTGTCCTTCTGGAATGGGGTGTAACGGACACACTTCGCGGGAACGGAAACAACTGCGTCGAGCCTTGGGAGCATCTCAACGTCTTCTCCAGCTGGACGAACACCGGTAACAAGGATATAGCCTCAGCGCACCTGACGCTCTCCTTTCCCGAAGGATCCTGGAGCACGGCAACCAAGTTCCATACAGAGCCCACCACCATCAACGCCGGCGATACGGTCAGGTTCGAAAACGAGCTGGAATGCTACATAAATCCTTCGACCCCGTATTTCAGCGACATTCCTCTCTACCTGACGTTCAGCGGTGAGAACATACCTGCAAAGGCAGAGACATTGAGCATTCGTTCGTGCGGTTACGGCCTCTTCGACGCGGTGGACTCCGAGGGACCATGGAGCCATGAGGGGATCACGGGGATCGATAGTTGGTATACAGACGGTCAGCAGTACTATTCGCCTTCACTCAGCTGGAAATGCGGAGGCGGTCCGGGCAAGCCATATCCGAACATGGTCGACGCCGTGCTCGTCTCACCGCCGCTCTGCCTTTATGATAACTCGATAATGACCTTCTATCACAAGATAGAGGCCGAGGCCGATGATTACTATCCCTACTGGGCCAGAGACGCCGGGGTCGTGGAGATATCCACGGATGACGGAACAACATGGTCGATCATCAATCCGGTGGGCAGCTACCCGGCCCGAGCAAGCGCAAATAATACAATATTTCTAAGCGCGTACCAAAGATGCTACTCGGGCACCAGCGACTGGGCCCTGGCGCAATTCGACCTTTCCTCGTACAGTGGCTGCGTGCAGCTGCGGTTCCATTTCGCCAGTGATGAGCAGTATGGATTCGACGGCTGGATCATAGACGACATTTCGATCGATACGGACCTGCCCACAGGAGAGATCGATGATGATACTCCTGATTCAAGATTTGTAAACTCGCTGAAACCCGCGTACCCGAATCCTTTCAATCCGGTGACCACCATACCTTTCGAGATCGCTTCCAGGGCTCGCGTCGATATCGGGATATTCGACGTGACTGGGAAACGTATTGCAACGCTCGTGGATAGGGTGCTCGACGGGGGCAGCTACACTACCGTGTGGAAAGGAAAAAGCTCCTCAGGCGCTCGAGTCGCAAGCGGTTTGTATTTCTGCAGGTTAAAGGCCGGTTCATACTCCGCCACCCAGAAGTTGACCCTCATACGCTGATTCGACTACAATGATCCTTTTTTTACGGGGAAAATCCACCTGAGCGGCCGTTCATGCACAAGCGGTACGGTGCGGAATCATGCCGGTCATCATCCGCCGGCTGCTTCCTTTACCTTTTTGCGCTTGGAAGAACTGAATTGGAAAACGATACCCACCAATGCAAGTACCAGCCAGCAGAGAAGCATCGCACTCCGCATAACGCCGTGTACCGGCAGCAAATCGCTTGGGCCGTTGAAGATATCCATTGGAACGATACCGCTGTTCAGGAAGTAGAATACTCCGGATACAACACCCCACGATCCGAGCAATGCGGTCGATACGATTATGATAAAGCGCTGGAATATGATCGCGAGCACACCCCCGGCGATTGCGACAAGGGCCGGAATTACAAGTGAAATCCCCAGGCTCGCAGGCCCCGCGAGCAATGCTCCGAGCGCCCAGCCACCCAGCATCCCGAGGATGAACACTCCCACGTAATATAGAAACATGACGAGCGAAGCGCCGATCATACCGCCGACTATCCCGGCGATTATCGCGATGATCCCGAATCCCCCGGTGAAGTGCGCCACAAGGCTGGCCGCCAGATACACACCAAGCATGAATCCGATAATCCCGAGAACGACCCTGAACGCCCGGTAGCCCCAGAAGCAGCACACCGCTCCGAAGATTATCGTAAATAGTGCGAAAATATATACCGAGACTCCACAGATCATACAGCTCACCTCGATTGCGTATTCATACGGTTAATGCTCCCAGATTCTCTCCACTCTAAGGCATACGAAGCGAACGGAGCCGTGTTGCAGAATGATTGATAAAAAAATCGTTGTCGAAGCAGCGAAAACATCCGGTGGAGTTCCGAATGCTGGATCAAACAGGTCCTATCCTTTCCATCCTGGGTCTCAATGATTGTGCATCCATGGAGAACCATCGAAAAAAGATCTTGCCCTCTATATTCTCCACGGGCACGAGTCCCCAGATCCTGCTGTCTGCGCTGGTGTCACGGTTATCCCCCATGGCGAATACAAAACCTTCGGGGACCGTTACGGCGCTCATATCATCAAGGCTCGTGGAAAAACCTTTGTGCTGAACATTGTACTTCACTCCACCTAGCTCCTCCTCGAAAACCCGGCTGCCGGTATCATTATCCACCGGTATCTTGCTGATCCTATCGCCGTTCAAATAAAGTTGCTTGCCCCTAAGTTCTACGACGTCGCCGGAGATACCGATCACCCTCTTCGTAAGTGTGATATGCCCGTCGACGGGATGCCTGAACACTATAATGTCTCCCCTTGCAGGTATGCTCCAATCAACAACACTCAGTTTGGTGAAAGGGAGCTTCAGCCTGTAGGCCAGTTTGTTCGCGAAGAAGAAGTCGCCTTCGACTATAGTTGGTTTCATCGATCCGGTCGGCACCCTGTAACTCGCAAAAACGGACGACTTGATGAAAACAAACAGAACAATAAAAAGGCAGTAGACAATGAAATTCCTGCCCCGAACAAATCTACGCAAAGCCGACACCCCGGTACCTCCTTCGTTTTTCCATCATACGAGCGAACCTCTTTCCTAATTATTACGCTCGATCAATATGAAAGTTCCGGAGGTGCCGATTGCGCGTTCTAACGATGCAGTTATTCGAAACGGAAGCTCTCAGCTATTTCCTTGAAAACGGTTTCGTATTGACCGTACTTCTTCGCTTCGGCTACGAAGGTGAGAAGATACCCTCTGTCCTCGTTCACCATCGCATATCCGAGAATCCTGTTCCTGCCTTCCGGAAAATCGACGTCGAATAATACATACCTGGCTTCTATCTCACCCAAGCGGGCCTCAGCCCTGTCGATTTCCGAAAAATTCGGAAGGTTCAATATCTGCTCCTGCAGCGAGCTTTCGAAATACTCTTCGAGGCTCATCTTAGAGGGAAGCCGCTCGACGTCGACGGTTACATATTCGCTGAATTCGTCGAGATCGTTCTCCCAAGCGCTCGTCGCCTCGATAAAAGGATCGTTCTCCCCGTCACCCTTCTTCAACATCCATTCGTCCGGAAACAGGACCGAGAATCCCCTTTCGTCGTCATAATAGCGCTCTGGATCCCTTGTTTCCCTACCGGAGCACCCCCCTATCACCAGGCAAAACAGCAGCAGCGCCGCGGTGGCTGCCATGACTACCCGAAAACGTGACATCATCTGCTCCCCTCCACATAGAAACGGCTAGAGTATCTTGTAGGTCAGGCCTAAAGCCAGGGTCTGCTTGAACCGTCCACCCTTGTCGATCTGCTTGTCATAAAGCAGCTGCATGTAGAGATTGACCATCAGGTATTTGGTGATGTTCGCCGTGAATATATTCTCCCAGTTAATGTCCGGATACTTCCAGTAATCCTCTTCCGGCAGACCGGCAAGCTCGTCCTTCTCGGAATAGTACTCCGCGTGATACACGGTCAGTTTGCTGTTTATCGTGAATTGCCCCTCCGCCATCGATTTCTTGAATTCTGAATCGAAGATCATTCCCGCATCGTAGCTGGTCTGCGTCTCCCTCTCCAGTGTGACTGCATCCAGCACATCGCGGTTTATGAGCTGCCTTGTTCCGGCACCCAGCCTAGCCGTCCATTCCTGTGTCTCACTCTTTATTAGTACCTTTGCGATTCCCGCGCTTTCGGTGATCTTGGCGGGATTGAAGTATCTATCCATCGATGGATCGGAGGCATCCAGGAGCTGGCTCTCGATACGGCCTCCGAAATACGGTTCGACGAAGGAGCCGATTGTAACCCGGAATACCGTTTCGAAATCTATGAGGTCGGTCGACTTGACCGGGCTCAACCAGTTCTTCGTATCGATTTCCTGGTTGTGAGTTTGACCGAACGACAGCTTCAGCGTGTTCTTCGTATGCAGTTTCGGGCTTATCTGCTTTTCGAATAGAGAGTTCGAGTTGAAAACCCATGATATTGCTCCGGCCTCTCCACCCGTCCAGTTATCGCTGTACGCATTCTGTGTGAAGGTGAGATTTGCATCCATGGCGACATTCCACGGATCGGCCGATGCAGCAGATGCGCTAACCGCAATGATCAATGATACTACCGCCCACATGTATGCTTTCACAACCTTCCTCCTTTATTCTCGTTACCGCCTAACGTGCCCGGTCAATTCGTGTTTCAGCTTCTTCAATTAGAGCATTTATTTTATTGCTTGACAAACAAATATCTTTGTTATTTAATTAAGTGATTACTAAAATACTGTCGTGGGATTCATGGTGATTCGATGTGCGATCCATGTGAGATGTTCAAGGCACTGAGTGTAGAGACGCGCCTGAGGATCTTCGAGATGCTCAAGGAGAAGGGCCCGCTCGGCGCCAAGACGATAGCATCACGTATCGGAATAACACCCGCGGCGGTATCACAGCATCTGAAGATACTCAAGCAGGCCGGTCTGGTTAGAAACGAGCGAAGGGGCTACTGGATCCCCTATTCTGTGAATGAGGACGTTCTGGAGCGTTGCAGATGTATGATGAACGATGTCTGCTCTTGCGCTCACGACGGACATCACGGCCGCAGAGAAAGGAAAGCTTCTCTGGAAGACAACCTCAAAGCGCTTCTGGAATACGAGAAGAGGATAGAAGATGAACTCGAGTACGTGCGTGAAAGGATAGAGACAATCAAGAAGAGGGGGTGAATGAGGCATTTTTTTAACCATATACTTAAGTAATTACTAAATTACTTAATCTGCATTCAGCCATGGTCCCACACCGGTCACCGGTCGACCATGACACCGAAAGGAGGTGAAATGATGTGTGGACATAGAGGATTTCACTGGATCCCGGGGATATCGTGCTGCTGCTCTCCCTGCGGGCACTCTATCACCGATGATGATAAGCTCAAGAAGTACGAAGAGTACAGGGATCATCTGGAGAAGGAGCTCGAGGGAGTGAAGGAGAATATCGAGGATCTCGGGAAGAGGTAGATTGGATAAGACAGGGGCGGATGCTGGATTCTCGGCATCCGCTCCATTCCACTCCGTCCCGCAACGAAGCTCGGAGCTCAGACCTCGGGCCGCAGTCTTCACTCCTTTATCGGGGCAACCTCTATTTCAGCTGGAAAGTGCGCGCCGTTTCCTCGAATTCGGTTCGATGCTTTGGAAACTGCGTGGATTCCGCCACGCAGCTTATCAGGTATCCCTTTCCACCGTTGACGAAAAAATACTGGAGCACCCTCAGATACGCATCCGGTGTATCCATATCGAACAGCATGTACATCGCCCTCTCCCCGCTGATCGAGATCTCGCCCCGCTCGATCTCCTCGAAATATGTTGCCTCATCGATCTGCTCTCCGCGCAACCTGAGGAAGTACTCCTTGAGACCTGTCTTTCTATCGAGATCCTCCACGTCGACGCTCATGTACTCCGCAAATTTGTCGGGCCCTTCCTCCAGTGGACTGATTGCCTCGACCACCGGCAGGATTTCACCATCGCCCTCGTTGATCCTCCAATCCTCGGGAAATACTATGGAAAATCCATTTGCCCTGCTGATGTAGAATCCCGCATGCCCGGACCGTTCCTGCGTGCATGACGGGATCGAAACGAGAACCGAGCACGCCATCATCAACGCCATCTTCATTGATCCGGGATTGTTCATTCGATCCCTCCCGTTATCTAAAATAATCCGCATTAGTCATTCGATCATACACCACAGAGTACTCATATCGGGAATATATAGACCGCTCGAAGCGGGGCCGTTTCAGCTCAAGTGCGCAGTGCGCTGCTGTTTTCGACCAGCGTGCTGGCTATAAAATCGTGAAGTGCCTGTTTGTTCTCGGTGAACCCGGCCAGAATGTATCCGGCGAACAGTATCGCGCCCGAGATGTACTTACACCAATACCTGACGTTCGATCTCAAAAATGATATCTGCCGCCCATAGAAATCGGTCACTTCGATCCCTAGCAGCATCTTGCCCAGCGTCCCCCTCCTCGAAGAGCTCTCGAGCAGCGTATAGTACAACCAATGAGGCACGACTCCGAAAAAAAGAACAAGGACGATCACACCGAGACCGATGATCTCCTCGTTCGCCCCGATGAAGCTCAACGACATCCCGAACATCCCGCCGATGAAGAGAATCATAACCAACCCGAAGATATCCAGTATCAGCTCGTCTATCAAATGCGCGACCAGTCTTTTCCAGAATCCAGCATGCCTCACCGGGCCGGATTCCAAGCCGGCTTCCCCGGCCGCAGCAACCGGATTCCCGCATCTACTGCAATATTTAGCGTCATTGGCGACAAGCATTCCGCACTTTGCGCAATACATCAATCTCTCCTGCAGTCAATACAAACCCAAGGGACACTCATTACGAACTCACCATTTGTCCGTGAAACTGCATTTAATTCCTCTTCAATAGATTCGAATATGGAGGCTTCGTTTTCACCCTGAACCACAAGCCGCCACTCGGGCAGAAAGGCCAGTTTCGTTACGAAGTGGTTCAACATGGCACTTCCGTCGGTATATCGTAGATCGAACGAATCCTCGTGCACGTTCACTATATTCAAGCCCGCACTTTTCAGCAAATTCTCGATATATGACAATGGTTTTCTCTTCTCGAATATATGCTCCTTCATCTTCTCTATTCGCCGGTCCATGCCTCTCTCGGCCAGAACCTTCTCGAACACTCTGTAGAACTCCAGCATTGTGCCCGGAAGGTTTTGCGTGAATACGATTTGAGCGCCGGGCTTCGATACCCTGGCGCTCTCGGCGAATGCGCGCTCCTGATCCTCTACATTATTGAATCCGTTATTCGAAATGATCAGGTCGAAGTACCCGTCGTCGAACGGCATATCCTCGGCAACTCCCTCTATCATCCCGATGTTACCGATATTCCATTTCGAGATCTTGAACTCGATCCTGTCTATCGCCTCCCTCCATGGGTCTATCCCCAACACCTTGCAGGTCCGCCCCAGGCGCTGGGCCAGCTCTATCATCGGGAATCCGGTACCGCTGCCGACATCCAGTACCCTTACATGCTCACGCATGATTACCGTATCGAGCAGTCTCATACCGAATGGAGCCGACCACAGAGGCAAGTCGTCAATAACCGATACTATCAGCGGATCGTTGAAGTCGAATTCCTCATTCAGGTAACTCGGTTCGGCCAAACGCACCTCCATCTATGTAATCGTTAACACCTAGCTCAACAATGAAAGCATAGCCCCTGATGAGTCGCCTTAAGAACGCTGTGGGTACTTTAATTCATCCCGGCCGAATCAAGCTGTCTTTTCCACTGATCGATATGCCCGTACTCGTCGAACTGGTTTTTTTCGATGATTCCCCTGGTCCCCTCATCCCAGTTTACGGTATCGAGTAGTTCAGCATAATGATTCACGGCCTTCGTTTCAATCCAAATACCTGTTTTCAAAATGGCCTTCCCGCCGAAAATCCTCGATACACGACCTATAACGAATCCCGCCATCCAGTATGCCCACCTGAAGCGGCTCGGTTTCCATCCATACTCGTACAATTTAACCTGAAAATCTTGCATGTGCGTCATCTCGTTGCACATGGCGGATATGAGCTGCCTATTGAGCTCATCATCAGAGCCGGTGACCTGGTACTTGTATATATTAACGGCCATCAGCTCGAGCGTATGAAGGGTCAGCAGTCCTTTCCTGACGGCTCTGTAGCTCTTTTGACGTGTTCTCCCGGATCTGATCTTCACGTCACTGTTTTTCATTTCGGTTCGAATGATCGAAGCGTCAAAACGCCGGCCTGTCCCTTTGTTATCGCCCGAATCGTTCATGGCTCATCTCGAATTGGTTGAGCTCCGGTTTTCACCCACAGAGCTTGGCGGCAATTGCTGCGACGTGCTTACCCTGGAATCTGGCGGCCTCCAGCTCGTTATCACTGGGCATCCTCTCTCCCTTCCCCCCTGCTATGGTGGAGGCGCCGTAAGGGGATCCGCCCGTCACCTCGTCTATCCTCATCTGCCCCCGGAAGGAATACGGTAGCCCAACGACGACCATGCCATGATGGAGAAGCGTTATGTGACTGCTCAATATCGTGGACTCCTGCCCTCCGTGCTGGGTTGCGGTGCTCGTGAAAACGCTCCCTACCTTGCCGACAAGCGCACCCTTCATCCAAAGCTGACCTGTAGCGTCAAGAAACTGTCGCATCTGGCCGCACATGTTACCGAATCTTGTCGGGGTTCCGAACATGACCGCATCTGCTTCTTCCAGATCATCCACCCTGCATACAGGAACCCCGGAAAAGGATTTCTGCGCCTCCAGCGCACCCATCATCTCGAGCACCTCGTCCGGCAGGGTCTCCGGCACCCTTCGCAGCACCGCCTCGGCCCCTTCGACCTCCCTCACACCTTCCGCCACGGCTTCGGCCATTTTGTGAACGTGACCGTACATCGAGTAGTAAACGATCAATACTTTCATGATCAATCTCCTTCGTCCAGCCGGCTGCTCAATCCCGGTCCTCTTTCCCCTCGAAGAATATATCCCCATATGCGAAGCCCGACCTGCATAGCTCCTCCTGTTTCTGTATCCAGGCTTCGAGCCCTATCTCCTGCTGATCCCTTCCAAAATCGAGAATGATCGGATATTTCTCGGCAAATTCCTCTATCAAATCGCAGGGATAATCGGGGCATGAAGAGCAGACGGCGATACCTCTACCGCTCGCGCACACCCTGATCTTACACGAGGGATCTCCACAACCGCCCGTGCATGCCTTCATAGTCTCATCGAATCTGCCCAGTTTCTCGAGAACACTCCAAAACGCCTCGAAGTCCGGGAACAGCTTTTCACCGAAATCCTTCCAACCGCCGCGCTTCAGCGTTTCGAGCAAAGCTTTCGATTGCGGCGGGATCCTGGCGATCGCATCACAGAGCCTGCAATAGAGGCCGCAATGCGCGACATACTTGTTACTATCCATTTTCCCCTCCGGTTAGTACAATGGTTCGTGTCAGATTACTCTATTTGATCCCAGACTTCCAACGCAAAAAAGTCGAGGAGTACGGCAACAAGATCAATACCATTCCATAGTTTCCAGATACTTGCGCAGATGTCCAGCAGTGCGGAATTTCCTGGATATCAAATATTTTTTCAAGCCGCAGCAAATGCTCTTTATCTCCTGCGGTTGTTTGTAGTAGGTTCTTGATCCACCGAGCGAGTCATAGAATATCCTGATCAGGTCGAATACATCATCGCGGATATTATCGCCGCTGGGGGCTCCCCAGTTATACATATCGACCAGCTTGACATTGAATGACAATCCCTGGCGTCTGACAATGATGTTATCGTCGTGCAGGTCTCCGTGATATTCTCGTGAACTGTGAATGATCTCGACTCCGGAGGCGAGCTCGTACAGCAAGTGCAATGCTTCGAATGGAGCGAGTCTCTTGCCCGGCTGCTTTTTGAGAAAATTGTATAGCAACTCCCCTTCCACGTATTCCGAAACCAGGACGGTAACCGAGATCCCCCGATATATTATCCTCTCCTGTGTATGATACTGAATCAGTATCGGACAGTGGCGCAGCTTGTGCAACTTTCTCGCGTAAAACCTAGGTGATCTGTTACCATTATGACGCAGAGGATAGAACAGCTTCGCGGCCCGCTCTACTCCGATCATCCTCTCCTTTACCCGATATACTTCCCCTTCCCATCCTTCCCCGAGCTTCTCGATCACCTCGTATTTTCCCGCGATAACATCACTGGGTTTTAAGTTGAACTTGTCTATATCACCTTTGTATCTGCCTCTCATCACGAACTCCTAATCCATCATCAGCACGTCCGGTATAAAAATCCCCCGGATCATCGGTTATTCCAGGTACATCCTGATTGCGCTTTCGGCGTGTATCCGGGTCGTGTTGAGAAACGGAATCCCGAACTCTTCCCTGTCGAGGATCAGGGGCAGTTCGGTGCACCCGAGTATGACGGCTTCTATCCCATGACTGTCTATCAGTTTCTTTATTATCTCGAGCAGCCCTTCGCGCGTTTCATCGATGAAATTTCCCACCGAAAGCTCTCTGTATATCTTCTCCTGTATATACTCCTGGTCTTCTGTGCCGGGAACGTATACCTCTATCCCTTCCGGGTTGAGCTCCTTCTGGAAAAGATCAGATTGCATCGTGAAGCTCGTGCCCAGTAAGCCGACCTTTCCAAGACCCAATTCCTTGATCACCTTGAGGGTCTCTCCGACTATGCTGATCAGTTTCAGGGGGGACCCTTCGATGAGTTCGTCAAAGACGATATGCGGGGTGTTGGCAGCTATCAAACCGAAGCTCGCCCCCGCAGCATCGAGGGCTGTGAGTCCTTCACGAAGCACCCTTAGCACACTGTCCATGTCCTTCGACTCGAAATACCTGCGCAGTTCGTCAACATCGAGACTGTATATTATGATCCTAGGTCGAACCTCGTCTGATCCCTTGAAATGATCGTTTATTATCTTGTAGTACTCGATTGTCGGCTCCGGTCCGAGCCCGCCGATTAACCCGATTTTTTTCATATCTTCCCACACTCCTTCCGATCTTTTGACACTCCAGGCTGTTGATTCGTATGCTATAAGTCCCCGTCCGGGTTACCGCTGAAATCGCGTTTGATATAATATACAACAAACACTTCACCTACCGTTACGATAATCTTGAGGAGAAGCGATACGGCGATCATTATTATGTAAAATCCCAGTATCGTATTCAATGGCCATGGGAGGGAGAAAAAGACCGGAATACCGAACCTGGCGCCATGCTCGGGATTGAGGATATCCCATCCTCCGATCCAGCTTATGATGGGAATAAATGCAAGCGTCATCACGGGGATGCAGGAATACAACGTCGCGGCGAATGCCGCCTTCGGCACATCAGCTGGAGCCACACGGCCCCTTGCCCACATACCCCAGATCACACCCCATACGATTGCCAGCCCGATACTCAAGAACGGCGTTCCCCTGGATACTGTGACAGCGATGCATTCTATGAAATATATGAATACCGATAAACAGAAGAGGTGAAACATGCCACCGGTCTTCTTTACCTTTCTGTCCAGCCATCCGGCTATCAAGGCTCCGAATAAGATTCCGAACGCCGAATTTGAAACGACCAATATAAGTGCTGATATATCCATCGAGCTCAACCGCCGTCTTACCGACGGATCAATCCCCGTCTTTCTTTACAAACGCGAACAGGAATACAGAAATTACGGACAGCACCAGAGCAAAAACAAAAGTAGACTCGGGACTGATCCTATCCCAGAGCAATCCGGCTATGAATCCACAAGGCAGAGCCATAAGCCCCGTTGTAGTGTGAAAAGTGCCCAATGCGGTGGCCTTGAGGTGCCCCGGAGCCATGTCCACGACGAAGGCCCTCTGAACACCGTCTATCATGCTGTAGAACAATCCATAAATCACGAATAGCAGCATCATGCTGTTGAAGCTGGAAGCGTAAATCAGACCGGAGCTAGTAACGGCGAACAGTATGTACCCCGTCATCAAAACCGGCTTTCTTCCTATCCTGTCGCTGATCACTCCGAAAGGCATTATGAGCAGCGTATACACCGAATAAAAAAGTACGTAGAACAGAATCGCCATGTTGTCCGGTAATCCGATGTTTATAGCCCTGAGAAGAAGAAAAGCATATCCGAAATGACCGAGAGAGAAGATCGAGGCTGCAATGATGAAGAGCTTCAAGTCTCCCGGTAATTTCGCAAAGCTTAATCGAACATGTCGCCTCTTCCGTGCCTCATCCGGTGGAGCCTTCTTCTCCCTCACGAATAGAATGACGACAGCTGCTGTAATCCCGGGAACGAGTGCGTATAAGAAGATCTTTCGGTACCCCAATACCGGCAGCAAGGCGAAGGCGAGGATCGCTCCGAGGATCGATCCTATCCCGTCCATCGCCCTGTGGAAGCCGTATGCTTTTCCCCTGACGCTCTCATCGCAAGACTCTGCTACGAGAGCATCTCTTGGGGCGTTTCTTATGCCCTTTCCGATCCTCTCCACCACCCTCACACCAAGAACAAAGAACCATGTGTTAGCAACGGCGAATAGAGGTTTCGTGAGGGATGAGAGGGTATATCCGAACAGAACAAACGGCTTCCTTCTGCTGATCCTATCCGACCAGTATCCTGAAAATACCTTCAACAGAGAGGCCGTTGTTTCAGCCGAACCTTCTACGATACCCACCGCATGCGCGCCGGTTCCCAGGATCGTTGTCATGAACAGCGGGATCAGTGGGAAGACCATCTGGCTCGACAGGTCCGTGAACATGCTGACAAGGCCCAGGACAAATATATTCCTAGTGATTCCCCTGAAGAAATGAGCTTTCGAGAAGGTATTCATCTTGCTTTATCTCTCTGCAAGCCCATAGTGTCATCTGGTACCGGAAAAGATCAACTGGGCGATCAAGCCGGCTATGGGAGGGAAGAAAAATGTGCAGGCGATCCTGATAAGGGTGAATCTAACTCCCATGATGCCCACTTCCATGGGAAGGCGGTTAACCGCCCACAGGGACCAGCCCGTGATAAACGCAACCATGGTTCCGATACTCGCTCCGCTTTTCAGGAACCCGGCTGCCAACGGTAAGCTTACATAGGGGCCGCCCGGCGCCAGGCCGCCTGCGATCGTACCCATGAGTATCCCTCTAAGACCCGATTCCCTGCCGATCCACTTTGCCAAAAGCTCCCTGGGAATCAGCACCTGTACCATTCCAGCCACGATGAATGCGAATACCAGCAGCGGAAGAATCCGCACAATCATATCGCGGGATATCCTCAGTCCATCGACATGCTGGGATCCCCCCCTGAAAAACCCGACCGCTAATAGCGCCGCGGCGATAATGGCCATTGCAATCGTTGAGATAAGCATGCTTCTGTCCTTTCCTTTTCCGGTCATCATGAGATCCTTTGGCGGTAATCCGGACGCTCGATCGCAGTTTCCTCAAAGATTCGGAATCTTATTCAAAGAGCCTTTCTATATACACGCGCTCTAGTGCCATCGACCTCGTAGGCGTCTTCTATTCTATCCCATCCGTACTTCTCATAATATCCTGCATGGTCGGTCGTCAGATAAAGAAATGAATACCCGGATGATTTCGCCTCTCTCTCGGCATGTTCCATCATCAAATTTCCCAGTTCTTTACCCCTCTCGCCTTCATCGATATATAGACATGCGAACCAGGGAAACAGGTCATGGCGGCTTATGAAATCGTTCGTTATAAGCGCATAGCACCCTATTATTTCATCCTCTTTTATCAGGAGATAGAACTTCGGCAGGTTCTTTCCCTCTTCCGATGAATGTATTATGGCATCGTGATAGTATTCGTAACTCTTATCGCTACCCCATATACCGTAAATGTAGTCGATCGCCTTCTCTACTCCACCCGAAAACTCCTTGACATTTACTATGTCCACCATCGGATGCCCTTCCACCAGCGTAAGAAACAATTCATACGAGCCGTGTAATGACTGTTTGGAGATCGGTCCGCACTGCTACTCTTCAAATACAATCTTAACCGTTGTATCATCCATCTTGTCTATTTTCAAATCCTCGCCGAAATACCCTCCTATACCTCTCAACAAGCTGATTGCCAGATCAACGAGCTTCCTGTTCGACTTATAATGAAGTAACAATTTCTTGTCATCTTTCCATTCATATTCAAACCTGGGTGGATGAGAGTTCGGCAAACGATCGGTAGAGTCCTTGTGAATGGAATCGAGGCGGAGGATAAAATCTTTGGCAGTCTCGGAGTTTCTGAAATAGGTAGAATAAATTCTGGGGGCGAACGTGTTAGCCCAGTATTCCCCAAAAGCATCAAAGACATCTTGAACGCTTTTACCGGTGATTTTCGACGTCGATTCAACTATGGCCATAACCCTTTCATCATCTATATCCTCTGTGACCAAGAAATTGAATTTTCTGCCCAATCCCGCATCCGATACGATCTTCTTCCAAGATTCCTTATCGTATTCCTTTTCGATCATTTCATTCATGCATGCGAGTATGATACCTTTCATCCTATCTCCATCCTTGCTTTTCCAGCCCTGAACCACATCGGATCCAAGAAAGACTGAGGTCACCTCCGATTCAGACAGGCGTCATTCTATCCAACGTACTAGCAACATTACAACCCGGATTTTCTCTCTCTGCAACTGCCTGTGGACATGATACTTGTATAAATGCTCTTCCGCCGGGTCAATCGGCGTCAAGGGTCCGAAGTGATAGGATATGAGCCGTCACGCCGACGGCAACCAGAATCAAGATAATCCTGACAGGATTCGATCGAACCACAAACAAAACAGAATATCCTATTGTGAGCCATAGGAGACTGATGCCCAACACTTTCGTTCTAACCGGCACTCCTTTACCTTCCCTGTAGTTCTTGATGTATTTCCCCAGATACCTGTTATTTATGAGCCAATTATAGAATCTATCCGAACTTCTGACGAAGCATGATGCGGCAAGCAATAGGAAGGGAGTTGTGGGTAAGAGGGGCAGGAATATTCCGATGACACCCAGCCCAACAAAGAAGATTCCTGCTATAATCAATAACCGCCTGCTCATGTATATTTGCCTCTCTTGGTCCATACAGCAACAAAGCCCATTATATCCTTTAAATCCCGGTTATCGCCAGGAATTAAGCACTGCTCGACTGCGCTTCAGGATGGTTAATTGGAATATAATTGAGCTGCTCGAGGTGAGGCATAAGAGTGTGGGCGGTACGGATCAGCAAGATCCAGATGTTTTCTCGATCCTGAATTCATGCCCGATATCGATTCTCGTCGGTCTCCTTCAGAAGGGACGCATCCATCATCGATTACTTCGACTGTGAACGAGATAGATGAGTAATCACAGTCATCCCTTACCGCTACCGAGAACTTACGGTAAGGAGCATCATAACCATTGGCTGTGAAATGAAACTCACCAGTGTACGGTCCTATGCTGTATTGGGGGAGGTTTCCACTCTTGATATCCCCCCATGTGACATTTGTGCAATCACAGTGAAAAGTAAAATCATCATCATCTTGATCGGTGGCGGTTGCCGTAAGATGAATACTGCCTCCAACTACTACAAAGGTGTCCGGTAAATCGTTGATAAGGGGCGGATGATTATCCTTGCATTTATGGCTCGATGGCAGCTCCATTGGAGGTTCCACCCCGGAATCATCGAAGCCATCACCGCATCCTATTAATAGGATAATCATCGGTGGAAGGAGCGCCGCTATCTTCAATCTGCATTCCATACTACCGCTAAAGACGAATATGTGGAAAACGTGCCGCATGGTTCTGCATTACAATGGTGATATTACACTAATCCATACCGATCATCAAACCAAGGTCGAATGTCAAGATCGATTGCGGATAATCCTCACCATATAAATGGTGGATCCTGGATGAAAATATGAGAGAAATCCTATCACTGATGGTGCAACCGCCGCCCAATCCGAAGTGAACACCCATTACTGCATCTTGATGGTAATGATCCTCCGTGCTTTCACTGTTACGGTCCTCATCGAAATGCTCCATGATGATAAACGAATCCTCAATAAAGAGGCTCGTGCCGAACTGAACAAACAGAACAGCGGGACCTTCATCCTCTGTATCTACTATATAGTATCTTGCAGCCACCAATATCTCATAGAGATTCTTTCTGCCGTCCTTCGGCTCTATTGTGGCCGGCACATTGGTTGGCTTATCGACAAACCACCTGTTGTACGAAAATCCAAATCCGCCATGCAGATCCTGATTGATCGGATAGAAAGCGCTGATCTTACCGGATATGCTCCATCCATGGTAGTACTCTTCACGCCAATCACCAAGCTCTGGCCTGTCATTCCAGTACGACGAACCTATACTGACATTTAAGTCCTTCCCATGAGCACAGGAGCATACGGCAAATGAGATAAGTATTGGAATCGTAGTCGCAATAATTTTATATTTGGATTTCATCATCATCCCTCCTGCGCCGTGTCATGCATGCTATTTCTTGTAGCCGCCGCCCCGAATATATCCTACCCATACGCCATCGCTCACTTCCGATCCGCTATTACCCAGCAACCATCTTAAAAATAATATATTGGCCGATAGAATCAAATGCTCAGCAATCCTTTTCAGATACACGCAGCTAAGGCGATATTAATCATAGTGTTACTGCTGTTTTATTATTCGTGATTTTCAAGTTCAAGATAGTGCGGTTCGTAATTGAACATGTAATGGAAATTAACGGTACATATATTAATCTACGTGCCGATCCACGCTTCTCCAAGCTGTAAACAGCTTGTATAGTCCGAGAACCGTAAACAACAATCCGCTGTAGATCCTCCTAGCGCCGGATGCGAAGATAAAGATAATCACCGCGAGAATTAAAGCGATAATACCAATAATCAGGGATGATTTATTCAACAGTACCTCCTGATCCCGACAGATAAAATTCCACGCTGCCTTCCGCAAAGTCGGTCATTTGAAATTCCCCGTCTTCAGTGTATCTTTGAAGCATGAATTTACTTTCTGTCAAGGGGATTTCTTCAAATACCGGATATCCTTCATCATTCAACGATCCGGAATAGAAACCCCAGAAGAAGAATCCATACGACACTTCCCCTCGTTCCGTATAGAAATCCGCCCATACATAGATCCTGCTGCTCTCAGCGACTAGTGTCAGCTCCTTTCTACGAGAATTACTGAATCTTGCACTTCCGTATAAATCCATGCTTAAAGTTGGATCACCTCTAAACCGGGCATTCATCTCCTGTATATAAATCCGACGTTGTTTAAATAATCCCGTTCCATCCATTCCTGTTCTCTCCGTGTATTCCTTGAATTCAAATTCAAACCGTATCTCTCTGCCCAATAAATAACCGAAATGATCCGTACTGGGATCATAATCGACGTCGTGCGCCTCTTCAATAGTGAAGCTGCCATTCAAATGTATTGAGGGTTCCATGTCCGGGCCGACACTGCCGGGCCTATCATCACACCCGGCAATACCTATCAGTGATAGGATTATTGTGAGAACAATCCCATTTTTCATTGATCTCCCCCTTCCTCATACAATCTGCCGCTTATCAGATTTTGATAATTATCAAGGAGGGATCTCACATGAATATAACAAGATCATTCCGAAGTATCAATCATCTGTCGCTTGAGTTGCCTTTCTTCCCCTGAGCCCAACGAACATAATTCACTGTCGCAAGAATAGCGAACAAGACGCACGTTATAATATACAGCACGACTCCGAGCGTATCGTTGGGCAACCTTCTTACATATCTTATAGTGCCGTAAATCTGAAGAATGCATGCTATTGTCATGGCAATTGAAATAACCAGTAGATACCTGGATCCTTTTTCACTCATTTAACGCTCCCCCGGTTAAAATTCATGTTCGATAACATTTCGAGTGTTCACTTCAGCACCACCGGGTAACGTAGACAAGCCTGATCGCCGGGATGCTCTTTAGATCGGAAACCAAACATAGCTGCGTACACGATGTTATATGCCGTACGAATTATCCCGCTACTTCTTAAGCCCTCGAATAAATATCGCTAATAAAGCCCCACCACAAACACCGGAGAAAAACAGGGAGAGCAATTTCGCCAAACTCGCCTCAGTCCCTCTTAGTTCAAAAATAGCAAATATCCCCCCTATTAGACAGGCTAACAATGCAATTAAATTGAAACGTTGCCGAATGATCATAGCGATTTTCTCATTTCACTGCATGGTATATGACATCTCTAGTGTTCGCGAAATCGCTTCAGCGATTTACGGTCGGGACCTTCTATCATTCAGAAGAGTTAGCCTTATCCAGCACCTCTCGTACCTTCGTGGCCAGCGAATCGATAGAGAAGGGCTTTTGCAGGAAAGAGACATCCGGTTCAAGAATGCCCCTGTGGACAATAACATTGTCCGGGTATCCGGAAATGAACAGTGTCTTGATATCCGGTTTGAGTTTCTCGATTCGTTCCTTCAACTGCTTTCCGTTCATTTCCGGCATCACAACATCCGTGACAAGAAGACTAATTGTATCTTCGTACTGCTCGACTATTGTCAGGGCCTCCATTGGTGTACGGGCTGCAAGGATCTTGTATCCGAACCTTTCCAGTACGGTTCTGTTCATCTTCAAGATCGACTGCTCATCTTCGACCAGCAAGATGGTCTCGGCACCTTTGGTGGTAGCGGGGACCACTACATTCTCCTTCTCGCCCACCGTCTCCCGGACTCTAGGAAGATAGACCTCGAACCTCGCACCAGTTCCCGGCTTGCTCCTGACATTGATGAATCCATTATTTTGTTTGACTATCCCATACACCGTGGCAAGTCCAAGCCCCGTCCCCACTCCAACCTCCTTGGTAGTGAAGAACGGCTCAAAGAGTACCTTCTGGGTTTCTTCGTCTATACCGCACCCGTCATCCCTGACAGCCAACATGACGTAGTCCCCCGAAATGAAGCCCGCATATTCTCTACAAAAGATATCGTCAATGGTAGCGTTTTCAGTCTCTATGCTGACTCGGCCCACTCCGTCAATTGCATCCCGAGCGTTCACACAAAGGTTAGCAAGGATCTGGTCTATTTGTACGGGGTCGATCTTAACAGGCCAGATATTCTCCCCCGGTATCCAGGAAAGATCGATATCCTCGCCGATCAGACGTCTGAGCATATTGAGCATCCCTGTGACAGTTTCATTTAGATCCAGAACCTTGGGAGTCACCATCTGTTTGCGTGCGAAAGCCAACAGATGCCTGGTAAGATCTGCTGAGCGCTCGGCTGCTCTCATGATCTCCACGAGATCGGTATATAGAGGGGAGTGATGACCTACCTGCTTTATGGCAAGCTCAGCATGTCCGAGGATCACTCCAAGCATATTGTTGAAATCATGCGCCACACCGCCGGCCAGCCTCCCGATTGATTCGATTTTTTGTGACTGAACTAGCTGATCCCGTAATTTCTCGCGCTCTTGCTCAGCCAGTACACGATCCGTAATGTCTTTAACATATTCAATCACACCAGCTACATTTCCATCCTTATCTCTTATGGGAAAAGCTGATAAATCAATCCAGCCCGTCGGATCTTGCTCGGTAGGATAGGGCACGATTTCAGAATGCATTATCCCTGTTTCAATAGTGATAAGCACAGGGCACCACGGACAGGGCGATGTACGCTTCTGATATACTTCGTAGCACTTCCGCCCAACTAATGAACCTTGAGATGCATACATATCTTCCATCCAGCGGTTCGTTTTGATCACGTTGAGTTCTCTGTCAAGAACGCTAATACCATCCTGAATAGCATCAAATACTTCTTTCAGAAACTGTTCGCTATGTTGAAGCGCTTCTTCGGCTTGCCTCAGAGAGATATTTGTACGCTCCAACTCCCGGATCCTCTGCTTTAATTCATCATATGATTTTGTTTTGTCCATGATAATAACCTATTCCTCGATGACCTATTCTAACAGCCAACTTGTAAATCCTTTTTTCCATTTTAACGTTTTGCAACAATTTTATTAATGGAATGTCTGTGCTTTATTCCTCCTGGGTGCTCGTCCTCCAGCACATAGGATTTCTGCACAATAATATTCCAGTCTTTATATAGCTCGAAGATTTCTCCCTCTTTGAAAAGACCTTTGCACAGTGACTTCATATCTTCAGATGGTTCTATTGAATCAGTGAATACTGCATGGACATTGAAGCCACTCTCAATCGTGTGATCCTGAATATCTCTTACCAGTCGGAAAGAGTCAATTTTGGAAATTAAGTGCATACATCCATGTGTGATTATCAAATCATACCCTTGAACGAAATCGAAAGAAATCATGTCCTGGACAAAAGCGTTAATTGATACGTTTAGCTTCTTCGATCGGTGAATCAGTTTTTTGACCCCTGAATCGGATATATCAAACGCAGTCACTAAAAATCCTTGCTGAGCGAGGAATATCGCGTTTCTCCCATCACCGCACCCAATGTCCAAGATCGTTGAGTTTGGTTTCAACTTGCTGGCAAGCTCGATAATCTCTGCACTGGGCTGACCCTGTTTATACAAGAAGGCCCCATCTATGTCATTGTAGCTTGCTTCCCAGAAAGGCTCATGCATCGTCATTCCTTTTTGCGTTTATTGTCTATACTATCCGACGCCTTCCGATCTTCAAGCTTTTTCCCTACCTCAACCTCTGCAATCGCCTCAATTGCACGCCTGCCAACCTTGTTATACAGTCAGGGGCAAGAGCCAATCACTTACCTTTGAGCACTTCCTCGAGGCTGTCTATCCTATTAATTAATTTGTCCGGAGCTGGACAACCGGCTGTGCTCAGCACCCCGGTTGCTAAGCACAACAGCGATCAAATGCTTTATATGGAGATGCCCCGGTTTTTACACTCAAGCCACCTACTTATATCTGGGTTTATCTTCTGTCTCTTCATAGTAGGCCTCGACACCGACTTCCTTCATCCTATTATTCATTTCGAGCCACCTTCGATGAAGGTCAGAATCCATACCTTCAGGATCGCATGGATATTCGGTGCATTGAAAACAAAAGTCGACGTTTTTTTCCTTATGACATCTTGCGATACCACAATGCGGATGTTTTGTCTCGTTATCCCTGCACCCGGCACAATCTACTCCCACAAGTACTGCAAGAACCTCTTCAAAGGATGGATACTTACTAAAAGCGGGAACAAAAGAAGAAAATCTTTCGGCATATGTTCCAAAGCCGTTCAATAGTGCCTGTAGTTCTCTGGCGCTTTTTCTCACAGGACCGTTTTCATATGATACGCATTTAATACAGTTCAGTCCACTGGGTGCCAGAATATTCAGTATTTCTTCGTAATCCATTTTCAACCTCTGTTCGATGGTGACGCTTTCATAATAACGTCAGGCATTCACGACATCCTAGGGGTGACCCGTAGGGCAAGGCGCGCCCCGCGCCGATGCGTGATTGCTCATGTTATCCGAAAAGCCAGCCTATTAGTTTTTTGTTACTCAAATCGATATATCGAGAGCCTTTGCCACTTTCAGTAGCGGTCGATCAAGCGTCCAAATCTTGCAGTTCGTCAAGAATGCTGAAGCCAATATATGAACATCAATCCACCCTATTCCTTTACCGTGTAATTTATGCTTGGATATTAGCTGCAAAGCCTCATAGTGCTCGGCAACCTTGACAGACGGAAGCGATTCGAGCATACCAAGTATTTCAGTCCGATTCTTGAGGTTCCCGCATGCCAGTTCACCGATGATGAATTGATGACACAGCACACTACCTTCGCCCAAGTAATCAGCAAGCCTCCGATTACCCTTACGAAGATGATCTATCCATACGGAAGTATCTGCCAGGATCATTTCAACCATTCGTCCGTCTGCGACGGATTGGGCGGAGATCTTTCTCGGTGCCGCCAAGAGCCGCTAATCTCCTGGCACTCTCGAGAGCGATCAATGCTTCAAGCCCCAGGCGAACAAGAGATGTTTTCTCACTCACACCTGTCATCTTGGCTGCCTTACGAATAAGATCATCGTCTATATTCAATGTAGTTCTCATATGCATAAGTATGCATTATTGATGCATACATGTCAAGATAAATCTGAGCTGGCTTTTCGGATAACCTTTTGAGCGCTTGCGAGTGTGGGCGGGGCGCAGGCCTCTTCTCCCTAGTTACATTTAATCTATCGCAGCACCACGACCATGTCAAACGATCCTGGTGCGGCACCTGCCCAAGCAGAAGCCGTGACAGGAGAGCACGCAAGCGCATCTGTTATATGATGCGCGACAAATGCACTATACACTCAAAGAAAACTCATGGATATTTCTGAGCTCAGATAGCTCACTATTAATCTCGATAATTGTCAGCTGTTCTACTATTCGTCGAGAAATAAAATCCATAGCCTTCACTCGCAACATAGCTTCTTCAAGCTTCTTCTCATCAAGGCTTGTTGGTTTCGGATTGAGCGGATCGTAATCATCGCTTCCAAAGAAACCCAGTCCAACATGCGGTATATATTGGAGATCTTTTCTGCGATACGACGCTAATAAATCAGAATATAATGCATCATGAATTTTCACAAATTTATCTCTCCCCGTTGAAAGAGATAGTAATAGCCAATGATCCCATGATTTTTCAAAACCTTCAAAACATACTTCAAATGGCTCTAATCCTTCCAACTTGGCTGATGTGTGCTTCACAATATTCTCTAATCCGACTTCAGCCGAAACAGGAAATACAACAGTCACATGTTCTCTAATAAGTGGTGTATAGGGATCATAGTCTTTTCGGAACTGAACGATACGTTCATCTTGGAAATTGGGATAATATACAATTGAGTAATACATCGCCATTCAATGTCTCGTGTTATATAACATTCCGAGCACTTGCAACGAGGCCGCTCCCCCTGTTTATCTATTAGCACTCAGATCTCAGCGGCCGTGCCTATCGAGCCTGGCCCCAGGCGAGTGCGCAACTGCATTTGTTATACGCTATGCAGGTTTTCTTATTACATCAAACTATGATCCCAGCGTTCTTCGGGATCTTCAAATGTTATCTCTCCGATATCAAAATGCTCGGGATCAAAAGGCTCACCAAGCCATGTTGTGAGTTCCTCGTATTCTGGATGCTTTGGATCTTCAAGCACTTCCAGCAAGTTTTCATAACCCGGGATTCCACCACAATCTTCAGGTGGACATGCCCGAGCACCGTCGAGACAAACCGGATATTCGATTTTTTCATCCTGCGGTAGTATATCCTCAAGTTCGAGCTGATGCTCCCATCCATCACCAAAATCATAGGTATATAATCCAAGTCGCCTTTTCAAATTGAACCAATCAGAGATCCTTGTTTCTCTCTCATTGTGGAAATTCCTCTCAACTTGAGTATCAGGATCAGGACTACCTATCCATGTGCTCTCACCTGTTTTGGAATCGACTATCGTGAATTCATGCAAATGAAGATCCAACCAACCCATTGCATCTGTGATCGCCACATGAAGATCCCAAAATGAAGAAGTCTCAGGTATCTGTATCCTTCTCCATATAGGTGGTGTTATATCCTGGAGTTGAATCTTGAACTGATATACCTTTTTGCCTTTTGTCATACCACCTCTCATTCGTTTATTCACACCTGCATTGCGGATAAC
>CAYRCK010000024.1:0-39207 GCA_964422745.1 uncultured bacterium
AAGTGTACATTAGGCTGAAAAGAAGGGGATGGCCCGACAAGTAATTTTGCAAATTGCATAAAAATCTTCCCCGTTTGAAATTCCATGAAAAGAAGGTAGATGGAATAGAAAATGTCTGCAAAATATACTGTTTCGACGATGATCGGCTTTTCCGCCTCGCATTCACTCGCAGACTACAGCGGCGACTGCGCCCGGATACACGGACATAACTGGGGAGTGAGGGTATATTACGAGTTCGAAAGTACCGATGAAAGCGGTCTGACGGCTGATTTTCTAGAGTTGAAGGAGAGACTGGAGGGTGCCATACTACCCCGGTTCGACCACAGGCATCTGAACGATATCCCGCCGTTTGACCGGGTAAATCCAACATCCGAGAACCTGGCGGCCGAAATATATAGGATATGCCGGGATGAGATACGTTTCGCGCGAGGCCGGCTGACCGAGGTTGAGCTTTGGGAGACCGAAACCGATATGGTGCGCTATAGTGAAGACAGGGTTCGATAAGCACGGGGAGAGCGTCACTCTGCTGTCAGGCGGCCTGGATTCGACGGTCTCACTGGCGATGGCGCTCGAGCATCAAGGGCCCGCATTGGCGGTATTTTTCGATTACGGACAGCGCGCTGGAGGGATGGAGCTCAAAGCCGTCGAGGAGATTTCAGGGCTGTACGGCCTCGAGTTGATGAAGATAGAACTTCCCTGGTTCGGCTCGGTGTCCTCGTCCACTCTGATAGAGGGTAACGGCGATCCCGGCGTATTCGGGGGATCGACACTAGAGGATGATTCCGTGACCGGCGTTTCCTCGGCCTGGGTGGAAAACAGGAATGGAGTATTTCTCAATATAGCAGCGGCGGTGGCGGCGGCGAGGGGGAGTGAAGTGATCATAGCGGGATTCAACAGGGAAGAGGCCGTTAGGTTCCCGGACAACCGCCCCGAGTACATAGATGCCGTCAACGCATCGTTGAGACTCGGCGCAGGCGCCCCGGTCAGGGTGGTGAGCCCGACTGTGGATATGACGAAACGCGACATAGTCGTTGAAGGTTTGCGGCTGGGTGTTCCATGGAAATCGATCTGGAGCTGCTACCTCGGTGGTGAGCTCATGTGCGGCAGGTGTGAATCGTGTATGAGGCTGCGAAGGGCCGTTTCCGGGACTCCTGCCGAGACCGAGATCGAATTCGAAGAGGAATGAAGATGAACGAAAAACGCTACCCTCTGATCGAAACGAAGTGGCTGGAGGAGGAGATGGGATACTCCGGAGAGCAGCTACGCAGTCATTTCATCCGTGAGAAAACCGGGATCGAGGTAGACGGGCTTATAGCCTTTTCGGGACCATGCGAAGTGAGTGGCGCAAGCCTGGTCGATCTGGAGGACGCCGAAAACGGGGATTTCATCAAAGCACGCAGCATGCTTCATTTCATTGCAGAGCATTTTCAGTGTTCGCTTACCGAAAGCAACCTTAGATTGAGGTTGTTCTCGGCTCTTGTGAAAGATTCGATCGAGGCTATGGGGGACGGATTGAAGCTTCGGCGTGAAGGTGACGACCTTTTTCTGGGCGAGCGCAAGCTGACTGTTGCGATCACGACCTCAACGCCGGTATCCAAGGTTTTTCATTTCGGTGTGAACATAGATCCGTCGGGGGCGCCGGTCCCAGCCGTAGGTTTGAAAGAGATAGGCGTCGATGCCGGGGAGCTCGCACGGACCGTTATGAAGGGATATGCCGCAGAGTGCCGATCCTTGAACTTGGCGACGAGAAAGGTCAGGGGGGTGCCTTAGGTCTCTTCGTTTTGCAGGGGAAGGTGATAGGCAGGTGGCTGTGAAAGGTTGGCTACGGGAGATCTTCCGTTCCATCCAAGGTGAGGGCCCCTATGTCGGGGCCCTTCAGATTTTCGTGAGGACATCTGGATGCAGCCTTGCCTGCAGGTACTGCGATACCCCCGATGCAAGAACAAGAACGGTGGACTGCATCGTGCGGAAGGGGGACGAGGGGATAAAGCTCGAGAATCCCGTTGATACGGACAGGGTGCTAGGTTACGTGCATTCGCTCCTGGAGGGCTGTGCCGGGATTCATTCCTTGAGCATAACCGGAGGCGAGCCCCTTGAGCAGCCGGAGTTTCTGATCGATTTCCTTCGCGGATTCAGGCCATGCGGCCTGCCCGTCTATCTGGAGACTAACGGGCTTAACGTGGAAGCCGCAGCAGCCGTCGCCCCGATGGTGGATATAGTCTCGCTCGATATAAAGCTCCCGTCACTCTGTGAAGGAGGGTACGATTTCTTTCCCGTGTACGAACGGGTGATTCCGCTGCTGGGTGGAAGGAATATGTTCTGCAAGGTCGTTCTGGCCGATGGATTCGATCATGAAGAGTTCACAGCGGCTGTAAGGATGATATCCGGATACAACAGGAGCACAAGGTTCATAATCCAACCGGCCTCGCCCGGAGGATCGTGCCTGCCGGTAGATGGTGGGTGTTTGATTGATTGCTTGAACGAGGCTTCAGAGCACCTCGAGTACGTGCGGGTGATACCTCAGTGCCACCGCGTTCTGGATTTGCCCTGAAAGAGATGATTACCGCACCAATAAAAAACGCTGCGAGATAGTACGATGCAGGGTCGGGTTCGTGAAGGCGGCGACCACCTCGCAGCGATCGATATAGAGAGCAAGCGTCATACCAGCACGCAGCACATGATTTCTGGGACAGGTTGTATAGTGTTTATTTACAAGCTGTTGTGCGTACGGCAAGGCTTCGTATTCATTCCCCAAAAGTCCCAATGATTTCTTATTGTTACCGACGCTCGAGAGCCCGGACAAGCGGAGTTTTTTCTACTTTGCAATGCTGATATACCGGGGATGCAATATACCACTTTTCTGCGTTCATATGGTACAGGGGGGAGGAGATAAAAAATGGAAGCTATCGAGAATTCACTTGACACTTCCTAACTCATCCTTTAATAAGTTGTTAGGCTCGCAATTCGGATATAATAACGAGAGAAAGTACGATTTCTGATATTGGAAAGGAGGAACGGTAAATGACTAAAGCGGAAATTGTAGAAGAGATTTCCAGCAAGACCGGTCTTACCAAGAAGGAGATCGCCGAAGCGGTAGATAATTTTCTTTCCTGTATTTCGAAGGGCTTGATAGAGGGCAAGCACTACGAGATTCGCGGATTCGGGACCTTCAAGGTCAAGAATCGAAAGGCCAGGATGGCCAGGAATCCGAGAACAGGCGAGCCGGTCCCGGTGCCGGACCGAAAAGTGCCCGTGTTCAAAGTGTCCAGAGAATTGAAGGAACTTGTCGCTCAGTCCTGAGCCCGCTTTCTATCGGAAGTTCTACAACGGTTGGTTCAATCTCGATAAGAGAAGAGGGATGACTATGTCCTCGGGTTTCGTTCAGGGACGGAGGTGAGATTTGACAGAGGGGATTGTTGATCTAAGGAGTGATACGGTCACCAGGCCTTCAGAGGGTATGAGAGAGGCCATGGCACGTGCGGTCGTGGGGGACGATGTGCTGGGTGATGATCCGACGGTGCAGTTGCTGGAAGAGAGAATGGCCGGGCTTCTGGGGAAGGAGGCCGCCATCTATGTACCCAGCGGGACGATGTCGAATACGATCGCCATTCTGTCGCAGACCAGCCCCGGGGACGAAGTGATATTGGATAGAAATTGCCATATCTTCAATTATGAGGCTGCCGCGGTATCGGTGATCGGCGGTATACAGCTGCATACACTGAACGGGGATGGCGGACTTCTACCGCTGGAGGAGCTCCCCCAAGCGGTAAGGCCTTCGAACGTGCATCACCCGCATACATCCATGGTCGCTATCGAGAACACCCACAACCGCGCGAGCGGCAGGATATACCCGTTCGAGCAGATAGAGGAGATCTTCCGCTTCAGCCGTGATATGGGATTGAGGATGCACATGGACGGCGCCCGGCTTGCCAATGCCACCGTTGCAACGGGGATAGGATTCGAGCGCTACGGTGCGTTGGCGGATTCGATCACGTTCTGCTTTTCGAAGGGTCTAGGTGCACCAGTCGGGTCCATCCTGGTCTCGGATAAGAATGTGATCGAAAAAGCGAGGTTCTGGAGAAAACGCCTTGGAGGAGGAATGAGGCAGGCCGGGATACTCGCGGCTGCATGTCTGTATGCGCTCGACAACAATGTCGAGCGTCTCTCCGATGATCATGACAGGGCCGGGCGCATAGGACGGATAATCGATTCGAGTCCAGGCCTGAAACTGCTGTTTCCAGTGGACACCAACATAGTGATTTTGGAATATGAGGACGGGTCGGGCGATATCGAGGAGTTGAGGCGGCGTCTCGAGACCGAAGGGATACTTACCTTGACATTCGGCGGCAGCAAGATGCGGCTTGTCACTCATCTCGATATCTCGCATGATGATATAGATCGTTTCGAAAAAAAGCTGTCTCGCATACTGGGTTCCTGATGAGATCATTTCAGTTCTACCTTGTTAGCACTCCGATCGGCAATCTGGACGATCTTTCCTCTAGAGCCGTTGATGTACTTGGATCGGTGGATATCGTGCTGGCCGAAGATACGAGGAAGGCCAAGGTTCTGCTGGGCCGGCACGGTATAGACACGGAAGTAAGGTCTTTTCACGATCACAATAAGGAAAGAGTCACACCTTCGATCATCCGTCAGCTCGAAGGCGGCAAGAGTGTCGCTCTCGTGGCCGATGCCGGCACACCCGTCATTTCCGATCCAGGCTATTACCTGGTAAGGAAACTGATTGAACAGGGGATCGAAATCACGTCGATTCCCGGAGCGAGTGCAGTAACAACGGCACTCGTTCTATCGGGCCTGCCTCCCGATAGATTCACCTTTTACGGTTTCATCCCACGAAAGAGAGGTGCCCGTGAGCAAGTCATCTTGGAAGCGGGAAAAAGCAGAGGTACAGGCTTATTCTTCGAGAGCCCCCGCAGGCTGATTGGCACGCTCGAAGCGATCGGCGAGCTGCTGGGAGACAGGGAGGTTGTAGTAGCCCGGGAGCTGACCAAGGTGCACGAGGAAGTGTGTCGGGGGTCCGCGGCTATATTGCTCGAGCACTTCAGAAGGCATGGAGTCAGGGGGGAGATAACCATCCTAATCAGGGGAGTCGGCCGCAGGCGCGGTTCTGGAACAGCTTGACAGCATTAGACGGTCGATTCATAATGTTCAGTAATATTTTTTCATCAATGGGGAGTTGTGGTTGATCGGAAAGGTCGAAATCAAGAACAAGCTGAGAGGTTTCCTCGATCCTCTTGTTGACATATTGAACCAGCTCGGAGTAACCCCTCTAGCCGTGACCCTTTTCGGCCTGGCGCTGAGCTTTATCGGGGCGATCTACGTGGCCTCTGGAAGGCTGACGGCGGGAGCGGTAATCCTGATAATCTCCGGTATCTGCGACACACTCGACGGATCGCTCGCCCGCCGTTCGGGCAGCGAGACCGCTTTCGGCGCATTTATCGATTCGACCGGTGACAGGGTGACCGAGATGGCCTATTTCGGGGCGCTGATCTACTTCATCTCGAGACAGGATCCCGTCAACCTGTTCCTCGTTTTCTTTCTCCTGGTCGCCCTGGCAGGATCATTTCTAACCAGCTATGCCCGGGCGAGGGCGGAGGGATTGGGGCTGGAGTGCACGATCGGATGGGTCGAAAGGCCGGAGAGGCTGGTGCTTCTGGTTATCGGTCTGCTCCTTGGTAGGACCGTGCTCATTACCGTGATATTAATCCTTGCCATTCTGACCGTTGCAACTTTCATTCAACGGGTCTTGCATGTAAGGCGCATAGCGCCGTAGAAGCGATATTCGAGCAACCGGAAATCCCCTATCCCGCCGTTGGCGGTCTCCGTGTCCGCCTTCGAGAGCAACGGCCGGGTTTGATCAGAGCGTTTCCGGTTTCACTCGTTAAGAAAATCGCGGATTAGAATATGAGAAGCAATCTCGGCTCGATTCTGAAAACTTCGATACCGATCGTTGTTGATATCGGCGCCCAGATAATAATGTGGACGATCGAGATCAACCTCGTAGGGCATATTTCTCCGGAATTGATGGCGAGGTCCTACGGTGCTACCGAGGCGACCGGTGTGGACGCCTTGACAGCCGTCGGCAACGTCGTACAGATAATCCTATTGACCTGCACAGCTCTGCTTATTTTCATTTTCGGCGCTACCATAATCATCAACAAGCTCATCGGTGAGAACAGAAGGGAAGAGGCGAATCACTTTCTTGGTCAAGCCCTGTTCACCACCCTTTTCGCCGCCATCGGTATCGCCGTCATATGGCATCTTCTAGCTCCATTTCTGTTCAACGTGATCCTCGGCACGTCGGTTTCGGTGGCCAGCATCGGAGTGGATTATTTCAGGATACTGTCATACTTTGCGCCGTTCATAATCATGAACTTCGTTGCCATCGGTATCGTACGAGGGGCCGGTGACACGCACCTTTCGATGCTCACGGCACTCATCGTGAATACATTGCACCTCGTTCTCGCCTTATTGCTCATTTTCGGGATTTCGTTCTTCCCGGCGCTGGGAGTTAGGGGTGCGGCCCTGGCAGCGGGGATCGCACATACGGTCGGCTGCTGCTTCACCTTTATCGTGATACTTCGTGGAAGAAGCGTGCTCACGTTCAAGTGGAGTGACTTCACTACTATAAGGAGGAAGAGCATAGTAAAGGTGTTCAAGACCGGTATCCCTATAACCTTGGAACAGCTTGCCTGGATGATAGGCATCACCATCGTGATCGGATACAGCAACAGGCTCGGAACGGTTGCAGCTGCCGCCCATATCATCATATTGACTTTCCAGAGGCTTTTCTCGATTCTGTACCAGGCTTTCGGGATGGGGGCACTGACCCTGGTAGGCCAGCGTTACGGAGCCAATGAGCATGATTACGCTAAGCAGACGACAACGATGTTCTTCTGGCTCGTCGGCGGCGTAGTGCTTTTTCTAAGCGCTGTAATCTTCTTCAGGGCTCATTACCTCGTGATCATATTCACATCTGATCCGGATGTCGTGATGCTCTGCGAGAGGGTTCTCAAGGTAGCTGCCATCGTGCAGATTCCAAAAGCTCTGTCATTCGTTTATTCATACAGTCTCAGAGGAGTAGGGGAGAACCGTTACCCTATGTATCTCGCGCTCATAGGAATTCTGGCGTTCGAAGTGATTCTCGGATTCAACCTGGCCTTCACGTTCGGGCTTTCGCTGATCGGACTATGGCTGGCCCAGGGGGTGGACGAGGTATTCAAGGTTTCATTGGCGATCAGGCGGTTTCACGGAAGAATCAAGGAGCTAACGGTATAGGGGGCGGGTGATATTGTGAAATCTGGTTTTGTCACATTCGAGGGAATAGAAGGATCGGGTAAATCGACTATAGCTAAGTCGGTTCACGAGCTGATCGAGAAGGCCGGCATCGATGTGCTCCTGACGAGGGAGCCTGGAGGGACTGAGGTGTCCGAAGCCATCAGGGGCATACTGCTCGATCCGGAACATCCCGAGATGACCGACAGAGCTGAACTGCTGCTGTACCTGGCAAGCAGGGCTCAGCTCGTGGAAGAGTCGATAAGGCCGTCGCTCGAACGCGGATGTCTTGTGCTCTGCGACCGTTTTATGGATGCTTCGGTGGCCTACCAGGGTTGGGCGAGGGGGCTCGGAGAGGAATTCGTGGAACGGATGAACTCATTCGCCGTCGGTGATACGGTCCCCGACTTGACGTTTGTGCTGGATCTGCCCGTAGAGGATGGATTTTTGAGAGGGCCCGACAGGCGCGAGGGATCGGGGGAAAGGGGAAAAGACCGCATGGAGAAGGAGGAGCAGGCTTTCCACGAGATGGTTAGGGAGGGATACATCAGGTTGGCGGCCAGGCACGGCGGCAGGGTGGTCATCGTAGACTCGTCGCTCCCCTTCGATGCCGTTTTGCAGGAAGTAATACGGAACATGGAAGCGCGTTTTGACGTAAAAATTATATGAGCGCAAAATGATTTGATTCGTTTTGCCGTGGATTGCATATTAAAGTGTTGATTAAATAACGATTTCGTGCCGTGAGGCACGATTTATGTATCACGATCGGGTGGAAATAAATTCAATTACACGGCGATATACTATCTGGAGGTTATTCTTGAGGTTTCATAAGAAATATTTGGTCGGGCTGGTCATAATCGCGCTGGTGGCAGCCGCTACAATATACGTCTGGGCGGAGGAACGTGAGAAGAGCAAGAGGGAAGTGACGTACCAGGATCTGGAGCGGTTCGCCGAGGTGTTCGAGAAGATCATGGACAACTACGTGGAGGAAGTGGGTTCGACGAAGATCATAGACGCGGCGATCGAGGCGATGCTCGAACAGCTCGATCCGCATTCCCTGTACATGGACAAGCACGATTACGAGAACCTCATGATAGGTACGCAGGGGGAGTTCGGGGGGCTCGGCATTACTATATCCATAAGGGATGATTTCCCTACGGTCATCTCTCCCATCGAGGAGACACCGGCCTACAGGCTCGGAATCCAGGGCGGGGACAGGATCGTGGAGATAGAGGGGGCTTCGACGGAGGGATGGAGTTCGGAAAAGGCCGTTTCGAAGCTGCGCGGTGAGCCCGGAAGCCAGGTGAACATTACAATCAGCAGAGAGGGCCTCGAAGATTCGCTCCACTACAGCATCACCCGGGAAATCATCAAGGTTCCGAGCATCACATATTCGGATATCATAGGAGACAGGGTCGCTTACGTGAGAATCGCGCGTTTCTCGACAAAGACGGCGGAGGAGCTCGATGATATTCTCAATGATTACGAGGCGGATGGACTGAAAGGACTGATCCTCGATCTGCGATCGAACCCGGGAGGACTTTTGAAATCGGCATATGATGTCTCGGACCTTTTCCTCGAAAAGGACAGGCTGATCGTTTATACCGAGAGCCGCGACCCGGAACAGAATATGAGATACAAATCCAGGCTGAGAAATATTCATGACGGCTACCCGATAGTGCTTCTGGTCAATGAGGCGACCGCATCGGCCTCGGAGATCGTTTCGGGTGCGCTTCAGGACTGGGACAAGGCGCTGATCGTGGGGCAGCCGACCTTCGGCAAGGGCTCGGTTCAGACGGTATTCAATCTACAGGGTAATTCCGCGCTGAAGCTGACCACGCAGAGATATTTCACACCTGTCGGCAGAAGCATCCATAAGGGGCATTTCTTCAAGGAAGAGACCGAGGATAAGGGTGAGACAGCCGAGAACGTGGAACTCGAGGAATACAAGACGTACAATGGAAGGAAGGTCTACGGCGGCGGCGGGATAAGACCCGATTGGGAGATAGAGCTGCCGGAATTCACTGAATTCGAGCGCAAGGTGGAGCAGGCCGGAGTGTTCTTCTCCTTCGCCATTCATTACACAGCCTATCACGACGTAGACGAGGATTTCGAGGTCGGGCCGGAGATCCTTTCGGAGTTCAGAGACTTCGCAAAAACGAACGGCGCGGAGATAAAAGACGAGGAGTGGAACGAGGATAATATCGATTACGTGAAGCTCGCGATAAAGAGGGAGGTATTCCGTAAGCTGTACGGAACAAGAGGAGCTTATATAGCAACGATGCCCGATGATGAGGTGGTCAACAAGGTCCTCGATATGCTTGGCCGGACAGGCGGCCTCTCTGAGATGTTCGATTACGTCGAGCGCCAGAAGGATCTGGTCAAAGCGGAGGAATAGTGAACGGCAGCATTGCAATAATTTGCGATTTCGACGGCACGATTGCTGAAAGGGATATAGGGCATCACTTCTTCGGCACGTTCATATCCGACAAGGGAAAGTGGGAGGATCTTCTCGAGCGCTGGAAGGTGGGTCTGATAAGCTCCCGTGAGTGCCTCGAATCCGAGCTCGAGTGGACCGAGGCCGACAGGAAAGATCTGGACAGGTTTATCGAGAAAGAGGACTTCGATCCCTACTTCAAGGATTTCGTGGATTTTTGCAATAGGCGTAAGTACGAATTCCTCATCGTCAGCGACGGTCTCGATTACTACATCGATCGCCTTCTGATGAAGCACGGCCTCGGTTATCTCGATTACAGGGCTAATAAACTCATCCATAACGGGAATAGCCTGATCGGCATCGACTTTCCCTATTACGATCTGATGGGCTGCAAGATGTGTGGAAACTGCAAGAAGCACCATCTGGAGAAGCTGAAGGGAGAGGGGTACTATACCGTTTATATTGGCAACGGCCTGAGTGACAGGTGCCCCGCCGAAGAGGCCGATCTGGTCCTGGCAAAGGCCGATCTGCTCGATCACTGCAAGATGACGGGAATAGAGTACATTCCTTTTGAAAACTTCAGGGATGTCGAGGGTGAGCTGACTACGAGGCTTATACTGCGGGAGGAATGATCACCTCCCGTCGAACGTCTTCTCCTGGTATTTCTGAATGGCCTCCGAGTAAGTGTTGCTGACGAAGTCAGCGAAACCGTACAGTTCCTTCTTTTCGATTCGGCTCTTGCTCGATAGCTGTCTCATCTTCTCCATAACGTCGTTCATGTCGTTCTGCGTTACAATGCCCTCTTCATAGCAGCTCCAGAACTTCTGCATTATATATCTGATTTCCTTCTCGTACTTAATCAACTGCTCGGCGGAGAAGCGACCTACCAGTTTGTCCACCTCTCTGTCGTAAACATGCTCCGATATCCAGCCCCTCGCCAGCAGGAGCACGAGGATGACGGCCGCTACAGCCACTGATGCCGATATGAATATAAATGGCCTTTTTCTCAAACAGGATTCCTCCTCTTACTGTATAAGCGTATCCTTGAACCATTCTAAGGTCAAACCGACGGCTTTTTCAAGCTCTCTGGTCACACGTCTCATCGGATGTCTTATCCCGAACGTGTGGCCGCAATCCTCCAGCACCTCGAAAACGACTCTCCCCGCCCGTTCCGGTTCGAGCATTCTCTCCGCTTCGCTTACGGTCACCGCCGCGTCCCTGCGGCCGTGGATCATGAGGTGCGGTATTGTCAGCTCGGCGGCGCGATCGGGAAGAGAATAATCCGCACGGTTGGCGGCTATGTCCTCATAGTATGAGTAGTCGAGCCGAAGTTTACCCGAGGTCGAGCGCCCGTCCGAGAATACCAGGGCGCCGTCGCGTTTCCACATCTCCTTTCTTCTTTGGGTATAACGGTCGAGGCGTGAGGGTGTGGCCCAAGTCACGATAGACCGTATTCGCTCGAACTCCGAAGCCGCAAGGATTGCGACGGCCGCGCCCCGGCTGTGTCCCAATATCCCCCAACCAGAGCATCTTATATCAAGCGGGAGCGGGCCGTTTTGGGCAAACGCGCAGGCTTTCCTCAGGTCAGATAGCTCCCTGCTGACCGTGTTTGCCGCAAATTCATTCTCTTTCGTGATCATTCCCGTATCCTCGTCGGTCCCGTTCATCGAAAAGCTCATAGTGAGAACATGAAAATTCGATTCGGCCAATCTCTCGGAGACGTACGGGTAAAATCCCCATCTCTTATAAGCGAGAAAGCCGTGGCAGATGATTACGAGCGGCAGCTCTCCGCCGGGAAGGGCGGTCCTGATATCAGCCTTGATCGGAGTGTGGTCTCCGCCGCCGATCTCGATCTCCTCGATGATGATCTTGCCGCTTTTGATGGCTCTCATCTCCCGTGCAGGCCTGGGACTCGAGTTTGGATTCTCCAGCATACAGCCAACGACTCGTCCAGTCAAATGTAACGGTTCAACGGCGCTCTTGCAAAGCATAAGCCTATGAAGTATCTTGTTTTCAACAGAAAAAGAGGGAGAGTATTGCTAAAGAGGTATATAGCGGCGTTCTTGATCACAATTGTCATCTTCGCGGTGGCGCGCAGGCTTTCGTACAACCGCCCCGTGCTCGTAAGCGCGGATTTCGCCGGAGCGAAGCTCAGCCACATTACGGTAAAGGAGCAGGTCGGCCCCGGGGAACCTCTGTTGATATTGGAAACGGAGCTTCCAGATGGCGCGGAGCCGCAAATAATCTACCGGGAACGGGGCGATTCTCCCGTCAGCCGTGTGAGGATGCTTGAATCATCGCGGGGAGTGTGGGAGGCGCCACTTCCCGAACTGAGGAAAGGCCGGGTGCTGGAATACGCATTCGAGGTTCCGCTTGAAGGGCAAGATCACCCCAGGCTGCCGTCCGAATCAGAGAGGTTTCTTAAGCTCAAGTACAAGGGTGACATCTCCAAGACCGTGCTCGTTCTCCATATCTTCTTCATGTTCGCCGCCTTCTACTTCATGGTCCTCGCCATCATGAGCGCAATTCGAATACTGCTGAAGAAAGAGGGGAAGTACGGCACGATCCGGCTGATGAGGTGGGTTATACTTCTGACCTTCATCGGAGGCTGGCCGCTGGGATTCATCCTCAATCAACAGAGATTCGGCGTTGCGTGGGAGGGATTCCCCTTCGGGTACGATATCACTGATAACAAAACACAGCTCGTGCTCTTCTCCTGGCTCGTCACCGCATCTCTCGTGAGGGGAAGCGTATTGGGACGTGGCGATAGAAGCGACCTTATCGGTCCGGTGGGGCTCGCCTGGGCCGTTGTCACAAGCACCGCCGTGACCCTTCTCCTGTACCTGGTCCCGCACAGCCTCTGAGTGAGACGAGGAGTTCTCTGCCGCAGGAAAGGCATGTGAACGCTCAGCCTCCGTGGAGTGTGGGGTTTATTCGATATAGAATGGTGGTATGATCGTAGAGTCTCCGGGGAGGACGGGGTATTCTCCTATGGAAAGTGGGGATGTGACTGGAAAGCTGTTTGAAGAATCGGATGCCTGCCTCGCGCCGATGGCGGGTTTCTCCGATGCTCCCTTTCGTCTGCTCTGCGGGGAGTGCGGAGCGGATTTCACGTTCACCGAGATGGTCAGCGCCGACGGGCTGGTCAGGAACGACCGCGGGACGAAGGGTATGCTTCGGAGGATGCCGGGGGAGGGGATCGTCGGGGCTCAGCTCTTCGGATCCGATCCCGATACGGTGGCCGAAGCCGCCTCGATCGTGGAGGGGATGGATTTCCATTTTATCGACCTGAATTTCGGATGTCCCGTGAGGAAGGTTGTGCGGAAGAACGGCGGGGCGGCCGTAATGCGCGACCTGGACCTGATGGGCAGAATATGCAGGGCTGTCACCGGACGCTGCGGTGTTCCGGTAACGGCTAAGATCAGGAGCGGCTGGAGCGCCAAGGAGGAGAACTTCATCGATGCGGGGAAGGTGCTCGAGGATTCCGGAATCGCCGCGGTTACGCTTCACCCGAGGTACAGGACACAGCTGTTCTCGGGTGAAGCCGAATGGGGACATATAGCCTTACTGAGAAGAGCTCTGAGCGTGCCCGTTATCGCTAACGGAGATGTGAGAACCCCGGACGATCACAGGGATATCGTCTCGATCACGGGATGCAGAAACGTGATGGTTGGAAGGGGCGCTCTCGGCCGACCATGGATATTCGGCGAGATAAAGGACAGGTTGGCGGGGAGGGAGGCGGTGCGCAAAGGCATGCCGGTGCGGATTGACATATTGAGACGGCATGTTAGTATGGAACTGGAGTGGAACGGTGATAGAAGGGGGGTGCTCATGATGAGAAAGCACTACCGGTGGTATCTTAGGGGGATACGCGGAGCAAGGGAATACAGGCAGCGTCTCTGCGGAGCGGAAACCATAACCGGGGTGATTGAGATACTGAATGATCTTCAAGAGGAGAGCGAGGAGTAATGGAAGAATCCCGATTGAAAACGCTGCTCGAGCAGGTTGCTTCCGGAGATATGAAACCGGACGATGCCCTGGAACGTCTGCGGGTTCTGCCTTTCGAGGATATGGCATTCGCAAAGGTCGATCATCACCGCTCCCTGCGCAGGGGCTTTCCCGAGGTGATATTCTGTGAAGGGAAAACGGCAGATCAGATAGTTTCTATAGCCGAACGCATCCTCGAGCAGGGGGATAATATCCTGGCAACACGGTGCGCGCCGGAGCTGTTCGCGCAGCTTGCCGGACGGCTGCCGGGCGCCGTATATCACGATGAAGGATCGCTCTTCGCCGTGGAGAAGAAGAGGATCGAGAGGAGGGGAAAGGTGGCGGTCGTTTCCGCCGGCACGTCCGACAGGCCAGTATCAGAGGAGGCCGCGCTGAGCGTGAATTATCTGGGGTGCGAGGCGGTACGGGTATACGATGTGGGTGTAGCTGGTATCCACAGGCTCTTCTCGTGCTGGGACAGGATCCGCGGGTGCGACGCCATCATAGTGATAGCCGGAATGGAGGGAGCCCTGGCGAGTGTCGTGGCCGGCATAGCGGATTCACCCGTGATAGCCGTGCCGACAAGCGTGGGTTACGGTGCCAGCTTCGGCGGATTGTCAGCTCTTCTAACGATGCTGAACAGCTGCGCTGGAGGTGTAACCGTGGTCAATATAGATAATGGATTCGGGGCTGCGTTTGCGGCCGCGGTGATCTGCAGGAGCATACACGGCGGCGCTCGGGAGAAAGGCGAGGAAGAGAAAAAGAAATCGAAGTGATCCCGTTACGGGTTTGGATGGTGTAGGAATAAGATTCAGAAAGGAATGTTGGGAGTGCCTTCTATTAAGCGCAATGATGGGGGAATATTAATTGTCGATCCGACTGGCGGGATGAGCGGTGATATGTTTCTCGGCTGCATGTTCGCACTCGGTGTGGACCCGAGAGAAGTGGAAAAGGAGGTGGCGAAGGTCAAGGGCCTCGAACCCTTCAGGATAATATCGGGAAGTGTGAAGAGGAACGGAATATCCGTCCGCAGGGCGAGGGTCAGCTATACGGCAGGCGTTCATGACAGGGACATGCGGACAATATTGAGAATGATAGATGATTCTCCACTCGGGGTGGATATAAAAGACAGGGCGTCCGGGGTGTTTCGGGCTTTGGGAAGGGCAGAGGGCAAGGTGCATGGCAGGAAACCCGAGGAGGTTCATTTCCACGAGGTGGGAGCGGTCGATTCGATAGTGGATATTGTCGGCGGGGTGATCGCCCTCTCCAGGTTGGGCTTTCCACCCATGTATCACAGGCCGTTCATCCTAGGGCACGGGATGATCGAGATCGCGCACGGAAAACTGCCGCTGCCGGCCCCGGCGACCCTCGAACTGCTCGAGGGAAGGACGGTCAGCCTGGGTGATGAAAATGCCGAGATCGTCACTCCCACGGGCGCCGCCTTAATGAAGGTGCTGGGGCGGGAACTGCCCGCGACGTTCCGGTTCATCGCTAAAAAGATCGTTTACTCCACCGGCAGCAGGGAGAAGAGCCCCGGCCTGCTGCGGGTCATACTGGCGGAAGCGGCGGTGCCATCACGCGAGATAACCGTTGTAAGGACCACGATCGACGATATGAGCGCCGAGAAACTGGGGTACGTTCAGGAGATGCTCTTTGAAGAATCGGCTCTAGAGGTTTACTTTACACAGGTTATCATGAAGAAGGGGCGCCCCGGAGTTCAACTCACCGTGCTGTGTGACGCTGACGCCAAGGACAGGATCGTAAGCCTCCTGTTCCGTGAGACGACGACACTGGGGGTCCGGATAGGAGTCGAGAGCAGGGACGAGCTCGAGAGGTGGAGCGATACCGTTAAGACGCGTGTGGGCGATGTAGACGTGAAGAGGTGCCGCATGCCTGACGGGACGGTCGATACCTTTCCGGAATACGAATCCTGCAGGGCGGTCGCCAGGGCGATGCGCATTCCCATAAGGAGTGTGTACGAGGAGGTGGCCTCATCCGTTCGTTCTAACAATCCCGATCCTGCGGTAGGCGGGCGGGGAAGGGGTGCTGGGGGCGATAGGGGAAAATCCAGGGCCGGCAAGGCAAAGGCCAAGAGGGCGCATCGAAGGAGAGGCAGGGGAGAATGAGAGTGAAGCGGCTCGCACCTACTGTGCTTACGAGCATATTTATTCTGGCTTCATGTGCGGGTGAGAGGGGCGCGCCGCCGAAAGCACGTATCGAAGAGGTTGTCGTTCACAAGGTTGAGATGGGAGAGACCTGGGGATCGATAGCGGCGGATTTCTACGGTGATGCAGACAGGGGGGGCGAGCTGGCCGTATACAACGGAACCGAGCCGGAAAACGAACCGGTGGCGGGTACGGGTGTGCGGGTACCTCTTGCCGAGGCCGATATCGAATATTTCGAAAAGCGGCTGGATGCGACGGACGCCTACAATCTGGGGCTCGAACTCGCCTCGAAGGGGGATTTCGGCGAGGCCGTCGAACAGTTCGGCAAGGCGCTTCGAATCTGTCCTTTCTTTCCTGATGCCTCTTTCAATCTCTCGGTGACATACCAGAAACTCGGATTGCACGGCAAGGCGGCCGAGGAGCTCGAGATGCTCGTCGAGAAGGTGCCACGTAACCCGGTATACCTCTTTGCTCTAGGATCATCTCTCTTTCATACAGGAGACCTGGAAGGGGCAAGAAGATATTTTCTCGAGTCCCTATCCGCCGATGCCGGCTATCTGAAGGCGCTATATTCGCTTGCAGTCGTTTGCGAGAAGACCGGCAGGAAGGACGAGGCCGTTCGGCACTGGAACGAATACCTGCGTCGTGCACAGGACGGGGAATGGGCGAAAGAGGCGAAGACCCGACTCGGACGGTTGACCGAAGGGGGCGGGGGGTAGGGGTTTGATCAAGCTCGACAAAGTCTCTTTCGGGTATCCGGTCGCGGGGGAGGATCCAATTCTGCGCTCGATCGACCTCGGGATAGAGGACGGCGAGTGGGTGGCCGTGACGGGTGGAAACGGCTCGGGCAAGAGCACGCTATGCCGGTTGATCGCCGGGCTCGCCAGTCCCAGCGAGGGAAAGGTCGATGTCAGCCGGGGCGGGCGTGTAAGTGGGGCAACAGTACCGGGCGGATCGGTCCTCGTTGGAATAGCCTTCCAGAATCCCGACAGTCAGTTCGTAACTTCGACGGTCCGACGGGAGATCCTGTTCGGATTGGAGAATATCGGGCTCGGCGAACGGGAGATGACGAGGAGGCTGGGTGTATGTGTGGATCGGTTCGGGCTCTCACGGCTGATCGACCGAAACCCGCATACGCTCTCGGGAGGCGAGAAGCAGAGAACGCTCCTGGCCTGCATCTGGGGCATGGATCCCTTCCATCTCGTCCTAGACGAGCCGTTCTCGTTTCTCGATGCCGCGGGCAGGAGCTCGTTTCTCGAGCTGGTCAGGACTTCTTTCAGGGATGAGGGTAGAAGTGTCGTCTGGGCTGCCCTGCGGCGGGATGAGATCGAACTTGCAGACCGTGTGGTATGCCTCGACGGCGGCAGGATCGTTTACGACGGCAGTCCCTCAGGCTTCCTCGGCACGGCGGAGGCGGAGATACTGACGGATTCCGCGGATGTCTGCAATGACACCGCACCACCGGGAACAGGCGGCCAATCGGCGGGCAGATTGCGTGGTTCCCTGCTCGAGATCGAGGAGGCGCAGTTCAGGCCTGGAGGTGGAGATTTTGTGCTGAACGTGGAGGAGCTGGGCCTTGTGGGGGGTGAGGTGCTGGGTCTGTCGGGACCCTCCGGATCGGGGAAGACAACCCTCCTGCTCGGCTGTTCGGGGCTTCTGCCACCATCGAGGGGAACCGTGACACTCCTCGGCACAAGGGTGAGGTCGGTCAGGGATTTTCCGGACGGGAGAGTCTCCTTCCTGTTCCAGGCTCCCGAGGAAGGATTCTTCGCCACCACTGTGAGGGAGGAGGTCGGGTTGGGATGCCGGGGCTGCGGGGACGCTACTGAGCTGGAGGGAAAGGTCTCCGGAGCCCTGGAATCCGTAGGTCTGGATCCGGGCCTTTTTATTGACAGGTCCCCGTTTCACCTTTCACAGGGTGAGAGGCGGCTCGTGGCACTGGCATCGATCATGGTTATTCCTGCGGAGATATTCCTTCTGGACGAGCCCGCTCTCTTCCTAGACGGTAAGGCCGGGATGCAGCTGTTCGAAGCGCTTGGAAGGCTCAAGTCGCGGGATGTAGGAATCGTGGCGGCATCGCACGAGCCTCGATTTCACGGGCTCTTCTCGGATAGGCTGATCAGGCTCGAGGCCGGTGAGATAGTGTCTTCCGGTGCCTGATGTTCATGCTTCAATCGAGAAACATATAAAGTACTCCATGATATTTCCGATTAAAATTGATGGTGGCGGGTGCATCTGGATTCAGCGCTCAGCCGCCGCGTCCGGGATAAAGGGAAGGGACTCCCGGTAAGATAAAAATATACGGTTTGCCGGGCCGACCGGTGTGAATGAAACACCTGGAGTTACATTACCGGAACAACCGCGCCCGGCATTTCCATGCATGATCCATGATCGAGGGGGATAGGGAAGAATCCGGCTGTCGGGTCTTGTAAAGACCTAGAAAGCCGGATTCTTCAATAGAGAGACTAACAAACTATATAGATCCGTCCGACAACCATGATCGTCATGGACCCGGCTCACACAGGCCGCATCCACATCAGCGCATGAGCACCATCTTCCTGGTCTCCTTGAACTCACCCGCCCTGATGCTGTAGAAGTAGATGCCGCTCGAGACCCGTCTTCCCCTGTCACCCCTGCCGTCCCAGTCGACGGACTTACGCCCGGCAGTCATCTCCCGGTCGATCAGAAGCCTCACCCTCCTGCCGTTGGCGTCATAGATGGAGAGGACCACTTTGCTCCTTGCAGGAAGATCGAACCGGATCTTCGTCACAGGGTTGAACGGATTGGGATGGTTCTGATAGAGAGCGAAGGCCTTTGGCAGATTCGGCAGCTCGTTTCCCGTTACATCATCCGGCGCAGCCGGCCCGCTCTCGTTGCCGTTGTGGTCAAGGGCCGTGATCTTGTAGTGATACCTCCAGCCCTCCTCGACCGTATCCTGCCAGTATGGATCGGCGGTGGAATGAACGAGGTTCCCCGGCCCCGGCTCGAACCCCTCGTCCTCGCCCCTGTATACACGGTAGTACTGAAAATCCCCATCCCCGCACTCATCCCAGGAGAGCTCGTTCCCGCTGCCGGTGTTGTAGGCAACCGAGAATCCCAGGGGAACGCCGGGTGCCAGGTTGTCGACCGAGTATCCGCTGTCGGGAGGGGAGTCGTAGTAGACACCCGGAGTTGATGTTAGGGCCCTTACGAAGAAGGTGGTATAGTACATCCCCTCTGTTATCGTTGAGTCTGCGAGTGTCGGCACAACCACCCAATACTCCTGCTCGGCGCAGGCCGGCACGCTTAAAAGGTAATGCCAGTCACCGGGGGGATAGTAGAGCTTATCCCTATCTTCGGTCCTGAGGTTGATCCCGGCGCTCTCCTCTTTATCGGAGTACTCCAGGCACGAGGTCAATGCGTGATCGATCCTCCGGTAGATCGCGTATTCCTCGATAGGCACTTCGGATCCAACCTGATCTCTGCATATCCCACTCCAAGATATCTCAACCTGTTTCCCCTGATCGTTGGGGATGTCCACGATGGAACTGATCAGAGGTACGGCTGGACAATCGATCAGCCCGATAAGGATGGAAACGCTGCTATTGATGAAACTCGCTACGGCCAGATCGAGGTCGCTGTCTCCGTCGAGATCTGCGGCGCAGATTGAACGGGCATAATCACTGGCCAAGTAAGTTACATCATCCGAAAAGGTGCCGTCGCCGCTGTTCAGTAGCACCGACACGTTGTCACTGTCGTAATTCGCCGCGGCCAGATCGAGGTCGCTGTCTCCGTCGAAATCCCCCGTACAGATCGAGATGGGTGTGTCGCCGGCTCCGTAGTTCACCGCAGCCGAAAAGTAGCCGTATCCGTTGTTGAGTAGAACCGACACGTTATCACTACTATAATTAGCAGAGGCCAGATCGAGGTCGCTGTCCCCGTCCAGATCGCCGGCGCAGATTGCAAATGGATTGGTTCCAGCGGAATAATCAACGGGTGGCATGAATGTGCCGTTTCCGTTGTTGAAGAGAACCGATACGTCGTCACTGTCATAGTTAGCCACTACAAGATCGAGATCGCCGTCGGCGTCCAGGCTTACGGCGACGACTGAAATGGGGCCGTCACCGGCGCTGTAGTTCACGGCCGCTGCAAACGTTCCGTTCCCGTTGTTCAGAAAAACCGAAACATTATCACTGTCATAGTTCGCCACGGCCAGGTCGAGGTCCGTGTCCCCGTCGAAATCTCCTGCATAGACTGTATTCGGACTCGTACCCGCGCCGTAATTCACGGCAGCTGCGTAGGTGCCGTTCCCGTTGTTGAGCAGTATGGATATGTTGTTACTGAAATTATTCGCCACGGCCAGGTCGATGTCGTAGTCTCCGTCTAGATCTCCGGTGCAGACTGAACGGGGGCTGTCGCCGACGCCGTAATTCACGGCAGCTGAGTAGGTGCCGTCACCGTTGTTGAGCAGTATAGATACGTTGTCGTCCATATTGTTCGCCACGGCAAGGTCGAAGTCGTAGTCTCCATCGAGATCCCCGGCACAGACCGAAGATGGATAAACACCGGTGCCGTAAGTCAGGGCCGCCGCATATGTGCCATCTCCGTTGTTGGAAAAGACGGATATGTCGTCGTTCGAGTAGATCGCCACTACGATATCGAGGTCGCTGTCCGAGTCCAGATCGCCCGCGCAGACTGCATTTGGATTGGTGCCGGTGCCGTAATTCACGGCCGCCGCATATGTGCCGTCTCCGTCGTTGAGGAGAATGGATAGGTTGTCACTGTTGGCGTTCGCCACGGCCAGATCGATGTCGTTATCAGCGTCCAGATAGCCGGCGCAGACGGCACGCGGAGAAGTTCCGGCGCTGTAATTTACAGCAGCCGCGAATGTTCCGTTCCCGTTGTTGAGCAGGACCGATACGTTGTTGTCGTCGAGATTCGCCACGGCCAGATCGTTGTCGTTGTCTGCGTCGAGATCGGCGGTGCAGACCGAGAATGGATTGTTTCCGACGCCGTAGTTCACGGCTGCCGCGAATGTTCCGTTCCCGTTGTTGAGCAGGATCGATACATTGTCGCCGACACTATTAGCCACGGCCAGATCGATATCGTTATCCGCATCCAGATAGCCGGCGCAGACCGAGCGCGGGGTATCGCCGGCGCCGTAGCTCACGGCCGCCGCGAATGTTCCGTTCCCGTTGTTGAGAAGAACGGATACATTATCCGAATAAATATTCGCCGTTACAAGATCGTCGTCGTTGTCACCGTCCAGATCGGCAGCGCAGATCGAAAAGGGGCCGTCGCCGGCGCCGTAGTTCACTGCGGCCGCGAATGTTCCGTTCCCGTTGTTGAGCATGACCGATACGTTGTCATCTGCTATATTCGCCACCGCCAGGTCGTTATCGTTGTCACCGTCTAGATCGGCGGCGCAGACCGAGTAGGGGCCGACGCCGGCGCTGTAGTTCACGGCGGCCGCGAATGTTCCGTCCCCGTTGTTGAGGAAAACCGACAGGCTGTCACCGAAATAATTGGTCACGGCCAGGTCGAGGTCGTTGTCTGAATCCAGATCGGCGATGCAGACTGAATTGGGACCGTTTCCTGCATCGTATGTCAATGGAGAATAGAACAGCGGCTCGAGCGCTAACGCGCAGTCAACCGGGATCAGGAACAAGGTGAATGTTGCATACAATAGAACGAGAGGAAAAAGTAGCTTTTTCATCATGGCTCTCCCTTTCCGTGGATATGACCCTTGTGGTTTGTAAGGCAAATTAGGGGATACATTATATCATAAAAAGTTAACTTATTCAATATAAATCAGATAAATCAGATAAATTGTTTTTATTAATTCATCCGCGTCCCGATTAGAAAGCCGCTTTAGAGATATGGCGGGGCTGGAATCTGGTGGCGGCTCTAGGGCGGCCCTTCACCCGGCGATGCAGTGAGCCTACCTCCCGGGGGCATCGCGACCGGTCGCCTTCGACCGGATTGTTACAACTCTATTGGGTTGTGCAATTCCATGTTCGATGCTACAATGTCGGACTCGCAAACCCGATTCGAGGCCGGATTGTGATTATGCTCTCTAGAAAAGAGATAGAAAACGCGTTGACTCGGTGGTACAGAGCGTGGAACGAGCACGACCTAGACGGGGTCATGGACCTGTTTCACGAGGACATCGTGTTCGAGAACTGGAACGGAGCCACGGTCTGGGGAAGGGACAATCTTCGCAGGGCTTGGGCATCCTGGTTCGCAGAACACGGCGGATTCAGCTTCACCGGGGAGGGGACGATCATAGACGAGACGGGGCAGAGCGCTCTTTACAGGTGGAAGCTCGAATGGCCCTCGCCCGAGACGGAATTCAAGGGGAGACGGGAGACACGTCACGGTGTCGATGTCCTAATTTTCAAGAACGGTAAGATCCATGAAAAGCTCACATATACAAAAACGTTCATAGAGATCGACGGAAAGAGGGTGGGACTCTTACCGGGAGAATAGTCGGTGCGCTCCTGCGGGCCGACGGAGGCCGACGGGGCACGGCTGCAGATGATGGAGGGTGATATGTTTGATGATATACTCCGGCGCGTATATTTCGAGAATACCGTTTCGGACTATCTGGTCTGCCTGGCCGTGATAGCCGGCGGTCTTATAGTCATCTGGATATTCAAGCTCATCCTGCTCAAACGGCTGAAAGCCCTGGTGAAGAGCACCGACCGCAGCATCGACGACTTCATCGTCGCCCTTGTCGATAAGAAGCTTATGCCCATCCTCTATTTCGGCGTTTTTTACGTCGGTATCCGGAGGCTGGCGCTTGATGAAACCCTGGCCAGGGCTATCACCATAATCGGCCTCGCCTTCGTGATGATCTTCATAGTCCGCATACTCCTTGCGGTTGCGGATTACAGCCTCTACAACTACTGGGTGAAGAGGGGTGAGGAGGAGTCCAGAAGGAAGGCCGTCGGGGGGATCATCGCGGTGCTGAGGGTTATCGTGTGGATAGGGGCCTTCGTCATATTCCTCGATAACCTCGGGATAGAGGTCTCCGCTCTGATCACGGGCCTGGGGATAGGGGGCATTGCGGTCGCCCTCGCGGCGCAGGCGATTCTGACAGACCTTTTCAGCTACTTCACGATATTCTTCGACCGTCCGTTCGAGATCGGAGACTTTATAATCGTCGGGGAGTTCAAGGGGACCGTCGAGCACATCGGTATCAAGACATCCAGACTGAGAAGCCTGAGCGGGGAGGAGCTGATATTCTCCAACACGGATCTCACGAATTCCCGCGTAAGGAACTACAAGAGGATGGAGAGGCGGCGGGTCCTATTCAATATCGGTGTTACGTACCAGACTTCCGTCGAGCAGCTCAAGCAGATCCCGGCATTGATCGAGGAAGCGATCGGCGGATTTGAGGATGTAGTGTTCGACCGCGCTCATTTCAGCTCGTTCGGGGATTTCAATCTCGATCTGGAGGTCGTCTACTACGTGGTCGGAAGGGATTACAACAAGTACATGGACATCCAGCAGGGGATCAACCTGAAGATAAAGGAGGAGTTCGAGAAGCGCGGGATCGAGTTCGCCTATCCTACACAGACACTGTTCCTGGAGAAGGAATGAAAGTGGGCTCATATTCTGGAACATAAGGGATCGGAAAGCAGGACGTGAAAAGAGATCTGGAAGGATTCATAAGGTCGCATGTCGAAAAGCTAGAGCCGCTGAACCGGGAGAGCTCGCTTGCCTACTGGGATGCTTCGCTCTCGGGCAGAAGGGAAGATTTCGACCGCTATTCCACAACGCAGATGAAGATCGAGGAGATCTATTCAAACAGGGAGGATTTCAAGTTCCTCGAGAAGGCACACAAGTCGGGCGGGATCGGTGAGGAGAGGCTCGAGAGGCAGGTGGAAATCCTCTACCTCAGGTACATGGGCAACCAGATAGACACCGATCTTCTGGGGGAGATCGTAACGCTCGGGGCCAGGGTGGAGAACAGCTTCAATGTCTTCCGCGCCGAGGTCGACGGTGAGGAGCTGACAACCAACGACGTGTTCAGGATCATGCGGGAGGAGACGGACGCTGCCAGCAAGCGCAGGGTATGGGAGGCATGCAAGAAGGTCGGCAGGATCGTGGAAAATGACCTGAAAGAGCTGGTCAGGCTCAGGAACAGGGCAGCAAGGGAGGCCGGTTTCGCCAATTACTTCGACATGTCGCTCCGGCTTTCGGAACAGAGTGCGGAGGAGCTCGAGAATCTCTTCGGTGAGCTGGACGGCTTGACACGAGAACCATTCAGGCGTCTCAAGGGCGAGCTGGACGGCAAGATCGCGGGGCGGTTCGGGATCGAGCCCGGCGAGATCGAGCCGTGGCACTATGACGACCCGTTCTTTCAGGAGGCGCCGGAATGCGGCGAACCCGACGCAAACCAGCTCTACAGGGGAAAAGACCCGGTCGAACTGGCCAGATCCTTCTACAACAGTATCGGGATGGTGGTGGATGATATAATTCAGCGCAGCGATCTGTACGAGCGTAGGGGCAAGAATCCGCATGCCTTCTGCACAGATATAGACAGAAGAGGTGATATCAGGATCCTGGCTAATATCGTCGACAACGAGAGCTCGATGGAGACGATCCTGCATGAGCTGGGTCATGCAGTGTACGACAAGTACATAGATCACGGACTTCCCTATCTGCTGAGGCAGTATCCTCATCTCTGCACTACCGAGGCCACCGCGATGTACTTCGGAAGGATCGCTAAGGAGCCGGCATGGATCAGAGCCGCGTTGGACATCGATGAGTCTTTGATGGATGGGGCGGCCGGCGGGATCGAGAGATCCATGAAATCTAAACAGCTCGTATTCTCCCGCTGGTGCCAGACTATGTTCCACTTCGAGAGAGGGATGTACGCCGATCCCGACCGGGATCTAAATAAGATGTGGTGGGATATCGTCGAACGGTTCCAGTTCGTACGGTGCCCCGCCGGCAGGGATGAGCCCGACTGGGCGACCAAGATCCATATCGTGGCGAGTCCCGTTTACTACCATAACTACATGCTCGGCGAGCTCATAGCCTCCCAGTTTCATGACTATATCAGCGATGAGGTGTTCGGTCCCGGACGGGATGCGGGTGATATTTTCGGAGAGCCGAGGATCGGGCGGTTCTTCAAGGAGAACGTGTTCAATAGCGGCAAGATCTACCCCTGGAGCGATCACGTGGAAAAGGCCACCGGCAATCCCCTGTCGGCAAGGCACTTCGCGGCTCAATTCGTAGGGGGGGACCCGTGATCTGGCTTTTACCGGCGGCGGGATGCTCGATTTCGATAGCACTGATACTCAAGCTTAACGAACAATGGGGTGGTGACCGGAGACTGATCGCCGCCGCGAACTACATAGCGGCTTCTCTCTTGTCCCTGGCTTTTCTGATCGGTGAGTACAAAACTCCAAGCACTGCTACACTGGTCATCGGAGGGTTGGCGGGAATAGATTTCGTGCTGGGCTTCCTGCTGCTGATGGCCGGAATAGCGAGGGGACCGCTGGCCGTACCCGTTACGGTCATGAGGCTCTCGGTGGCACTGCCGATAGTCGTATCCGTTTTCATCTGGGCGGAGGAGCCGTCGGGGCTCCAGTGGATAGGCATCTGCATGGGGATTGCGGCGATTATCCTCTTCGGATTCAGCCTGCAGGATGGCGGAGGCCGGAGACGAACGAATGGGTACTGGTTCTTCATGATATCGCTCTTTCTCGTAATGGGTGTCGGAGACCTTCTGATCAAGGCATTTCGTGAAATGTCATCTGCCGATGGGCGTTTTCTTTTCACATGGGTTCTATTCTCGACGGCGGCGCTGTTTTCGTCGATTCTGGTTCTTGTGAACAGGATCCCGTTCAATCGGCGAACGTTCTTGCTTGGGCTTCTACTGGGTGTTCCCAATCTATTCAGCACCGTTTTCATACTGATGGCCCTTCGCAGTACGCCGGCCTCAATAGCCTTTCCATTTGTAAATATTGCTGTTATAATGGGTTCTGCGTTCTTTGGGTTTGTTATCTGGAGGGAGAGACTCGGCAGGGTCAGAGCCGCGGGGCTCGCACTGGCGGCCCTTGCCCTCATCCTTCTCCCGCTGGGTTGAAGACGGCTGGGGGAAGAGGACGGCTGCGGCGAATTGAGGGCCGTTGCGCCACGTGACGTTTTGATTTTCTCAGGGGCAATGAATGCTGAAAGTAGTGGCTCAAGAATCCGAGTTAATCTATATTTTCTAATATCGAAAAGGTCGTTGAAATGGCCTTAGGATTTAATACGAATAAAAGCCCGCGCTCCGAAGACGGTATTGCGGGTGAACATATTGGATCGGAACAACAGGGGAGGTCGAGTTGGCAATAAAGCTGGATGGCTCGGGATTGACTATTGAAAAAGTCGTCAGGATCGCAAGGCATTGTGAAGAGGTCGAACTAGCACCGGATGCTATCGAAAGAATAAAGAAATGCCGGGCTATGCTGGAGAGGAAGATAGAGGCCCGCGAGATCATGTACGGGGTGAATACCGGCATAGGCGAATTCTCCGAAGTCGTACTAGACGACGAGCAGGTCAAGCAGTTTCAGAAGTACCTGATATACAACCACGCCGCCGGTATAGGGGAGCCCGCTCCATTAGAGTATGTTCGGGGCGCGATGGCGAGCAGGATCAACGTGCTCGCCCATGGCAACTCCGGGTGTAGGCCCGTGATCGCGCAGACGCTCGTCGAGATGCTCAACAGGGGCGTGACACCGTTCGTCTGTCAGAAGGGTTCGGTCGGGGCCTGTGGTGATCTAGCACCCATGTCGCAGATAGCGCTGCTTCTGCTCGGTGAGGGCAGTGCCTACTACAAGGGAGAGTTGCTGGAAGGCAAGGAGGCGATGGACAGGGCCGGCATAGAGGTGCCCGGTCTTCGCGCGAGGGACGGCCTGGCTGCTATAAACGGGTCCAACATGCTCACGGCCATGAGTGCGATACTTCTGTACGACGCGAACAGATGGTTCAAGCAGGCGGAGGTCGCCGCGGCCATGTCGCTCGAGGCGCTCAAGGCGAACATGAAGCCTTACAGTCCGCAGCTTCATAAGGCGCGGGGTTTTCCCGGCGCGATAAGGACGGCTGCGGCGATACGAAAGCTCGTCGACGGCGGAGACCTGGTCGCAGGCAAGGTCAAATGCAAGGTGCAGGATGCCTATTCGATGCGTTCCACGCCCCAGGTGATAGGCGCGGCCCACGACGCACTCGCATTCGCCCGTTCGCAGGTCGAGATAGAGCTCAACGGAGTCGGTGACAATCCGGTCTTCTTCCCCGATGAGGAGCTCCAACTATCAGGAGCCAATTTCCAGGGATCACCCGTATCCCTACCCATGGATATGCTGGGCGCGGCGATCACGATGGTCAGCGTCATGTCGGAGCGCAGGATGAACAGGCTGAACCATCCTGCGCTGAGTGTCGGGCTGCCCGCTTTTCTGACCAAGGGAGCGGGGATGTTCTCGGGGCTCATGCTCAGCCAGTACACAGCCGACATGCAGATCGTCGAGCAGCGTATACTATCGATGCCGGCATCGATACAGTCCATCCCTGCGGCCGCGGACCAGGAGGATTTCGTGTCCATGGGCATGAACACGGCCATAAAGAATTTTCAGATAATTGACAATGCTTACGGTGTGCTGGGCATCGAGTTCATGGCCGCCGCACAGGCGCTGGACTTCCGTGATTTCAAGTTCGGGCGCGGCGTCACGAAGGCGAAGGAGGTCATCCGGAAGTACGTCGACTTTCTCGACATCGACAGGCCCCTGTACCCGGACCATACGAGAATGAAGGAACTTGTAAAATCATGTGAGATCCTCGAGGAGGTGGAGAAGGAGGTCGGGGATCTGGGATGACGTGTCCGGCTGCGATGAAGGAGGTCGGGGATCTGGGATGACGTGTTCCCCGCTGCGATGAACGTTTCTGATTTTCCTTCGGCCGGGACTCTGAAAACGGACTACAGGCGATCTTTTACATGATTCTTGCATCCGCCCCCTGTATCGGATGGTCGGAACAACCGCAATGGGGGTGCTCATCATGAGAATAGCCAGATATATCGTTGCAACTTATTTTATTATAATGTTTTCGGTCTTCCTTATCTCTTGCGATTCGGATGATCCGACCGAGTCAGGAGACGTATCGGACGACGGTGACGGACAGGATACATTGACGGGCGACGCGCTGATAATCGATCATTCCTGCACAGATATCGATGCCATACCCGAACAGGCGATCACAGACGCCAAGGAGCAGCTCCACATCGCCTACGGGCACACATCGCACGGAAGCCAGATCGTAACGGGGATGGAGGGGCTTGTAACGTTCAAGGGAGCCCTTTACTCGTTCAGCAACGGCGGAACCGGTGATAATCTCGAATTGAGGGACAGGCCGTTCCCCTCGGCCCAGGATCTGGGCAATCCCAACCGCACACTGTGGGAGGCGGATACGAGAGCCTATCTGGACGCGAATTCACATATCAATGTGGTCATCTGGTCCTGGTGCGGCCAGGTCTCGACGGCAAGCGAGGAGGATATCGATACATACCTGACCCTCATGGACGGCCTCGAGGCCGATTATCCCGACGTGACCTTCGTTTACATGACGGGGCATCTGGACGGCATGGGACTCTCCGGCAACCTTCACATCCGGAACGAGCAGATCAGGGATTACTGCGTGCAGAACGGCAAGGTGCTCTACGATTTCGCCGACATAGAGACCTGGGATCCCGACGGCACCTACTTCGGAGACAAGATACCCAACGACAACTGCGATTACGACAGCGACGATAACGGCTTACGCGACAGCAACTGGGCGCAGCAGTGGCAGGTTGCGAATCCGAGCGGTTGGTACGACTGCAGCTCGGCTCATTCCCAGCCTCTCAACGCCAACCTGAAGGCCTATGCGGCGTGGTGGTTGTGGGCGCGCCTTGCGGGATGGGAAGGCCCATGATAAGGTTATAACCGGCTGAATGCTCCTGGTATAGGCGGATTTGGTATTGTAAATCCGCCTTTTTTATGCCTATATAGACCACCGGACGCCGGATGCAGGGATGTGACTGCCCTGCCTGCAGGACCCTTGATGCCGGTCACTGCACGCCACGCGGTGCGAACCTTCCGGCCAAGCGCGAACGAGTGCATGCAGGGTTTCAAATACATAAAAATGGAAAGGGGCCGAATATGGTTTGCCACGAGATCGATTACGAGATATTCGGGGACGATATGCAGGTGGTCGAGGTCGAGCTCGATCCCGGAGAGAGGGTCGTGGCGGAGGCGGGAGTGATGACCTGGATGGAGGACGGGATAACATTCGAGGCGAAGATGGGAGACGGATCCAATCCGGCAGCGGGAGTGGTCGATAAGCTGATCGGCGCCGCAAAGCGGACGCTTACGGGGGAATCCATATTCCTGACCCATTTCGAGAACTCGAGCCGGGGGAAGAGACGGGTTGCATTCGCGGCCCCCTATCCGGGCAAGATCATTCCGATAGACATGTCGAAGAACGGCGGCGATTTCATCTGCCAGAAGGATTCGTTCCTCTGCGCGGCACTGGGCACCGAGATAAGCATAACGTTCACCAAGAGGCTCGGGGCGGGATTCTTCGGCGGTGAGGGATTCATCCTCCAGCGTGTTAAAGGCGATGGGATGGTATTCGTCCACGCGGGAGGGACGGTCGTGGAGAAGAAGCTGGACAACGAGGTTATGCGTATCGATACCGGATGCATAGTCGGTTTCACACCGGACATCGATTACAGCATAGAGCGGGCGGGCAGCCTCAAGTCGATGTTTTTCGGGGGTGAGGGATTGTTCCTGGCTACGCTCAGAGGCAGGGGCAGCGTCTACCTTCAGAGCCTTCCCTTCTCGCGCATGGCGGACAGGATAATCCAGCACGCACCGCGGTCGGGCGGTTCCAGAAAAGGGGAAGGATCCATACTGGGCACTCTCGGGAATCTTATTGACGGGGACTGAGGACGGCGCATTTCGCATAGATGCCGTTGGGGCCGTCTATTTGAGATATACGATCTTCTGTATCTGCTCGTATCCACCCGTTTTGATTCGGCAGAAGTAGATTCCCGACACTACGTGAGATCCGGATTCGTCGGTGCCGTCCCAGCTCACATCGTACATGCCGCCTTCGGGATGACTCCTGTGTATCGTTCTAACGAGGCGCCCGGCCGTGTCGAATATCTCCAAGCTGACGTTGCAGTCATCGGGAACCGAGTAGGCGATCGTCGTATTGTCGTTGAAGGGATTAGGGTAGTTCCGGCTGATCGAGTACACGTAGTTGATTATGAAGCTCTCTGCGCTTGTATCGGTCCCACGGACCTCGCCGTCCAGGTAGGCAACGAGTCTCAGCATGGCATCCGGCGAATGTGAGGCCGGGACGTCCCACGAATAGGACTCCACGCCGATCAGTCCGGTGGCGATAGCCTGGTCGAAGTTATTACCGCCGTCCAGGCTCAGATAGATGCTCACCGAATCCGGTTCTATGTTTCCGTTGCTCCACTCTATGCTGTAAGCTCTTCCGGCATTCACGGTCTCGCCGCCGTACGGGCTGATGATCGAGACGAAGGGGGAATATGTGATCTGCGCGGCGTCCCTGCCGATTGTGCTCACACCGTACTTAATATAGAAGTAGCCGTCGATGCCCCAGCCCTCCCCCCAGCTGTTCTTGCATATCCATGCCCCGTCCCCGCCGCATACCGTATCGTCCCACCCCACTATGAGGACGGCATGGCCCAAAGTGGAGATCTGATCGTCTATGTCGTAGCAACCCCCCGTATAAGAATACAGAGCATCGTTGATCAGCATGCCCGCCACCACGGGACCGTTCAGAAGGGCCTGCTTGATGGAGTTGACGGAATTCGTGATCCCTCCGTAGTTATCGATCCTGGCCAGAAGGCGGCATGAGCCCAGGATGCACGGGAGTCCGTCGTTCTGCACGTACGGTATGCACGATTCAGCAACGGAGCCGCTCGAGTAGAAGAGCGCATAGGCGCCGACATGGTTTCCCCCGCTGCATCCCCATCCGTACGTGTTGCAGTTTATGACGTGCTGCTCGGAGAGGTCCAGGGTGACGCCGTCGTATATCTGCACGTGTGACTCCAGCTGCGCGACCGCGGCGAAGGCCCAGCACGATCCGCACGATCCCTGGCTTTTCACGTCGGTCGTGCCTTTTAGATCCCTCCAGTCGAAGACGGGATCGTCTATACCGGCCGCAGGGGCACTGTAGGGGGGTATGTCCTTGAACATATCGGGGGAGAATATAAGCCCGCAGAGCCTTTCGCGCTCCTCACGCGGGAGGTCCGAGACAGAGGTCTTTCCGACCGTGAAGTGGTAGCCATTCTCCGAGATCATCCTCTCGAGCTCGGCTATTCTCTCCTCTTCTGTCGCTGTGTCTGATCCGTGCGCATTGTGGAGCGCTATGAGCAGCGTCATGGCGGCTAACAGCCATGGCAATATGTACTTTTTCATATTTTGCCTTTCGTCTTCATCCGCGCGGGCGGATGCCGGGTGCAATGACTTATTATAATAGAATGAAACGAGAAAACGACCGAAAAAATGCGAAGCAGCAAATCTTTCTTTGTACTGCCCGCTTCCCGGATGCTATCTTCGAAGATCCACGGTCTATATTATGCGCGCAGCCGGTAGCGGTCCGACAGGAAATCTCAGGAGGTTTTTCCGTATGAAGAGTTATCGCAAGGAACTCTGGTTCAACGTGCCCGGCAGGCGCGCTTTCATAAATATCACGCCCCGCATCGAGCAGTGCCTTGAAGAGAGCGGTGTGGCGGAAGGACTCATCCTCGTCAATGCGATGCATATCACGGCTTCGGTTTTCATCAACGATGATGAAGCGGGTTTGCACCACGATTACGAGGAATGGCTCGAGCAGCTGGCACCGCATGATCCCGTGGACCGTTACCATCACAACAGGACGGGAGAGGACAACGGCGACGCCCATCTCAAGAGACAGGTTATGGGCCGCGAGGTTGTTGTCGCTGTAACGGACGGGGCCCTCGATTTCGGACCCTGGGAGCAGATCTTCTACGGGGAGTTCGACGGCGGGCGAAAGAAACGCGTGCTTGTGAAGATAATCGGTGAATAGTGGATAACATTCTGCTCGTTTTCCGCCGCCGGGCCGTGCATTCGGCCGGGACGGCGTGGATGGAGGTGTCATGTGCATCAAGGCTTTGATGTCTGTTACAGCCGTTCTGTGCATGCTCTTTTCGGCGGCCCCGGCCGCCCGGGCGGTCAGGGCCGGGAGCATCCCCACCGCAGAGACCCAGCCCGGGGTTGCCGCGCTCTCAGAGCTGACAGCATCGGGATTTGCACGCATAGCGCTGCGGTGCATCGTTCGGGAGTATCCCAACAAACCCTCGCACGTAATGAACGATTCCAGCGAGGTGATGAGTCCTAGAGAACTCCACCCGGCATTCTACGGCTGCTTCGACTGGCATTCCTGTGTCCACGGCCACTGGATGCTGGTCCGCCTGCTGAAGCTCTTTCCGGGGCTGACCGAGGAGGAGGGCATCCGTTCAGCGCTCGACAGCAACCTGAGCACAGAGAATATCCTAGCGGAGGTGGAATACCTGGCTCAGCCCGGCAGGAGATCCTTCGAACGAACTTACGGCTGGTCCTGGCTGCTCAAGCTCGCAGATGAGCTGTACGGTTGGGATGATCCAGGCGCCCGACGGTGGTCGTCCAACCTCGAACCGTTGACCGACGCGATCGTGAAGCGGTACCTCGACTTCCTGCCCAAGCAGACATACCCGATAAGAAGGGGTGTGCACGCGAACACGGCTTTCGGGCTTGCCTTCGCTCTCGACTACGCCAGGGCCGTGGGAAACAAGGAGCTGGAGACGCTGATCGTAGAGCGGAGCCTGTCGTATTTCGGTGATGATACCGGCTGCCCTGCATCCTGGGAGCCGGGGGGCGACGATTTCCTGTCTCCCTGTCTGATGGAGGCGGACCTGATGAGAAGGGTTATGCCCAAGGTGGAATTCCGCAAGTGGTTCGGCCGGTTCCTGCCTTCGCTCGGTGAAGGCGGGCCGAGATCGATCCTGGAACCGGCTGAGGTGACGGACAGGAGTGATCCCAAGATAGTGCATCTGGACGGCTTGAATCTGAGCAGGGGATGGTGCATGCTCGGAATCGCATCGGTGCTCGAATGCAGCGATCCCGTTCGGGATATTCTCCTGGAATCGTACGAGGCCCACGCCGAGAGCGCGCTGGCTCATGTTGCAAGCGGTGAGTACGAGGGGGAGCACTGGCTGGCGTCATTCGCCGTCTACATGCTGTCCATGGATCAAGAGGAGAGGCTGCCGGTCGAAGCGCCGCGTTGATCGGGGAAGGTCATGACGGGATTCAGAACCTTTAGATCGGATGTGCTTCTGCTTCTAACGGCCGCTATCTGGGGATTCGCATTCGTCGCCCAGCGGATCGGTATGAGGTACGTAGGACCGTTCCTCTTCAACGGAGTGCGTTTCGCACTTGCCTGTCTCGTCCTGCTGCCCATCATGCTTTTATCGAGACGCAAGGGTGGATCGGTCGGTGGTGAAGCGAACGAGCCGCTTTCGCCCACCGTAATTCTATACGGTGCGATGACCGGGACGGTCCTCTTCATCGCTGCGTCTCTCCAGCAGGTGGGCATGGTGTACACGACCGCCGGAAAGGGAGGATTCATCACGGGCCTTTATGTGGTGATAGTCCCTTTTCTGGGCCTCTTCGCCAGGCAGCGCGCCGGCATGGGTACGTGGGTGGGGGCCTTGCTTGCCGCGGCCGGTATGTACCTTCTCAGCATCACGGGCAGGTTCTCGATATCACGCGGTGATCTGCTCGTCCTTATCAGCGCCTTGTTCTGGGCCGGTCATGTTCTGTCCATCGGCTGGCTTTCACCTAGAATAGATTCACTTCTGCTGGCCGTTATACAGTATTCTACATGCTCGATCCTGAGCATGGCCGCGGCCCTCCTGCTCGAGATCATCACACTGGAGTCCATCTTGAGTGCCGCTGTGCCCATCCTTTACGGCGGGATACTTTCGGTTGGTGTGGCGTACACGTTTCAGATAGTAGCCCAGAGAAGGGCCCCGGCGGCTCATGCGGCGGTTATCATGAGCCTGGAGGCTGTATTCGCCGTGCTGGGAGGGCGTTTGATTTTGGGCGAAACCCTGTCACGGAGGGGTTTGGTCGGATGCGCGTTGATGCTCTCCGGTATGCTCGTATCGCAGCTCACGGTTGCTGTGCGGCGGCGTGAGAGCAAACCAGGCTAAGATGAAATTTCGTTGAATTAATGGTTGCATAAAATACGCTGCTGGTCTATCATGTGTCGAGCGTTGCCTTTTAATCTGGTCCGGGAGGCCAGAAAAGGGGAAAAAGAACCAGTATTCCTGCTGAACCTCCCTGACCGGGAGGATTTTTTTTGTCCGGCCGGCGTGCAGTGAGGAGGTCTATCCTTTGAAGATAATCAGAAAAGCAGTAGTAATGGACAGCACCCAGATCCTGCGCACGATAATGAGGATCGCGCATGAAATCGTCGAGAGGAACAGGGGTGTGGAGGACCTGATACTAGTGGGCATAAGAAAACGAGGGGTTCCCCTGGCCGAGAGAATAGCCAATGCCATATACGAATTCGAGGGAGCCTCCATTCCCGTCGGCGCCCTGGATATCACGCTCTACAGGGATGATCTTCAAATGATCGCCCCGCACCCGGTTATAGGAGAGACCGATATAAAAGTAGATATCAGCGACAGGACAGTGATCCTAGTAGATGATGTCCTGTTCACGGGTAGAACGGTGAGGGCCGCTCTGGACGAGCTGATAGATTTCGGCAGGCCGAAGGCCATTCAGCTTGCGGTGCTGGTCGACAGGGGACACCGTGAATTTCCGATAAGGGCGGATTTCGTGGGCAAGAATACACCGACGTCCAACAGGGAGACGATCGAGGTCCTGTTCAGCGATACGGATGGTGAGGATCTGGTTGTGCTGAGCGATATCATCGAGGATGACGGATCAGGGCCGGCTTCCGGAAAGGCCGGAAACGCGAAAAGGACGGGAAAGGCCGCAGAGGGGAGTGGGAGGGGGAATGTGGGTGGAAGAAAGGGGACGGGGCCGAAACGGTCGGGGAGGTGCGCCGGTAAGGGCAAGGCCAAGCCGGGGGCGGGGTCCGGTCCCAAAGCGAAGAGAAAGGCGAAATCAAAATCCAGGATGAAAAGAGGAGCCGGAAATAAGCGATCCTCCGGACCTGGCTCCAAAAGCAATCGATAGCAGCCCACCATACTGAAGAAACCGGTAAAAGGGGGTAAATTCAAGGTGCAGTTTGAAAGAAAGGACCTCATCAGCCTCGAGGAGCTGACGGCGGGTGAGATCGAACTGATCCTCAACACCGCCGATTCATTCAAGGAAGTGCTCGATAGGCCGATCAAGAAGGTTCCCGCTCTGAGGGGAAAAACGATCGCTAACGTGTTCTACGAGCCGAGCACGAGAACCAAACTGAGCTTCGAGCTGGCGGAGAAAAGGCTGAGCGCCGATACGATCAGCTTCTCAAAGGCGATGTCCTCGGTTGTAAAGGGGGAAAGCCTGAGGGATACGGCCGAGAACATTCAGGCAATGAAGGTGGATATCGTCGTCATGAGGCACGGTTCCTCCGGGTCACACCGTTTTCTCTCCGAGTTTCTCGATGCCTCCATAGTGAACGCCGGGGACGGACAGCACGAGCACCCAACGCAGGGGCTCCTGGACATGCTTACTCTGCGACAGCATCTCGAGACCCTCGAGGGTAAAAGGATCACGATAGTCGGGGATATAATGCACAGCAGGGTCGCCCGGTCGAATATCTGGGGACTGACCAAGATGGGAGCTGAGGTCACGATCTGCGGCCCGCCGACCATGATGCCCGCCGAAGCGGAGCGTCTGGGTGAGAATGGGGTTCGGATCGAATACGATCTTCGAAGAGCCGTAGAAGGCGCCGATGCCGTCAATATACTGCGAATTCAGCTGGAAAGGCAGAAATCCAAGCTGTTCCCGAGCATGAGGGAGTACCTCCAGGTATTCGGTGTGACGCCCGAGGTCCTCGAATCCGCCCCCGAAGGATGCATAATCATGCATCCGGGCCCGATGAACAGGGGAGTGGAGATCAGCCAGGAGGTGGCAGACGGTGACCGCTCAGTGATACTGGAACAGGTTACTAACGGGGTTGCGGTGAGGATGGCGGTTCTGTTCCTGGTTGCAGGCGGCAAGATCGAAGAAACAAAAATTTGACGGTCACCTTCGTACAAGCGATAGCGAGGAGTGTTACATGATCGAATGGAAAGACAAGCGGGAGTTCTGGATCACAGGTGCGAGGCTAGCCGATCCCGAATCAGGGCGAATAAGAGCAGGCGCGGTACTTGTCAAGAGGGGAGCCTTAGCGGAAGTGGTTTGGCAGAAGAGGATCGATTCCGACCTGCCCATACTCGATGCGGACGGTTACATTCTAGCCCCCGGATTCATAGATATCCACACGCATCTGCGGGAACCCGGATTCGAGGAGAAGGAAACAATAGCAACGGGAACAGCGGCGGCCGCGGCCGGGGGTTTCACTTCGATAGTTTGCATGGCCAACACCGATCCCGTGATCGACGAGCCGGGCATATTGGAGTTCGTGAGAAAAACGGCCGACCGGGATGGATCCTCCCGGGTTTATGTAGCGGCGGCTCTGACAAAGGGGATGGAAGGTGAGGCCGTGGGCGAGTACGGATATCTCAAGAAGGCGGGGGCCGTGGCCGTCAGCGACGACGGCAAATATGTGACGAACAGCCAGGTGATGAGAACGGCCTTTGAGTACGCGGGATTCCACGAGCTGCCCGTTATATCGCACTGCGAGGATTCCTATCTCGTAAACAATGCCCAGATGAACGAGGGGTACACGTCGACAAGGCTGGGACTTAGAGGGGCTCCTGCGGCATCCGAGGTGATAGCGGTTTCGAGGGATATAGAGCTCGCGCGGCTCACAGGCTCGAGGCTTCATATAGCTCATGTTTCCACAAGGGGGGCATTGGAATTGATAAAGAAGGCCAAGAAGCAGGAGGTGAGGGTAACAGCAGAGGCCACGCCGCACCACCTCACATTGGACGATACGATGCTGGATACATATGACAGCAACCTGAAGGTCAATCCCCCGCTCAGGGATATGAAGGATGTAGAGGCTCTGAGGGCAGCCCTACTGGACGGGACGGTCGATTGCATAGCGACGGATCATGCGCCGCACAACGAGATCGACAAGCAGGTAGAGTTCAATTTCGCGCCGGCCGGCATGATCGGGCTTGAAACCGCTTTCGCGCAGCTGAACACTGAGCTCGTGCAAAGCGGAGCTCTGGAGCTCGTAGATCTTATCCGACTCATGACATATGCACCGGCGGGCGTCATCGGCCTGCCGGGCGGGAGGCTGCGTAAGGGTGAGCCGGCCGACCTCGTCTTGATCGATCCTGATGCGGAATGGATTCTCGAGAAGGACATGTTGAGGTCGAAATCGTCAAACACTCCCTTGATCGGCAAGAGATTCAGGGGAAGGATCAAAGGGGTTTTCCTTGATGGTATATGGAATAACGCTATACTCTAGAGTAGTTATATGCAGGCGCCATATGAAAGGCCCGGAGGTCGCCATGATATCCCGGTTGTCTTCCCTGCTAAATCAGCGCATGAAGCATGAATGGCGGCCGGTCGGGCGGGGGATGTGTTTTGAACTGCGGTAGATTTCGCGCAATTTCGAGATTCGTCATATCCGCAATAACGGTTTCCGTTCTGCTGTCCTCGTGCGTCTATTTCAATACGATGTACAACGCCAGGAGGATTTACAGCGAAGCCGAGGACAAGCGCAAGAAGGGCAAGACAGGTAGACAGCTGATCGGGGAGTATGACAAGGTAATAGAGAAGTGCTCACAATTGATTAGGGATCATCCCGAAAGCAGTTGGGTCGACGATGCCGTTTTTCTGATGGGATTGGCATTAATCAGACAGGAGAAGCCGGACAAGGCCGCACGCAAGTTTCAAGAACTCATCTCGAATTTTCCCGAAAGCGATTACGTGCCCGAATCCATATACTGGCTGGCTTACGCCTACCTCGAGAGGACGGATTACAATCAGGCTCTCGTATATACGGAACGTTTTCTCAATAAGTACCCGCAACACGAACTTCGTTACAGCGTGATGTTTCTGGCGGGCGATATAAAGCGTAACCTGAAACTGCCGGAGGAGGCGCTGAACTACTATTCGATGGTGGCGGAAGAGTCATCCAAGCGCGAGGTCGTGGACGAGAGCCGTGAGAAGAGCGGAGAGCTCTTCCTGGAGCTCGGGGATTGGGAGAATGCGGCGGCAAATTTCGAGATGGCTCTCAGAAAGGGTATCACCTGGGAAGTCCGCCACAGGATATCCCTCTCATTGGGCGTTTGCTACGCGAACATCGGCAGGTGCCGGGAAGCATTGGATCTGTTCAACGAGCTTCTCGATGAAGCGGCTACCGTCCGTGAGAAGCCGCCGGTTCTCATAGGCGTCGCTTCGGCGTACGTGTGCATGGATTCTCTCACCACGGCGCTCTCCGTTTATAAAGATATCGCCAAGGAGTTTCCAAAATCGGATTACTCAGCCGAGGCGTATTACAGGATGGGAGTGATCTATCACGAAAGAATGGATTCGCTTCAAAACGCCCAGGAGGCATATTCGAAGGTTGGAAGCGAATCTGCCAGCTCCGAGTTCGCTCAGATCGCCCTTCAGAAGAGCAGCAGCCTCAAGAGATTGATAGAGCTCCAGAAGACTGCGGATGAAGGTGAGACGAGAGAGCAGATTGCGGAGAAGAGATTCCTTACGGCCGAGGTCCAGCTTACCCGCCTCGAAGAGGTGGAGGCTGCTATTACCAATTATGAGGCTGTTATCGACAGCTTCCCGGAGACTGCGGTTGCACCCAAGGCTTACTACGCCTTGGGATGGATCTATGAAAAGGAGCTAGGAGAGAGTGAGGCGGCCATCGAGAAATACCGCGAGCTGGCATTGCAATACCCCCGGTCACCGCAGGCGAAGGGAGCCGTTAATCAGATCGGCCGTCTTGGGAGAGCTGAGCTGGAAGAGATGATGAGGGCCTACGTGGATTCCGCCCTCGCCGATACGACGGCCATTGGTGCGGGTAGCGGGCTCGAACCGGATTCAGCCCTCATCGATATTACGCCCCTTCATCCGGTGCCGGTGATGGAATCGGATACGGCCCGTTCCGACACGGCAGCCGCCGGCCCGGAACCGGAGCTTGTCCCTGATGCGGCCCTCGCCGATACGACGGCCATTGGTGCGGGTAGCGGGCTCGAACCGGATTCAG
>CAYRCK010000024.1:39307-49781 GCA_964422745.1 uncultured bacterium
ATCGGATACGGCCCGTTCCGACACGGCAGCCGCCGGCCCGGAACCGGAGCTTGTCTCTGATGCAGCCCCTACCGATACGGCTGCCGTCGTTCCGGAGGGCTGGATCGAAGCTGACACGGCACTTGCCGTTCCCAGACAACCAAGGCCGTTCCCGGCTGGTGAAGGATCAGCGGGTCGGGATTCCACCGCAGTCGACGGGGCGACTCCTGCTGATACATCCGGGCGCTCGAAGGAAAGGGAGAGACTTGAATAACGGCAGAGGCGCCCTTTTCGAGACAACAGTAATCGGCAGAGACAGGCTCACCCCCTCATGCACACTCATCGAACTGGAGAGGCCCGAAGGATTCCAGGACGCCCTACCCGGGCAGTTTATCTCGATAAGGATCACCGATACATTCTCGCCCCTTCTTCGCCGTCCCTACAGCATCATGGACCTCGACGACTCATCAATCCGGATTCTAGTCAAGGCCGTGGGAAAGGGCTCAACAATCCTTGCGAACAAGAAGGCTGGGGATCGCATCGACATGATAGGGCCGCTGGGAGGGACTCATTTCCCGGCTCCCGATGGTGAAGCCTGCCTTGTGGGAGGGGGAACGGGGATAGCACCTTTGGTATTCGCCGCCCGCAGCTGGAAGAGGGGGGGATCGACGGGACGCTTGACTCTCGTTTACGGAGCCGAGGGTAAAGAGGAACTTCTGATCGATCTCGCCGACCGCGATTTCGATGAGATGCACATGGCGACCATGAACGGCTCGGCCGGATTTCACGGGGACGTTGTCTCTCTTCTAGAGGGGCTGGCAGGCAGCGGGAAATCACCCGGGGGCATACTGTACTCGTGCGGACCGAAGGAGATGATCCGCCAGCTTCACATGAGAGTGGAAGGATACTTCGAGCGACATTACACATCCCTGGAGACCGTTATGGCGTGCGGTCTGGGGGCATGCCGCGGATGCACCGTCCCGGTCGGTTCGGGGGAGAGGGTGGAATACAGGGCGGTTTGCAGCGACGGCACGGTTTTTCAGGCCGGGGACATATCATGGGAAGAGTGGGGAGAACGATAATGGGAGGAACGGGATTCAGATTGGGCGCCGTCTGTTTCGACAATCCTGTGTTTCTGGCGTCGGGACCGGCGGGGTACGGTATCGAGTATTCAGGGCTGATCGATCTGGCCGGGCTTGGTGGAATCGTTACGAAAACGATAACACTGCAACCGAATCCGGGCAATCCGGGGGTCAGGATAAGGGAAACCCCGGCCGGTCTCCTGAACAGCATCGGCCTCGAAAACGTAGGTTCGAGTGTCTTTTTCTCGGAGAAGCTTCCAGATCTGTTAAATGCCGGGGTCAAACCGGTCGTGAGCCTGGCAGCTGAGGATTGGGACGGTTATACGAAGCTTCTCGAGGTTACCGCTGCCCAAACCGAGGTGGATGTAGTCGAGATAAACCTTTCATGCCCGAATGTTGATATGGGGGGCATGGTCGTCGGAACGGACCCCTCACAGGTATCGCGCTACGTAGGGAGGGCCAAGGAGATCTTGGATGCCGCCGTGCTGGCAAAGCTCACACCGAACGTCACCGACATCTCCGTCCTGGCGAGGGCCGCGGAGAAGGCCGGGGCGGACGGTATCACGGCTATAAATACGCTTGTCGGTATGGATATAGATACCGGAAGCGGAGCGCCGGTTTTCCACAGGGTGAAGGCGGGACTTTCCGGTCCCGCGCTCCTGCCGGTAGCGCTTGAAGCTGTCTGGAGGGTATCTAGGACGGTGGACGTTCCGGTCGTCGGAGTGGGAGGGATATCGTCGGTGGAGGATGCACGCAAATTCTTCATGGCCGGGGCTTCGGCGGTTCAGGTGGGAACTGCTATCTTCTACGATCCCGGTCTGCCGATGCGCATCGTCGATCACATTCAAAAGCGATAAGTCCCCGGGATCACCCGGGGGAAAGGGCTGGATTGATTTGAAGGAAAAAGCCAAACCGGAAGTGATAGTGGCCCTCGATGTGGAGCTGAGGGAAAGCGCGATGGGGCTCGTTGCGGAGCTCCGTGATGATATAGGATTCTTCAAGCTGGGCAGCCGGCTTTTTACGGCCGAGGGACCCTCCATTGTAAAGGAGATAGGAAGGGCGGGAGCGGATATATTTCTCGACCTCAAGTTCCATGATATTCCCGCAACCGTCGCGGGATCGGTGCGGGCCGCCGCAGCACTGGGTGTCAGGATGATGACACTTCATACAACCGGGGGGGTGGATATGATGCGGGCAGCCGTACGCGCCGCCCGGGAGGTCTCGCAGGAAGAGGACAAGCCGCACCCCCTGCTGGTAGGCGTTACGGTTCTCACGAGTCTTTCCGACGGAGATCTCGCTTCGATAGCTCCGGGCGCCGGCGGGGTCGCTGATATGGTTATGAGGCTCGCGCAGAGCGCGAAGAGGTCCGGGCTCGATGGGGTTGTCTCATCGGTTGAAGAGGCGGCAAAGATAAAAAATGAATTCGGAGATGATTTCATCGTTGTCACACCGGGGATAAGGCCGGCCGGTTATGCTAAGGGCGACCAGAAACGCGTTGCCACACCTGCCTTCGCGAAAGAATCGGGGGCGGATTTCATAGTCGTAGGGCGGCCGGTGATCGAGGCGGAATCTCCGGCCAAGGCGGCTGCCGGTATACTGAAAGAGCTGCGGGAGGCCTAGCTAGGCGGATGTGGAAAGCAGCCATAATTTTTCTGCTGGTATACGCAGGCCTAGTTACGATCAAAAGGTACAGGCCTGCTATCGTGTGGTGCGGAATCGCCGCAGCGCTGGCGGTCGGCGCCGTCGAATTCGGTGAGATAGCCGGCGGCTTGAAATTGAACGTGCTGGGGATATTTTTCGGCTCGCTCGTCCTCGCCGAGCTCTTCATATATTCGAAGCTTCCCGAAGCGATATCGGATAATCTAATAAACCGCAGTTCCAATCTCGGTGCTGCGTTTCTGCTTATCATCGTTTTTGCGTCTTTTATATCCATATTCATAGATAACGTTGTGACGGTCCTGATAGTGGCCCCCATCGCCCTTCATCTGACTAGAAAGGCCGGTGTCTCTCCAGTTCCCGTAATAGTGGGGCTGGCGATATCTTCCAACCTTCAGGGCATGGCCATACTCATCGGCGATACACCCAGCATGATTCTAGCGGCGCGCATGAAGATGAATTTCCTGGACTTCTTTGTGTATACGTGTGATTCACAACCCGGATACAGATGGGGCATTTTCTGGTTCGTGCAGCTCGGGGCGCTGGCCGGTGTCGCTGTTCTATATGCGTTCTTCAGGGGAATGAAACAGAAGCCTGCACGCATTCCGGTAACGCGCGTGAAGACATGGGTTCCGCTTTGGCTGATTGTGATTACAATCGTTCTGCTCTCGTGCGCGTCCTTCATCGACAGGGATTTCAGGTGGTTCGGTGGAACGGCATGCATGCTGGTCGGTGTAATAGGGTATGTATGGTACAGGTTCCACGGGACGGAGGGCTCATTGAGCCTGTTGCGAAGGCTGCATTGGGGAACCCTGGCTTTTCTTGCAGGGATATTCGTGCTGGTGACGATGCTGGAATGTAGAGGAGTGGTGGACGCTCTCGTAGGCCGCATGGAGGCGCTATCAGGCTCAAATCCGTTTATAATCTACACGGCGGTTGTATGGTTCTCGGTGCTCGTATCGGCCTTTATCGATAACATACCGTACATAACGGCGATGCTCCCCGTAGTGATCGGTTTCAGCGATAGCATCTCTCTTCCACCGGAGATGCTCGTGTTCGGCGTTCTCGTCGGCGCCTGCCTTGGCGGCAATATCACACCGATCGGCGCTGCGGCCAACGTTGTTGCAGTCGGGATACTGGAAAAGGAGAGGAGCCATGTATCGTTCGGCTCCTTTGTGCGGATCGGATTGCCCTTCACGCTGGCCGCAACGATAGTATCGTACATTGCACTCTGGTTCGCCTACAGATAACAACCTTGGAGTATCGTCCATCGGGATCGGGAAGCGGAGGGAAGGTAAGGGTGGGCAGGATGCATGGTTCGATCTTCAGGCGGGCTGTACGGGGGATTATGCGGGCGATAATCCAATATGAATAATCATTCGATCATCATCTCTTTTTTAATTTCATGTATCCTCATCATAATTACGCCGATCTCATCTTGCGTGCCGGAACCAGCACCGGATGATATCGAGCAATCAAGTTCCACAGTCGTAGAGCTCGGCGGGGAATGGGAATTTCGAAGGAGGGGTGAGCGGACGTGGCACAAGGCACAGGTTCCCGGATGTGTGCATACGGATCTAACGGCCAACCGGCTTATCGAGAATCCGATATTCGGAGATAACGAGTACGATCTGAAGTGGATAGAACGTGAGGATTGGGAGTACAGGACATTCTTTCGTGCCGACAGCCTGCTGCTCGGACACGAAAGGATAGAGATCTTCTTCGAAGGACTCGACACGTATGCGACCGTGTTCATCAACGGTTCGGCCGTTCTAGAGGCCGGTAACATGTTCCGGTCGTGGAGGATCCGATGCAATGAAATGCTCAAAGAGGGAATGAACTCGCTGAGGGTGTTGTTTCATTCTCCGGTAATAAGAGGTGAAGTGGAATCGGGAAGGTCTAAATATACGCTTCCCGGAGGGGAGAGGGTTTTCACGAGGAAGGCGGCTTACCATTACGGATGGGACTGGGGCCCGAGGTTTGTCACGTCCGGTATCTGGAAGAGGGTTTTTCTTCGGGCATGGAGCGGTGCGAGGATCGAGGATCTATGGATAGCCCAGAGGGATGTCACCGGCAAGAGGGCCGCATTATCGGCGGTTTTCGAGATAGAGGCCGCCCGCGGACTCGAGGTCGAAGCATCGCTGGAGATGGTTCCTGAGCATCGGAGTTTTCGCAGCGGGAGGACGCGGGTGGAATCCGGGATGAATAAGATCGCGATCGATTTCACGATCGAGGATCCGAGGCTTTGGTGGACTAACGGTTTGGGAGATGCATACATGTACTCCCTTCGGGGCGTTCTGAGTATAGACGGGAAGGTCGTGGATGAGTCGGATGCGAGGATCGGCGTGCGCACACTCGAGCTGGTCCAGCGAAGAGACGGGGAGGGGGAGGGATTTGAATTCGAGCTCAACGGAGTGCCGGTTTTCATGAAGGGCGCCAACTACATTCCGCAGGACAATTTCGTGTCCGGCGTATCGCCGGCTAGATACGTTGAGCTGATACGAAGCGCGAAGGACGCAAACATGAATATGCTGAGAGTCTGGGGTGGAGGCGTATACGAGGACGATATCTTCTATGACCTCTGTGACGAGAACGGGATTCTAGTATGGCAGGATTTCATGTTCGCCTGTGCAATGTATCCCGGCGACCTCCGGTTCTTGGAAGATGTGGAGCAGGAGGCTGTCGATGTGGTTAAGCGTTTGAGAAATCACCCGTGCCTGGCTCTTTGGTGTGGAAACAACGAGATCTCGGAGGGATGGCATAACTGGGGATGGCAGCGGCTTCATGGGTATTCCGCAGGTGATTCCACCGAGATATATAATAGCTACGAAGCTCTTTTTCACGGTGTTCTCCCGTCCGCCGTATCCGAACACGATCCCGGAAGGCCCTTCTGGGCCTCCTCGCCCAGGTACGGACGCGGTGACCCCCGGAGCCTGGGAGAGGGGGATTCGCACTACTGGGGCGTGTGGCACGATGGTGAGCCCTTCGCCATGTTCGAGAAGAGGGTCGGGAGGTTCATGAGTGAATTCGGTTTCCAATCGTTTCCGCCGATAGAAACCGTCAGGCTGTTCGTTCCATACGGGGATTTGAGTATTGATTCCGAATCGATGCTAGCCCACCAGAAGCATCCCAGGGGTAACCATATCATATCAACCTACATGGAGAGGGAATTCGGGATCCCGGAAGATTTCGAGAAGTTCATCTACATAAGCCAGCTTCTACAGGCCGGCGGTCTCAAGACCGCGGTCGAGGCCCACAGAAGGGCGAAACCCTACTGCATGGGATCTCTCTACTGGCAGCTCAACGACTGCTGGCCGGGTGTATCCTGGTCAGGTATAGACTATTATGGCAGGTGGAAGGCTCTGCATTATTTCATGAAAAGGGCATTCGAGAAGATACTAGTCTCGCCGGTCCTCGACGGCGGCGTTATCGGTGTTCATATAGTATCGGACGAGCTGCGGGACATCGAGGCGAGGCTGGAGCTGTCTTTGCGTGACTTCGAAGGATCGGACCTGTGGCGCAGGGAAATCGAATCGACAGTAGAGGCGAATGCCAGCAAGACCTATTTCGAGACCTCCGCGGAGGATCTGCTCGATGGCAGGGAGCGGGAGTCGGTCGTATTCGTCACCGAGCTTTACCAAAAAGGGATTCTCATATGCAGGAATCTGCTGTTTTTCGCACCACCCAAAAGGCTGAGGTTGTCCAAGCCGCAGATCGAGATCGCCGTATCACCCGCTCCCGGGGGATGCCTGGTCGACCTCGTGTCAGACCGCCTTGCCAGGGGCGTATTCCTGAGATACGCCGACGGAAAGGGCTTCTTCACGGATAACTACTTCGATCTGCTGCCGGGAGTGAGGGCGGAGGTGCTGTTACTGACCGGGAAAGGTGCAGGAGTCGACGCCGATAGTATGATCGTGACCACCCTATTCGATGCTCTGACACCTACTGGTATGTAAAAAAGGATTGATCGGGCGCCTTCAAAGAAGCATTATACCCAAAAGCCGTTCGGCCTCGATGCTTAAGAATACACATCGGGCGCTGTTTTCTGATATAGTTGTATAACTTGTGGGGTTCCGGATACCCGGACCTTTTCTCATAGGCCGGATTCTTTAATTATGAAAAGGGGAATCGAATGCGCGTGCTCATTACTGGAATAACCGGTTTCGCCGGGAGCCACCTGGCCGACCTGTGCCTCGAAAAGAAGGATGTAGAGCTGTACGGGATCAAGCGCTGGCGGAGCAGGACGGAGAACATAGAGCATATATGGGATAAGGTCAAGCTCCTCGAGTGTGATCTCAGGGATGCGACATCTACCAGGGATGTCATAGAAAGGATAAAGCCGGACTGGATATTTCATCTGGCCGCGCAGAGTTTCGTGCCGACGTCGTGGAATGCACCGACGGAATCTCTTTCCACGAACGTGATCGGGCAGTTGAATGTATTCGAAGCCGTTCGAAAGATCGATCTAAAATGCCGTATCCAGATCGCCTGTTCAAGCGAGGAATACGGTCTTGTTCATCCGGAGGAGATCCCGATCAAGGAGACGAATGCCCTAAGGCCCCTTAGCCCGTATGCGGTCAGCAAGGTGGCCCAGGATATGCTCGGCTACCAGTATTTCATGAGCTACAAGATGGATATCGTGCGCACGAGGGGATTCAATCACACGGGGCCCAGACGCGGCCCCGTCTTCGTATGTTCCGATTTCGCCAAGCAGCTGGTCGATATCGAGATGGGAGCGAAGCCTCCGGTGATGAACGTGGGCTCCCTGGAGACGAGGCGCGATTTTACCGACGTGCGTGACGTCGTTAGAGGCTACTGGCTGGCGCTGGAGAAGGGCAAACCCGGTACCGTATACAACATCTGTTCCGGAAGGAGCTACAGCATCCAGGAGATACTGGATATGCTCATCGAGATAACCGGTGTGGATGTGGAAGTCAGACAGGACCAGTCGAAAATGAGACCCAGTGATGTACCACGCTTGGAAGGGGATAACAGCCGCTTCCAAGCGGATACCGGATGGAAACCCGAGATACCGCTCGAGAAGACACTCCGGGATCTCGTCGATTTCTGGCGTAAGAATCCGAATAGGGTAATGATAATCTAACGATGACATCCGGCCGGATGCGAAAGAGACCGGAACGGGTGTATTGGTGGTAACTTATTGTTATGCGCGCATTGGTAACCGGAGCATACGGTTTCGTCGGCAGGCACCTTGTGGGTGAGCTTGCGTCGTCGGGCTATGAAGTAGTGGCGACTGATATCGCCGTGTCACACGGTGGCGGCACTTCCGGTTCGCACGGCAACGCGGCGGGTGCAGGACCGGGAGCGATCGACGATCCAGGTCTTGACGCGGGAATCCCCTTCAGGGGCTGTGACCTGCTCGACGGCGGATCCGTCAAAGCGCTCTTCGAGGAATGCAGGCCGGATTATGTTTTCCATCTCGCAGCGCAGAGCTCCGCAGCCCTTTCATTCGTGGATCCTAGAGGAACAATAGAGACGAATGTCATCTCTACACTCAATATACTCGAGGCGCTGAAAGAATCCATCGACAGCGGTCATGGGTGCCGGATGCTATCCATCGGTTCGAGCGAGGAGTACGGAAGGCGCTTTGAGGAAGAGATGCCGCTCGGCGAGGACAGTCCGATCGAACCCGTCAGCCCTTACGCTGTCAGTAAGGTCGCCCAGGGATTGCTCTCGCTTCAGTATCATCGTTCCCATGGAATCGATGTAGTATTGACGAGGAGCTTCGGCCATACCGGGCCCGGTCAAACCGATCGTTTCGTACTTCCCGCATTCGCCAAGCAGTGCGCGCAGATCGAGGCCGGATCGAAGGAGCCGCTGCTCGAGGTCGGCAACCTGGAGGTGGTCAGGGATTTTCTCGATGTGCGGGATGTCGTAAAGGCGTACAGGCTGCTGGCAGAAAAGGGTAGATGTGGGGAAGTCTACAACGTATGTTCTGGATTGGGCATAAGATTGAATGATGCGCTCGACGCCTTGATAGAGATGGTCCGGTTACCGATCAAGGTGGAGACGGATCCGGATCTCTTGAGGCCCGTCGACGTACCGGTGATGATAGGTGACAACTCGAAGCTTTGTAAGGATACCGGATGGACGCCCGGGATTCCGGTTGATCGGATGCTGTCGGGCCTCATGGAATTCTGGCGGGGTGCGATCGGGGGAAATGGGAAGTGATGCTGGCGCCGATGTTGGAGACCGGCGGGGGAGATATCCCGTATAGGAAAATACAAACGGTTTAACCTCAATCGGGAGTGGGGAATGAGTGAAATTTGCATGATAGGAACAGGGTATGTCGGGTTGGTAAGCGGTGCATGCCTGGCCGATTTCGGAAACAGGGTTATATGTGTCGATATCGACCGGGAACGGATAGAAGCACTCGAACGGGGGATCATACCGATATACGAGCCTGGGTTGAAGGATCTGGTGGAGAGGAATTACAGCGCGGGCAGACTCCAATTCACGACGGACCTTGCGGAGGCCGTAAGAAGCTCTCTCGTCATATTCTCGGCGGTCGGAACACCGATGCACGATGACGGTTCATGCGACCTGAGCGCGGTTTTCAAGGTGGCCGAAGATGTAGCCAAGTTCATGAACGGATATAAGGTGTTCGTGCAGAAGAGCACGGTTCCTGTAGGCACCTCTGAGAGAGCTGGTGAAGTGATAAAGAAGAACCTCACCAAGGATATGCCCTTCGACAGGGTTTCCAACCCGGAGTTCTTGAGGGAGGGATCGGCGATAGAGGATTTCATGCGTCCAAACAGGGTCGTTATCGGTGTGGAGAGCGAGCGGTCGGAAGAGATAATGCGGGAGATATACAGACCGCTCTACCTTCTCGAAACACCTCTCGTTTTTACCTCGATAAGAACAGCGGAATTAATCAAATATGCGAGTAACGCGTTTCTCGCTACGAAGATATCTTTTATAAACGAGATATCCGATCTTTGCGAGAAGGTGGGAGCCGACATCAGGGAGGTCGCGAAGGCTATGGGGCTGGACGGTAGGATCGGGCCGAAGTTCCTTCACGCGGGTGTCGGGTACGGGGGTTCCTGTCTGCCAAAGGACGTTTCCGCAATCCTGCATACAGCCGATGAGGTGGGGGCGGATCTGAGGATAATTCAGGCAGCGCATGATGTGAACGAGTCTCGAGTGGAGCTGCTGTTCGATAAGCTGCATTCAGAACTTCCCGATCTTAGAAACAAGATCGTGGCCGTCCTGGGTCTTTCATTCAAGCCCAATACGGATGACATTCGTGAAGCTCCGGCTATCAAGCTGATCGACAGGCTTCTGGAGTCGGGAGCCGACGTGAGAGTATACGATCCTGCGGCAATGGACAATACGAAGATATCGTACTCCGATAAGGTTGGTTTCTTCGAGGATTCATACTCGGCGGTTACCGGAGCCGATGGCCTGGTTATCATGACGGAATGGAACGAGTTCAGGGTGCTCGATCTGGACAGGATAAAGGATGCTCTGCGTGAACCGGTCGTCATCGACTGCAGGAACATATACGATCCCGGAGTCATGCGTGAGAAAGGTTTCAGGTATCATTCCTATGGACGGGAGTAAAGGTTCTAAGCCGCCGAGGAAGCGGGAAGGAGCATAAATGAAGAAGATCCTCGTTACCGGTGGGGCCGGATTCATAGGCTCCAACTTCGTGAGGTTGCTTTTTAGAAAATACAAAAAGATTCATGTTACGGTGCTGGATAAGCTCACATACGCGGGGAATATGGATAATCTCT
>CAYRCK010000025.1:0-42178 GCA_964422745.1 uncultured bacterium
CCAAGCCACGGTGGATTATGCCATAAATGGGCATGCCGCCCATTCGAAACGGATTGTCCTATGATTATAGCACAGGTACGAGCCTGAAAGACAGGATGTATTTCAATTTGAGAGGGAAAGGGATAGGTCTTAGGTCCTGATTCCAGACTAGGGGGTGTTGCCGGGGGGGGCGGATTGAAGCGCGGGTGGTGGCGCCCATGTGTAGTCGGTTCACCGGGGCGGTCCGGGATTGTGCGGCGCCTGAGAGGCGTCAGCTCGACAGGGCGGCCGCTATGGTCATCGCCAGGCCGGATGTGAGGGGGATGATGAGGTTGTCGTCGACCTTAGGGATATGGACGAGCTCCATGAGGGCGCCGGTGAAGGCGCCCGCCAGAGATACCGTGTTGGAGCCGGTCAGGTGCCTGATGATGAAGAAGCAGGCCGTGAAGTTGGCCGCCGCACCCTCTATGGATTTGTTCCCGATCCTGATCCGTCCCGAGAGCCTTCCGATCACACCGGCGACGGGATCCCCGACGGCAAGGCAGATTATCGCCCCCATCGCAATCCTCGGCTGGAAGAGAAGCACCGTGAAGAGAAGTGAGAGTGAGTAGTAGAACGATGCATTGGGGCCGCTCGCCTCCTTCTCCGACGTGATGAGCCTGGCGCATCTTCTGAACAGGGACTCGCCGGTGTCGGATGTGGATCTCAGGATGTCTACAAGGAAGAAGGCGAGGGTGAAGAGCGAGAGGACGATGAGGGGTATCTTCTTCGAGGGCTCGGTCCACAGCATGTAGGCGACCAGCGCTATCCCGCTCGAGATATGCCAGAGTATCCTGTAGGGATTGATATAGGAACTGTACGGCTTGGGTTTCATAGTCCAGAGCCGGCACCGGATGGCCCTACGCCGGCTGACGGGATACGGTCCGTGCGGCCATCTACGATTCTCTAGGCTCCCCCGCGGCCGTCTCGATCCCCCGCGACGCGCACGGCGGATGCCGGAGCGGCCGTCAGGAGCCCTTCTTGACCTTATCTATCTCGCCGGATATCCTTATCACGTGCTTTCGTTCCTCGTCTATCAGAAGCTCGATCTTATCCCTTCCCAGATCCTCCCTGGTCATGGATTTCATGGTCTGAAAGAACAGTATCGTGTCTTTCTCGAACGCCAGGGCTGCTCTCAGAGCTTCCAGCTCGTTCTCGACCCTCATGGCGGCTTCTTCCGCCTCGCGCTCGCTGTTGAAAAGCCGCGATTTCACTATCGCGTCAAGGTAAAGCTCTTCCTGGCCGTCGGGATCCGAAACGGTGGGGAGCGATGATTTGGGTGGAAGCGCCTCTCGCAGTTCCTTGAATATATCCCAGTGCTTCTGTTCCTCGTCGGCGAGATATTTAAATACCTCTTTTATCTTCGGATCCTTGGCGAGCTCTGCGGCCTTGTTGTAATAGGCCTTTCCGTTCTTCTCGATATCCATACCCATCTCGTAGATCTCGTCAGCATTGAAAGCAATCCCCATCTTTATTCCTCCTTGCAATCCTTCGGGCCGTTCGCACGGCTGTCAACGACCGGTTTACATCTTTTCGAAGCTGTCCTTACCTACCCCGCAGTCCGGGCATACCCAATCGTCGGGTAGATCATCAAAGGAAGTTCCAGGATCTATGCCGTTTTCCGGATCTCCTTTTTCCGGATCATAGATATAACCGCATATCGTGCATTTCCACTTGTCCATCTTAAGCTCCTTTCCAAAGTTCCATTCCCAGTGGTTCAGTCCTCCATGAATGATGTCGAATCCATGTCAAACCAGTAGAAGCCTCCTATTATCGAGTTCTTCTCGGCTTCCAGCAGGCTGTGGTGCCCTTTCTCCTCCTCGGACAGATCGGTGAAGAGCTTTTTGAGCCTTTCATCGTCCGTCGACTCGGCCTGGCCGGTGTAGAATTCCTCGGCCCTGGCCTCGGCTTCGATCGCGATGTCGAGCGCATCGAGCGCGCCCGTTCTATCGCTGAGATCCCATTCCTCTATCTCCGATTCCTCGAGGCCCTCCGATGTGGGGGAGAAGGCCTCATCGAACAGGTCCTTGAACAAGGATTCCAGCTTTATCCTATGGCCCACCTCGTCCTTGGACAGCTGCCGGAATTTGGCGCTGCCCTCGGGATTCTCGATCCTCTTGGCCATAGTTCCGTAAAACTTGCTCGCGCCTATCTCCCTGTATATAGCACCCTTCAGGGCCTGTTTCAATTCAAGATTTTTCCCAGCCACCAATCAATCTCCTTTCGAGCGGATTATCATGATAGATACTTCGTCATTCAAAGGCCTGCCGGAGCAGAACCGATCCAGATCGCCGAGCATCTCCTTCACTATGGTCTTTGCCGGCGATTTCCAGTGCTTCTCCAGGATGGCCGCAACCCTTTCCCTTCCGAAGATATCACCGTCGGGATCGACGGCCTCGATGATCCCGTCGGAGAATATACAGAGGATGTCCCCTTTCTCGAACGGAACCTTGTTCTCCCTGTATTGGAATTCCGGGTCGATACCCACGATCAGCTGTGTGTTGAGAAGCGATCCCACCCTGCCTCTGTCGTGAACGAGAAACGGGGGTTCGTGTCCGGCCAGGGTATACGAGAGCATCTTGTTCTTCGCGTCGAAGAGTGCCGAGAGGAGCGTGAGGAACACTCCCTGGCCTTCGAATGCCTCGCTTATGCCGGCATTCAGATAGCGAACCACCTTCTTCGGGCTCAGCAGCTCCATCCGCATGTCGGAGGAGAAGGAGGGATCGATGTACTCTCCCAGAAGCCTGGCCGCTATTGCGTTGAGCTCCGTCGTGTCCAGGCTGTGGCCCATGGCATCGTATAGCAGCAGGAAGGTCCCGATGTCGCCGCCGCTTCGATCCCTTATCGTCGTAGAGAGGATATTGTCGCCCCCGACGAGCCTCGCGGGGAGGGATACGGCGGTTATCTCGAGATCTCCCGACGTCTCGATTGGCACGTATGGAAGCTTGCCCGGCACCGTGTACGACAGTGAGCCCTTCTCCGGGTCACTGTGACTCTCATCCCATCCCTTTTCGACCGCCCTGTATTCATCGACCAGAAGGCGCCTGTGCTTCCGCTCCTCTTCGGCCAGCCTCGATAGAAGCCCCCTGACGCCGGGAGGCAGCGTTGCGTCCTCGCTCCCCTTGTAATAGTGGTTGAATGCAGTTGTCTCCCTGATTATCGCCCTGGATAGAACCTTTAGGACCTGTTTTATCTCGCTCACCCGTTTATACTCCGCTATTTGTGTTTATTATTGGTCGTTTTTCGTTTTTGTATAGTGATCATAGGTTAAAGGCTCTTCATCCTTCAACATCTTGCCACCCAGAACGTCCGCCACGAATATATCGTGAGTGCCGGCGTTCACGGTTTTATCCTTAATGACGCCGCACTCGATGTATCCCACGGCATCAGCGTATATCGGGCAGCCGGTCCTTCCCTCTATCACCGATATACCCTTGAACTTATCGAATTCCCTGCCGGATCTGTATCCGAACCTTCTGACGATTCTGTGATCGTTTTTGCCCAGTATGGATGCGGCGAAGACGCCGCTCTTCTCGATGAATTCGTGGGTGAGGTTCCCGCGGTTTATTCCGATCGCAAAACGGGGCGGATCGCTCGTTATCTGGAAGAGGGTGTTGCAGATCTGTCCGTTTATCTTACCGCCGTCTATCGAGCTCACCACGTACAGCCCGTAGCTGATCTTCCAGCATGCGCTTATAATATCGTTGATCTCCTCCTCTGGAAACGCATACCCGTGCTCCCTCTGGAAGCATTCCCTGCCGCTGTCGCATTTCGGGCATTTCTCCGGCGGGAAAACACCGACCGATATAAATCCGCACTCACTGCACTTCCAGTTCTGAGCTATCATGTCCGCTCCTCGTTAAGCGAAGGGGATCCGGATCACATTTCGGATATCAAACCGCTTCGTAGAAACACCTCTTCGGTGAAGTGCACTTGTTCTCCTTCTTGAGATCGGCGATCGCCGCGTTGACTTCCTTCTTGTCCATCCCCGTCAGCTCGGCTATATCGCCCGCCTTGAGCGGCTTTGCTGCCTTTTTCATCGCCTCTAGAACGACTTTCTTGTGGTTCTTGCCGCAGCTCATCATTCTACCTCCTCGTGCCTGATTTGTCCAGAGAAGGCCCCGTCCGCACTGAGAACATTCATTCCCCGTCCCGGGCAGGGCCTGTATCAATCAACTATCACTCTTTCTCCATATAGACGAGAGGCTTCTCAACCTCTCCACGGTCGCCCTGGCGGCATCGATCACAGACCGCACGTCCTCCATCCTGCTCGAGCGCCCCAAGGTCAGCACCATCGAACCGTGCGCCTCCTCGTGCTTTAGGCCGATGGCAAGAAGCACGTGGGAAGGCTCGAGCGTTCTGGATGAGCAAGCAGACCCGGTGGATACCTGGATGCCTTGGCTGTCCATGAGCAGCAGGAGCCCTTCCCCCTCTATTCCATTGAATCTGAAACTGGCGTGGTGAGGCAGCCTTCTGGATGGATGGCCGGTAACGTAGGATTGCTCTATCTCGAGTATGCCGGAATTAAGCGCGTCCCTTATCTTCTCCTGTCTTGCGCTCTCATCTGCCATCTCTATCCCGGCGATCCTGGCCGCCTCTCCCATACCAGCAATCGCGAATACATTTTCGGTTCCCGCCCTGAGCCCGAGCTCCTGCCCGCCGCCCGGCAGGATGGGTTGTATCTTCACACCCCGCTTGACGTACAGCGCGCCTGCACCCTGCGGCCCGTACAGGTCGTTCGATGACAGGGTCAGAAGGTCTATCCCGTCCTTCTGGACGTCAATGGGTATGTGACCGGCTGCGGCCGTTGCGTCCACGTGCAGGTAGGAACCTCTCTCGTGTATCAATCCGCTTATCTCGCCTATCGGCTCAACGGTTCCGATCTCGCTGTTGGCGTACATGACCGAAGTGATCACCGTGCTCCCGGTAACGCTCTGCGTGAGGCTTTCGGTGTCGATCAGGCCAGTGCCGTCAACCTCGATGGTTCTGTTCATGTAACCGCTCTTTTGAAGCTCTTTCATGGGATTGAGAACCGACATGTGCTCTATGGCGCTTGCCGCCAGCTCCTTGCCCCTGCGTGCATTTTTCAGGGCTGTTCCCTTGACGGCGAGGTTATTCGATTCCGTCGCACTCCCGGTGAATATTATGCATCTCGGGCTCTCGGCGTTTATGAGCTGTGCAACCTTCTTTCTAGCCTCCTCCACCGCCTCCTTCGCCGCAACACCGGGCGAGTGCAGCGAGGATGGATTGCCGTGTGCATCGCGCAGGTAACCCTGCGCAAAATCCAGTACACGTGGATCGACCGGAGTGGATGATTGATGGTCTAGATAAATACCCTTCATCGGATCACCTCAAAAACTCATAACCGAGTCCGCCTCGAGCGCCAGATCGTTGAGGGTGACGGACCCGACTATCTTGGCCTCGGGAATGAAATCTCCCCTGGGGATCCCGAGCAGCTGAGTACTCTGCTCGCATACGTACAGATTCACACCGGCTTCGATCGCCTGGTCCATGACTTCCTTCAGGTCGGGAAACTCACCGATCTTCACCTTCTCGGCCTCGCCTCTCTTCACTACCGTGACGCCCTTTATCAAGAAATATATATCCGCCTCGATATCCGTGGCCCTGGCGGTCGTCGCGAGTATGAAAGCCGCGTAGAGCCTTTCCGGGGTATCGGTACCGCTGCTCTGCACGTAAAGGATCTTGCTCATGATGATCACCACTTTCTATTTCAGCTTCCTGATGAGGAAGCTCATTATCGCACCGTCTTTCTCGAATTTGATCAACTCGTGCCCGGCCCTCTTGACCCATCGTTTTATGTCATCCTCGGCTGCCGGATCATCCGCCTCGACCTCGAGCACCTGTCCGGCTTCCAGCTTATCTATCTCCGTTTTTGTCATGGATATGGGCAGTGGGCAGTATAGCCCTATGCAATCAAGTATAGGGTGCTGTCCCGTCATATGATTTCTCCCTCGATGGAAATAGTATAGTCAGTGACGAAAATATTCTTCCCGGATCTCTCCAGGGCTTTTTTAACCGCCATCCCCACGCCCCCGCAGCATGAAACTTCCATGTGCATGACGGTGATCGATCGGATTTGGTGGTTTGTGAAGATGGCGGTCAATTTATCGATGTACTCGTCCATATACGGATCGAGCTTGGGACAGAACATGATGACTATCTTTCCCCGTATGAACCTGCGGTGGAAATCGGCGAATGCGAAAGGTCCGCAGTCCGCTGCGATCAGGAGGTCGGCATCGTCGAAATACGATGCGTCGGGATTGAGAAGCTTGAGCTGCACGGGCCACTGCCTGAGCTCCGAGGTGATCTTCGAGCTTTCCTGCTGCACGGGCGCTTCCGTTTTTCGATCTCTTAGATCCCTCGATGCAGCACCCGGGCAAGCGCAATCCTGAGGATTCTGCGCTGCGTCGTGTAAATTCGGTAAATTCATACCTTTCTCCTTCAGGTAGTTCAACGCCTGCCCTAGGTACTCCATCTCATTGTGGTCCTTCAGATGTTTCAAGTGTGCCTTTATCGTATTCTCGCCTTGTTCGGCGATGTTCTCCATTACCCTGCGCTCGTCGTAGGGTTCCGCCTCCCGCTCCTCTATGGTTATTGCATCGAGCGGGCATGCATTGATGCAGGCCCCGAGGCCGTCACAGAACAGATCGCTTATCAACCTTGCCTTTCCGTCGATGATCTGCAATGCGCCCTCGGGACAATCCGGCAAGCAGGCGCCGCATCCGTTGCATTTCTCTTCGTCTATCTTGATGATCTTGCGCTTCATCTGTAATCTCCGGATCGTCTGCACCGTTCTTGCTAAATCCATTGGGTGGTGGGCAGGTCTGTTGGGGCCGGCACGGTTGTCTTGCCGCCTTCCCACCTCCCGGTCGTCGATACAGGGGTGGTGGGTCGGATTGAGGCATTGGTCCGGGGTATTTCACCTTCCCACCCCCCTCTAACGGGGATACGGGCGGTGGGCAGGGCTGTTGGGGCCGGCACGGTTGTCCTGCCGCCTTCCCACCTCCCGATCACGGAAATAGGGGCGGTGGGCAGGGCTGTTGGGGCCGACACGGTTGTCCTGTCGCCTTCCCACCTCCCGATCACGGAAATAGGGGTGGTGGGCAGGATTGTGGCTTTGATCCGAGGTATTATTCTACCTTCCCACTCCCCTCTAACGGGGATACGGGCGGTGGGCAGGGCTGAGGCAGCCAGCATCGTTGCATATCCGCCTTCCCACCTCCCTTTCATATTCGGGGGGGCAGCGGGTAGGGCGGTGGCAGACCCTAGAGATGTTATCGTATCCCGCTGCCCCTTCACTTCGTTTCTCCTTCCAGGAGCTCACCGAGCTTCTTCCCGGTTTCTCTTACGGTATCCAGCTCCTCTTCATCGGGTACGTACTTTATATTTATCTTCTCGAACGGGATCTCCCATTTGAGCTCTTTCATGACATCTTCGATCTCTCCGGCCGCCTGGCCGCCCCATCCATAGGAACCGAAGGCAAGACCTATGTGTTCCTTTGCCCGCAGACCCTTCATGTAGGTGAGGAACGCACCCATGCTGGGGAGTAATCCGTTGTTCAGCGTAGGCGAGCCGATAAGGATCAGACGCGATGTCAGAACGTCGGTCATGATGTCGGATATGTGGTTCGACTTGAGGTTTCTCATCACAACGCCGGCACCGGCGTCCTCGAGCCCGTCACGGAGCTTGTATGCGATCCTTTCCGTCGAGCCCCACATCGTGTCGTATACTATGAGGGCCTTTTTCTCGGTTTCGCCGTTCAGCCATCGAGAGTACTCCCCGAGGATCCCGGGGATCATCGAGCGCCATACGATGCCGTGGCTAGGAGCTATCATCTCGATATCCAGCTCAGATACTGCGGCTAGCGCCTTGCGGGCCTGATCGCTGTAGGGAAGCACGATATTCGCCAGGTACTTGCCGGCTTCCTCCTTGAGGATCTCCCATCCGATTTCATCGTCGAATCTCTCGGCCGTTGCTATATGCTGCCCGAAGGCGTCGTTGGAGAAGAGCAGTTTCTCGGCCGGCGAGTAGGTCACCATGTTGTCCGGCCAATGTACCATCGGTGTGTGAACGAAATGCAGGGTGCGCCTGCCAATGTCGAGCGTGTCGCCCGATTTCACGGCTTTAAGATCCCATCCCTTCTTGAAATGCCTCTCCAGCCCCTTCTCGCCCTGTGTGGATGTCACCACCTTGGCGTTTGTAGCGATCTCCAGGATCCTCGGGATCGAGCCGGAGTGATCCATCTCTACATGATTGGATATGATGTAGTCTATCCTGGAGGGATCGACTATCTCCTTTATATTGGAGAGCAGGTCGTCGAACAGATGGGGCTTCACGGTGTCTATCAGCACGATCTTCTCATCGACGATAATATACGAGTTATAGGTCGTTCCGCGTTGAGTCAGGTAGCCGTGAAAGTTCCTGACATCCCAATCGATGCCGCCGACCCAGTAGATACCCGGTTTGAGCTCCACTCTTTTCACCTGTCCACTCCTTTCCCGTTGTTCTGGAGTGTTCCATCTTTCCGGCTCGCGCAATCGCTGCAAAATCCATAGAGGTACGCCTGAACCTCTTCGACCCTGTTTCCATCGATTTCGGTCGCAACCAAAATCGGGCAATCCTCCGGACAGGAGAATTCTACGTCCAGCAGCCTGCCGCACTCCCTGCACAGGAAGTGATGGTGAGGCCCCGGATGTGCATCGAAGCAGGCCTTGCCCCTCTTTCTGATGGACAGCTCCTGGATCTCTCCCAATCCCTCCAGCAGCTTCAGGGTCGAATAAACGGTCGCCTTGGACATAGTCGGATACGTGCCCTTTATAGCGTTGAATATGTCATCGACCGTGGGATGATCCTTTTTATGAATAAGGAACTCTACAATTGCCAATCTCTGCGGTGTCAGGGTTATCCCTTTTTGTTTCAAGCGTTCCATCATCTGATTCATATCCATTGTCCTCCAATACTGATTATTAAACTAAAATGATTATAAATTAGTTCCAATTTTTTGTCAAGTTTTATTATTAATAATGAAGCAGAAGGAGGCAGGGGGCTTGCGAAAGCCCCCCATTCTAATTGTAACTATTTTATTTTGAAGGTATTGCCATTCAAGCAGACTGAAAGTGTATTGCCATCGGCCGTCCGGCCGGTTATTCGGCGCCGTATACCAAAAAGTACTGCTCGGGCAGAAAATGGTATTCCTTTATTATCCTCAGTCCCGCCTGTTTCATCTCCTCGTTCAGTGTCTCCTTCGGCACCTGCTGTTGTGGCAGCGGCCCCCACGGACGCTCGTCCCAGGGCTTGGGGATGTAATCGATCACTACGATCCTCCCGCCCGGTGCGAGGCCTTCCCGCAGCTTCTCGGCGTATTCGGTTCGTTCCTTTATATAGTGGAAGACATCTACCATCAGGATCAGGTCGACACCGCCCGGCGGCAGTTGGGGATCGTCGCGTTCGACCTTCACCAGCTCTACGTTGTCCAGCCCCTCTATCTCGAGCCTCTTCTCGATGTAATCGAGCATCTCCTGCGAGATGTCGATCGCCCAGACTATACCGTCGGCTCCCACGGCCCTGGCCACGGGTATCGTGAAGTACCCCGATCCGGCCCCCACATCGGCCACCCTTTCTCCCGGTTTGAGTTCGAGCGCCTCCATTACCATGTCCGGTTTCTGGAATTCGTCACGCTCGTCCCTCTCGAGCATCATTATATAGCCCTTTGACCATGCGGATCTGACTATCTCCCGGAACCTGGGCTCCCCCTTGAGAAGGGCCAGATCATCGTCGTTCATTATCGATCCTGCATCCCAGTAGCCGGCGTTCACCGCGAACTCCAGCCAGTCGTACGCCTTTACCTTCTCACCCTTCAGCGCGTATATGCAGGCTATGTTGTACAGCGTATTGACGTGCTGCGGCCAGGTGATAACGGTAATCTCGTTTGCGATCTCCAGGGCCGTGTCATAATCGCCGGATCCGTAGGCCTCGTCGAAGAGGACCTTGAGTGAATCGTAGCCGGTCCGTACATACTCCTCACCGGAGGCCTGGTGAGCGGCGGCAAAGACAAGAACGGCGGTCAGGACACACGCGGCTTTAATGTTGAAATGCTTACACTTACCGGCGTTCAGCATCGTATTCTCCCTTCTCTTGTTTTTCCCGGCTGCTTATCGTTACCCGCGAAGCCTCGCACAGCGCCGGGATATTTATACCCGGCGGCTTCACTTCCGTCAAGCAACCGGATTAGGCATTATAGTACTACGGTCGCAAAATGCATAGGGTTCCATTCAGATCGACCGCCGGCGTGGAAGGATCACGGAAATAATTATTGCACACCAAGGATATTTTGGATGAATTATGTGGAAACAGCTCACGTTCCGTAACAATCTGGCGAATAGCTCGTAGAATGAACCAGCAGTGAACCGACAGGGGGAGTTTTATGCATTCGGCAACCGGCAGGCTCCAGGAGCCAGGACGGATCAAGAGAGGTATCGGTGCCATGACGGCCACGAACATAGTCGTGGCTAATATAATCGGTGTCGGGATCTTTACGACCTCCGGCATCCTGGCCGGTATGCTACCGAGCCCCGGCTGGGTGATCCTGTGCTGGGCCGCCGGCGGGCTCATAGCGATGGCGGGCGCTCTCTGCTACGCGGAGCTTGCTACGAGGATGCCGAAGGAAGGGGCCGAATACGTTTATCTCCGCGAGCTCTACCACCCGGCGCTCGGATTCCTCACGGGCTGGACCAGTTTTCTGGCCGGTTTCTCGGCGCCGGTGGCAGCATCTGCGCTGGGTTTCTCGGAGTACATATTCGCCGGTGTCGGGGAGGGGACCTTTGCGCTCAAATCCATGCAGCTCATGGTGATAAAGAAGTCGGCGGCCATCGGGATGATCCTGCTGTTCACGTCGCTGCACTACACGGGGCTAAAGGCCGGATCGAGGGTTCAGAACATCCTGACCGCCGTGAAGATATTGATCGTGCTGGGACTGGCCTCGGCGGGGCTGATATACGGGAGGGGGGATTGGGCGAACATATATTTCGGGGGCGGCGGCCCCTTGAATGTCCCGGCTGTAGGCACGGCGATGTTGCTCGTGATGTTCGCTTACAGCGGATGGAATGCGAGCGCGTACATAGCCGGCGAGCTGAAGGAACCCAGGCGGACCCTTCCCATGTCATTGCTTGTCGGCACCTCGATCGTGGTCGTCCTCTACATAGCGGTCAATCTTTTCATATTCTACGCCCTGCCCCATTCGGAAGCCGCTGGCGTGATACCCGTGGTGGAGCGCGCTTCGGTCAACGCGTTCGGCGGCTGGATGGGAAGGGGGCTCAGCCTCATGATAGGCGTCGCCCTGCTCTCTTCACTCAGCGCCTATATAATCATCGGACCAAGGGTCTATTTCGCCATGGCAAGGGACAGGCTGTTCTTTCCCTTTGCGTCCAAGGTGCACCCGCGCTTCGGCGTGCCCGGCCGATCGATCGTGATACAGGGCACTATCGCCGTTTTGATGGTGCTGGTGGGCTCCTTCGAGCAGCTGCTGGTCTACCTGGGTTTCGCACTCGGGATCTTCCCGTGGCTCGCGGTCGCAGGTATCTTCATAGCGCGAAGAAGGGGTATAGGCGATTCATCCGCCGTGAAGGTATGGGGATATCCCTTCGTGCCGCTGTTCTTTCTTGTAACAATGCTCGGCCTGCTGGTCGTGGCCTACTACAACAGACCGCTCGAATCGTCCGCAGCGGTCCTCACGGTTATCGCGGGTATCCCCTGCTATCTCCTCTGGGTCAGGGCTATGAAGAGGTCCGGTGGAAATTAACCGCAGTCCGCTTCAGCTGGATCAGGGCGATGAAACGATCCGGTGTATATTAACGGCTGTCCGCTTCAGCGTCGCACCGTCAATTACGGCCGAAGATCCGCGGGCGGCTCGCATCTTCACGGTAGAGCAGGACGGGGAACCGGTGTGTGGGACTACCGGCTAGAATAGCAGAATCATGAAGAGTGACGTGATGATGCCGGAGAATATCAGCACAACGGCCGTGTATCCCATAATATCCCTGATCTTGAGGCCGGCCACCGCCAGCAGCGGCAGCGCCCAGAACGGCTGGACCAGGTTGGTCCAGGCGTCCCCCCAGGCTATGGCCATCGCCGCACTCGAGTACGGTACGCCCAGCACCTTTGCGGCCGGTATTATGACAGGCCCCTGCACGGCCCACTGCCCGCCCCCCGAGGGCACGAAGAAATTCACGACACCGGCGGACAGGTACGTGAAGAACGGGAACGTCCTCTGGCCGGATATGTTGACGAACGCCTGGGAGAGGGTCACCGCGAGACCGGAGTTGATCATCATTCCCATGATCCCTGCATAGAACGGGAACTGGAGCACTATGCCGCCGCAGGTCCTTATGGCATCGTTGACCGCCCTCACGTAAGAGATAGGTGTCGCATGAAGAATGATCCCCAAGGCCAGGAATATAAGGTTGACGATATTCAGGCCTATGCCTCCCCCGCCGGCGAAGTAGCGGACGATGTACACCGTGCAAAGCCCACCCGCGAGCATCGACAGTATCCAGCTTCTTTCGAGCCGTTCGGCCGGTGTCGGTACGCCCTGGCCCCTCGGGTTTTCTCCCTTCCACTCGGCCGGTGTCGGTGCGCCCTGGTCCCTCGGCCCTTCGCCCTTCCGCTCTCCCGGCGGACATTCCGTCTCCGCCCCGGTCTCATCATTCGATCCGGCGGGTGCCATCAGCCTGTTTATGAGCGGGATCGTCACGAGGAACACGAGGACCAGGAGCAGGTTCTGCCATGCGAAGATCGTGTCAGATGTAGGAACCGCCTCGCCGTTCCCGAACCTCGCCATGATCTCGTCAGAGCCGGCGATCTTAAGCGGGATCGAGCCCGAGAAGCCGGCGTGCCAGACTATGAAACCCGAATAGGCGCTCGCGACCAGCAGGGGATAGTGGACACCCTTGACGCTCCGGGATAGCTCCCGGGCGATCAGCGCTCCGGCGATCAATCCGAAGCCCCAGTTGATCCAGCAGCCGACTATCATCGCCAGGGTTGCGGTCACTATGGCCTGGGACGGAGTCTTGGCCGCCCTCGCTATCGACTTGAGCGATCGATGCACGGGTTTCGACGTGGCGAGCGCGCTCCCGGTGACGAGTATGAGGACCATCTGCATGGAGAAGATCAGAAAGCTCCAGATCCCCTCGCCGAAGTAGACCGCCATCTCGATGAAGCCGGCGCCCTCGACCGCCATCCCGAGGACGAATGTGAGGATGGTCAGGATGAGCGCGAATATGAAGGCGTCGGGAAGGTACCTTCTCGCTATCCGGGAAAAGAATTCACCGAGCGATCTGATCATCGTAACCGTCCCCGAAGAAGCACCGATCAGTACGGATCGCATTTCAGTTGTGGATCATATATCAAATAGGCGGCCGGCCGCAATAAAACCTTGGCTGGGCGTTCCAGCCTATTTGGATCCTTGAAGCATCGGATCGATCTCGGATTCACTGCTTTCGGGAAGCGCTTCCACTGCGGAGGATGCGGATCCTACAATCCGTTATTGACGGTGATCTCGATCTCGACGGGAAGCCCCTCGCCCGGTGAGACCATGAGGTTCTCGGCGGTAAACGGCAGCTTGATCTTACGTGCTTCCGAAGATCCTGATGCTCCGGGTGCGATCGTGAGGAGGGCTGTCTTTCCGGCCGCAAGCTTTAGTGCAGGCTGAGTGGATACACCTGATGTTCCGTTACGGGCGGTGAGCTCGTAGTCGATGTCGGAGTCGTTGTAGATGCGTACGAGCGCCCTGCCGGCATCCGAGAAGGAGACTTCCGGGTTCAGCACGCTGATCGATCCATCGAAAATGGGCCTCAGGAACCTCTCCTCGCCGATCAGGACACCGTCGAGGAGCACCACGGTGCGCCGCGCCCGTAGGGCCTCCTCTATGGCCCGGGGGGAATTCTCGGTTGCGAAGACCAGCGTGACGGGCCTGCTCTCGCCCGCCTCCTCGTCATATATCATGGGCACGGGCTCGTGGGCGTCGGAGCTCGCTATCATCGTAAGCTTCTTCTCCAGGCACCATCCGTGCGCATTGGGGTAGTAGGTATTCTTGTTTACGATCTCGATGCCGTGCATCCATCCGTTTTCGAATATCTCCGTGTGCTCGGTGTACCAGCGTGAGACGCCGTCCGGCTGCTGTCCGTACCATCCTGGGTGGTTCCAGAATATGAACGCCCCCTGGGCGTGGGCCGCTTCAAACGCCTTTCGCCAGTCCTGCTTGATGAGGGCGCCCGTGTCCTTCAGGAATATCGCGCTGAAATGGCCCGGGGGCATGTCCAGCGTAATCTCCGTCCCGTTTATGAATGTTATTCCCAGCTCTTCGGCAAGCATTCGGGCGGGCCTGTAGAGCTTGTCCAGCGTCTCCTGGACGTTTTCGCGATCTATGAAGTACTCGATATGGTCTGTTATCGATATGGCGTCCAGCCCGTTTCTCCAGGCCTCCTCGACCCGCACGCGAGGCAGCACCTCCCCGTCCGAGTATACGGTGTGCATGTGAAGATCGCATTTGAGGGTCCTGTAGCCCGGGATGTCGGGGATCCTTATCTCGTCCCTGACCCTGACCTGCGCGGCCGCACAGGTACACATGCACAGAACCGCGAGAAGAACCGCCCCCAGGGCGCGCGCCTTCATCCGGCATATCATAGATTTGATCGGATCGATGATATCGAGGCGTACCATCATGTGTCACTCTCCATCGTGAAGCAAATAAAACGATTCCCCGTCGAAAGGACCATGAATTATTCGGTAGAAAACGAAATGCCGATGCCGCATTATAAACAGCACCGGATACTATCATCGTGAGAGGATGTAATCAAGTGCATATTGCGTGATCGGTGAGCTTATGATCTGAATATGAGGAGCGTCAAACGATGAATGATAAAAGTGAAAACGATGGGACATCGGCGGATCGTTATATGCGATTGCTGGATATCACAGATGCCATGCGCAGGCCGGTGCTCCTTACGGCTATAGGGATGCTCGGTCTGCCCGAGGGGAGCAGAGGGCTCGATGTGGGGTGCGGGATAGGGCTCCAGGACCTGCTCCTCGCTGAAGCGGTAGGAACGAAGGGGCATGTTACGGGGATCGATATCTCAAAGGAATTCATCAGCAAGGCCGGCGAGACGGCCGCCGGCGCCGGCCTCTCCGAAAGCCTCTCTTTCAGGGTCGGTGACGCGAACGACATCCCCTTCGATGACGATACGTTCGACTGGGTATGGAGCGTCGACTGTGTCGGATACGGGGAGCCCAACGGGGATGAATCGATCCGGGAGCTCGCCCGGGTCGTGAGATCCGGGGGAACCGTTGCCATTATGGCATGGTCATCGGAGCAGCTTCTTCCGGGTTACCCGGAGCTCGAGGCCCGCCTCGATGCCAGCGAGCAGGGGATAGCCCCGTTCACCAGCTACATGAAGCCGGAGCAGCATCTGCTGAGGTCGCTCGGCTGGTTCCGCGGCGCCGGCCTCTCGGACTGCAGGGCCAGAACGATCGCCGGAGACGTCCAAGCACCGATGGATTCCGGCATGAGGGAGGCCTTGACGGAGCTGTTCGATATGCGCTGGGGAAGCAGGAGATCAGGGGTGACGGAGGAGGAATGGGAGCTCTACAGGCGTCTGTGCACTCCGGGTTCGGCCGATTTCATACTCGATCTACCCGACTACTACGCGTTCTTCACGTATTCTCTGTTCAGCGGACGCGTGCCTTGATCGGTCCGCCGTTTACATCCCTGACATCAGCAATTCTACGGTTTCGTAAGCCTTGCCTGTGCGTTCGATGAAGTCCGAGTACAGCGTTTCCGCTGCTTCCACGCTGATCCCGTAGCCCATGCTGGCAGCGACCGGAAGCAGGTGCCCGGCGTCTATAGTATCCTGCGCGGCGACTTTCAGACGGTAGAGATCGCGCAGGTTCTTTATGAAGTCCAGGTGATCCTCGATAAACGAGAACTCCCCGGCATGCCCGCTGTCGAGCTCGCCCAGACGTTTGAGCAGTTTGCGGGTTAACGGATCCCTGACACCGTATTTCGCCTTGTACATCAGCATAAGCATCTCGATGTCGCGAAGTCCGCCCCGGCATTCCTTGATGTTGTTGTCCCGTTTTTCGGTTCGATCCTCGTGCCGGGTCTCCATCTCCATTCTCATGAAATCGATGAACCTGCCGCGTTTCGCGAATATGCAGGGATCGATGATCTTTTCCTGGAGCCTGCTCTCGAGCTTGCTGCTTCCCACGAGCATCCTGGAACTCAGCACCTGGCATAGATCCACGAATACGTTCTCGTCCTCCTTGCTCAAGTATTCGGCTAGTCGATCGAGGCTTACCACGTAGCTCCCGAAGCGGTCGGCGAAACGGTGGTGGGGAAGAATGCCACGCTTGAGTATATGGGAGTTCATCCTTGCCACGATCTTGTTGCAGTAGTCTATTTCACCTTGATCCGGGGAGTCGAGGATGACGATCATGTCGTAGTCGTCGTCGAAGGCTTGCTCCCTCGCATGTCCTCCGGTGGCGTAGAGGGCGAACAGGTCATGGGTATGCAGGGAGTATCCGAGCGAGAGGTGCACGTCGTTGACGCAGAACTCGTAGAGAGAGGTTGTGTAATTGTCGCAGAACTCGATGAATTCCGCGTCAGTATGCTCACAGGGCGCACCGGCCATGGTGAGCAGGCTGACACGCACGAATTCCATGTCGTAGTAGTCTCCGAGACGCTCCATACGTTCCGCAGGTGTCGACAGCGAGGTGAGGTCGCTGTAGAAACCAGTGGCGATCTCCTTCAGCTTATAGTTCTTGTGGAGGTTCTTGATGAACACCGGATATTTGTTGAGTATTGTATGAAAGTGCCTCTTGAAGAAGTAGCTGCTTTCACTGTGAACGTTGATCAGGGCGAGAAGCTGCTCGTGGAGGTTCACGAGCTCCGGCACAGCGGGCCTCTTTCCCACGAGCTCCATGAACTCCGACAGCGATTCCCAGTCGAGAAGCGCCAGGAAGGCGTTCAGTATTTCACTGTATGCATCCGACATTTGTATCAGCGATGTCACGGCTCCGGGATGCTCCTTGAGCTTCTCTATGAAATGGCTGCTGAAGGCGTCGAATACAGATCGTTCCTCCCGTCCCTTGGCCCTGCCCCCAAGTGTCACGAGGAACTTGAGGACGGGTAAGGTGTTGTGCCTTATCCCCTTGATGTACTCGCCCGCCACCTCGTCCTGCTGCTCGTCCGTCAAGCCGAGGAAGCTGGTGATAAAATCGCTGTGGAAGCGGCCGTCGTCCCTTCCGAGCTCCTCCAGAAAGTCGTCCCAGTAGGTTATCCCGCCCGAGAAGGTGGAGGACCGGATGAAGTCCAGTGACAGGTTTCCCGTGAAGCCGTCCTTCTTCAAGAATTCGCCGGAGAAGATCGGTTTGTAGACGCTCACTTTTCTGAGGTGCTTCTTCAGGTCGTCGGTCAGCACGTCTATGGCCTGGATGCTGTTTTCCAGGAGCTCGTAGTAGGTCACGAGCATGAAGTCCTCTGCTTTGACCACTCCCTTGTTCCTGAAGCCGATCATCTCTGCGATCTTGGCGACCATATCCTCGATGCAGCGTTCTTGCAGGGTTATATCCTCATCCTGTGCGACCATTATCTGGTAGAGGTGCCTGAAGAGCTCGAAGAAGCTCAGGGTTCGCTCCATCTCATCGTACTGATCCCTTCGCTCCTGATTCTTCTCCCTGAGCTCGTCGATTATGTCCCAGGCATTGACCTTATCGATGCCGTAGACGAGCTTGAGGGCGGTCAGGCATACCTTTATGGGCCGCAGCCCGTCCTCCTTGGGATTGATCGTATCCAACAGCTTGGGGCGGTTTACGAGGGCCGGTATCTCACCCAGGATACTGCGGATATAGCCCTCGTGGAACATGTTTACCCCTTTACGAGGATCATGGTAGAACCGGTCGGTCACCTTGCTCTTGAATTCCTCGTACAGACCTTGGCTGCCGAGGATGTTCGCGGCCCCCAGCATCTCGGTAACTATTACGAAGTCGTAGCTGTTGTTGTCGAGAATCGCCTCGTAATCCTCTATCCCGGCTGTGAGGCTGTTTTTGCCGACGTGTTCCGAGATATGGAAATGGAGCTTCGTCGCAGTCTTGAACATCTGCCCCGCCAGCCTCCCGATCGCCTTGTTGAGATTTTCTGAATTTCTCTGTTCCCTGTGCACTATCCCCAGATCGATATCGTCCTGGTCGGATCTTGTGCCTACCCCCAGTATCGCGAATTCCGGGACATCCTGTTTGTCCAGAAATATATCGAGAAGCCGCTTCATGTAGCATTTAGTGAGGAATCGGAACATGCGTCCCGCCTCGAGCATGAACTTTCTGCCTGTACGGGTCCTCTGTGTGCCGATGGCCAGCTCCAGCTTGAGGATGTCTATCATCCGCAGGTTCATATGGAGGAACTGGAGCGCGAAGTAGCAGCCGAGGAAGTTAAGGGCTTCACCGGTGTCGGATGCTGCTTCCAGCACCGTGTCCATCTCGCCGGGGATCTCCGTGGAGTAGCTCCAGAGGTGGACCCTGTCCAGCTTGCCCTGCTGCTCGAGCGATGTCGTCAGCCTGTTAATGTTCGTAGAGATGATATGAAGATACTTGTGGTTGTAGTTGCCAAGGGCCTCCGTCTTTTCCGTCAACCTTGAGAGGTGATCCTTCATGCCGCTTTCCCCTTTATCGTGCCCGTGACGATCCGGTTAGTGCGCCTCTCGGCCGCATCGACTTTTCCCTGCCGCGCTCTGCCGCTGTTGATCCCGCCGGGGGACCGGATCTCATCGCTTGTCCATCTTCAGGGCCCTTTCGAGCCCCGCCTCGTAGACCTCGATGTAGATATCCTCGGAGTTCTTCGGCACGCGCGCGAGGAGCGCCAACCGGGTGGATTCCTCTCCGATGACGCCGTTCAGACCCGCAAAGAATCCGAGCGCGGATATGCTTATCATAGATGGTCGCCTGCATTCTGTCACTGCCACGTCGATTATGGGCGCCGGGTAGATCTTCATACCCTCGGTATCCCCGGCGGTGACGATATGCCTGTCCATCAGAACCACGCCGCCCGGAGCCACGTCCTTGCAGTACCTGTCGTATGATTCCTGGGTCAGGGCCATCAGGAAATCCACCTTCTCGACCCTCGGGTACTCGATAGCCTCGTCCGATATTACTACGTCAGCACGGTTGGTGTTTCCCCTTGCCTCCGGCCCGAACGAGCAGCTCTCGGCTGCATCTCTGCCCTCATAGATGGCCGCCGCTTCGGCGAGGATCCTCGCCGCCTGTTTGAGGCCGTGCCCGCCTGCACCGCTGAGCCTTATCCGATAGATGAAACCCATTTCCCTCCGATGCGGCTTATTACAAGTGACTGAAGCCGTTATCCCGGATCGTAGGGTACACTGTTTGAGCGCGGCTGGCAACGGAGAAAAGGATAGCTCTATGAAGACCGCCTGTCAGATTTTACGGCTTTATTTATGGACATCCGCAGTGTAATCCCGTAAACTGTGCGTCCCGATAAATATGCTGAACGGCAAGGGATTAACAGCTCGAGCGGAAACAGAACATTCGGATAAATGCCTTAATCGTATTATACATATGAGCTGATTTTATTTTCTCGGAGAGCTGACGACCGCCGCTCAGGAAAAATCGGTCCGGTTGATGTCTAGATAAGCGGGGGAATGTCTTTCCAACAGAGGTTGACTATGAAGACCGTTATTGCCGCTGCTCTTGGAGAGTGCGTTCATGTAGCGGGGATCATGAATTTTCTTCGGCTGGCTGAGGAGGCGGGCTGGCGCACGGTCTTCCTGGGTCCGGCCGTGCCGGCCGAAGATGTCATTGAGGGCGCCAGGCGCGAGAAGGCCGGTCTGGTGAGCATCTCCTATCGCCTTACACCGGAGACGGGAGAGAGGTTGCTCACCGATTTTATCGGCAGGGCCAGCGCGCTGAGGGCCGAAGGTGTGCGCTTCGTGATGGGGGGGACACCGCCGGTCGCCGAGAGGGCCAGGGCCTTGGGATTCTTCGAGAGGGTGTTCGACGGCAGCGAACCGGTCGAGGAGGTGCTCGGGTATCTCAAGGGAAGATCCCCGGGTGGCGCAAAGGGGGAGGATTACCCGCAGAGCGCAATAGAGCGGATTCGATGGAAATCGCCGTATCCGATCATCAGGCATCACTTCGGCAGACCGACCGTAGAGGAAACCGGTAAGGGGATCAACCGCATCGCTGATGCCGGTGTGCTGGACGTCGTGTCACTCGGCACGGATCAAGACGCTCAGGAGAACTTCTTCCACCCGGAACGCCAGGAGCCGGGGCGCCGTGGGGCGGGCGGAGTGCCCGTGCGCAGCGCGGACGACTATCGCTCGCTGTACGAGGCGACCAGACGGGGCAACTATCCCCTGATGCGGACCTATTCGGGAACGGATGATTTTCTGAAGCTGGCCGAGCTGTACACCGAGGCCATCAATATCGCTTGGTGCGCGATCCCGCTCTTCTGGTTCAACAGGATGGACGGCCGCGGCCCGTGGGAACTGGAAGATTCCATAGGCGAGCATCAGAGGGTAATGGCATGGTACGGGGAGCGCGGCATACCGGTGGAGGTGAACGAGCCCCATCACTGGAGCCTGCGCGATGCGCCGGACGTGCTGTATGTGGCCACATCGTACCTGTCCGCCTACAATGCGAGGGCGTTCGGAGTCAGGGACCATATCGTGCAGATGATGTTCAATACGCCGCCGGCCCTCTCCGACTCGATGGATATCGCCAAGATGCTCGCGTGCATGGATGTGATAGGGGGGCTCTCGGGGCCGGATTTCAGGGTATGGCGCCAGACGAGGACGGGGCTGCTGAGCTACCCGCTCGATGTGGATGAGGCCAGGGCGCATCTGGCCGCCAGCGTCTATGTTCAGATGGCGCTCGAACCGCATATAGTCCACGTTGTAGGACACACGGAGGCCGTCAGCGCGGCGTCCGCCGCCGACGTGATAGCGGACTGCAGGATGGCCAGGCGGGCTATCGAGAATGCAAGAAGGGGACAGCCGGACATGACATCGGGGGCCGCTGTTGTCGAGCGCAAGGAGGAGCTGATACGTGAAGCCGTTGTAACTATTGACGCCATAAAGAGATTGGCCGAACCCGGAGTGAAAGATCCTCTGACGGATCCCGCAACGCTGGGAAGGGCAGTGAGGGTGGGCTTGCTCGATGCGCCTCACCTCAGGAACAATCTGTACGCACGCGGCGAAATCGTGACACGCATGGATGACAGGGGCGGCTGCGTCGCCGTGGATCCGGGGACGGGTGTGCCTATTGCGGAGGAAGACCGGATCGCCGGGCTGGAACTGTATCCGGAACCTGGTGTTGAATAGAAGAGGGGCTGGTTTCCGTATTGTATTTTTTGCAGCTATAATATTCATTTTGAAGGATTGAGGTACGTATGGATCTGAAACCGCGTTTTACGGTGATCGGCGCCGGTCACGGGGGAAAGGCGATGGCGGCCGACCTGGCCGTGAAGGGCTTCGAGGTGACCCTTTTCAACAGGACTCCCGAGAGGATAAACGAGATAGCCCTGACCGGAGAGATCGACCTCGAGTACTCGGACGGTTCGGTGCGAAGCGGCAAGCTGACACTGGTTACATCCAACATAGCCGATGCTCTCGAGGGCGCAGACGTCATCATGGTGGTCGTGCCCGCATCGGGCCACGGGGATGTGGCCCGTAAATGCGCCGGCCACCTGCGAAAGGGCCAGATCGTCGTGTTGAATCCCGGGCGTACCGGAGGCGCCCTGGAGTTCCGCCGCATACTAGATCAGGAGGGCTGTGCGGAAGGGGTTATCGTATCGGAGGCGGGCACGTTCATCTTCGTCAGCAGGAGCACTGGGCCCGCCCAGGCGCGGATATTCCGCAGAAAGAATTCCGTCCGCATAGCGGCCCTGCCATCGAACGATACGCAGGCCGTGATAGAGGTGCTGCACAAGGCATATTTGCAGTTTATCCCGGCCAAGAGCGTGCTCAACACCAGCCTCGATAATATGGGGACTGTTTTTCACCCGGCTCTTACACTGCTCAACACAAACTGGATCGAGAGGACCAAGGGAGATTTCCAGTTCTATATAGACGGGGTTACTCCGCCCATATCGAATCTCCTCGAGGTGATAGACGAGGAGCGGCTGTCAGTCGCGGAGGCGCTCGGTGTAAAATCTCGCTCCGCTCTAGAGTGGCTCAATGACGCCTATTCCGCAAAGGGTGATTCCATATACGAGGCGATACAGGCCAACGCCGGGTACCAGGGGCTGAAGGCGCCCAGGAGCATCAGGCACCGCTTTATCTTCGAGGATGTGCCGTTCAGCATAGTTCCCATGGTGATGCTGGGCAGGAAGTTCGGTGTCGACATGTGGGCTATGGAGGCCCTTGCGAAGCTCGCCGGAATTATGCACGGTAGGGATTTCTTCAAGGACGGCCGCACCATGGAGGATATGGGTCTGGATAAGCTGAACGTTGACGGGATCAAGAGATACGTGATGGATGGCGTCCGGGAGCAGGCAGGAAACGGGAAATCGAGTGCCAAGATCGAATAATCGGGTTTCCAGCCAACCGGCCGACAGCTGCTCTGAGCGCATAACCTCTATTTTATCAGCACCTTAAATTACTCGAAAAATCCGGCTTGACTGACGGATCGTTCTGCATTATACTCGCGTATATATTATGACTAATAGTCAGTTAATATGCACGAGTATAATTAGGTCTTCAACGGAGAATTGATCATGGGGACAGCCGAGAGAAGGCAGAGGGAGAAGGAGCAGAGGCGGAACGATATAGTCGACGCAGCCGAGAAGGTTTTCTTCTCCAGGGGCTTCAGGGATGCCAAGGTCGGGGAAATAGCGGATGAGGCTGAGGTCAGTAAGGGGACCATATACATCTACTTCGGCGGAAAGGAAGATCTATACCATGCCATAGTGCTGAGGGGCGTCAGCCTGCTGTCCTCTATGTTCGAGGAGGCGGTGAGGAGCCGCAAGAGCGGGATCGAGAGGATCAGGGCCATCGGATTGGCCTATATCGATTTCTTCAGGGAATACCCCGACTACTTCAACGCCCTGATACATTACGAGGGGCACAGGACGAACAAGTTCCCCGACGAGAATCCGCTGAGACACGTGGCCGGGGCGCTCGAGTCCGGCATCGAAGACGGGACGATCCGCGGTGACATCGATCCGGTCCGTATGGCGCTGCTGCTCTGGGGGCAGACAACGGGCGTCCTCCAGGTTGCATCGTTCAAATGCGAGGCCGTCGAGCTCGAATACGGCATCCCCACGTCCGAGATACTCTCCTATTACATGGAGCAGACGCATATGATGCTGAGAGCCCGGGACGGAGAATAGGTGGAAGGAGGGCGTGGAATGACGAAAGTACTGCTTGCGGCCGCACTGCTGCTAGCACCCTGCCGTGCTGCGGCGCAGGATGTGGTCATCGAGAGGTATGTCGAGCAGGGATTGAAGAACAACCTTTCCCTGATGCAGAAGGAGTTCTCCTACAGGAAGAGCCTCGAGGCGCTCTCCGAGGCCAGAGGCATGTTCATGCCGTCGATCGTTATAGAGGCGCGCTACAGCCGCGCCGGGGGCGGCCGTATCATAGATTTTCCCATAGGTGACCTCGTCAATCCGGTGTACTCGACGCTGAATCAGCTGCTCGACGTGAGCGGGATGCCGACGCAGGATTTCCCCGCGCTGGAGAACAGGCTCATTCCGTTTCTCCGCGAGGAGGAGCAGGATACGAAGCTTCGCGTCGTGCAGCCGATCTTCGAGCCGTCCGTCTATTACAATTACAGGATAATGTCGGACCTCAAGGATTCGGGGGCGGCGGATAGGGACGCATTCAGGCGGAGGCTCGTGGCGGATATAAAGGGCGCGTATTTCAGCTACCTAAAGGCCGTGAAGATAGGGGAGCTGCTGGACCAGACGAGGCTGCTTCTGGATGAGAACCTGCGCGTGAGCGAGTCGCTGCACCGCAACGGCAAGCTGACGGTCGACGCCGTTTACAGGGCGAGGGCGGAACTGAGCGGTCTCGAGCAGAGCAGGGCGGAGATCGCCATGAAGACGAGCGCGGCCGCATCATACTTCAATTTCCTGCTCAACCGCCCCCTGGAGGAGCCGATCGATGGACCGTCGGGCCGTCTCGCACCCACCGCAGGCCGCCCCGATCTGAGCGCGGCGCTTGTATCGGCCGAGCGGCGCAATGAGATAATCGGATTGGAGCACGCGGTCGATGCGGCGCGAAACGGCGTTAAGCTGTCGACTTCGGGTTACCTGCCGTCGCTCGTTTTCGTGCTCGACTATGGATTCGAGGGGGAGGATTACAGTCTCACCCAGGAGGACGATTACTGGATGGGCTCGCTGATATTCAAGTGGAATCTATTCGACGGCCTTCAAAGAAAATCGAAGAGGGACCAGGCGGTTCTTGAAAAGAGGATGGTGGAGGCGAAGCTCGAGGAGGCGCGCCGGCAGGTAAGGATGCAGGTCAAGGAGGCGCATGATAACCTGGCGGTTGCCGAGAAGGCGGTGCAGACCGCAGGTGCCAGGGTCAGGAGCGCATCGAAGTCGTTCGAGATCATAAGGAGGAAATTTGAAAACGGCATGTCGCCTCACGTGGAGTACCTCGATGCGAGGAACACGCTGACATCCGCCGAGGTGGACCTGATCGTCGCGCAGTACGATTATCATATAAGGTATGCCGAATTCGAGTGGGTTTCCGCTCTTAACGGAAGCACCGCCGGTCAATGACCGGCGGCCGGGGAGCGGCCGTGGCGTCCGGTTCTGGACGACGGTCCCGCCGATCATTATTTCGGCGGGCAAGGGCCTGCTGTTCTGTCCCGCCCGGGGCGATAAACGGTTTGAGAAAGGGGGGGTGGATTTAGTGAAGAGGTGCAAGGGTATTACGTGGCTCGGAGTGCTGTCTGTGATCACCGTGCCGCTTGTTTTCCCGATGCTTGCCGGTTGCGGCTCCGACGGCCCGGACGGGCAGCGGGACGTTGGCGTGAATGTAAGGGCCGTGAGGCCTCAGGTGAGCGAGATCGCCGTGCCGATCAGGACCAGCGGGCTGCTGTCGGCTGAAATGGAGATGAAGCTATCGTTCAAGACCGGTGGGATAGTGTCGGCGATCCATGCCGACGAAGGTGACTTCGTGGAGGGTGGCAGCGTTCTCGCGGAACTGGACCTGTCGGAGATAGAGGCGAGGGCGAAGCAGGCGAATAACGCGATGATGAAGGCTCTCAGGGACCTCGAAAGAGTGAAGAATCTCTACGGGGACAGCGTGGCGACGCTGGAGCAGCTGCAGGACGCTACCACGGCGTTCGAGGTGGCGCAGTCGGATCATGTCATGGCCCGGTTCAATCTAGAGCATTCCAGGATAGTAGCCCCCTCGGACGGGACCGTTCTCAAGAGGTTCGCTGAGTCTAGCGAGCAGATCGGACCGGGAATCCCCGTCTACCTGTTCGGGTCGACCGGGGGTGGGTGGACGCTGAGGGTGGGTGTGGCCGACAGGGACGTCATGAAGCTTCAGGCCGGCGATTCCGCCTCTCTGCGGTTCGATGCCTGGCCCGATTCGGATTTTCCGGCCTCTGTCTCCGAGATATCCGGATTCGCCGATCCGATGACCGGCACATACGAGGTCGAGCTCCACGTGGAGCCCGGCGGGAGGAAGCTTGCATCCGGATTTGCGGCCAAGGCCGAGATATTCCCCTCCAGCGGGGTGGCCGTAGTGCTGGTTCCCATCGAGGCGCTTGTCGATTCCGACGGCGACGAGGGGTACGTCTTCCTGCTCGACAAGGGCGGTGAGACTGTTCGCAGGGTGAGGATCGAAGTGATAGAGATAGTCGGAGAACTGGTGGCCGTAGGAGGCCTGAGCGGGTCCGGGGAGCTTGTCGTGACCGACGGGGCGCCGTACCTGATCGACGGAGCTAAGGTGAGGGTGGTCGAATGAGGCTTCCCAGGCTGGCTATAGAGAATCACGAGTTCACCACGGTGGCGGTAGCGCTCCTAGTGCTGATGGGAGTGGTGTCCCTATTCACGATGCCCCGCTCGGAGGATCCCCTCGTCTCACCTCCCGGGAGCACCGTGATAGTTGTGTATCCCGGCGCGAGCCCGGCCGACCTGGAGCAGCTGGTCGTCGATCCTATAGAGAAGGTGCTGAACGAGCTGGAGGATATAAAGTACATACATTCGACCATGGAGGACGGCCTTGCGGTAGTCGAGATAGAATTCGAGGTGGGCAGCGATCCCGGCGACAAGTACGACGACGTCACTCACAAGGTGAACAGCATCCGATCAGGTCTCCCGACTGATATATACAGCCTGGAGATGGTCCAGTGGTCGATCAGCGACACGAAGATCATGCAGCTTGCCATAGTGTCGGGAACGGCCAGCCACATGGAGATGAAGAAAGAGGCGGAGCATCTGGAGGATATGCTCGAGACCGTGCCGGGCGTGAAGGATATCGAGATAGACGCCTGTCTCGAGAGGCAGGTGAGGGTTTCGCTGGACCTGGAGAAGATGGCCGCCATGGGCATATCCATCTGGCAGGTCAGGGGCGCCATTCAGGGCGATAACGCCGATATCCCTGGCGGCAGCGTCGATATCGGCGGGAAGGTCTTCACCCTTCACACGAGCGGCGACTACTCGTCGATCGAGGATATACGCAATTCGATCGTATCCACTTACATGGGCAAGGTGGTTCACCTCGGTGACATCGCGGATGTGCGGTTCGGTTACGAGGACGACAACTACAAGGCGAGGTACAACGGCGAGAGAGCCGTGTTCGTTTCTATGTCACAGAAGGACGGCACGAATATATACCGTATAATGGACGGAGTGAAGCCCCGGCTGGATGATTTCAGGAAGACCCTGCCGTCCGGGATGAGCCTTCATGTCGTCGTCGACCAGTCGGAGAGCGTGACCAAGCGTGTAACGGGCTTTTTCCACAATTTCATCCAGGGCGTGGCGCTGGTCGGCGTGGTCGTGCTTCTGGCTCTGGGGCTCCGCGCGTCGGCGATCGTGATGCTGGCCATACCCTTCTCGATCGTGATCGCCGTGGGATTCGTTGATATAAGCGGTTTCGGGATTCAGCAGATGACGATAGTGGGGTTCGTGATCGCCCTCGGGCTGCTCGTGGACAACGCGATCGTCGTCGTGGAGAATGTTTCGAGGTTCATGCAGCTCGGTAAAGACAGGTTCGATTCCGCGGTCGGGGGCACGAGCCAGATCGGCTGGGCGATAGTAAGCGCGACGGCGACCACCCTTCTCGCCTTCGCGCCGCTGGCTATGCTTCGCAGCATCTCGGGCGATTTCATGCGCAGCATGCCGCTTACCGTAATCTATTGCCTATCAGCCTCCCTGCTTCTCTCGCTGACCTTCACTCCCTACCTGGCGAGCCGTTTCCTCAGGCCTGAAGTGCAGAAACGTCCGGGCCGGGCCAGGAGGGTGCTGAACAGCTTCATAGAGAAACGTTACAGGAGGATTCTGGAAGCGGCGCTGGGACGCCCCAAAACGGTTCTCGCCATAGCAATGATCGTCTTTCTCATCAGCCTGTCCCTGTTTCCCGTCATCGGATTCAGCCTGTTCCCGAAGTCGGGGAAGATGCAGCTTCTTGTGAACGTACGCGCGCCGAAGGGGACCAGCCTGCAAAGGACCGAGGAGATAGCCGGCTATGTGGAGTCCGTGATCGAGTCTCACGACGAGGTCGAGAGATACACTACGAACATCGGGCACGGAAATCCAAGGGTCTACTACAACATGTTCTCGTCGAGAACCCGGAGCTATGTAGCGCAGCTCCTGCTGGTGCTCGAGGATATCGGGATGGACGGGCTGGGGGAGCTCATCCGGGATCTCAGAGCCGAATTCGACTCCTTTACAGGGGCGAAGATAGAGGTCAAGGAGTTCGAGCAGGGGCCGCCGGTGGAGGCCCCCGTGGCCATCAGGGTTATCGGGGATGATATGGGGATGCTCGAGAGGATCGCCGCCCATGTGGAGGGTATGATCAGGTCGACTCCCGGCACCGTCAACATCGACAATCCGATGGGCACGTCAAAGACCGACCTGCAGATAAGCATTAACCGTGACAAGGCCGCCATGCTGGGCGTGCCGCTCGTGGACATAGACAGGACCGTCAGGGCCGCGATAGCCGGGCTGACGGTTTCGAGGTACCGTGACGAGGAGGGAGAGGAGTACGATATCGTGGTCAGGCTTCCGATAGAGGGCAGGCCGAAACCGGGCGATCTGGATCTGATCAGCGTGACCTCGAGGCTCGGTGGGCAGGTGCCGCTGAGGCAGCTGGCGTCGGTCGAGTTCAAGGCGGCGCCCTCTGAGATCGGGCATTACGAGCTCGAGAGGTTCGTCCTGATCAAATCGGATGTCATGTCCGGTTACTCGGTGGACAGGGTAACAAAGGCCGTTATCGGGAAGCTGGACGGTTATTCATGGCCCAAAGGTTACCGGTACTCGGTCGGCGGCGAGCTCGAGAACCGCGAGGAGACCTTCGCCGGAATGTTCCGTGCGATAGTGGTGGCGCTGGTTTCGATATTCGGCGTCCTCGTCCTGCAGTTCCGCTCCTACAAACAGCCGTTCATCGTGTTTGCCGCTATCCCGCTTGCGATCATAGGCTCGATCCTGGCCCTTCTTATGAGCGGCTACACGTTTTCCTTCACCGCCTTCGTCGGGCTCGCGAGCCTGATGGGGATCGTCATCAACAACTCGATAATCCTCGTCGTTTACACGAACCAGCTCAGGGGGGCGGGGAAGGGGATCGTGGAGGCGCTCAAGGAGGCGGGGGAGACGAGATTCGTGCCGATCATCCTGACAACGGCCACCACGATCAGCGGCCTTCTGCCGCTCACGCTCATAGGGGGCGAGATGTGGGGGCCGATGGGTTGGACGATCATCGGCGGACTGCTGGTCTCCACGCTACTGACGCTAGTGCTGGTTCCAGTGATCTACATGCTGGCGGAGAGATAGGACCGCATCCCCGTAAACTTCAGCCGCCGGCGCTGCCGGTATCGCCATCGAGCGCCCTCGCGTGCATTATCAGTCGGATCGATTTCGCCTCGCCCTGCCCCCGAATTTTTTACTTGCATTCCGAAGCAGGACGTGTTAAATTCTTAACATGTTAATTTGTGCACATCTCTAGAGATGATCGTTTCGGGCGCGGCCCGGCTTCCGATCACCGGCCGGCGCCGCTGCAAGCTAGTATCAAGGAGGTGTTGATGGCGAAAAAACCTCACATCAACGAGCTCACACGCAGGGAACGGCAGATCATGCATGTCATCTACCGGCTGGGGAAAGCAACCGCCGTTGAGGTGATGGATAATCTTCCCGATAATCCCGTCAACGCAACGGTGAGGACGATGTTGAATGTGCTCGAGGACAAGGGTTTTCTCCGGCATGATACGAGGAAAGGGCGCTATATATATTCCCCGACCATTCCACTTAACAGCGCCAGGGATACGGCCCTGACGAACGTGCTGGATACGTTCTTCAGGGGCGCCGAAGCGAGAGCGGCAATCTCGATTCTGAAGAAATCCGAAGCGAAGCTTTCGGATGAGGAGAGGAAGGCGCTTCTCGATCTGATCCAGAGGACCAGGAAGGAGGGACGGTAAGTTGATATCGATAGTCGAAACCTGGCTGGCCGGCATCCCGTGGCCGGGGATACTCAGGCTGGTCGTGGATATATCGGTCAAGGGAGCCTTGATCTGCTCGATAGCAGGCGTTACGACGCTTCTTATGCACCGTTGCTCGGCGTCTCTCCGGAACATGATATGGGTTATCGCGCTGGCGGCGCTCGTGCTGCTGCCCGCGCTGTCTTTCATAGGTCCGGTGTGGACCGTCCCGCTCCTGCCCGGATTGGATTCGTTAACATCTGCTTCCGGACTGCAAGGGGAGGCCGCCAAGGAGATCGAGGGGCCGTTCGAGGAGGCGCAGACAGGTGCAGGAACCGGCGCGGCCGAGGCTCGGTCCGGATTCGGAGCGGCCGACCTTCACTGGTCGGCGTTCGTCTTCCTAGCCTGGATCGGTGGAGCAGTGATGTGCCTGAGCTGGTATCTGATCTCGCGCTTCGGATTGAACAGGATCTTGCGGAGGGCTGAGCCGGTAGGCGATTCATGGAATAGACTGCAGGGGGAGATCTCGAGTGAACTGGGTCTGCGGCGAAGCGTGCGGTTGCTGAAATCGGATATGATAGGGGCGGCCGTGACCATCGGGATCTTCAACCCTGCGGTCGTACTGCCGTCGAACACGGAAGGGTGGCCGGAGTGCCGCAAACGGCTCATGCTGTCCCACGAGCTGGCGCATGTCAAGAGGCGGGACGGATGCATCGAGCTTCTGGCCGTATGCGCGGCCGTTCTATACTGGTTCAATCCTTTCGTCTGGCTTGCCGTCAAACGGCACAGGGTAGAGAGGGAGCGGGACTGCGATGACTGTGTGCTGATAACCGGCGGGAAACCGTCGGATTATGCAGGGTTATTGATGGATATCGCTGCGGAGCTGGGTGGCTCAGGCAATCCGGTCATGAAGCTGGCGGCGATCTCCCAGGGATCAAACCTAAAGGACAGGCTGATGAGTATCTTAAACCCCAGTATAAACAGGAAGAGGGGAGGCCGCAGGGCGGCTTACCTCATAGGCATCGTGGCCGCGGCCGTGGTGCTGCAGCTGTCGGTCTTCGGCTTGTGGGAGACGAAGGCCCAGGAGAAGAAGGAGAAGAAAGACAAGGAGAAGTGTGAAGAGGTGGAGAAGGCCGAGAAGCTCAAGAAGATGCAGGTGAACCGTGAGGAAAAGGTGAAGCAATCATGGATGAAGATCGCGGAGAATGAGAACTCCGCGGCATACCATGTCGGGAAAGCCATCAAGAAGTCGGGTATCGAGGCCGGTATGGACACATACAAGAAGCTGAAAACCGCCGGCGGAGATTACTACTTCAAGGAGAGTGAGTTCAACACACTGGGATACTTGTTCCTCATGAATGATAAGCACAAGGAGGCCATCGCCGTATTCGAGTTGAACGTAAAGGCGTATCCGGATTCATGGAATGTGTACGACAGCCTCGGCGAGGCGTATGCGCACGCCGGCAAGTTCGACAAGGCGATCAAGTACTACGAGAAATCGGTCAAGCTGAATCCCGAGAACGAAAACGGGATGAAGATGATCCAGAAGATCAAGGAGAAGGGCGAGAAGGTCAAGAAGAGCAAGAAAACATAGATGTCAATGCAGACGCTTTTCGGCTGAGTGGCCTGAAAGAAGTGCCGGGAGAGGGTGTCTCCGTGTCGACATGACGCGGCGGCGCCCTCTTTTGTATGAAACAAACCGGATTCCGGCGCCGTAAACAAAGAGTGACAGTTATTTCTTCGATTTGCTCTTTTATTAAGAAATACTCGAAAGTGAACTGGAGGCCCGTATGAACATCGAAGCCGAAGAAGGCAGGCGGGTAGGCTGTTCTTATCCGCCCACCGTATGGGATTGCTACAGCAACGGCTGGAAGCAGATGACGGGGCACTTCCTCGAGCTCCTGCTCATCACGGTGATCATGTTCGCCGTCTCCGCTCCGATCTGGTGGGCCGGCGTGCTGGACGAACTGGAGTATCCCGGTGCGGTGCTGTTCAACCTGTTTGCGATGGGTTACTACATACTTATCATCGGGCCTGTGGGTTATGGATCGTTCTACGCCTTTCTAAGGGCGGCGAGGGGTGACGGGCCCCAGGTCAAGGACATGTTCCACTTCACCGAGAACTACCTGAACGTGGTCCTGGCCAGGCTCCTGAGCGCATTCATCATCTGTGTGGGGATGATGCTGTTTATCATCCCGGGGATAATATTCGCCTGCAAGCTGGCGTTCGTTTCCTTCCTCGTCGTCGAGGAGAAGATGGATGCCGTCGAGGCCGTGAAGGAGAGCTGGCGAATGACGAACGGGCATGCGATGACGATCTTTCTCTTCGGGATCTGCACGATCCCGATCGCCCTGGCCGGCCTGATCTGCATGGGTGTGGGTATTGTCGTTTCGGTGATGTGGATAAAGGCGACCCTGGCATCCATCTACCATTCGGTCAAGATCACGCAGGAGACCGGGGCGTGACCGGGCCGCCACCATTGAGAGCTTGTCTTTAACATCCGTTTGTACGAGAATAACTCAAAACGATTCCACCGGTTACTGCCGTACGTTTGGTTTTCGAACGTTCTGTCGGTTAACCGGCTGATTACGGGACGAACGACTTGCGAGGTGGGCATGAAGAGGACAATTTTTTCATGGATCCTAGTGACCTTTGTTGCCTTTGTCATTACACCGGATGCCTATGCCCGGGATGCAGGCGTGCCGGAGAGCAAGCTGGCGGCCGGGGACGGGGGCACAGGCATCGAAGGCATATGGCAGGGAGTCATAGAAGCGGGTTCCGTCGAGCTCAGGATAGTGTTTCACCTAAGCGCCGAAGAGGACGGTTCGCTGACCGCTGCCATGGACAGCCCCGACCAAGGAGTAGAGGGTATACCCGTGGCCGCGGTAACCTTCGAAGGTGACAGCCTCAGGATCGATGTCGCCGTTGCGGCTGGTGTCTTCGAGGGATTATTCGACAGCGGGGAGCAGATGATCCGTGGTGAATGGAAGCAGGCCGGCATGACGTTTCCACTGGAGCTCGTTAGAATCACCGAGGTCGAGAAGCTAAGCAGGCCGCAGGAGCCCGAAGAGCCTTACCCCTATGCCTCCGAGGAGGTTTCATACGCGAATGAGGGGGCGGGTGTCACTATCGCCGGGACCATTACCTACCCACGCGAAGGGGGACCTTTCCCCGCCGTTCTTCTCATCTCCGGATCGGGTCCGCAGGACAAAAACGAGACGGTCATGGGGCACAAGCCGTTTCTGGTCCTCTCCGATTATCTAACGCGCCGGGGAATAGCGGTGCTAAGGGTGGATGACAGGGGTGTCGGCGGTTCCACGGGCGATTTCAGCACCTCCACGAGCAAGGATTTCGCGGATGATGTGCTGGCCGGGATAGATTTTCTGTCGGGCAGGCCCGAGGTCGACGGCGGAAGGATAGGGCTCGCAGGTCACAGCGAGGGAGGGATCATAGCCCCCATGGCGGCCGTCTGGTCCGAGGACGTGGCGTTCATCGTTTTGATGGCGGGCACGGGCATGAACGGATCAGAGATACTGCTCGTGCAAAACGAATTGATCCTTCAAGCCAATGGTGTAGAAGAGGGTCTTATGCAGAGGTATATAGGGATGCTGAGGCTGGAACACGGCATACTGGCCGAGGAGAGTGATGACGAAGCTGCCAGGGAGAGGCTGGACGGACTCGTTGCCGAGTACGAGGCGAATTTCAGCGCCGAGGAGATGGAGAAGCTGGGCATCAACGCGGAGGCCCTCGGTGAGAGAGCGAATGTGTACCTGTCACCGTGGTTCAGGTTCTTCATGCGATACGATCCCGCGCCTATGCTGGAGCGCGTCGAGTGTCCGGTTCTCGCGATCGGAGGGGAGAAGGATCTTCAGGTCGAGCCCAATGGCAACCTGGCCGCGATAGAGTCGGCTCTCGCCGCGGGTGGAAATCCCGAGTACAAGGTCCTAGAGCTGCCCGGGCTGAACCACCTGTTCCAGAGCTGCGAAACCGGTTCCCCGAACGAATACGCGACGATAGAGGAGACGATCTCTCCTTCGGCGCTCGAGGTGATAGGCGATTGGATTCTCGAGCGTTAGTGGGATACGTCAATTCCGGTCGGCGCCGGTGGCACGTCTCGAATAGATCCAGGCCACGGGTCTGCCGGTACGCCTGTGCTCGACGGCGTGCTCCAGTTTGTATTCGGGAGCGAGGGCGCTGGACAGGCTTGCCAGGTCGGGGTAGTACGGGCTGAAAAGGGAGTGATCGGTGACCACGAAGTCATAGGGGATGGCCTTCACCGCCTCGACCCTCTCGGGGATCCACCGCCCTGGTTTCTGCGCGTCGAACCGCATCCCCGGCAGGTAGTAGGACATCACGATATGGTGGTGGTAGTAGGCCCTCGCATCGAGACGGTTTTCGAAGAAATCGCGAATTCCCAGAAATCCCGGATGCTCCTGCGGGCCGACCACATCGGGATTGGAATTTAGCGCGGCGGGGATAGAGAGCGCCAGCGCGGCGGCCGAGATCACTGCGGCCGCTCGTCTCATGCCGCGCCCCGCAGCCGATAGGAACACAAACGCGGAGCATGCGGTCACGACGGTCAGAGGCGCGAAGAGGTCCGCTATGTGGTGGATGTAAACGAGGCGCTGAACGGTGGAGAGCGCGAATGCCGTCGCTGCGTATATCCAGAAAGGCGCCGCCGATATGAGCCATCCGCCTGCGTACCGCCCGCCGTCTCCCCTGGATTCACCTGCGCCGGCTTTTCCGCCGACCCGACCGTTGTTCTCCCCCGATTCACCGGCGCCGGTTTTTCCGCCGCCCCCCCGTGATTCTGATTCCCCGGCAGCCGTTATTATTGTTCCAGGCCCGTAGCGCACCCTTTCGAGGCGGGCGGCGAAGGGGACTGCCATGCATGAGAGCGCGGAGAATACCGCAAAGGCGGGCGCCTGGTCGAAAAGCACCGCGTAGAACATGTACCAGGGCAGGTTTCGCGGGACCATTGCCGAATCCCTCACCCTGAAAGCTATGGTGCGAAGGATATTCAGCCTGAATATGCCGGCGGGCCATAGTGCCGCCGTAATCAGCACAGCGGCAAGCACGAGGAGCAGCCAGTTACGGATGAGCACGGTACCCGGCCTGCGCCTGATATCGTAGAACAGTGTAAACAAGAATGCGGGTACTATCAGCAGTCCTATCTCGCATGTGAGAAACGCAAGAGTTGCGAATACCCCCGCTGTTAGAAGATTCCCGAATGTGCCTCTCTTCAGATAAAGGGAGAGGAGCAGCAGGGAGCAAACGTTAAAGAATGAGTACGCGGCGTCCCAGTTGGAGGTCCGGCTGATGTAGAGATGAACCGGGAGAAGGCAGATCATCCAACCGCCGAAGAGGGCGGCTGCAAGGCTCCAGCGCCTATGTCCCAGTATCTTCAGGACCGAAAGCGAAACGGCCAGGCAGCACAGGCTCCCTGCAATTATCGAGAACAGGCGCGACGTGAACGGGCCCGGACCGAAGATGCCGTTATTGGCTATGATGATATATGAGAGGAGGGGGGGGTGGTAGCGCCGCCAGAAAAGCGTGTCCCTGCTGTCGAGCGCGTTCGCTACGATCCCCCTATCGGCGGAGATCTGGGAGACCACGGCGTCGAATTGAAACGACTCGCTCGTGACAGGATGCAGGCGGATCAGGAATGCGGGTACGAGCACGACGAGCAGGATTATCAGGACATAGAGCCTGCCGGAGCCGTTGTTTTCCGGCTCTATGCTGAAGGGCTTCTCCGGATTCGATGTATTGTGCGTGTGCATAAAGCTGATCCCCAGCCGGATTATTCGATGGTTCCTACGGTTTCGATCCGAGGGGGCCTGGAAGCCGACCGGCTCGCCTTCCTGATGTCTGGGATTATAACGCGGCGGACCGGATCAGTCATTACTATAAAATGGCCTGTTCCTGAACGTTAAGAGAAGCGCTCCCGGGGACGGGAGCGCTTCGGATACGGTTATGGTTCTATCGATCGGCGGTCCTATTCCATGGCCTTCAGCTCGGATGTGATGGTGCCTCCTCCGGCACGGGCCGGCATCTGGTATGTGCTTCTCACCACACAGCGCGGCTTCTTCTTGGAAATGAACACCGTGCCGCCGCCCATCTCGCCGTCGAGCGGCTTGATCTCGAGCTTGTAGGATTCGAATGAACCGGCCGGGACCTCGACCGTCTCGATACCGGTCACCTCGACGGAGTAGGCCCGCACCTCCTGCGACTGGAAGTCGAAGGAGCGAATGGTCGTCTTGTACCCGGCATCGAGCGGCAGAGCGGAAAGTGTAAGCTCCATGGCCGATCCGTCCCCGAATACGGGGGCATCGAGCTTGACGTCTACAGGCATGGCCTGAGCGCCCATCTTCATCGCTCCCTTGATCGATCCCTCGCTGTATTCCAGCGTCACCCCCATCTGACCCTGGGCGGCGCTCTTCCTGATAGGCATCATCGAGGCCGGATCGAGATCGAAGGTGTCGGACGCAGCCCCCATCGGGGTCTGCTGCGTGCTCAGAATGCGCAGTACTTCCACGCCGCCGGCCTCCGCCTTGATGACATCGCGGGTGACATCTATGGGTATGTCCTGCCCGGACATGGCAAGCGAGGCGCTGTACGAGAGCTTCATCGGCGCTATCATGCCCGGATCGCACTCTGGCAGCGGGGCGGTCTGCGCATTGTCCGCGTCGGCCGATGGTTTCGTGAGCTCCACCGTCTCGACGTCGACCATGATCTCGTCAAGCCGCTTATGTATATCCTCCTGAACCGATTCCTGATAGCGCCCGCCGAGATGCCTGGCTATGAATTTCTCCATCGCCACGACGAACGCCATGCGGTTCTCCTCCCCGGCGAAGCCGTGGCCCTCGTCGGGGGCTACCATGTATTCCACCTCGCGGTCGAGGTCGCGAAGGGCGACCACTATCTGGTCGGATTCCACCTTCTTCACGCGGGGATCATTCGCACCCTGCACAACCAGCAGGGGTGCCTTGATCTTCTCGGCCGAGTAGAGCGGCGACTGGCGCTTGAGGCGCTCGATATCCTCGGGATTCTCCGGATCGCCCATGTGCTCGGTGAAAAATGTTCTCATCGTCTCCCAGTAGGGGGGGATCGATTTGAGCAGCGTTATGAGGCTCGAGGGACCCACGAACGACACACCGACCGCGTACACGTCCGGCGTGAATGCCAGCCCGGCGAGCGTGGCGTATCCGCCGTACGAGCCGCCGAAGATACCGACCTGGTCGGGATTCGATATGCCCTTGTCGATGAGATAGTTCACGCCGTCGGTGATATCATCCTGCATCTCGTCCCCCCACTTGCGCTTGCCGGCATTGAAGAACTTCTTGCCGTAGCCGGTGGAGGAGCGGAAGTTTGGCTGGAGAACGGCGTATCCGCGGTTTGCCAGGAACTGGGCGTAGGGATCGTATCCCCATCTGTCACGGGCCCATGGTCCGCCGTGGGGCATTACGATCACGGGCAGGTTCTTCGCCTTCACGCCCTTGGGGACGGTGAGGTAACCGTGTATTACCAGGCCGTCACGAGACTTGTACTTGATGGGCTTCATCGGAGCCAGGTGCTCGACAGGCAGATCGGGACGAGGCCTGTACAGAAGCTCTACCTCTCCCTTTTCCCTGTCGAACATGTATGTGGCGCCCGGATCGGTGTCGCTCGTTACGTAAACCAGCGCGAGCCTGTCGTCTCGCGTGAGGTTTCCAAGGTACACATCCCCGTCTGGGAGCTTCTTCTTCAGCTTCTTGTAGTCCTTCTCGAACTCCTTGTTTTTCCAGTAGATCCTGAGCCTGTCACCGACGTAGTATGTTGCTATCAGCTCGTCCGTCTTGTTCGAGAAGCTCGTTCCTGCGAAATCGACCTCACCCTCGGGATCCGATTCGACGATCTCCTGCTCGCCCGTTTCAGGGTTGAAGAGCACGAGACGCGAGAGGTCGACGTCCTCGCCCTTGTTGGTCTCCATGTAGAAGCGCTTCCCATCCTTGTGGAAGCGGATTGGATTCGCGTTTTCCTCGTTGCTGCATATGAAAATGGAGACATATTCGTCTCCGTCCATGCGAAATATCTCCGTCCCCCCGTCGTCCGTCTGCTTCGTGGCCAGCCTGAGGTTGCCGTCGAGATCGAATATCCAACCGGCGATCCCATCGTCATTCTGCCGTATGAGCGTCCTCTCGCCCGTCTCTATATCCAGGCGGTAGACGTCGTGGTAGCGTTCGTCCCGGTCGTTGAGACCTATGTAGATGATGTTGGGGGTTTTCTTCGGCATGAGATAGAGAGCCGCGCGCACGCCCTCCACGGGTGTCAGGTCACGCGCTGTGGGGACATCCTGCCCAGGCGCCAGCTTCTCCGCCGGATCAACGGCGTAGGCGTGATAGTTCTCGTCCCCGCCCTTGTCCTGCACGTAGAGTATGTACTTACCGTCCCGGCTCCACGTGTAGCCCCTTACCGGTCTCGTTGTGTCAGCTGTGATGGGCCTTGCGCTCTCGAAGGGTTCGTCTATGGCCTTGACCCAGATGTTCATCACGTCCTTGTAGGGTTTGCGGAATGAGATGAATTTGCCGTCAGGGGAGATCTGGCCGCTGGCGATCTCGGGATCGCCGAAGAAGATCTCACGGTCGATCATCGGCGGCAGCTTGTCGAGGTAGCCCTGTTTCTCGACGTCGGCCCTGCACGTGCATGCGACACCGGTCAGGAGCATGAGCACGACGACAAGTGTGGCTGTAAAACGATGCATTCGAAATCCTCCTTTCGATTTCAATATTCCGATTCTAGTGTCCTACGGATCAAATATTAAAATAAGAAAGGAGAGTCTATACTCGCAACTATAATTAATCAACATGAAAAGTGGGGCGTGCTCCGGATCTGTTGATTTCGGCACGCGTCTTACGTTATGCCCTCTCTTGTGTTATTTGCACCCGGGATGCCTTTACATTCCAAGGATAAATGGTTATAATGCTATTGACTTTCCTTACTGTGGGGGCGAATGGATTCGACGGGGATGGATGAAGTACGGGAAGCGTGCCGAGGCCGCCATCAACCTCGTAAAAAGGTGGCAACCAACAAATGCCAACGATAACTTGGCACTGGCCGCCTAATTAAGGCGACCCGTCCTCTCCGGCCGCGCCGCTAGGGCCGGAATCAGGGCGTCGATTTCTAACGGCTAGCCCGTTGACTCGCTTCGGGGATACGGGTGAAAAATTACGAAGCTAGCCCCTTGACCTCCTTGCCTGTTGAGGGATCATGGAGCGAACAAATTTCGACAGGCTACGCACGTAGATGCCCGTATGGAAGCACCTTCGGACGCGGGTTCGATTCCCGCCGCCTCCACCATTTAACTCCTTTTAATATAAGGTGTTACTTTTTCATGAAGTTGCTGTCTCCAAAATGTCTCCAAAAAATTTTGCTGGAGACGGCTTTTCAAGTAGCTGGATGGCGGCTTCTACAGCAGCAGGACTAAGGTGCATATAGCGCTGTGTTGTCGTCAAATTCCTATGTCCTGCTAATTCCTGGATAGCTCTTGCCGGAGCTCCTCTCATAGCCAGATGCGAGCAGAAGGTGTGACGCAGGATATGGACTCCGCCATTAGCAAGATTAGCTCTGCGAGCAGCCCTTAAGACCAGATTTCTAACTACCTTTTGTGTAGCACCCTGGCCATTGTCCTGGTATAGGACTCTGGGTCCACGAAGGTGCCGATAATCTTTCAGGGCCTTTGTAAGACGGGCTGTCAATGGTACGCGGCGAGACCTACCACCCTTGGGTGCAGTCACTTGTCCCTTCCAGTCAGAGCGCTGGATAAGGACCTGGCGCTTGGAAAAATCAATGTCTGTCCATTCAAGAGCCATGATCTCACCACATCTAAGGCCAGCATCTCCTGCTAAAAGTACAGCCAGATAGGACTGTGGATCTGTTTTCTTTGCTGCATCAATAAGTCTGCTGTATTCGTCAAAGTCGTGAAACTGTGCCTCTTTTTCTTGGGTCTTAAGAAGCCTGATTGTACAGGGCATCTTATTGATTATATCCCATTCCAGTGCAACATTAAGAAGCTTGTTCAGCACAGTGAGAATGTTGTTTACAGTCTTGGGTGCTTTTTTGCAAAGCCGGCTCTTTAGGTGCTGAATATCCTCGCTGCTAATTTTGTTAAGCTTTTTTCTGCCAAGAAAAGGGATAAGATGCACTCGCAAGATTGTCTCTTTAGCTGCTATACCACTTGGCTTTTGCCTGTTTGCCCTAGCATATCCATCCAGGAATCTTGGAGAAAATTCCCTTAGAGTTGGAACCTCCTTTCTTATCTTTGCTGGTTGCTGAAAAGTAAGCTCTCGTTCACGAGCAAGGCCCCAGCGTAGAGATGCAGCTTTGGATGAGACAGGAGATTTTTTTCTTTCTCTGAGCTTAGTCCCATCAGGCAACTCTGTCTGGATATCTACTTCCCAGCCTCCACGTTTATAGGGCCTGACTTTCACACTCATCGCCCACCACTCCCTGGCGACAGCGTGCGTCTTTGATTAAGCCATTGTATCAGATCATCCCTGGCTATTAATAGCCTAAATCCAATCTTAGTAGCACCTGGAAGCTGTCCGCGTTCAATCTTGCTGTAAATGGCTTTTTTTGTAGTGCGTAGGAGCAGAGCAACTTCCTCAACTGTGAGAAAGAAAGGCATATTTTCAAGGTTATGTATGCTGTATTTAGACAATGATTCAGTTAAGCCCTTGTTTTTCATGACTTTAAAAAGTCTCCAGCCAGCCTGATTTCAATTCTGTCTTGAAATTGGTTTAGTTTAGGTTCTTTGCTTATTAAATTCTCGATCTTAGACCATGTCTTTTTGTTTGGAGTAACAGCTAAGAGTTTGTCTGGCAATGGATTAGAAGATAGATCCTTGATGTAGTTTTTTATTTCCTTTTCAAAAGGAGGAGAGACAGCAATCTCAACAAATACTGATTCATTGTTTTTTCGAAGGTGCAGGTCAATGAGCTTGTTATTTGAAAGCATATGCTCGATTTCAACAGAATAGCCTTTTTTAATACCCCATTGTTTGATTCTAAGTGCAATAAACTGATGCAAATAGCCTCCCTTAGACTTGTGCTTGGGCTTTTTAACAGCAGTGAGTTCATAGGCTTTGTTGGTTGGTTCCCAGATTGAAGTATATGTTTTTTTAATCTGGATCTTGTGCTCTTTTATGAGATCTTCACGAATGCAGATTTTCTTTAATTTGGCCTGCTTTGATCCGCTTGTGATTCCAGCTTTTGCATAGAGTTCTCCCTGAGTAAGGAATGGATTTTCTAGATTAAGCCAAACACTTAGCAGTGGTTTTACGTCGTCTATTGAATTTTTAGGACTGGGATTGGTTTTGGCTGTAGGAGGCTCAGGAGTATTTGAAACTATATCCTCAAGCAAGGATTCCTTGATAAATTCTATTGCTTCCTGTTGCTTTTGAAGAATAAAGCCATCTTTAAGATCACCAGGAATAAACTCATCAAACTGAACTGCTAGTGGATCTAGATATCCTCCAGCCATGCGGACAATTGCCTGGCCAGTTTCTAGAAAGTGAAGGGATTCAGCTTCTTCATTTGATAGGCCAAGGGCTTGTTTCATGATTTTTATTTCACTGCCGCTTCCAAGGTGAAATGCGATCTTTAGCCATGAATTGTTTATTACTGCTTTGATAAGGGTGGAAGGTTCCTGAGAGAGTGAGCAGATTCCAATGTTTAGTGATCTTGCTTCGTCAACAAGCTTAGAAATTATTGAAGAACCAATCCTTTGTACTGCATGTTCTTTTTCAGAGCTAAAAAGTCTGTGCTGACATTCATCAAAGATATAGAGGGATTGGATTCTCTTTGATGGATTATAGACTCTGTATGTGAAGTCCCAGAGTAGCAAAAACTCTGTTAGCCATGATTCTGATTCAGCCATAAGCCCAGTCATTGAAATAATCACTTTTCTTTTTGATAGTTGTTCAAGCATTGAGGAGTTTGTAGTGATAGTGTCTCCGAATAGGTCTAAGAGTATCTGTAATCTTGAGACTATTGTTGCTTTGCTCATCATGTCCTTGCTGCCAAATTTGGCTTTTTCTTTTGTAATTCGCTTTAGTATATGTAGCAGTGAATGATTATTAGTATTGGTCAGATGCTTTAATAGCAATCCTTCTGCACCTTGCCAGAAATTAAATGCCTGACTGAGATGCCCTACAACTGTTTGAAGCCATTCTTTTTGAGGCACATTTGGTGGGGGAGTGAGAGGATTGAATTTCAGATCACTCCACTTTAGTAATAGAAAGTCTGGATGCTTGATTGCAAAACCCAGATATTCGTCTGCTTTAGGGTCAATTATTTTTATAGACAGGATATTATTATAGGCTGCGTTTTCTGCTAAAAGCATTCCAAAGTTACTTTTTCCTGAGCCAGAAAAGCCAGCCACACAAATGTGCTGAGAAAGAGCACGTATCGGGATTTGAAATTTAATTTCAGGAGCCTCTATGACGTATCCA
>CAYRCK010000026.1:0-40392 GCA_964422745.1 uncultured bacterium
CGCGGGACTACTACAGCGAGTCCGACATCATGGCGACCATCCCCGGGCTCGACCAAGCGGTGGAGGGATTCCGGATATCCTACAGGTGTGTCGTGGATCCGGCCTTCGACTGTCCCCTTCCACCGCCCGCAACACTCAAAGCTGACGGGGCCGAGGTGGCCAATGGCGACGCCGTACAACCCTTGTCCGCGTTCAGCCTGCAGCAGAACGTTCCAAATCCCTTCAATCCCACCACGACGATCTCCTTCGTGGTGCCCGACGGGGGAGCCAACGTATTGCTGCGTATCTACGACAGCGCGGGCAGGCTGGTCAGAACCCTGGTCAATGGTAATGAGCCTTCCGGCACCAGGGAGGTGAGCTGGTACGGAACTAACGATCAGGGCCAGCCCGTCTCAAGCGGAGTATACTTCTACCAGCTCACGGCACCTTCGTTCTCGGAGACGAAGAAGATGGTGCTGCTCAGATGATATGGATCCGGCTGGAGTCAACCGTTATTTAGGACAAGAGGAGGGCAGTTTGTCGACGATCATCAAGCTGATATCCGCGGATTGGCTACCGCATTTCACTTTGTTCGTCCGGAGCTGCCTCACACTAGGACCGCGGATTAGAGCAAAGCTCATACCGCATACCTGAAACGAGGATTCTCCTATCGAGAGTCCTCCTCTCTGAGTATCGATTAAGCAGCGTCCCGATATCGGGGCGCTGCTTTCATTATCGCCCACACGAAGCCGCAGAGTTCCCGAGCGACAGCGGTGATGGCGACATTTCTGTGTTTCTTTTGATCGAGGCGGCGGAACTTGCGTGAGAGACGGTGCTGGGCCTTGATCGCGATTGCCACGACCTCCGGTGGTTGTCCCTGCCTGCGTCTGTTAAGGATGAGATCTGCTGCGGCACTATGCCGGTTGTTCCAAGCGGCCTCGACAAGGATCCGTCTCGCATGTGAGTTACCTGCCTTGGTGATCGGCCCCTTTTGTTCCCTCTCTCCACTTGAACGCTCGGTGGGAACAAGGCCGAAGTAGGCCATCACGGCCCGTGGAGAGGGGAACCTGTTGATATCGCCGATCTCGCTCAGCAGCGTCATGGCCGTCAGTGTCTTCACGCCTCTGAGACAACACAGTGCCTCCACCATGCCCCGATACGGAGGTTGCCCGGCATACCGGTCAATATCGGCATCGAGCGCACCCCAGAGCTTTACGAGCATCACCGCATCAAGCCGGTCACACTTTCGGCGGTCTCCAGGTTTACGGGGGATGAGCGAGGGGGCGATCACCTCGCAGTGAAAACCGTCCTGCTTCAAACGACGGTGAAGCACAAAACCCGCCCCAGATGCCTCGTAGCAGGAACGGACCGGCCCCTTCTTCGATAACCGGCGAAAGAGACGCCTAACTTTGTGTAAGTCACCGCCTAGCTTCACCACCTCGGCGTCGCTGCCCGTCCCCTTCGAGTATCGCTGCGGTGATAGATTCTACGTGCACATCAAGTCCAACCCATATATACTCACTCATGGCTGGGCTCCTTTCTTTGTTGAGTGTCGAGAAACACTCATGTGGCTCTAGTTGGAACACTGTTAGTCCCAGACTAACCCACGAAAATTAACGGAGTCCAGCCGGATCTATATTGTCTAGCGGTAGCTGTAATCAGGAATCAAAGTAGCGATTCGGCCCCGGAGAGGATCCACTACTCGGGGCCGGGTCATTCTGTATAGAAATGGCTCTCCTTCTGGTCCTCCGAGATGGAGCACATTCATGCCACCAGCTTTTCAAGCCTTTGAATACGAACGAGTTCTCGCTCCGTGAAGCGTATCAAGCGGGTTCGAGTTGTATCCAACTCGGGGAGCCGGGGCTGCCCGCCGTGTGACCGCCTCCATTGATAAACGAATCTTCCGCTCGATGGTCCTCTTTGCGTAATTGTTTGTTATTTAACAGATTATTTTCGTAATAGGGCTGTATACGCTAAAAATCGCTTTACCGCAAATTCGTTTATTAATTAGAATCGTCCTGGATGCGGCAGGAGCTGCGCCGGGGGCGTTGTGACAGGTGTACGGCCCGGGGTGGATCCGTACATGCGGTATCCCGGATCGGTCCTCGATAGCCTGTGTGATCATTCATCGTACGGAGGTTTCATTTTGAAAGCACGTCTTGACGCCATAAGGGACAAGGAGAGCAAGATAATTATTGCGATCGAGACGGGGGAGTCTCCCGGACGGTTTGTCGCCGTCGCCGTTGAGGTTGTTGGAAACGGAGATGGTACGGTGATAGAGTTGCACGGCTTGCGGGAGTATCACCTCCCGCCCGAGTTCCGAACGACGCTCGGCGCGGTCGCGAACGACGAGAAGTTCGATTCGGAGGAGATCGTGGGAATAAACTTCTTGGCCCTGCATCATCTGTCCAAGCTTTATCAGGAGATACTCGATGAGACGGGGATCGAAGACGAAGAGGTGGATTTGATAGGATTGAAGTGCCTGGAGATCGGAGGGAAGGTCGTCCCGGACGATCCGGCCTCCCTCAGCGAGATGACGGGGCAGATCGTGGCGACACATTTCTATATAGGGGTCGATAACGGGAAGGGCGGGTTTCTGCCGGTCGAAGAGTCTATTCTGCAGGGCATTGTCGGGGAGATCGCGGATAAGTTCGATCTGGAGGGTGGGGGGCGTGAGGCGGTCGTAGTAGCGCTTCTCACGAACGAATCGCTCTTTCACAGGGACATCGAGGCGGGAAACGGTCTCGAGGGCGGGGAAGGCGGAGCGGGGCGGCGAAGCATACGCTCGGTCAAGGAGACCGGCGTGAAACACGGCGGCGGGCAGGCCTGCCTGTGTGGAGAGTTCTTTTTCCCGGCTTGATCGGCGGGTAATGCGTATTCAATTGATGGAAAGGCGGATTTTGAGATGAGGGGACTCGTTAAATCGTTACTGCTTGCTCCCGTTGTGGTGACTGTCTTGCTGGCATCGTGCGGAGGCCCCAGGGTCGTCACGGAACCGCCGCCCGAGGCAGAACCGCCCATGGAGCCGTTGGCACCTTCCATGCTCGACCAGGCCCCCTCGGTCAGGGTGTTGATCCTCGAGAGAAAGAAAAGTGTAAGGATGAGCATCTCATCCGAGTTCTATCTCTGTGAGGATCTTGCAGAGGCGCCCCTGAAGAGGTTTCAGGACGGCGGGGATTTCCGCGTCCGGTTCAGCAATGGCGGCCTGGAGTTGAGCGAGGGTGGAAAAGCGGTTCACCGCGCATATCTAATATCGATAAGAACGGTCTCGGATGCGAGCGTTTATATAAACGGGAAGCCTTACAGGGGGGATATGGTCTTCCGACCGGTGGACGGCGGGCTCATAACGATCAATGTTCTGAAGATAGATGATTATATCAAGGGGGTTCTGCCCGCCGAGATAGGGTATCTCGGACCGAACCAGTACGAGGCCTACAGGGCCCAGGCCATTGCTTCACGCTCCTATGCCTTGAGCAAGCTGCCCGAGAAGAGCGGGGAGATCTACGATCTCAGGGCCACGATCATGGACCAGGTGTACAAGGGCAAGCACGGCGAGCACCCCGAAGCGTCCAGAGCCGTGGACGAGACCAGGGGCATTGTCGCCATATGGCAAAAAGAGCCGATCAAGGCGTATTACTGCTCGTGCTGTGGGGGGCATACGGCGGACATACGCGTCTCCTGGCCGTGGAAAACACCGTATCCCTATCTCTACGGTGTAAGGGATGCTTCCGGTGACGGGGGCGGCAGGTCGTTCTGCCGGGGATCGAAAAACTTCCGTTGGAGCGAACGCTGGAGCGGGCAGGAGTTGAGGAAGGTACTGAAGGAGAATATCCCCGAGGTCACGGGCGCCAAGCCCTCGGCCGTAGGCAACATTAAAGACCTGAAGGTCACGGGGATCTCGGATGATGGAAGGATCAAAGCCCTCGAGGTCGTTACGGACCGGCACACGTTCCTTATCGAGGGTGATAAGGTGCGCTGGGTACTTCGTCCCGCCCACAAGTCGGGCGCTATTCTCAGGAGCACGCTTTTCAAGCTCAATACCGTAAAATCGGGAGGCAAGGTGCAAACGGTCACAGTCAAGGGTGGTGGTAACGGGCATGGTGTGGGATTGTGCCAGTCGGGGGCTATAAGGATGGCGGAGAGCGGCTACACGGCCGAGGAGATTATCGAGCATTACTATCCCGGAACGCAGATCTGCAAGTATTACAAGTAGGAGAACCGGCAAGTCCCCATTCCGGTCGTTTGCAACCGTAGGGTGGGGACTTAGGCTTTGTATTTACGGCATTGCCGCTCTGTGGATCGACAACGCATGCGAGGTGTGTTCATATGGATGAACTTAGGGGGCCGGAGCCCCTGACCGATGATGCGGTCGAGATGCTGGGCAGGTTGTCCCCCCATCTGATCGTGGGGATCGAGGGGGCTGCGCTTACGGCCGAGGAACGCAGCCTGCTGAGCGGATTCGCGCCCGCCGGGGTCATTCTCTTCTCCCGCAACGCGCACAGCATCGAGCAGCTCGCAGAGTTGACCCGCTCCATCGTGGAGGTGTGCATATCGGCCTCGGGCCGGTCCCCCGTAGTAGCGGCCGACCACGAAGGCGGCAGGATCTCCGTTCTTGCGGAGGCACTCGGGGTCCCTCCGCCCCAGATGGCCGTCGCGAGGGCCGATAGCGCCGGTATACCATGCGCTGATGTGTTCCGCGAGACGGCGGGAAGGCTCAGGTCCTGCGGGATCAATACGCTTCTCGGCCCGCTGGCCGACATCAACTCGCAGATCAACAATCCCGTAATAGGCACAAGGTCGTTCGGTGATGATCCTGATCGGGTTTCCAGGCTGGTTTCCGAGGCCGTTGGGGCCGTACGCGGCGAAGGGCTGATCACCTGCCTGAAGCATTTCCCCGGTCATGGGTCTGCATCCGAGGATTCTCATCTCACATTGCCGGTACTGGGAAAGACGATGGATGAGCTGATGGCGGAGGACATCGCCCCTTTCGTCAGAGGCATAGAATCGGGGGCGGACGCGGTGATGACGGGGCACATTGTGGCCCGGGGAGGCCGGCTTCCGGCCTCCATGGATCATGAGGTCGTCTCCGGTATATTGCGTGACACACTCGGTTTCGGCGGGGTCGTTATAACGGATGCGCTGGAGATGGCCGGAGCGAGATTGGTCCGGGAGGCGTCCGGCATATCATCGGCGGTTCCACCGGCCGCTGATTCCTCGTATGGGGAGACGGGCCTCCTGGTCGAGTCATCGTTGTCGGCCGGGAACGATCTGGTTCTCTTCTCGAGGCCGGTCGAAGCGGTTTACCGGGAACTGGCGGAATTTCTGCGTACAGGTTCGCGCGGCTTCTGGGATGCCCCGTTCCATTCGCTGTCGAAACGCTCCCTCGAGAGAATCTCGCTGCTGCAAGGCAGGGCGGCTGACCTTGCTGCTGTTCCGGGTTACAGGACTCCTGGGTTCGCGACCGGGTTCCCCGGTTCCGGGAGTGCGGGGGTATCATACGGGGACGTGGACGGGACGGGTGGAATCTACAGGAGAGCGGCCGATTCATCGGTTGTTCTGCTTCGTGATCCGGAGTCCGTTCTTCCGATGGCGGCAGGCGCAGGTCCGAGCTTGTCATTCCTGGGCGCTCGCGGCGACTTCGGCAGTCCCGTGACGCTCGGCTTCATCAAGTCGGTTCTCCGGCGGTTGGGCTCTGATGTGGAGCTGTCGATGCCGGTGGAAGAAGATCTTCCCGTGATCGATAACGGCGATGCCGTCTTCGAACGTATCGAGGAAGAGATATCGGGCGAGGCGGATCTGTACGCGCTCAGGGCGGGGCGTGCGCGCGGCGGGGCGCCGACCGTATCGTTCCTGCTAAACAGGCGTGCTGTAGAAGAAAAAGCCCTGCTGAGACTACTGGACGGGACGGATGTTTCCGTGGTAGCGGGCTGGCCGTATGCGGAGATGTACATCGGAGAGGATAGATGCGTCATCGTGTCATTTGGAATATACGACGCGGCCGCATATCGTATCTGTGATATTCTCTCTGGTGGACGGACATAGCCTGATCTTGCGCCTCGCTGCCGCAATCCTTTGCCCGGCTGGGCACTTAGCCCGGTGATCGAGCGGTAGAAAGCGATTGACATGCCCTTCCGCATCTGTTATAAATAGGTTGATTTGGCAGTTAGATCCTGCCTTATTTGTTTTTAGCAGGGCCGTAGCTGACGGCTTGCGAGGCCTTGCACGGTTTTTGAATCGATTGCCGGAGCTTCATCGGAAGCCTCCGGTTCAATAATACGGGGTCGTAGTTCAGTTTGGTTAGAACGCCGGCCTGTCACGCCGGAGGTCGCGAGTTCGAGTCTCGTCGGCCCCGCCAGTTTATAATAGATTGCCCTGCAATGGCTTGCATTGCAGGGCAGTATTGTTTGTGCTTGCTGAATCGGGTGATCTGAATTATTGGGGTTCAAATCCCGTTGGGGGTGCCATTCTATAAGTGCGATCCAGTTCCGATTATGCCACCATTAAGTATTGGATTATTCTCCCGACAAAAGGGTTGGGTGGTTCTGGTAAAGCCAATCGTAGATCTGTTGCCGAAGCGAGCGCGCCAGCTCTAGCATTTCGGCCGCTTCCTGTTCGGAAATCGTACCCACAACATCATATTCAGCCACGTTGCGTTTCTTGCGGAATCGGTCGAGCAGTCGGACGGTATTGTCATCTGCTCCAATTGTATGCAAAAGACTTTGGATGGTGCGATGGTGATGCGGGCCGCTTCGAACAATCCGGTATCCAGACGCCGCGAGAGCAGTTCCCGCCAATTGCAGAGCAGCGTTGTAGGCGATGTTGAATCTCCAGTCCACACTGAGCTCGGTCGCCTGAGCGTCGTGCAAGTCGCGATCCGCGAGTGCCAGGAGATTTTCTATCTCCTCAGCGTTCGTCTCGTGCTCGTCAAGCCACCGGTTAATTAGCCAGTCGCGCAAGCTCATCGTCGTCTCCTATCAAATACAGCTTGGGTTTCCGTAATATCGATGCAATAAACGGCGTTGAAGTTTTCTCTTTAAACTCGGTAACACCATAGACGGTAGGGTTGACTTCGCGACGCAGGTCTGTCTGCAGATCACTCAGGGTATCGCTAACTGCGGCAAAAGTCACGTCGCCGATGACCATCACGTCAACATCACTTTCAGCGTTGTCTAGACCTTGCGCAAACGATCCATAGACGAAGGCCACACGACACCGGTCAGCAAGTGGCGAAAGACGATCGCGAAGAACATCTGCAAGCCCCGCTGTCTTTACGAGAATGCTTCGCAAATCATCAAAAATGGGGCAGTCCCGGTTGGCTCTAAAATAGACATGGCGGCCTTCATGTTCCCTCCAAATGAGTCCGGCGTTACTTAAGAGCCTCACCTCGCGTTGAACGGCACCCATGCCCAGCTTGGTCGTGTCCACGATCTGACGGAGGTAGAAGCGCTGGTCAGCGTTTAGATATAGCAAAGAGAGAATCGCCAGACGCGACTTACCAAATAGTGCGGATCCGAGACCGGTCACTTCATATCCCACAATGCGTCCTCCTTGTACCACAATTGGGTACAAACGTAACCAATATGGGTGCAATAATCAAACCATTTTTTGGCAGCAATTGCTGCCGAAATACCTCCTGAATAGATGCCACTTCTGGTGCCACTACGGATCGGGTCTCGTTTCCTTTCAGTAGATAAAAGGGAATAGAATAGACTGAATAAAAGCCCGGCAGCTTACTACCATCACTACAACTATTGCTATTTCATGCACTTTCATTTTCTTCCTCGGACGGCCTGTCACGCCGGAGGTCGCGAGTTCGAGTCTCGTCGGCCCCGCCAGAGCCACCAGGGCGATTCACCGGAACCTGAATCCGGAGGATCGCTTTTTTTTGCTTACGGGGTCGCAGATGAAAGAAGGCGCGGAGGCATCAAGCCTCCACGCCTCGATAATTGTATTTGTACGGGTTGGTAATACGGGCTAGAAGTTCCTGCCGCCGCGTCCCCCCCTGTCCTGGCGGGGCCTGGCTTCCTGGATCTTCAATACGCGTTCTCCGACACTCTTGCCGTCGAGCTCGGTGATCGCCTTCTCCGCTTCTTCATCATTTTCCATCTCGACGAATCCAAATCCTCTGGAGCGATCGGTGAACTTGTCACGGATAACCCTTGCCGAGGATATGGTGCCGAAGGGGCTGAACAGGTCGTTGAGCTCATCGTCGGTTGTCGAAAACGGGAGATTACCAACATAAATGTTCTTTGACATTATCCTTGAATCCTTTCAAAAGAACCTATCGATACATAACGGACAACATGCGCTTTTCTTTCTCTATAATGATCACCTCTCCTTCATCCTGCTGTACAAAGATCCCTGTATTCCAGATCCCCAAGACAGCGTCCAGGCTTCTATCACCCTTCTACAAGACATCGATTCAGAGTTGTCCTGGGGTTTTAAAAGGCAGGAACGGGAACTGTATCGATAGGGTTCTTGAACCGGGACGATCTTTGCATATCTGTTTCGTACTAGTCGGGCCACTACTCCTTGATAGAATAACAATCTCGACCAAATATATCATGAAACTGTCCATGAAATCCACACTTTTTTTCATACGGATGAGCCAACATGGTGGGAGTTTATTTTAGACGGTGAACGGCTGTCGGATCCACGCTTACTGCGAGTAGGGCGCATATAACATCCTGCGATTTTGACGATTGCCTAAGGAGTTATTCTCCTGTTATCTTATTTACCTGCAGATGGAATGGTCGTTCTTGGTCGGTGACAAGCAAAAGGAGCTGATATGAAGTCCGGTATCGCACGAACGGCGCCGCCGTTGATCGTTCTCCTTATCCTGTGTTTCTGCTCAGAGGCCATAGCGTGCACGTCGATTATGGTCGGTAAAAATGCGTCCGTGGACGGATCGGTCATCACGTCCCATACTTGCGACAGCAGAAAGGACAGGACATGGCTGGATATAGTAGCGGGAATGAGGTACAGGGATGCAAGCACGTGTGAGGTCTACAGCGGGTTGCGGTTCATCGAGAATCCGCTGGACACGGCAGGTGTGAAGGTCATGGGATTGATCCCGCAGGCCGCAAGGACATACGGGTACATCAACACGGCCTATCCGTGCATGAATGACCGTCAGCTCGCGATAGGGGAGTCTACGTTCGGGGGGCGTGAGGAGCTTCGCAACGAGGAGGCGATGTTCGGGTGCGAGGAGCTGTGCAGGCTCGCTCTCGAGAGGGCGGAGACCGCACGCGGCGCGATCATGTTGATAGACGAGTTGACGAAGAGCTACGGGTATAACGATGGAGGGGAATGCCTCACGATCGCGGATAAGAAGGAGGTATGGCATCTGGAGATCCTCGGGTGCGGAACGGACCGGATCGGCGCGATCTGGGCGGCACGCCGGATCCCGGACGATCATGTCGGTGTCACGGCCAACGCAAGCCGTATTTTGGAGATCGACCTCGATGACCGTGACAGATTCTTGGCTTCGGATAACGTATTCGACGTGTCGGTCGAGAACGGGTGGTGGGATCCGGGTTCGGGCGAACCGTTCAGATTCGCGTACGCCTACGATCCCGAGGGACGCACCAGTCTCGCGGCACGGCGCCGCGAATGGCGGGTGTTCGACCTCGTGGCTCCTTCGCTGGAGCTCGATCCGAACGCGGAGAACTACCCCTTCTCGGTCAAACCGGATACGCTTCTCTGCATCGGGAAGCTTATGGAGATATTCAGGGACACGTACGAGGGGACCGAGTTCGACATGACCAAGTACATGCTTGTCCCCGGCGAGGAGGAAGGCTCCCTCGTAAAGAGCCCGTACGCAAATCCCTTCATGGATTACGATATGATGCCTCTATTCAAGATCAACGGTGGATGGGGCAGGCTGGGAGAGCGCTGCATAGCTCGTTACTACTGCACGTATGTCACGATCACCCAGTCCAGGGATTTCCTGCCGGATCCCGTCGGTGGGGTTGTTTGGCTGGGATGGGACAATCCTGCGATGACGGCATATGTGCCGATCTACTGCGGGATCGACGACGTGCCGGATTCGTGGAAGGTCTGCGGAAGGAGGAGTTTCAGCAGGGGGTGTGCCTGGTGGGCGTTCAACCGGGTGGCGGATATGTCCGCTCAGAAGTGGGGACATATGCGGGCCGACGTTGATTCGGTAAGGATCGTCTACGAGCGGGAGGCACTCTCGAAACAGGCGCAGATAGAGGAGAAGGCGGCCGGATTGTTCGAGAGGAACCCGAAGAAGGCCAGAAGATACCTGACACGGTACAGCATGGATTTCGCCGAAAGGGTTACAGGGGCCTACTGGGATCTGGGCGACCATCTATGGGTCAAGTACACGGGCAAGTTCTAGCGGAGGGGGAGGTTTCCCCTCTGGGCATGGTGCCCGGTTGAAGAACCCTGCATCTAGGGACGAAGACTGTATCTAAGGGGCGGGCATGAGCGGGGCGGGCATGAGCGGGGCGGGATGAGCGGGCCGGGATGAGCGGGCCGCTGCTCCTGTTATGAGTCCTTGCCGCGGATGGACGTTACGTGTATCATTCACGCAACTATTTGTCAATCAAGACGGATGGATCATCCAAGGAGAGTATGAATGGCTGAATCAACGGACAGGGATGCAAGACGGTGGTGGAGATGGTTGGTGCTGTTAATGGTCAGCATGGTCATGTTCGGATCGTACTACGTCTACGATTCGCTGAGCCCGATCAATGACTACATCCAGCAGGAAATGGGAGTGGACAATTCCAGGTTTGGCATGCTCTTCTCCTTCTATTCCATTCCCAACCTCTTCTTCCTCGTGGTCTTCGCCGGGTTCTTTCTCGACAAGATCGGTGTCAGGAAGGCGGGCACCTTCTATGCCTTTCTCGTGTTGCTGGGATCTGTCGTAACATCGGTTGGTGCGGGATCGAGCTTCACCGTCATGCTCATCGGAAGGATGATCTTCGGATTCGGCTCCGAGGCCGCGCTTCTGGTGGTCAACAAGGTAATCGCGAGATGGTTCAAGGGCAAGGAACTGGGCTTCGCGTTCGGTCTCAATATCACGGTTATGAGGCTCGGGACGATCCTCGCGCTCAACTCCGCCGCGCAGATAGCCGACAGGACCGGGACCTGGCGCTGGTCCGTCTGGACCGGGACGTTCGTGATGCTTGCGAGCTTCCTCCTGTTCCTCATTTACATCGTTATGGACAAGAAGACGGAGGAGAAGGCAGGCGGCGGGGATGACGAAAAGATCGTTTTCAGCGATATACTGAAACTGAGCCCGGCGTTCTGGTTTATCAGCCTGTTGTGCTTCACCTACTACTCGGCGGTTTTCCCCTTCACGAACCATGCTCCGAGGTTCCTTCAGGTGAAGTGGGGGCTGAGCGCGGCGATGGGAGGTCAGTACACCTCCTATATCATGACGGCATCGATGATATTCACACCCATCCTGGGGCTGTTCGTCGACAAGTTCGGGCACAGGGGCAAGATAATGATCATAGGATCCTTGATCATCGTGCCCGCTCACCTGATTCTCGGCTTGACCAGGCTCGAGCCGGCGTATTCATTCATTCTGCTCGGGATCTCGTTCTCTCTGGTCCCCGCAGCGTTATGGCCGGCCGTTCCCATCCTGGTAAAGGAGAAATTCCTGGGGACCGCGTACGGGATCATCGGATGGATACAGAATTTCGGCCTGGCGGCATTCCCGTGGCTCGCAGGCAAGGTTGTGGACGCCTCCGGCGGCGATTACACGAACATGGAGTGGATGTTCGCCTCGCTGGGTTTTGCGGGTCTCGTCTTCGCGATTTTCCTGATGATCTTCGACAGGAGACACAAGGAGGGCCTGGAGCTTCCCAGCAGGCAGGCACAGGCGATTGCGGACGGGGCATGATCTGTGGCCGGGCCCGGCACGCTTCATATCGATCTCCGCTTCACGAATCATGATTTGCTCGGGTACCGCTGGGCTGTGAGAACAGCGTTTTATGCTGATCTCCGCTCAGCCTGGAGGACGGCCGTTTCTATCTACGGAGTATCTCGAGTAGGTCGATCTCCAGGGATTTCATGGGTGCTTCGATGATCCTGCCTATTTCCACACCCTGCCTCGAGATGATGATCGTTGCAACACGCTCGACACCGTAGCGGCTTTTGAGATCTGTCGACCAGTCCAGCACACCCGGGGGAAACGGCATCTCATCGGTGAATCTGGAGCTTCCGACCCCGTACATCTCTATTTCATGCACCGGGAAGTTGAGTGTCTCTAGGAGCTTCCACAGCCTGGGGATCTCCTGTCTGGAATCGCTGCACCAGCTTCCCAGGACAACCGTTATCCGCACGTCACCGATTCGTTTCTCGAGCTCCTCCAGAAGCTCCCCGTCCGGTTCGTATCCGTGGTACTCGTCGACCCATTCCGGCAGCTTCATCATTATATCTTCCCACTCGATCTTTCCAAAGAGGACCGTTCCCCAATCCACTACCTCGAAGCTCTGCATCCCGATATCCTCTATCGCCACGCTCTTCTCCGGTTCCAGGACCGGGTACATGTCATTCCACCACTCGGGCTGTCCCTTGAGCCACCGGTCGAACCAGGCGACTATTGCGTTGGACCAGGCGATCCGTTTCTCGTAGTCGACTATGAAGTGGTTCTGCCCGGAGAACCGTACATACTCAACGTTCTTTCCCAGCAGTTTCAGGGCGGTGTACATCTGTTCGCTCTCGCCCCGGGGGACATTCGTATCACTGGCGCCGTGTAACAGCAGGAGCGGTGTGCTGATCCTGTCGGCGGAGAATATCGGGCTCTGGTCGATATATATATCGGGCCTGTTCCATGGAAAGCTGTTTGCCGCGGCCACCGCGTTGTATGAGTAGCCCCAGTATCCCTCACCCCAGTAGCTCGTGATCGAGCTTATGCCGGCGTGGGAGACCGCCGCGGAGAAGATATCGGTTTTCGTGATGATCAGCTGTGTCATGAAGCCGCCGTATGAGGCTCCGATGCATCCGACACGGTCTCGGTCAACGAACCGGTGCGAGTCGAGGAACTTCCCGACCCCTTCGATGATCTCCCCGGCTACGACCTTGCCCCAGTCATTGACGTGGTCCGCCGAGAATTCCTGCCCGTATCCCGTTGCGCCGCTCGGCTGGAGCACGTATACGACATATCCCATCGAGGCCCATAGGTTCTTGGGGTACCGACCGCCGAAATGCCGTGAGGTAGGCGATGTGCCGCCGTAGTAGTAGACGATGCAAGGATATTCACCGGACGCATCGAAGCCGGGCGGATAGTATATCCGGCCCTCTATGATCCTTCCCCCTTCGCTCTCGAAGCTCCAGTCCTCGATCTCGCCCATCTCTATATAGCCGAATCCGGATTCGGCCGTATCGAGAATGAGCTTTTTCCCCTTACCCTTTAGATCGAGCATGTAGACGCGTTTCGGGCCGTCCGCGCGTTCGCCGACGACGGCCGCCGTAGGGTTGTCGAGGGCGATGTGGAAGTCGGTTATATAGTCCGTATCGGTGTCGATGGCGGTAAAGGTCTTCTTTCTCGGATTGTAACGGTATAATCTCCTGTACGATCTGTCCTCTCCGATGAAGTAGATGTTTCCGTCGGTCCGAGACCACAGGGCTGATTTGATAGAGGGTGCGAATGCTCTTGTTATCGATTCGGCCCCGCCTCTATCCGGGTCGAAGATATATGCCTGTGTATCGTAGTCGTTGGCCATTGTGCCTGCCGGAACGCTTTCACTCCGCCCGCCGAATACCGAGGGGCCGGCCAGGATCAGGATTTTCCCGCCGCACGGGGACCACTGAGCGCCCCGTAACCAGGGGACATCGCATAGCCGTTCGGCGCCGTTATCCTCGAGATTGATGAGCATCAACTCCGTTCTCGAGTACGGCCTCGAGGAGAGATCCTCGAAATTCCTCGTTATCAGCACCGATTTCCCGTCCGGGTGAATGCTCGCCAGGTACGAGTTGTGCCTGCCGTCGGTAAGCTTTCTCTTCGAACCTCCGGGGAATGAACAGATGTAGAGCCTTGATCTGTTCCGTCCGTAGCTCCACCTGTCGTATATGCCCCGAAGCCTCTTCACTCCGCTCTTATCCTCCTCGGGCTTCTCCGTGATGGAGTAGATGATATACGAGCCGCCGCCCCCCCACGAATAACCGCCCATGTCCTCGACGTCCTCGATTATCGATTCTGAAGTGCCGGTGTCGATATCGACGACGCGCACCGTGCTTTTACCGTCGGTGGTTGTTTTATACGAGAGGCGGTTACCGGAAGGGGCCCACCGGACATTCGAGATGCCCGGAATGTCCTTCATGGTCTGGAGGACCTTCCCGTCCCGTGTGTCCCTTATTTCAACCCATCTTTCCCTCTCTCCCCCGGGGGAGGCGAACCTCTCCATGCTCAAAGCTGCCAGGTCGCCGCCGGGGGAAACATTCACGTCCCGGACGTTGTGAAGCATGAGTATGTCCGTCAACGATAGATGTCTTGCGGGAGTTATCGATACGGAGGGATGGGCTTCGTACATGTCATCCGCTCCTATCCTCACGTCGATCCTCCAGGCCGTGACGGTGTCACCAAGGGCATATACCGTTTTTACCAGCAGGGCGTGCTTTCCCCGCTCGAGTTTGATCTTGCCCGATTTTTTCTCCTCGAAATGCCCGGGTTTATCGCATTTCAGAACCGATTCGCCTGCGACAGATATGTCGTAAGGATGTGTTGAGCGGGCTTCTATGTCGATCTCCATCCATCTGGGGACCTCCACGTAAACCGCCAGGTATGCTTCCTGTGTTTCACCGGTGCCGGCCTGAATCGAAACACCGCCGGTGTCCCCCTCGATGGTCTTCCATGCCGTCTCTGCCGCTCCGGTGAGGATCTCGCGTCCCCCGTTCACCGGTCTCAGACTTTCGGGTGAGATCCGTTCGAAAGAGAGCAGGAATGCCGTGTCCTTGGCTTTTTCATTCTCTTCATGGAATGCGGGGAGCGGGGATGGCACAGGACCGAGAAGAAGCCACCTATCGATGGGAAGGGGCCGTGATTTATCAGGATCTGGTGATCCGGACAACGGCTCTTCCAGTCCTGCGGTGACGTGGCATACCTGATAGCCGATTATGAAGATCGCCATCGAACAGATGACAAGCATTCGCCTTATTGGCGATGCAGCGTAGATAATTCTTTCCTTTAATCTCATCGATGCCTCCAGTGTGGAACTTCCATCAAATTTTTATGACTTTTAAAAAAAAGCTGTTATGATCATCACTGGATTATTATAAGTAATAGACGGTATTTTTCAAGGGTTTGGGCCCGGTATATCTTTTACGGTTCTTGATCGAGAGTAGGCGTTCCGGTGGGTGGCGACCGGACATAGTCAAGAGGAGAGCAACATGATGAAGAGGTTCGTGCTGCCGGTGATGTTACTGCTTCTGGTTTCTATATCCTGCGGAGATAAGGATACGGCCGGAAACGGTGCGGTAAACGAGTGGCTGCCGTTCGATGCCGGAATGGCAGCGGCAAAGAAGGAAAATAAGCCGGTTGTAATCGATTTCTACACCTCCTGGTGCAAGTGGTGCAAGGTGATGGACGAGAAGACGTTTTCAGAACCACAGATCAGCAAGTACCTGGCCGAGCATTTCGTATCTATCAGGATCAACGCAGAGAACAAGAACGAGATATTGACCTACAAGGGCAATAGATATACTCCGATCGATTTGACCCGGAGTTTCGGGGTGAAGGCGTTTCCCTCGTTGGCGTATCTGGATGACAAGGGCGATCTGATCGGTGTCATCCCGGGATTCATGCCTCCCGAGACGTTTCTTCCATTTCTGCGTTATATAGAGAGCGAATGCTATAAGAAACGGATCTCCTTTGAGGAATTTCTCAAGAAGGAAGAGGAATGTTCCGAGTGATATTGTGCTGGTGCATGCGTACAAGGAGGGACAATGAGAATTGGAGTGTTGACCGGCGGGGGTGATGCACCGGGGCTGAACCCGGCTGTCGCCGGCATAGTCGAGAGGGCCTCCGTTTATGGTTACGAGGTCATGGGATTGAAGAGGGGATGGGAAGCGCTGTGCGTGGAGGATATCGATTCGTACACGGTGCCGCTCGGTCCAGAGGTGATACGTGAATACAGCCGGCTGGGCGGCAGTAAGCTGCTTTGCAGCAGAACCAATCCAGTCTCGGAGAAGAACGACCGGACCGACCTTGTACTGAGCAATATCAAGAAGCTGAAACTCGATGCGCTTGTCGCAATTGGAGGGGACGATACGCTTGGTGCTGGAGCGGCGCTCGCAAAGATGGGTGTAGCCGTGATCGGCATCCCCAAGACGATCGACCGCGATCTTGCGGGGACGGAATACTCGCTGGGATACGATACGGCCCTCAATGTGATATGCGACTGCGCCGAGAGAATAGCACATACCGCGGAATCCCATCAGACGATTTTCTTCTTGGAGGTGATGGGCCGGCACGCGGGTTGGCTGGCGCTTCGAGGAGGGGAGGCGGCTTTCGCCGATATCATTCTCATACCCGAATATGCTTTCACCCTGGAGAAGCTGTCGTCCGTTATAAAGGAGCAGCTGGAGCGGAAAGGTTATTCAGGCTTCGAGCAGACATACAAGATAATTGTCGTAGCCGAGGGAGCGCATATCGAAGGAGAAGAGGAAGTGCGCAAGGACGCTCACCTGGACGAATTCGGTCACTACAGTCTAGGGGGAGTAGGCAGCTATCTCAAAGGATTGCTCGAGCACGAGTTTCATCATACACGGTATACCGCGCTTGCATATCTCCAGCGTGGGGCTCCGCCTTCGCAGAAAGATCGGCAGATGGGGCGGCGCTTCGGCAACAACGCGGTCGAGATGATCAAGAACGGCGAGTTCGGATACATGGTCGCCCTGCAGAGATCGCGGCTCACTAAGGTTCCGCTTGAAAAGGTGAAGGAATCACCCAATCTCGTAGACGTCGGGAAATACTACGATACGGATAGACTGAATGTGAAGATAGAGTGGACCGATGAGGACGCACCGAGATAAGAAGTAAGGGATGACGCGGTGAATCTCTTTCAATTCTTCTTGAACAGCGCGGCCGCTTCCATATGATACGTCCCCGGGAACATATCGATCATATGTATCTGAGAGAGCAAGTAACCTGATTCGATGAACCTTGCGGCGTCCCTGGCGAATGTCGGAGGGTCGCAGGAGACCAGGATCAGTTCCCTGGGCTTCAGGCGCAGCATTCCTCGGATCGCTTTTTCGGGAATGCCCGATCGAGGCGGATCGGCCAGGATCCTATCGATATCCTTCATCCTGTAGATCTCTCTTTCCACCGGGCCCTTACGAAACCTGACGTTTGATATCTTGTTCAAGCGCAGTGATGCCGTTGCGTTCGCCACGGCACCGGGGTCCCGTTCGATGCCTACGGCTTCAATTGCAAGCTTGGACAGGGGGAGTGTGAAGAATCCGGAGCCGCAGTAGAGGTCGAGGAGCTTGCGGCCGACCTTCGGCTGCATCGACAAGACCAGGTCGATCAGTCTGTCGTTCAACAGCCTGTTCGTCTGGAAGAATGACGCTGGGGAGACCGGGAACAGGAAACCTCCGGCCTCCATCAGGCAATCGGGGGGTCCCGGTTTCCCTGCCAGCCCCCAGAAATGGACCGCCCCGAACCGGTCCATACGGACACGGACCTCACCGCCCGGGGGAAGCTCATCCGGGGGGAGAGCTTCTATGGACTCCCTCATCTGCGTGGGAAGAAGACGGCATCCTCCTTCCGGGAAGGGAACGACCGAAGAAGAACCCGATTCCAGAAATCCGGCGCGTCCTTCCCCGTCGACATTGAAGACGGTATGATTCCTGTAGCCGAACCGGTCCGGTGAGGGGATCGCGCTATCCAGCGTTGTCCTTATCTTTCCGATTCTGTGGAGGTTCTCTAGGAGTATCTCCTTCTTGATGTTCAGTTCGTCCTCGTAACTCATATGCTGCATGTGACAGCCGCCGCAAACGGTGAATACCGGGCAATCGGGCCGGCTGCGCAGCTTGGATGGCTCCACTATCCTATCTATGCGGCCGAAAAGGCACTTCTTCTTCTCCTTCGTGATGGAGAATTCCACTACGTCACCGGCCGCCGCATATTGAATGAATACGGTCCTGCCCTCATGGTGGGCCAGTCCCCACCCTCCGGAGACTATCTTTTCTATGGTTGCCGTACCTTTCACCGTTCTTCTCCTTCCGGCAGCCCGGCAGCCGTATCTTTCTCATGCAGCAGTACACTGCCGCGCACACGTTGGTTCCCTGGAGTTCCGTGCCATCCGGATTCTCAATGTACATCCGGGGTCACGGCAATGCAACTATCACTTTACCGCACCGCCCCGTAAGTCTATACTGGCATTGTTGGCAGGAACCGGAAAGGAGAATGAGTTGCGGATCGGGATGGTATTGAAAGCCGCCATACCTCCACCAGATATAAGGGTGGAGAAAGAGGCACGCACCCTGATAGAAGAAGGGCACGATGTCCATCTGCTCCTGGAGGGGAGCAGCGGGCGGGCTGCCGAGGAGGTGGTCGGGGGCGTGAAATTCGAGCGCGGCGTCGATATGGGCATGATCAGGGAAAAGCTGCACCGTTATACATTCAACTTCACGTTCCGGGATGCGCTCTGGCGGAAGTCTATTATGAGATTCGCCGTGGAGCGGGGAGTAGAAGCCCTTCATGTGCACGATCTACCCTTGATGCTGGAGGCCGTCGGTGTAGGGAAGAGACTCGGCATTCCCGTTGTCGCGGACCTGCACGAGAACTACCCGGCGGGCCTGCAGGTTTGGTACGAGAGCAAAATGAAGAAGAGGACTATATACAACTTCCGCAGGTGGGCCGCGTATGAAAGGAATATTCTCGGGAGGGTGGATGCCGTAATCGCCGTGATCGAGGAGTCTAGGGATCGCCTGGTACGTCTCGGCCTGCCCTCCGACATGATCTATGTCGTACCCAACACCGCCAGCAGGGACAGGGAGGATATTCCGCTGGATGCCGGGATAACGGACCGTTACACGGATCGGTTCATGATATCCTACATAGGAGGTTTCGCCTCGCACCGTGGTCTTGATGTAACCATAAGGGCCATGCCGCATCTGCGCGATAGGATCCCGAATCTCAAGCTGGTTCTCGTGGGAAACCGCAATGCGTCTTACATGGCGTACCTAACCAGGCTGGCGGATGAGCTGAATTGCGGGGATATGGTGGAAATGACGGGGTGGCAGCCCTTCGAGAAGATCTGGAGCTACATACATGCGAGCGCGGTCTGTCTCGTCCCGCACTCCCGGAATCCGCATACTGATACGACCATACCACACAAGATATTCCAATATATGATGCTGGGCAAGCCCGTGATAGTAAGTGACTGTCCGCCGTTGGCGCGGGTGATCGAGAATTCCGGGGGGGGGCTCGTATTCACTTACGATAAACCTGAGGAGCTGGCGGAACGGATAGTGGAGATACACGGAGATGGATCGCTCAGGGATCGTTTATCCAGAGCCGGACGTGAGGCCTTTCTCGACCGGTATAATTGGGATAAGACCAGTGGGGAGCTCAAAAGGCTGTACCAGGATTTGGAGAAGAGGACGAGATGAAGGTCAAGCTGCTGGATCTGGTTCCACAGTACGAAAGCATAAAGGAGGAGGTGCACGAAGCCTTGGACGACGTGCTCTCATCTCAGCGCTTCATCCTGGGCCCGAAGGTAGAGGAACTTGAAGCCATGATCGGTGATCTATGCGGAGTGGGGCATGCCGTGGGAGTCGCATCGGGCAGCGACGCGATTTTGATTTCTTTGATGGCCCTTGGAATAGGCCCGGGTGATGAGGTGATAACTACTCCTTACACGTTCTTTTCCACTGTCAGCTCTATCACCCGCCTCGGAGCGAAACCCGTTTTTGTGGATATCGAAAGGGCCACTTACAATATCGATCCATCCGCCGTTGACGCGGCGATCACGGAGAGAACCAAAGCGATCCTGGTTGTGCACCTGTTCGGCCAGTCGGCCGAGATGAAGGCGATCCTGTCGGCTTCGGAGAGGAGGGGGATACCGGTTATCGAGGATGCCTGCCAGTCCATCGGGGCCTCATACGGGGGGAGGATGGTGGGCTCGATGGGAACGGCCGGCTGTTTTTCATTCTTTCCGTCCAAGAACCTGGGTGGATACGGCGATGGGGGTATGATTGTTACCGGTGACGCGGATTTCGCCTCGGAGGCCCGCTTGCTCAGGGTGCACGGCGGCAGGGACAGATACTATCATGATGTCATCGGGCTGAACAGCAGGCTCGATGCCCTTCAGGCGGCGGTTCTCCTGGTCAAGCTCGGACATCTCGGCGAATGGAACGACAGGCGGAGGGAGAACGCAGCTTACTACAGTGAGGGCCTTTCGGGTGCAGACGGGATCGAGGTGCCCTATATCGATAAGGATGCCGTTCATGTGTTCAACCAGTACGTGATCAGGTCCGCCGACAGGGATGGTCTGAGGAGCTTTCTATCCGAGGCCGGGGTCGGTTGTGAAGTATACTACCCGGTTCCCCTGCATATGCAGAGGTGTTTTTCCTTTCTGGATCGTGGAAAAGGGGATTTCCCCGAAGCCGAGAGGGCCGCGCTTCAAACGCTGGCCATACCGGTTTACCCTGAAATATCGAGAGCCGAGCAGGACTACGTGATCGGCAGGATAAGGCGATTCACCGAGAATATTGGATAGGCCGACGCCGGATAAACGGCCTTACGGCTGCCGCCGGGGTGCGATTTGAAGATTGTATGCTTTTCTGAAATACAGTGGCTATATGTAAGGACGAGGAAACAGCAGATTCTCTCGAGGTTCCCGGATGATTGGGAGATACTGTTTCTATCGAGTGTCGTCAAGGGGAAGAGGAACAATTTCCTTCCGGAGAGGGACGGAAGGATCATCCATGTATGCATCCCGGTCCTGAAGAACTTCCCTCAAAGATCCCTCAGGGCTATATTCTCCTTTCCGCCGTTCCGGCTTCTTTGGAATGTGCTGCTGTTTTTATGGATCAACACTGTATTTCTGCTGACCGGCTTTCTGAAAAAGGACAGGGTGTTTTATGTTTCCAACATATACTATGCGGCCGTGCTGCCCTTCATGCCCCGTTCCGCAATGGTATATGACTGCAATGACGATCCTCTTTGCTTTCCGGACGTCCCCGTTTGGGCTGGAGGTTACTTCAGGAAACTGGCCCTTTCCGCTGATGCAGTCACCGCTGTGAGCGGAGGGCTTGTCGAAAAGCTCGAGGATATGGGAACCGCCAATATCCTGCATATCGGAAACGGTGTTGATTACGATCTCTTCAACGCGGCTTCGGACGCCGCCACTCCGGATGATATGTGCGATCTGGCAAAACCTGTTATAGGTTATATAGGAGCGATCGCCCAGTGGTTCGACTTCGATCTGCTCGACTTCATAGCGGCTTCCTTTGATGATGGATCCATCGTTCTCGTCGGGCCTGTATACGGTGACCGGAAGGACGACATGCGCAGGATCGCCGATAGGAGGAGGAATGTTCATTATCTCGGCATAAAGCCGTACGATCGGTTGGGAGCTTATATCGCGGCAATGGATGTGTGTATGATCCCTTTGAAGGTGAATGAATTGATGCGCCTTGCCGATCCGAACAAGCTCTACGAATACGCAGCGGTGGGAAAACCGATAGTGACCATGAAGTATTCGGGTGATATGGAAGAGCTCGCGGATATCGTCTATCTGGCGGATGACCGTGACGGATTCATTGCAAATATACGCCGGGCCGTCGCTGAAGGAGCCGACGCGGAGAAGCTCAAGGAATATGCTAAGGCGAGAAGCTGGGACAGGCGTGCGGAGGAGATGGTATCCCTGATCGAGGATCTTGTCGGGGGAGGGTAGTACAGGTGAGGCGCCGGCAGCGCACAAGCAACTCGGCCTTTTTGGAGCGATTATCGTGACTGCGGAGATTGGAAGCGCAGCAGTATGGAGAAAGTGAGGTTATGGATGACAAGGGTATCGTTACTCATCGTTATGGTTTTTGTCTGCCTGATGACCATGCAGTGCTGCTCGGGCAGGGAAGGTGAAACGGCGCTGGTCATTCTGGAGGAACTGGAGGCGGCGTCGGGCGTGAAGGATCCCGAGGACAGATTGGAGAGGCTCGATATATTCGTAAAGAATCATCCAGAGGACTACTTTCGCAGGCTGGCATACTGGGAATCGTTTAAAACCATTGCGGATGATGTCGGAAGCTTGGAGAGGGCGTCGGAATACCTAGATGGGGTGCTGGCGAAGGAGAGCGATCATGCTCTACGCGGGAACCTGCTGCTGCGCAAGTTCGCATACGTATTCAAGAAGAACAGGAGGGATGCGGCCTCTCTTGCGGCGGAGATGCTCGATGGAGGGGAGGTTTCCCCCAAGCTGTTCCTTTACATGGCATATTACCTCGAGTCGGATGACGAGTATGTTGAACTCACGGAGAGGTGCCTGAAGAGGGCCCTCGAGCTTGTCTCCGACGGTTTCCTGAGGTCCCGAATTCTGGTCGTCCTCGGTGAATTCTTGGAAGAGCAGGGTAGAAGGGACGAGGCCCTGGAGGTCCTCCGGAAAGCCGGCATGGATGCTTTCTCGGGTGGTTCTCTGGGTGAGATTCTATGGGAAGAGGGCGAGCGGGAGATAGCCCTGGACCACTATATCAGGTACATTGCCGGAGTGCCGAGCGGGGTCGAATCGGTGCCGCTTGACAGTCTATTCGTGCTTGTAAACGGTGACATGTCCGGGCTCGACGAGATGATACTATCGAAAAGGATTATCGACGAGGGTCCCCTCGAACAGCATGCTTTCGTCGATATTGAGGGCAGAAGACACGATCTCGCCGACTATATCGGTGATAACCTCGTTATTATCATCTGGAGCCCTACCTGACCTCCATGTGTTGCGGAGTTACCGCAACTGGTGGAGTTCAAGAGCCTGGAGAAGAAGCTCGGCTTCAAGCTGATCGGTATAGACGTGAGCGGCAACCTTGCAAAGACACGTGAGCTGATAAAAGAGAATGGAGCTACGTTTCCCGTGCTCATAGATGGGGATTCGTATTCACGCGAGATCCTTCATGTCACAATGACCCCCACACTGTTCATAATAGACGGTAGTGGAAGGATCCGCTCGAGATTGGTGGGTAAGGTGGATAATTTGGAAAGAGTGGTGGGGGGCGTACTCGGCTGTATATGATCTGGGAACGGTTACGTGTAGTGTGGACGTGTCCGGGATCACGCTCCGGCTCTCTCAGGACCGGTCATTACCGTTTTGCCGGTTTCACGGAAGCAGGGCCCGGGTCGCCCCCGTGTTCTTATGTCATACTCCGCAGAATTCCGGATGCTCTTCCCGGATAGCGTCTTCAAGCTCCTGTATTCGCTCGGTCCACTCGTCACCGAGCCCCAGGCTCCGTGCTCTTTTCAACGCGGTGAGGGCGTCCTTTGGATTGATCATATCGTAGTTTAGAAGCTTGGCCAGTTTTATGTAAGCCTTAGCCGTCACCTGCGGTGAGTTTTTGTTCTGGGTGATGTGGCTGTATATGTCGTGGGCCTCCCCGGCCCTGTTCTGTTCGCTCAGCCATTTCCCGATTCTCAGGAGAACCTGCGGATCGATGCTGCTAGCGCATTGCTTGACTCTTATCGAGTTCAATGCCAGTTCCGCCGCTTCCTCCAGCCTTGATTCGCGCATGAGAGATTTCATGGCCCTGCTCGATATCTTACGATATTCCGACTTTAGCCCGTTCTCCTTGTAGATGATTGCAATGTCCTGCAGTGTGTTGACGTCATCGGGGCGGTCGGCGATAATTCGATTGAACAGTGATATAGCCCCTTCGGTCCTCCCATCATTCAGCATGTCACATGCCTTGTCGAACCGCGGATCCTTGAGCACGCCTGCGTTGACCTGATTCTTATGAACCCTGGGTGTGATGAACCGGTCCTCGAATCCGGTGATGCGGGCTCCGAGAGCGACGGTCACCCCGCTTGCGTACCCGGCGATGTGTGCCAGATATGCCACGTCGGAACCGCCGACGAAGTCAGTAAGCGACTTCATTACGAGCTGTTCTATGAACCAGAAAGGAAGGAAAACGAATGCCGGGAGATGGAATGTGCCCCAGTAAGGACGGAAGAAGAACATAAAGAAGTAGAAGAATTTGATCTTTGTCCAGAAGTGCTTGATAGTGAAGGCACCCATCGCGGCCGCTATCGCGCCCGAGGCTCCGATCAGGGGGACGACTGACGATGTGTCCTGGAGACAATGCGCGAGTCCGGCCAGAGCGCCGCCCGCGAGGTAGAACATCAGAAACGGGATCCGTCCCCAGCTGTCCTCGAGGAGACAGCCCACAACCCAAAGGAAAAGCATATTACCCAGGAGATGCCAGATGCCGCCATGCAGGAAGAGGTGGCTGAAGAACGTGTGGATCCTGCCCATCTTGCTGGGAATCAGCCCCAGGGAAAAGTTGATGTTCCGGTTAAAGGCGGCTTCCTCTTTGGCTATGAGCCTTTTCCACTCGGCGAAATCGTCCGCCATTCCATCGGGCCGATGGATGAAATCCTGCTCCGTCTTTCCCTTGAGCTCCTCCTCGTAGTCCTCGAGATCTTCAAATGTGACGCCGAGCAGTGACATCGATTCTATCAACTCGAACTCGAGTTCCGAATAGTCGGACGTTTTCTCTATATTCTTGAATGATCCGTCGATAAACATGTTCTGGTACTCGTACGAATCATCGGAATGAGAGCGGTCCTTTACTAGAAGCCTCAGCTCGGTGGCCAGTCTCTCTCTCTGAACCTCGAAGCACTTTTTCTCGGTTTGTATCATCAACGGAAAGGATATGATCGCAACTATGATGTTTGTTGCTATCAACCCTATGGTCAGTTTCGGCTTTAGAGCCAGAGTCGATTTTGTTCCGATCGGTATAAAGAACATTGCAGCCACTCCTACATTTAAACCTGGATCGGCGTTGCAATATAAGACGGCCCGAGGAATGCCGATATTGCGCCTCGAGTATTCCCAGGCAAAAATTATTTATCAACAAGCAGTTATGTGGCGTATTGGCACTGAGCCTATCTGCCGCAGGATAGTAACAGCAAGATCGATTCCAGATCGGTCATCGGCCGGCCTACGTATCGTGGAGGTTGCCCGAGGCCAGGCGGTGGGCGGTTCGCAGCGGCTCGGGGATCCTGAAGCGAGGCGTGCACGAGAGGACGTACCTGACAGCAGTTCTCAAATCTATCAGGTGTCCGATTGACACGTATATAGGCTTTGTACCGTTACGTGTTCTCAGCACGGTCCCGATCGTCTTCCCCGATTTGTCCTTGATGGGAGAGCGGGCGCCTCTCTCGGTCCCGGGTTCCCTGAAGGCACCGAAGAGGGGGGATTTAGCGCAGCCCACGGTCGGTATGTCCAGCTCTATCCCGAGATGGCTGGCCAGGCCCAGTGCGCGCGGGTGCGCTATGCCCTGGCCGTCGCAGAGAACCAGGTCCGGTATCCTGTCCAGGCTATCGAAAACGTCTATGAGCGCAGGGATTTCCCTGAATGAGAGAAGCCCGGGGATGTATGGGAATCTGCAGTCACTCTCTAGGGATTTGTATTCGATCAGTTCCAGGTCCGGGTACGTTAAGATGGTGACGGCGGCCAGCGCCCTGCTCTTGGAGGGAAAATGCACATCTGCGCCCGCAACCAGGTTGATCCCGCCCCCGCTCCATCTTCTGATCACCTCGTGACTTAGTTCCCTCTGTATTGCTATACCTTCGGATGGTGAGACCGCCCATCTGCCGTCGAGGCTCTTTTTCATCCAAGCTCCACTTCCTCTCCCGGCGTCGGGAGATGCGCATTGAAACCGTTTTCTCCGAGAGATTGCAACAGTTTCTCCGATTGGTCCTCCTCTCCGTGCACGATGAATATTTTTTTTACGGAAGATTTGAACGGCTTCAGGTAATCGAGTATCTCGTTTCGGTCCGCGTGGGCGCTGAAGGCGTTGATTATGGAGACCTCCGCCCTGAGCTCGTATTCCATGCCGAATATTTTAACCACCTTTTCCCTCTCCACGATACGTCGTCCCAGAGTGTTCTTGGCCATGAATCCTATTACGAGCACGGTGTTCTTGGGATCGCCGATGTTGTTTTTCAGATGATGCGTTATCCTGCCGGCTTCGCACATCCCCGATGCCGAGATTATGATCATCGGGCGGTCGTCCATGTTCAACGCCTTGCTTTGCTCGACGTCCTTTATATAGTTGATCCTCCTCGTTCCGAGCGGATCGTCCCCGTTGCGCATTGCGGCGTCCATCTCCGCATCGTAACATTCCGGGTGCCTTAGGAATATCTCCGTTATATTCACGGCCAGTGGACTGTCGACATAGATCGGGATATCAGGGATCCTTTTTTCCATGAGCAGTATATTCAGATAATAAACAACTTCCTGGGTCCTCTCCAGAGCGAATGACGGTATGATAATCTTGCCTCCCCGCTCGACGGTGGAGTTCACGATGCTCTCCAGCTTCTCCTTTGTCTGATCCACCGAAGCGTGGAGCCTCCCGCCATATGTGCTCTCCAGGAGCATGTAATCGATCTCGGGCGGTGTTTCAGGATCGTTGAGGATCGGTATATTCTTTCTGCCTAGATCGACTGCATATGCCAGACGAACGGTCTTGTCACCGTCTTTCATCTCCAGCAGCGGGATGGCGGATCCGAGAACATGTCCGGCGTCGTAGAAGGTGACGGATATATCGTCATTGATACCGATGGTCTCGTGATAAGGATGACCTTCGAAGAACTGCAGGCACTTTTCCGCGTCCTTCCGTGTGTATAGGGGTCTTCTCGGCGGCAGCCCCTTACTCTTGTGTATCTTGTTCACGTACTTGATGTCTTCTTCCTGGATGTGTCCGCTGTCCGGAAGCATCGCCGAACATAGATCAGTTGTTGCATCCGTGGCCAGGATCCTGCCTTCGAATCCCCTCTTGACTAGATTGGGTATATTGCCTGAATGATCTATATGAGCGTGTGAGAGCACGCATGCGTCCACGCTTGATGGATCGAACGGGAAATTGGAATTCCTCTCGAAGTACTCGTCGCGCCTGCCCTGGAACAGGCCGCAGTCGACAAGAATCTGTGAACCGCTGTTGGAGATCAGATGCATGGATCCGGTGACCTCTCTTACTGCACCGATGAATTTGATTTTAGCACTCAATGCATTTCCTCCTTTTCATCCGCCGAGAAGGTGTTCCCGTCAAGGTAAACGCTCTGGTTCACATAATCCAGTATAACGGTGAATCTTTCGAGTATATCGTTACCGATAATACCGCTCACCGACTTGAACGAGCCTAGGCCGCTTTCCACGGTCGATAGCAGAAACGAAGGATCCCTGATCGTAAAAGGACCGATAACGAAGGATTCGAAAGAAGCCGCTTCGGTTTGCTGAGCGCCACCCGCACCAAGCACCATGATACCGTTTGATCCTTCGTCGCCGCCTAGCCCGTTTTCACGTATGAAGCCGCTGCTGAGCATGGAGCTGTTCGCTCCAGTATCCAGCAGGAATGTCCCGACGTATTTGCCGTCCAGAGTTCCCGTTAGAGCGAATACGTTATGGATCAGCGGCGCTTCCACCGGAACAAAGTAGTCTGGGGATTCGAAGGAATCAGGCTGAAAAAAGGATATGGTTCCACTTTCGAATTCGATCAAGCTTATGAAGCGGCTGAGAAAGTCGTATCCGAGGATGCCGCCGACGGGAAGCCCCCCAGATCTTTCGATGATCCCCGACAATGGGTATGAGATAACGTTCTGCCCTTGAAACTCTATCCCCTCGATGCTCAATCCTTCTATGCGGGTGATAAAAAAATCGGCCTGACCGAAAGCGCCGATACCACGGACCGGTCCCTCCAATGTGAGACCGTAGCCGACGGCTAGCGATGAGTCTATGACCGTCATCCCTGCTCCCGAGTCGACCATGAACATCAGTTCATCTAGTGATCCATGAATACGAACAGGGAGATATATGTGCCCGTTCTCGTATGTAAAGACTATATCCTCGGATGAGTTTCCAATCACGAATTCGTAATCGAGCTTATCGGTCACAGGCGGGAAGAATACGAGAGGATCCTGGCGTTGGTTGATCTCGATGGAGACAGTTCGGATCTCGAACGTCATGCCGGTGGCGAGTTGACGTGAAATGGTATGAAAGGGCAGTTTCACTCCTTCGATTACCCTGTAATCGCTGTAGACCTGCTCGACACCTCCCTCGGAATTATCCAGAAATAGTGATTTCATCAGAAATGTTGATGAATCCAGCAGGAGCTTGCACGGGCTGCCTCCGTCGGGCAGTATGTCGATTACATGGCATGCTGTGCCGTCCAGGGTGTCAAGACCTGCGTATTCCGCGGTGAAACCGCTTTCTGGAAACAGGTAGCCGAAATTTTCCATGAGGCAGGCGGATACCTGGTCCCTGACGGATCCGGTGTCCCGCCTGTACTGCAGCTTGCCATTCTGGTCTATCAGCCATATTCGGTTTCCGTCGTACCCCTGCTCTATTATGAGAGATCCCAGCGTGACCGTGGTTCGTGAAAGGCATGGTTTCAATGTGTAGGATTCAATCGATCCCTTCAAGCCGGTACCGAGGAGCTCGACTTCGGAGATGGAGCTGATCGACCTTATACGCTCGACCGCATCTTTGCCGCCCAGAGAGTCCAGGCTCACGGCCAGCAGCCTGTTTGCAGTTTCGTGGCCGCCCGCGTGCGGCTGATGCGGGAGTGTGGCCACGGACAGCGCCATGACCACCGCGAATATCGGCTTCTTCATGTGTCTATTCAAGAAAGTCATGTTCCGCTAACAGTCATGCTGCTGATCTTGAGTGTCGGCGAGGTGATACGGTTTTTCCAATCGATGTCGTTACCCACCGCTTCGATGCCGTTCAGCATCTTTTGGAATGATCCGGCAACTGTGAATCCGTCGACCGGATATGATAGCTCACCGTTTTCGATCCAAATCCCCTGACCGCCCTGAGAGAAATCACCCGTGGTCCAGTTTGCCCCGGGGCCGAAAAGGGCCGTAAGGCACAATCCATCTTTTATATCACCGATAATCTTTTCCGGATCGTCTTCGCCGGGCACTATATAGAAGTTCGAATGGCCTCCGGCATTTCCAGTTGATCTACTGTCGAGCTTTTTGGCCTCGTAGCTGCTCATAAGGAATTTTTTCAGAATGCCCTTTTCAACGACCGTGTTTCTGCGCGATCTGACCCCCTCACCGTCGAAAGGCCTGGAGCCCAGCTTGCCCGTCAGAAGGGGGTCATCTATTATGGTTATAAGAGGAGCGCCTATCCTGCTTCCGGTTTTGCCGACCAGGAATGAATTGTTTCTGTAGATATTGCTCCCGCTAACCGCCGCGGCTATCGATGCCAGGATGTCACGTGCGGTGAAGGCATCGAAAACAACCGGGATCTCGCATGTTTTTGGTTTGACCGATCCGAGCTTGCGAAGTGTCCTCGACACCGCTTCCGATGCGACCTTTTCGATAGGTTCCAGCCCGTCAAAGGAAGTTGCCATGGAATACCAGTGGGATGACTGCTTCTTGCCCGTATTCAGGCCGGAAGCCTTGTTGTCCTCGGCGGTACAGGATAGACTGATGGAGTTCATGCTTCGGCTGTAGCTACTGCAGAATCCCAGTGAATTGGCGAATGCCATCGAGTGAACACCGCTGGCGCATGCAGCCTCATCGGGAATGATCCTCTTGTCCATGTCGCATGCTGTTTTTTCCAGCTCCAGCGCTGTTTTTATCTTCTTATCGGTTGATATCTCCACTGTGGAAGGATCGAAGATGCACAGATCGTCTTCCACCTCTCCTAGCTCGTCCTTATCGGGCATACAGAAGAATTCGTCCTTGTCCATGACATCGGCCAGTTCGACGGCCTCGCGAACGAGCCTGTCGATACTATCCGTCGTGAGATCGCTCGAGGTCACCGAAGCCCTGCGTCCATCCCTGGATATGGCAATGGCTATTCTGCTCGAAACAGACTCGTTGAGTGTTTCGATACCGCCTTTTCTCACGGAGACTTCGAAATCCGTTCCTTCCATGACCATTATCTCCGCTGTCTCGGCTCCTGCTTCGAGCGCCGTATCAACCGTACTTGCCGCCAGTGCCTTCATCTCATCCATGGTCATGGCTGTCTCCCCGATCTATTTCTGGACGAGCTCGCTGCCGCCTACTGTTATTTCGGATATCTTTATCGTGGGAAGTCCTACGCCTACGGGCGACATCTGCCCCTTCCCGCAGGTCCACCTGCCGTCGCTGAAGGCGAAATCGTTTCCCACGGCCACCACTTTGGATAGTACATCCGGTCCGTTCCCTATAAGAGTGAGGTTCTTAACGGGAGCGTCGATGCGTCCGTTCTCCACGAGATAGGCCTCTATCGGAACAAACACGAAGTCTCCGTTAGAGATATCAACCTGGCCTCCCCGGAAGGATTTGCAGAATATTCCCCGATCGGTGGAGCGGATGATTTCCTCGGGATCGCTCGTTCCATTCGACAGGTAGGTTACGGTCATCCTCGGTACGGGCGGGTGCTTGTACGATTCCCTTCGGCCGTTTCCGGTCAGCGGAACGCCGAACACTCCGGCACTGATTCTATCGTGCATGTACCCTTTCAAAATCCCTTTCTCGATAAGAACCGTTGCCGAAGTAAGTGTTCCCTCGTCATCGAAGTTGACTGCGCCGCGGTCGTTCTTGACCGTGCCGTCGTCTATCACGGTGATCAGTTCGCTTGCCACCTTTTCCCCGACACGGTCCGTGTAAGCCGATGTCCCCTTGCGGATGAAATCGGCCTCCAGGGGGTGGCCCACTGATTCGTGCAGGAGCACTCCGGATTCGGCCGGCGCGAGGATCAGTTCCATGGGGCCGGCTGGCGCATCGATCGCCTCGAGAAGGAGCACCGCCTGACGTGCGGCATCACGACCGTGTTCGGATGGGGATTTCTTGAGACGGAAGTACTCGTTGCCGATCCTTCCCCCTCCGCTGGATATGCCTATCTGCCTGTTGTCTTTCTTCTCTGCGATCACCGATACGTGGAACCGCATCATCGGTCTCGTATCCTTGAGCAACCTTCCCTCGGATGTCAGTATCTGGATCGTTTCGATCCTGTCGATGAGCATCACCTCGACCTTTTTCACGTGTTCGCTGTAATCCCACGCAGCGTTTTCCGCTTTATCGATCCACTCGATCTTTTTCGAAAGGGAAGTTCCCGTCGTAGCCTCTTCGACGGGGTAGTGGTTTGTGAACGGCACTTCTGATACCGAGATCGACCCCACCGTCTTCGCCGAGTCGGCTATCGCCGCCGCCGTGAGAGCGGCCTGCTTCATCTTCTCTAAGGAGAGATCCTCCGTGTATGCGTATCCGGTGCTCTCTCCCTTCAATACTCTTATGCCGACGCCCCGCGAAATGGATTTACTGCCTTCCTTGACGATCCCCTCCTCCATCAAGATCCGGTTACCGACTGCATGACCGAAGAAGAGGTCACTGTAATTACCTCCCTTCGATAGTGCTACATCGATGACGCTTCTCATGGTCTCCTCATCGACATCGAAATGGTCCATAAAAGGCAGCAAACGCCGTCACCTCCTTGTATCTATGGCAGGATCGAAATGGTCCACGAACGGCAGCAAACACCGTCACCTCCTCGTACCCATGGCAGGTTTGCAGGTGTTCAGTGCTTCAGAATGAATCCGTTTCTCTTGATCAACCGCACGCATCGGTCCGAACCCTCAGTCGGCGGTTGATATTGCTAACTGTGATTGTTATAATATACTTAAACCGGCCCACGTGAAAGGGTTTTATTTTGAGCAACCACACAGTCGGAATCCGCCTATCGTTATATGCCTACCTCATTGGCTTACTTGTAGTTCCGACATTGATTCCAGGTCACTGTTACGCGGGACGATTGGAGACCCGGTACCGGTCGCTCGAGGATCTTGTCGACCATGTCCAATTGCATAGAATAGAGCGGAATGTGCGTGGCCTCAGCGGTGCGGATTCGATAATCGTGGACGGCTGCACCGTGAAGCTCCACACCCGGTTTGCTTATTCGAACGAGAAAATGATAGCCGCCCAGTACCTCGTGGATGAGATATCGAGAGCCGGATACGAACCGGAGGTCCAGACCTTCGTATTGACCACCAATCGGCGTAATCTGATGGGTGTAGCCGTGTCCCGGGCGGGTGATACCGTGTGGACGGCCGATGCCGGGGGGGATGTTTACAGATCCGTCCGAACCGAAGGATGGAGCAAGTTCCGTAAATGCGGCGGGATAGAGGGGATGATATTCGATCTTGAATCGGGTCCGGAAGGACGGCTGTGGATGGCTGGTAGGCGTGAAGATTCCGGGTTCGGTATTCTCTACGTCTCCTGCGACGGCGGTGAGATCTGGGAGGACAAGAGTTTCGGTTATACGATGAATGCGATCACGACGATCGCCTTCGATGGAGGGCAGATCGGTTTGGCGGCGGGATGGTACGGAACAATAATAAGGAGTGCGGACTGGGGTGAGAATTGGTTTCAGATATTTTCGAACGTAATCAATTCCTGGTCTATAGAGGGTTCCGCTTCGAACGGTCTTATGCATTTCTGGCTTGTATCGAATTTAGGCCGCCTGTTCGAATCCACTAATGCGGGATTCAGCTGGGATGAGCGGTTGTTCACGAGCACCGTGCTCAATGATATCGATTTCAGCGGTTACAGCTGTGGAGTGATCGTGGGGATGGAGGGGGTTTATTACACCACGGATGGGGGCGCTGTATGGAATGAGACCACGGTTCATCCAGGCCCCTCCGACCAGCCGGACCTGAGATGCGTGATGATGGCGGATTCAGTCAGGGTGCTGGCGGCTGGAGCTGATGGAGAGATCTGGATGAGCTCGGACGGCGGAGCTTCGTGGCGCGATATTGGGATGGAATGCGGTTGCAGCGCCAACTTTTGCGATGTGGAGCTTGCGCCCGGCGGCGGTTTCTGGCTTGCAGGCCAGGAGAAGGTGGTCCGGATCGATTTCGACTGGTCCGGGGATCCGATATTCAATGTCTATGAGTTCCCCGATACCGTTTGGGGGAAGAATATCATTTTCAAGCACTGCGGCTCCCTGGATGAAGAACGCCGGGTACTTCTCTGCGCACACTACGATAGCCGTTCGTCTCCGTTATCCCACAGCTGGGAGTGCGCGCCCGGGGCCGACGATAATGCCAGCGGGACGGCAGGCGTATTGGAGATGGCGAGGATTTTTACGGGGACGGAAACCGGCATTACCGTGGAATTCGCTCTCTTCGACGGCGAGGAGAAAGGATTGCTGGGCAGCAGGTATTTCGCCGGCAGCATAGACGACGGTTCCGTTTACGATGCGGTTATCAACATGGACATGTTGGGCCGTGACTACGGCGGTGGGAACATTGTCGAGATCGCCGGCAGGTCTTCGGAATGCGATACAGTGCTTGTGAAGATGATCATGGATATCGTTGACTCCTTGGGTTTGGATCTTTCACCGCGGTTACTGACCGGACGTTTTCCCGCCAGCGATCACCATGCGTTCTGGATTTTCGACGGGTTACCGAGCGTGCTTCTGATAGAGGGTGAGTACTGGAATAATCCACATTATCATTCATGCACCGATGCCCCGGACTATATCGATTTTGATTACCTTACCGAGTGTACGAGGGCGGTGTTGGCAACGGCTGCCGTTATGGTGGACTGCAGATTCACGTCCGGGGACGATGAGCCCGGTGTGAGATTGGCTCTGTTGGGGAACAATCCGAATCCGTTTTCATCGAATACCCGGATCTCCTTCGTCTTGCCGCAGGGTATGCGCGGGACACTCGATATCTACGATGTTTCGGGACGTAGAGTGAAATCGTTCAAGCTCTATCCCGGTGACAGCGGCGTTGTGTGGGACGGCAGGAATTATTCGGGCAGGATGATCGGCAGCGGCGTTTATTTCATAAGGCTGGCGGCCGGAGCCGACGTGTCCACGGGTAAGATCGTGTTTCTGAGGTAGTGACCAGTTAAGGGCACGTCTTTTCTAGTCGGCTGAGAGGTGCCGACCGGGGTAACTGCCTGTCAGCCCCGTAGCGTGGGGCCGGGTGCATACCGGTAACGGGTGCACCTAAGCGGTCCGACAAAGTCTATCTAAGTAGGCGACGCGAACCGGCAGGTTGTAACGGTTGTCATTCAGTTAGATTATTAACTATTGGATCAACAGTATATCGCCGAATACCTGTGAAACGCGAATACTCAGCTTATCAACGGCTTCTTCGGAGCCGGGAGTCCTGTACCTCCTCGTTTGAACCTTGCTTCCATCCGGGGCGGTCATGCAGCCGAAGATGCTTTTGCCGCTGACCTCGAGGGCGATGTTCTCGGGCAGGTGAACAACGATGTCCCCGAACACTGAGTGAAGCTCCATACGCCCATTTCCGGTTATTTTCGTGATAGTTCCAAGATCGATCGAGATCAGGCCGAACACGTTGTTCGCATATCCTCCGGAAAACTCGTCGCCTCTCGCTTTGAACCGTATATCACTGAATACGCTCGATACATCCAACGATTGTGAAGACATCGAAACGATCCTGCCGCCGTGCTCTCCGGAACCGTCCGCATCGCGCTCCACGTGCCTGCGCCTCAACATCGACAAACCTATAAATATGAGGATCAGGGGCCAAAGTGTGCCGATTATGTCCCCGATCTCCAGTATTCCGTAGTTGTTCAGAAGGAATATCAGGCCTATCACTATCAGGATTATTCCCCATTTTACGTGTCCTGCATTGCGTATCATTCCATACCCCCGTTCTAAAAATCATCGTCCTCGTGACCACGGCTCCCTGAAGACAGACCCCTGTACAGAAGGAAGGCGCCGACGATAATTATTACAAGCGGCCAGATCGTTTTGATAACCCTGTCGTAGCTCTGGAGTAAGAATATGACTCCAATGACGGTCATTATGCCCGCTGGGATAAGAAGGTGTTTATCTCGTTCCCCGAATATGAAGAGCGCGTAGAATCCGAAAGCGGGGGCGAGGATGAAGAACGGCCAAAGGTGCTCCATCATGTGCCACCCGTTTCTCGATGCGTAATTGAACACCAGGCCGATAGTCAGTAGTATCGTGCCGGGCATCAGGACTCCGGGTTTTTCCTTTTCAAACAGGAAACGCACCCAGAAGGCTGCACCCACGATCATTATCAAGTATGTCCATAGGTGGTCGACTCTCCAGTCCAGAATGTCGAGCTTTACCAGGATAAAAAAGACACCCAGGGCTATTAAAAGGATCCCTGGGAAAGCTGACCGTTTGTGTTCACCATGCATTCTAATACCTCCAATCATGAGGCGCTCTCGGTCTACTGCTCGATTTAGCCTTCGGAAGACCTCCGGTCATGATATTATCCCGGCCAGTCTCTCGATCTCGCCTTCAGTATTGTATATATGAGGACTGACCCTTATTGAGCCCTCGCGCAGGCTGCAGATGACGCCGGCCTCGCTCATCTTTTCTAGTAGCTCCGATGATCCGGTGCCGTTTCGAGTGAAGCATAGGATTCCCGAGCGCTCCCCGTTACCGCGCGGGCTTGTAACCGTGCAATCATTTTCTGTCAGCGTATTTTCCAGTCTATCCGTTAGGGAGAGGATGCGGTGTTCAACGTTCTCCATTCCTATTTCCCGGAAACGTTCAAGCGTTGCGCCCATGGCGTATATACCGTGAAAATTATGGCAGCCCTCCTCGAACCTGCCCGCATCATCACGATACGTCATATTGTAATCGATGAACGCCTTGGGGTCCGAAACGCCCGTCCAGCCGGGATTCCATATGTCCAACCGGTCCAGCAACTCCTTTCTGCAGTAAAACAATCCAAGTCCCGGTGAGGCTAGAAGCCACTTATGGCCGCCTGCGGACAAGAAGTCGATCTTGTGTCTCTTTACGTTGCACATCAGGCAGCCGAGGGCCTGTATGCCGTCAACGTGCAGGTAGACGCCCCGATCCCTACAGAAGTCTCCAAGCTTGTCGATATCTATCCTGTAACCGTTCGAGAACTGAACCATACTCACCGTGATAACCCGTGTGCGGTCATCCGTGGCGTCTGCGAGCATCCGTGCGGTCACCCTGCCGCCGGCCGGATCGACCATTCTGAGCTCAACACCGCGCTTTCCCAGTGACATCCATGGATAAACATTCGCCGGGAATTCATTCGAAGGCATCACGACGTTGTCACCCCTACGCCAGCGTATACCGTTGGCCGCTATCAGAACACCCTGTGTCGTATTCTTGATGAACGCGATTTCGTCCCGCCCGGCTCCCATGAACTCCGCAGCATCGGCACGGACCTTTTCTACCCTTTCGAAGAGCTTTTCCTCGCAGAGTGTGCCCATGTTGAGAAGCTCTTCGGAAAATTCCTCAATCGCCGCCTTGACCCTGGTGGACATAGGGCTTACGGCGGCATTGTTCATGTAGATGTATTTATCTGTGATTGGAAACTCTGCCCTGTATGTTTCCCATGGAATGCTATTGTACTCGATGGTCATATCCGTCTCCGTGTCAGGAGCCGATTGTGTCAAAATGGAACTTATGTGACAAGAACAAAGATTAATCCCTATGCGGTCCGCGGAGCGCCCCGGCATGATAGATTCGAAGCGAATTTTACATGACGTTTGTATCTGATATGCGTATAATCTGCTGAACCGGGCTCGACCGGCCGCCGATTGCGGCCTCGGACGTGTGTTGATGGCATCTCGTTAATACGATCGTGCGGCAGTGCCGGGCTTGCCGGTTTACCGCCGGGTGTGCCGGCATGCCGTCCCCGTTGTGCTGTACCTGTTCGACAAAGGAAACAACTGTTGTCTTTTATCCGCAATGTATCGGTGACCTTCGCAACGAAGGTCATTTTATTCCTGCTGGGCCTAGTTACCAGCATTGTCATGGCAAGGATCATGGGGCCGGAGGGCAAGGGTCTATTCACACTTGCGGTTCTTTCGGCGGCGGTCGTCTACAGGTCGGCGAATCTGGGCATAGGTTCGGGATCGGGTTATTTCCTCGGGAGAAGAAAGGTTCCGCTCGATGAGCTCGCCGGAAACTGGCTGAGCCTTTCGATACTGATCGGGGCATCCGTCATGGCGGTATCGATCTCACTGGCTCCTACCGTTGCCCACCGTGTGCTTCCTTCACTATCCCTGCACCTTGTTGTCATCGCGATGCTGACCATTCCGTTTTCGGTTCTCCATAATAATTTTCAACTTCTGTTTAAAGCCAGCAGTGATTTCAAAAGGTTCAATATTATGGAGCTGGCACAGCCTGCCACCTTCCTCATTCTGTTCGTTATCCTGGCGGTTGTTTTCAGTGATCGAATGGTCGATTCCGCTGTAGTCGCGTATCTCGTCTCGTGCGCATTCGCCGGATTGCTGGCTCTCCTGCTGGCAAGGCAGATTGCATCATTCGGGTTGCGTTGGTCTGGCGAACTCGCACGCTCCGCGGTGAGGTTCGGTGTTCAGGGGTACCTGGCAAGCCTTCTCCATTTCCTGAACCTCCGCTTCGACCTTCTGCTCGTCAACCTCTTCCTCGCGCCTGCATTCGTCGGATACTACTCGATATCGGTGATGATAGCGGAGAAGATATGGTATGTTCCCGACGTGCTCTCAGTAGTCCTCCATCCGAGGGTCGCTCATGGAAGCGATATGGATGCGAACAGGGATACGACGATGATCAGCCGGCAGACGCTTCTCATAATCACATTCTGCTGTCTGATCATTCTTCTCACGGGACGGTTCGCGATCAGGCTGCTTTTCTCGGAGCGGTTCTTGCCGGCCGTCACACCTCTTTTCGTCCTTCTGCCAGGCGTGATATCGGCCAGCCTGTCGCGGATAATTACAAGCGATCTTCTCGCCAGGGGGCATCCCCGTGTGGCTCTTTGGGCGGGACTCGCCTCCCTTGTCACGAATATCGGATTGAATCTTGTGCTGATTCCGATGTTCGGCGTGAACGGAGCGGCGTTGGCAACGACCGTATCCTACTCGATGAACGCTATTGTGGTCGTATCGGCGTTCGTCAGGATTGCTGGCGTTTCGGTAGGGTCCGTTCTCGTTCCGAGGCGAGAGGATATCTCGGTGATCGCCGACAGGCTCAGATCGGCCCTGCGCAGCCGGAAGGACACGGATGCTTGATACGTTTACTCAGAATAGATAAGAATTATCGTAGAAGGATCATCTTTCTCGACATCACCGACGAAACGGTTTTCAACCTGTAGAAGTATATACCCGAAACTGCTTTTTCCCCTCCGGCCCTGGTCCCGTCCCATATCGCTTCGTGCACTCCGGCGGACATGTTCCTGTCCTCGATGGTGGCTACCAGGGCGCCCTTCACGTCGAAGATCTGAAGGAGAACGGGGGAGGGCCTGTCCAATCCATAGCGGATTCGTGTGGAAGGATTGAAAGGATTTGGATAGTTCTGGTCGAGGAACACGGCCACGGGCGGCAGGTCCTCGCCGACCGGAGCTTCGGACTTATCACACAGTATCCAGTGATCCGGATCCAGCTCCACGTCAATAACGGCGTCGGCAAGGATGATATGATACTCCTCGTGAGCAGCTTCCACCCAGAATACGGTGTCTATGACACCGCCTGTCGTGGTTATGCGGAAATCCACCGGCATCTTGTAGGTGTCGGTCTGGACTTGGTCGACGGACAGCGTGAGGTTGACGTCGCTCGTGCGTGGATAGGAGTACCATGCCCAGCTGTATTCTAGGCGGTCTTCCCTGGTCAGCCACGGATCGAAGAACCAGTCGAGCTCCGATCCGTAATAATCCTCGCATACACCGACAAAATCGGCGGTCTCTGCATATGAATAACGGAATCTGGGATCGGATGTGTACCCCTGTAGTATGTCGAAGAAGGTCGAGTCGCCCACGATATGTCTGAGCATATGGAGGACCCAGGCCGCCTTGTCGTAAACCACGACGCTGAAGTAGTACCAGGGATTGTTTTCGTCGGGATCTCTCAGGATCGGTCCGATCCAGCTTCCGGGATTGTCCTGTGATTCCATGTACGTTCTCAACCTGGACGGTCCCTCGAGGTGCTCGAACCAGAGCGCCTCTGTGTAGCTCGCAAAACCCTCGTTGAGCCAGATGTGGGTCCAGTCCTTGCATGATATAAGATCTCCGAACCACTGGTGCCCAAGCTCGTGAACGTATATCCAGTCGTAGTAGTGGTCACCCCTGACCAGCGCCGCCCCGTAACTCGTAAGGGTCTGGTGCTCCATCCCGCCGCCTATTCCGCAAAGTGCAACGCCGTACTTCTCATCGGTGAACGGATACTGGCCGTATATCGATGAGAAGAACTCGAGGGCCTGGACGCCGATGTTGAAGTCCTCCGTCGCGGCTGCTACATGCGATGGGTAAACGTAGTTCGTGACCATCATCGTTTCCGAGGGAGCGTATACGTAGTGATCGTCGAGCCTGACATAGTTGGTGGCGGCTATTGAGAATAGGTATGTGGCCATCGGATGGATTTCCTGCCATTGATAGCTTCTGAAGGGTGTGCTCCATCTGGTTTCGTCCGAGTAGCCGATGTAGCTGCCGTTCGATACCGCCATCAGAGCTATGGGCACGGATAGGCTTATGTCGAATGTAGCCTTGTCGTCTGGATAATCCTTGCACGGCCACCAGGTCCGTGCGCCCCACGGTTCACTCAGAGAATAGACAACCGGAATGCTGGATTGCGATGTAAAGAAGAGGCCGGTATTATCGGCGGTGGCCGGGAATCCGTTGTAGGATATCTGTATAACGATCTGTTCTCCCTGAGCGAGACCGGGCGAGAGCGTAATTGAGACAAGATCCGTCGGGCGGCTCCAGACAAGCGGAGTGATCCCGGCCTCGGTCACTGATACTATCGTGAGAACGTCATCGGCGTCTAGCTCCACTGTGAAGAGGCTGTCTATAAGGCTCGATATCGTAATGCCTATTATCCCCTCGACTTCCTGCGTGCTTGTGTTTACGGCGATTTCCACATCGTAGTGCAGGACGTCGTATTGCTGCTGTGATGGTGTGGGCTGAGGAGCCATGAGATCTTCTCTCGCGAACATAGCCGACGCTTTGTATATATCCATCTTACGGAGGATGTCTCCGTGTATCTCCTCGTATGGTGTTTGTGCGTTAGAGAGGTGGGGCAGTAAGATAGATGCTACTATAACTGCTGCTATTACTATGCGTTTCATAGGATAAACCTTTCTTTGGAGATTCCATGCCACATTTTGAATTATAGCATAATCGGCCCTTGTTTACAAACGATGAACCGGATTATTACACAGGATTCTCACGGGTCTTTGTAATATCTCTTCATGCGCTCTTCTCCGCTTTACATCTAGGCCCTATGGATCTTTGAAGTTTCTCAGCTATACCTCAGAGCCTATG
>CAYRCK010000027.1:0-40251 GCA_964422745.1 uncultured bacterium
GATCACTCCAGTCAACCTCATCGTAGCCGGTCAGGACCAGCTCGGGATCGTAGGGTACGCAATCCTGGCGGCATGTTCCCTCGAGCTCCACGGAACCGCACACTTCCAGGCCGGTATAAACGGTACATGTATGATACCCGAAAGCCGTCGGTTCGTAGCGGACCCCGACGGGGATGGAATCACCCGGTTCAAGGTAGAATGGACCGTCGCCGTAAAGGATGTCGAAATGATCACAGGACTCCTCGACAAATCCCTCTAGCCCAATGTTTCCTACGTTCTTGATGTAGAAATTGTCGTCCGCGTGACCGCCCAACGCTACGAGCCCGAAGTCGATATTGATCGGAGTGACCAGGCATTCAGTGACAACCCTGGCTTCCGGAGTCATGAACCATCCGAAGAATATATTGTCGTCATTCGAAGGATTGAGCGTATGAACGCTTATCAGCATATCCCCGTCGGAGACGAAGGGGATTAGATTATAGAGCTCATCGTCCGGTACTGTGGGATCCTCTGTAGGTGGATCGTAAGGCGGCGGGTTGTCGTTAAGGTCGTCGAGGCCCCCTACGGTGATCAACGCACCGTTTGCCTCCTCACCGTCATCCTCCCCACCCGCAGAAGAGGTCAGCCTGACACCGTTGACGTCTATCTCGCTGTACTGTTCCAGAGCAAATTCTCCCTGATGGCCGTATGATATCCCCAGTCCCATATCCAATACTAATGCAGGATCCGACAGGTCAATTGGATCGGCCAGGCTAATGAAGAAATCATCGCCGGCAATGTCCTGAGCACCGAACATCAGGACGATCGTGTTCTCCTGTGTCATCGGCACGTTTGGATCGTCGAATATGACTGCCAGGATCATGCCGTCGATATAGTACGTGTTGTTCTCGGTGATAGTAAAGTCGATCCTGCCTGCCGGCGCCGCATCTATTGTCGGCTTTAGAAGCGATGTCACATCGGCGAAGTAGTTGTAGCTGCTGATGGCCGACGGTGTCATAAGATCCCATGCGAACCCAACTCCGTCCACCATCACATCCCCGTCACTCATCTCAGTGTACGTATAGCCTGTAGTTGCGGCTGCGATGTATGCTCCCCTCACAACCGCACCGGCGGGTTTCTCGACCTGCACTATCGCGGACGCTGTAACTGTGCCGCATGCATCGCAGGACAGGGTGATCTGACCGGTCTCCTGGACCACCGGTGCCAGCGCGTCCGCGGAGGCCGCAGGGCCCGACAGGTTCTTTGGGGCTGTACCTGGTACCAAAGGCTCCTGCGCCTGCATCTGCATGGCGAAACCTATCAGCAGTACAGCCGCTACAACGGCCAGTCCAAGATTTAAATAATTAAGCTTTCTCATATTCTATCTTACCCCCTAACTCGATTTGATGAATGGCAAAATGATGGGCTGTTCGTTACTCGATTTCGGCAATAAGCAGACCTCCTTGCTGATAAACAGGGCAATTACAATCTCCCGCACCAACCGCCGGAGCGGCAGTGCCCTATTCCTTGTCACATTATCCGAACCAGCTGCTTAAGGGCCTGTACGAAAACAACATATACCCTACACTGCCCCCAAATATCGCCCTTGAAGACATGGCAAATCTAAATACGCTACTCCCACCCCAACACTATGCAGAAGAAGCAGTTTCATAAATATCGATCCAAACAAACCACACCGCATTCAACAGATGTCTGTTGATTCGAAACTACGTTCAACCCAGCGCTGAAACAAGCCGCTAAGCTAGGAAAAACAACCGGCCAGCATTTGGATGCTAGCTCATCTTCGCATTCGTATCTGGCGGCTGAAATGAAAGAAGAGTGATGTCTTTCAAGTTTTCGTGCTTCTTGACTTCCGGTTTCTTGTAATCCTTCCGCACTTTCTTATCAGACTTCTTCATCACTTTCCCCTTTGTTGAAATCCAACTTCCCACCTTCACAAACCACCATAATTATATAAATTCTATCACTATTATGAATTCCATGTCAATATAATTAATCAAGCATTAGAATAATAAAATGTCTTCCAGACCACCGATTAAAATAAGCTCCCTTTCGATCGATTCCGTATCTATCGAAAAACCGGCCTCAATCACGATGGAACTCAGAGCTTCTATAATCCTCTTTATGACACCTATGCCGTAAAGCCCCAGGAAACCGGTCCTTATCAGCTTGCCTGCATTCTCCCCCTGCCCTCCCGCCACGATCACTCCACGTTCATCGAGCCTCGAGACAAGATCGGAATCGATGAGCTCATCGGGTATGAGCAGGGCTTGGACGGCCGATGAGGGTACAGCTGAGTACGACGGCAGCTTAAGATGCGCTGTGGCCGATAGATACGCGTTTGAGCTTTTTTTATGCCTTTCCCTCAGGACCTCCCATCCCAGCTCCTCCATCCTGGAAAGGGACTGGTGTACCATCTGTATCGATCTCACAGCCGGTGTAAATGGCGTTTCTCCATGCTCCCTGCCTCTTTCATACCTCTTTAGTGAAAAGTAGTAAAGATCCCTCGTACAGCCCATCATCCTCTCCATGCCCCTCTTCCCCAAAGATACGAAGCTTACACCGGCTGGGGCGGCAAAGGCTTTCTGCACGGCTCCGACAAGCACATCCATCCCCCATTCATCCATCTTGATATCCTCGGCCCCAACCGAGGAAATGGCGTCGACTATGACGCACGGACGGGATTCCGGAAGCGCAGCCAAAAGCTCTTCGAGCGGAAAAAGGAGACCGGTCGAGGATTCCACATGCACCAACGTGATATGATCAGGATCGTACCGTCGTACCTTCGAGACGATCATATCGATATCTACGGCCTCGCCGGGACGCAATCCCAGCACATCGACGTCACAACCGTAGGCCCCGCAGATCTCGGCCCACCTGTCCCCGAACTTGCCTCCTGAGACGGCAAGGACCCGTTCACCTGGTCTGGTGACGTTCGCCACGGCGGCCTCCATCGCTCCGGTCCCCGATGATGTGATCAGGTAGACAGGCGATGAGGTTACGATGCAACGGCGGATCATCTCCTCGGTCTCGATCACGATCCTTCTGAATGAATTCGATCTATGATGCATCGGGACGATATTCTGGAACCTCGAAATGTCGATATCGACAGGGCCTGGGCTCAAGATGATCCGTTTCAATTCATCACCCGCCTCTTCCGCCCCGTACGGCTTTCCTCTCGATCCATCTCCAGATACCTCTCTTACCCTCACCCGTTTTAGAAGAGAAGAAGATGGCCGGCACTTCGAAATCGGAGCTCCCAAGCCCGGATCCTCCATCCCGGTTCTCTCCGCCGGAAAGCCCGACGGAAATCCCCTCGAAGCAGCTCGAAAGGTTCTCGATCACGAGCCTCCTCTCGGATCTCCTTATCTTGTCCGCCTTGGCCAGAACAACCATGAACGGCCGTTCCGAGTCTACGAGCGTCTGGAGCATGTCGATATCGTCCCTAGTCGGCGGATGACGGGAGTCTATCAGTTGAATCACACCCTTGAGATTACGCCTGCCGGTGATATAGCCGAAGAGAGCCTTCTTCAACGTCTCCCTCATCTTCATCGAAATCTTCGCGTAGCCATAACCGGGCAGATCTACAAGATAGAAGCTTTCGTTTATGAGCAGAAAGTTGATCGTTCGTGTCTTACCCGGCTCCTGACTGCTTCTGGCAAAGTTCTTCCGTCCCAGGATCGAGTTCAGCAGGGATGACTTCCCTACGTTCGATCTCCCACATACAGCGACTTCTAACCGCGAATCTTTCGGAAAAGCGGAAGAATCGATAGCCGAGCAGACAAATTCTAGGCTTCGTATATTCAATTTCGGGTAATCTTAATTGGCCGATTTCGGGGATTCCTTGCCGAAAAAATCCCCTATCTTTCTTCGGTGCTTCACTCCCCAGTCCAACTTCTTGGAAAACGCATGTACTAAGATATCATCCATGGAAGATACCGTGATCACCTTTACTTTCTTCCTCACCTCATCGGGGAGCTCTTTGATGTTTTTCTCGTTTCCCTTGGGCAGTAGTATCTTTTCGACGCCGGCGCGCATTGCGGCCACAGATTTCTCGTTTATACCACCCACCGGCAGAACCTTTCCCCTGAGCGTGACCTCACCGGTCATCGCAATATTTCTTCTTACCGGGATGTCGAAGAATGCGGATATCAATGCAGTGGATATGGCCACTCCTGCGCTCGGACCGTCCTTTGGGATAGCACCCTCGGGAACATGAACGTGGACATCTATCGAAGAGAAGAAATCGTTCGGTAACTGAAGCAGCCTGGCCTTGTTCCTCGCGTAGCTCAGCGCTATCTTCGCCGATTCCTGCATAATGTCGCCCAGCTGTCCGGTTAGAATCAATTCACCCTTTCCGGGCATCAATGTGACCTCTATGTTAAGAATCTCCCCTCCCGCCTCCGTCCAGGCCAGCCCTGTCGACATACCGACTGAAAGGGTCTCGTCTATTTCACTCTCCGTGAACTTTGGAATCCCCAGATAGTTTTCGAGATTGTTCTTCGTGATCCTAACCTTTGTCACCTCTCCATCTACGGCCAGCTTCTTGGCCACTTTTCTGCAAATGGACGCCAGTTCCCTTTCAAGGTTCCTTACACCCGATTCTCTTGTATAATTCTGAATGATAGCCTGCAGCGCCGCATCAGAAATATTCAACTGGTCCTGACCGATCCCATGCTGCTTCCTCTGCTTGGGCAGTAAAAACTGTTTTACAATGGCCTTCTTCTCGTGAAGCAGATACCCGGGAAGCCGGATCACCTCCATCCGATCCTTCAGCGCCGGCGGTATCGTATAGATAACGTTCGCCGTCGTGATGAACATCACCTCGCTGACGTCAAAATCCACCTCGAGGTAATTGTCGCTGAAATGCTTGTTCTGCTCCGGATCGAGTACTTCGAGCAACGCGGCGGACGGATCACCCCTGAAATCCGCGCCTAGCTTGTCGATCTCATCGAGCAGGAACACCGGGTTCTTTGTTCCCGCCTTTCTGAGCATCTGAACTATCCGGCCCGGCATAGAGCCTATATAGGTTCGTCGATGCCCCCTTATCTCGGCTTCGTCCCTCGTCCCGCCGAGTGATACCCGCACAAACCTCCTGCCGATGGCCTCGGCTATGGACCGGCCAAGTGACGTCTTTCCCACTCCGGGGGGGCCGACGAAACACAGAATGGGACCCCTCAAATGTCCTACCAGCTTGACGACGGAGAGGAACTCCAGTATCCGCTCCTTGACCTTCGTCAGCCCGAAGTGGTCGGCGTCGAGCTTCTCCTTGACCTGATTGATATCCAGGTTGTCTTTCGTCCTTTTTCTCCAGGGCAGGGAAGTAAGGGTATCGATGTAATTGCGCACGACCGTGGCCTCAGGTGTCATCGGCGACATCATCTTGAGCTTATCGAGCTCCCTGAATGCAATCTTCTCAGCTTCCTTGCTCATACCAGCTTTTCTGATTTTGCGCTTCAGATCGCGGTGCCCGTCATACTCGTCGCCATGTCCCAACTCACGCTTGATCGCCTTCATCTTCTCGTGAAGAAAAAGCTCCTTCTGGCTTTTCTGAACCTGACTCGACACCCTGTCGTCTATGTCCTTCTCCACCGATAGAATCTGTATCTCCTCGCTCAGTATCCTGCTGAGAAACATCAGCCTCTCCTCCACATCGACCATCTCCAGGATACTCTGCTTGACCTCGTTCCTTATCAACAGGTGGGCAGCAACGGTGTCGGCTATAGCCGATTTGTCCTCAACGGACTGGATGGAGAAGAGAACCTCGTTGGGAACCCTCGAATTCATCCTGACGTAGTCGGCGAACAGTGACTCCGTCCTGCGGGCAAGTGCCTCAGCCTCTCTGGTTGTACTGTCGACCGATTCGATCGATTCCACGCTTCCAGCGAGATAATTGTCTATCTCCATGTAATCCATTACTCTGACCCTGTGCAGACCCTCCAGCATCACCTTTATCGTACCGTCTGGAAGCCTGAAGAACAGCCCTATCCTCACGATCGTTCCCACCGAATACAGATCTTCAGATTCCGGATCGTCGACGTTGGCATTCTTCTGCGTCACTACGAGCAGTATCTTGTCCGTCTCGATCGCCCGCTCCACGGCGTTGACCGAAGGCTGGCGGCCGACCAGAATAGCGGTCGCCATGGAAGGGAAGATCACAACATCCCTCAGGGGGACAACGGGATAATAGCTATCAACCTCTTCGATGCCCGGATCTTCCGATTTTTTCATAATACACCGCCGTCGGCGTTGAGTAAGAACGCATCAGTTCTTGTTCGCTCTCAGCTTCCGCTCAGTTTCGAGGGTAACATGGGGATCGTCCCTGTTCGTGATCGTTTCCTCTGTGATCAGGATCTTGCGAACATTGGGGCGTGAGGGTATGTCGTACATGATATGAAGCATGGTGCCTTCCAGAATGGCCCGTAGTCCTCTGGCACCCGTCTTTCGCTCCTTCGCCAGCTTGGCTACGGCCTTCAGGGCTCCCGGTGTGAACTCTAGCTCCACATCCTCCATCTCGAACAGCTTCTTGTACTGTTTCACAAGGGCGCTCTTGGGTTTGAGCATTATATCTATCAGTGCCTGCTCGTCAAGATCATGCAGGGGAGCCACGATGGGAAGTCTTCCTACTAGCTCTGGGATCAGCCCGTATTTGATGAGGTCCTCCGGCTGAACGAGATCGAGCATCTCGCTTCTCGCTTTCGTATAGCCGGGACCGCGGTCGGTGCCGAATCCGACGATCTTTCTTCCTATCCTTCGTTCTATAATCTCTTCTAGATCCTGGAACGCCCCCCCGCAGATGAACAGTATGTTCCTCGTGTCGACTTCGACGAATTTCTGCTGCGGGTGCTTGCGGCCTCCCTGCGGCGGAACATTGGCAACCGTGCCCTCGAGTATCTTCAGCAGCGCCTGCTGAACGCCCTCACCGGACACGTCCCTGGTGATCGAAGGATTCTCGCTCTTCCTCGCGATCTTGTCTATCTCGTCTATATAGATTATCCCTCTCTCCGTGGCCTGAAGGTTGTATTCGGCGCTCTGGAGCAGGCGCACCAGGATATTCTCCACATCCTCACCGACATACCCCGCCTCTGTCAGGTTCGTCGCATCCGCTATCGCAAATGGTACTTTCAGGAATCTAGCCAGCGTCTGCGCCAGAAGCGTCTTACCCACGCCGGTCGGCCCGACGAGCAGAATATTGCTCTTCTCGATCTCCACATCATCGGTGCTTCTCTCGTGGTATATACGTTTATAGTGGTTGTATACGGCCACGGCCAGAGTCACCTTGGCCCGTTCCTGACCTATAACGTATTTATCCACATTGTCCTTTATTTCGTGCGGATTCGGGAAATTATCGATATCGCTGAGTACGGATCCGGCCATCTCCTCTTCCAGGATGTCGTTACATAGCCTTATGCACTCGTTGCATATATACACCGACGGGCCGGAGACCAGCTTGGACACCTCATCCTGGCCCCTGCCGCAAAACGAACACTTTATAGCTCTAGGTGATTGTGACTTCTTCTTCATAAAACTCCGACCGCCTCTCCGTTTCCATCCTTATTATACAACCTTAAGACGCCGAGTTCACGAAAATATCCAATTTATTTCTTCTTGGAAACCAAAATATTGTCCACAATTCCGTATTCCTGAGCCTCTTCAGCCGACATGAAAAAGTCCCTGTCCGTGTCCTTTGCGATCTTCTTGATATTCTGTTTGGTGTGCTTGGCCAGAATTTCATTCAGCCTGCTTCTAAGTTTCAGGATCTCCTTCGTGTAGATCTCGATCGTTGATGCCTGACCCTGAGAGCCCCCCGACGGCTGATGTATCATCACCCTCGCGTGTGGCAGCACGGACCTCTTGCCCTTGGTTCCCGCGGCTAGAAGGACAGCGGCCATACTCGCCGCCTGCCCCATACATATAGTCGCTATATCGCAGGATATATATCCCATCGTGTCGTAAATGGCCAATCCGGAGGAAACCATCCCGCCGGGACTGTTGATATAGATGAAAATGTCCCTATCGGGATCCTCGGCCTCGAGGAACAGCAGCTGGGCGATGATGGCGTTCGCGAGCGTGTCCTCTATAACCGTTCCGATGAAGACGATCCTGTCTTTTAGAAGCCTGGAATATATGTCGTAAGCCCTTTCCTCCCTACCCTTTGTTTCTATTACAAAAGGGATCGGCACTCCGCTTCTGGTTACCATAATCTCTCCTCTTCAAACAAGTTCAGCTAATCCGTCTTGCTACTTCCGATTATTAAATCCAAAACCTTCCGCTCTCTGAGGTGGCCCTTGAGATTGGCATAGTTATCACTCTTCTTGTGAAATGCCTTCCTGACTTCCTCGACGGGCATATCCCTCTCGCCGGCCATCTTTTTGAGCTCTTCGTCAATCTCTTCCGACGAGACCGAGATATTTTCAAGGCCGGCTATGTGCTCGATCAAGAAGTACCTTTTAACATTGCGCAGCGCTATCCTCTCGACGAGCCCTTCCATCTTCTTTTTCTTCTCCTCATCCTGCTCTGGACCTACTCCCGCCATCTCCCTTCTCTTCGAATCCTCCTCGTGTATCTGATTCTTCAGCTTCTCGATCATGCTCTCGGGGACCTCGAACTGGTTTCTCTCGAGAAGTATATCCACTGCCTTCTCCTGCATCCTTCTCCTGGCCTCTCCTTCCTTCTCTTCCAGAAGGCGGCGTTTTATATCATCACGCAGGCTCTCCAAGTCCTTGAACGTGGAATCGACCTTGGATGCAAATTCGTCGTCGAGAGGGGGAACCCTCTTCTCCTTAACCTCCTTGATCTTGAATTCATAGGAGATCTTCCTGCCGGCAAGATGCTCCGGATTATAATCGTCAGGGTATTGTACATCTACCTTTCCGGTTCTACCCGCTTCCTTGCCCGCTATCGCCTCCTCGAAGTCCTTTAGCACCTGCCCGGCCCCCAGCTGAACCGGATAATCCTCTACACGTTTATCTTCCTCAGCGGCTCCATCCTCCCCGATAGGGGTGAAATCGATCACTACTATATCATCAGTTACGGCAGGCCTGTCCACCGTCGGGTATTCAGCGCCCCTGTCCTGGAGATTACCGAGAACCTGATCTATCTCTTCCGGGGCCACATCCACCCCCTCCGCATCAACCGCTATCCCTCTGTATTCGGAGATTCGGATATCCGGGGCTACCTCGACCTCGATCGAGAACTTCAAAGGCTGTCCCTCGTCCATCTTGATATCCCTGAAGACCGGATCCCCTATAGGCTCCAATTTCCGGGATTCGACAGCATGTCCATAAGCCTGGGGGAGAATCTTCTTAACGGCCTCCGCCTGGATCTCACCCGAGAAGCGTTTCCTCACTGTATCGGCCGGGACCTTGCCCTTCCTGAATCCTGGAAGCGACACCTCTTTCACAAAGCTCCTTAAAACCTTCTCCTTCTCGTCCTGGAAACTGTCCGGATTGATTTCAACCGATATGATCTTTTTACAGAAAGGTTCGTCCGAAATCTCTAAGTTTATATATTTTTCATCCAGCATAATGACCGTTTTCACCTCTAGATAGGGCTAAATTTTTCCTCACATTGGTAAATTTTCACCTGGTGCGAGAGGGGGGACTCGAACCCCCACGGGTTGCCCCACTGGATCCTAAATCCAGCGCGTCTGCCAATTCCGCCACTCTCGCTAAGGTACCTTGGCATCCGATCTCTAAGAATAGCAACAGATTCCAATAGAAAATGACACCATCATAAGGACCCGGATCCAAAATATCCATTCTATATTAATATCTGGCTGCTCAATATTCAATCTGTTTAAAGCAAAACCTCTGCCACGTAAAAGATTACCTCCCTTTAAAGCCCGCCTCCCTCTTCTCGAGAAACGCCTTCATCCCCTCTTTCATATCCTCTGTCCCGCACGTCAGCGCAAAGAGCGATCCTTCGAGCCTGCATCCATCCTCGAACGCCATCTCCGTTCCATGAAGCACCGCCTCCATACAGGCCTTGAGCGCAAACGCGGGCTTCGAGAGCAGGAGTCCCGCCATCTCATCGACCGCTTTCTCGAGCTCCTGCGCGGTGACCACCTTATTGACCAGCCCCAGATCCAGGGCTTCATCAGCCTTTACAATGCGGCCCGTCAGTATCAGATCCATCGCAATCCCGCGTGGGACCAGCCTCGAGAGTCTCTGCGTTCCTCCGTAGCCGGGGATAGTGCCCAGATTGATCTCAGGCTGCCCGAGGCGCGCTCTGTCCGAAGCGATCCTCAGCGTGCAGGCCATCGCTATCTCGCATCCTCCACCAAGAGCGAATCCGTTAACGGCTGCAATTACGGGTTTCCCCATGTTTTCTATAAGGTTACATAGCTGCTGCCCTCTGTCTGCGAAGATCTTCCCCTCCACGATGTCAAGATTGAGCAGCTCACCGATATCAGCTCCGGCGGCAAATGATTTTCCTCCGGCACCCGTGAGAACGACCACTCCCACTTCATCATCACCCTTCATATCCGTGAAGGCTTCTATCAGCTCGAGGACGGTCTTTATATTCAAGGCGTTCAGCTTGTCGGGCCTGTTTATGGTCACCCGCCCGATCCTGTCCTTCTTATCGGTTAATATGCATTCGAATCCCATGTCCAACTCCCTTCCATTGGAGCGTAGCGCCCTCCGCCATTCGTGATCCGGCGGATACCCGAATTCCTATCATTTCACCATCGCTGGCTATTTATAATAGACTTGAACACCATGTCAATATTAAACTGCTTGGTGACGATAAGTACTATACAGGGTTGTCCGTCCTGGAGAATTGAAATGATGATACCGAATAGGATAATTAGATACTTCTCATCCGCTCTGTTCTTGATTCTGATCATTCCGCATTCCAGCGGTAAATCGATCAGCGCTAGGTCGGCTCCACAGGGTTCGGCCCCCGCTCTGGGCCAGCACGTGATCAGCTTTCTTCAGAGCGGCAGGAGCCTCGAAGAGCTTCCCCCCTCGCATTCCCTCTACCCAATGAGGGTGGTACCATCGATTGCCACAACGACATACCTGATCATGGGACACGATCCATCGATGCTTAAAAGGTTCTACCCGAGCCTTAGAAGAGTAGTCATGCAGTGGTTCAATCGAATGGTAATGACCGAGAACGGGCTTGTAACAGGTCCTCTCTTCCCCGGTGTGGACGACGACACCTATCTCTCCCCCGGCATGAACGCATTGGCGAACCTTGAGTTATTCAGTCTTCACCTGATCGCTTCCGGGATAGGCGAGTATGAGGACGCCCTGGAGTTACTGTCACTTTCGAGAAGGATGTCGGAATCTGCAACCGAGGAATTCTATGAATCCTCGAGAGATTTCTTCTTTCTCGTCACAAGCGAGGACAAGTTTCTGATCAAGTACGCCCCGGAGCAATTGCTCGTCCTGCTTCTGGACAGGAAGCTCGGTGCCGGCGCCCGCAGAAGGGTGATAGAGAGGTTTCTCGGTGAAACCTCTGTATCCGTGGTGTTGACCCGCAAGCCAGGGCCGGGGATCGAAATTGAGGCGGACGAACTCCTCAGGCCCCTTCTCATCGATCTTCTCCGCGAGATCCCGGAGTTGCGTGAGCTCCCCATCCCGAAAGAGAGCCGGAGCTACCAGCCGGGAGACGAGGTTCTCGAGGGGGCACATGGCAACTGGTTTAAGTTCTGGCTGGATAGACCCTGTGACAGGAAAGGTCTCTTCTCCACACTGACGGTTGTATCATCACTCACACATGTTGTCCGGGTACTCGAAAGCAGGGAACTTCTGGATATAGAAGATCTAGAGGCGATAAAATCGGATCTCGACTCGCTACATGGATATCTTTCGAAAGAATCCCTAGACCTCGTAACGTACCAAGAGGCTATCGGGATCATAAACCGGCAGCTATCGAGAATGTCCGGATATTCGAGCGCCATTTCGTCCGAGGATGGTGTATGGCAGGTCTTCGATGAGAGCAAGTGGAACCACCTCCCCCCACGCACGAGGATGCTGATTACAGATGCCTGCGAGCGGTCTATCCATGAACTGATGGAGGCCAAGTCTGTTCTATCCGGCCTCATGATGAAGGGATCCGGGATCGTTGGCGAGGTCAGCTTCCCCGAAATGACGGTCGCAACAGGAAAGAAGGTGAATTTCGTCTTCTCCCTCGCCAGCACGGAAGATTCACTCAGTATATCGAGTCTATACTTGCAGATAGGTGAAATCAGGAGGAAGCTCGCCGGGATGCACGAGAGCATTACACTTGCTCCTGGTACGCCGCCCTTCGTTTACAGGGGCTCCTTGGCGCTCCCTCCGAATACGAATCCCGGAATAGTAACCCTGCCCCTGTTCTTCGATTTCATAGAGGGGGGAAAGAGAATCGAGATACATGGTATAGAAAGTATCTGTCTTTCAAGGGGCTACAACACAGCGATCAACTTCCTCGAGGGACGGCGCCTGGACAGGGGGCCAGTTAAATTCAATATAGTGCTCAAGTATACCCCGGATCATGACATCCAGGGCACATTGGACGGGACGATCCTCAAGGAACTAAGATGCAATCCGGAACTCCCCGCTAAATTCCTCGTCCGAAAGGGTTCGAGCGTTACAACCCTCCCGCTCGAGATCATCACGTCCGAAAGTATCCCTCCCGGAAGATATCCGGTATCACTCTCCCTTATGATGAACGGTAGAAACATCGCCAGATTCGACGAGAATCTCGTCAAGCCGATCAGGTGGCTATACATCGGTCCTTTCTCGAGCTCCTCGCATGTGCTGGAAAACGCCGTCACCTACCATGACGATCTCTTCGCCGAATACAGAACCGGTTCGGACCTTCAGCTTCGATGGAGCGAGGTGCCCCCTGGAGTATTGTCCGCCGACGGCGCTGTCCTGCCCGAGCGGTTGATAGGGGCGAATCCAGACTGCTGTATAATTCTTTATACCGTTTTCGATATACCGGTGCAGATGAAGGTGCAGTGGAGGCTCGAGACCGCCGATGCATCTTCACTTTGGATCAACAGCGACCCGATCTTGAAGAAGGAAAAAGAGGATAAGGCCGCCAACAGCTCGGTAGTACAGCTGCGAAAGGGAATAAACTCCATCCTGATCGCTACATGCTGGGACGATTCTCCGGCTCCGGTGCTGTTCGAGATCAGCGAAGAGAATGGATTTCCCGTACCAGGCCTTTCCAATGAAATCAACAGGATATTCGAAGGGTTCGAAAGGCTTGCCAGCTTAGAGGATCAAGGGGAAACGGCACCCCAACCTTCGGGACGCCTGTACGAAACGAATTTTTCATTAAATGCGCCTGAAGCGTTTTCCGTCAGCGTCATAGGCTCTTTCAACAACTGGGTGCCTGGAGCATCGCCTATGGAAAACGACGGCACGGGTACCTGGACGGTCAAGCTCCTTCTTGCTCCGGGAACCTATTCTTACAAATTCCTGATCGATCAGAAAAAAAAGATCAGGGACCCGGAATGCGAACTCTTCGAGCCGGATGGATTCGGCGGTCTGAACTCTATTATTACCGTGCCCTGAGAACAACCGGAAACCGATATTTCCCACAAAAACCTAAAGCTCCACTCCGAGGCTATTGAGTATCAGGTTCAGTATTCCCCCCGTAGCGAGTGACACCGCTATCACCGCCACGAATACGGCGAGTGAGAACCGCAGGCCCATTTCTTTGATCATGACGACGAGGGTCGCCAGGCATGGTATGAAGAGGCTGATTACTGTTAGGGCTATCACCACTTGGTTTCCCGACAGCGTTCCGTTTTCCCAAAGCTCGTATAGTCCGGCAGCCCCGTAATCCCTTCGGAAAAATCCAATAATAAAAGCGGTGGAAGACTCTACCGGCAGCCCCAAGAACCTCACGACAACCGGCTCGGCCATCTTGTATAGGATTTCCAATCCTCCGGACTTGTCCAACACGTAGAGAATCAATGTGGCAAGTATGAAAAACGGAACCGCTTCCCTTACGAACCACTTTACCCTAGAAAATGTCTTGAACCATATGTTCTGCATCTTCGGGATCCTCAGAGGCGGCAGCTCCAGAATGAAATCCGACCCTTGGGACTTTCCCAGAATGTGCGACATGACACGGCCGGCGATAACGAATTCGGCAAGGATTATTAATCCCAGTAACAGAACAGCGGGCAGCGATATGGCAGATATGAGAGCCATGATTATTCCCAATTGAGCGGAACACGGAACGGCAAGAGCGAGTATCGTGATGACTATCATTCTATCTCTTCTCGTTTCCATAATCCTGCTCGACAGAACCGCCATGGTAACACACCCGAATCCGAGGACTATGGGAAGGGTCGCCTTTCCATTGACCCCCACGAACTTGAAGACCTTGTTTGTGAGAACCGTCAGTCTCGGGAAGTAACCCGAATCTTCCAGGATACCGAAAACGAGGAAAAATACGAGAACTATGGGCAGAACTATGGAGAACGCATAATTGAGCCCCATACTCACCAATCCATATTCCCCCGCAAGAAAATCCTCGAGCCATCCCTCACCCAGAACCCCACGGAGGGCGGGAACAACAAACCGGCCGAAAATCCGCCCCTCGAGAAAGTCCACCAGCGTTCCTGCGGCGAAAACACCGACGAGCATGTAAACCAGATACAGAATCATAATAAGCACGAAAACACCTAAAACCGGATGTAGAATCAGCCTGTTTATTTTATCCGTACCGGTCATGGATATACCAATGACAATGCCCAATAGCACCAGGATCGTAGGATGCAAACCGGCTGCCGAAAGCGTTTCCAGATTCAGCAACGAGTAAAGTATTGCCGCTATTATCGCTATACCTATAGCTGGAAAGTGCCGTGCCAGCCGGTTCTTCCGCCCGCCCTCAACCCCCGGTGATGTGCGCACGGTTCTCCACATAATCCCATTAACGATGTCCTTTCGCGCGGACGAGACGTAGTACGAATAGGGATTCGGCAGTTTATTATTCCTGTCATCTATCTTGACGAGGAATCCCGCCTTCTCCTCCTCCGGGATACCGCGAAGCTCCATAAGCATATCCCTATCACCCGAAATGATCGACAGCGCTCTATGCAGACCGCCCCGGTGATGCCCTCCCATGATCCGATCCGTTTCCCTCAAGACCTCCTGCACTCTCGGGGGATATTCCACCGACACATTCGGCACCCGGGCCCTACCTGCCTTCAAGACGCGAACGAGTTTGTTAAGCCCGAGTTTTTCGATAGCGACGGTCTCTATGACCTCTATGCCAAGCTCCTTGGAAAGACCATTTACATCTATTGTTATCCCTCTTTGCCTGGCCTCATCGAACATATTCAAGACCAGAACCATCGGTACTCGCAGCTCCGCTAGCTGCGTTGTTAGAAGAAGGGTTCGGAACAGGTTCTTAGCGTCGGCCACCTGTACGACCGTCGCATCACTCCTACCAAGCAGTATATCCCTTGTGACCTTCTCGTCTTCACTCTGGGGGAAGAGGGAGTTGACGCCGGGAGTATCGGTCACCTCGATCGTCTTATCGAAATCCGCATGACCTTCAGAGACTTCGACCGTGGTCCCCGGATAGTTCGAAACCATGGCGTAACGCCCGGTCAGATAGGAGAAGATTACGCTCTTGCCGACGTTTGGATTGCCCACAAGAAGTATTTCATTGGATAATTGCTTACTCATATTCTCCTTGGATCGTGACTGCGGATTGCATACAGGGCTGGTCTATAAGTTCAACCTCGAAGAACGAATATCTCTTTTACGATCTCCCGGTCTAGCGCCAACTGTGTCTGATCGAGAAACACAACGAAGAGAGGCTCCCTCTGATGAACCTTTACGACCCGGCCGGGAAATATACCCATGGATGTCAGCCGATCGAGCCTCTGATGACTCTGGGTCGATATGTAGAGCACCCTTCCACTGCCGCCCACCGAAAGCTCACTCAGCGGGATAACGGCCGATTCGACTTTATCTTCTGCTTTCTTGCAACAGGCCCCCAACGGGATATCTTTACCGTGAGGGCACTTTCTGGGGTGTCCGAGCAGTGTGCATATGCGATCAGTGACCTCCGGTGAAAGGAAATGTTCGAAACGGCAGGCGTCCGATTCTATACCGATCTTTTCCATGTTCAGAACATCCATGAGTAGACGCTCCGCCAGCCTGTGCCGGCGGATGATGCCTTCACCCCTCTCCCTTCCCGATTGCGTGAACTCGAACTTTCCATCGCGTTTCTCGAGGAAACCATCCCTCACGGCCTCTTCGATCATCCCGTTATTGATCAGATGTTCCATATTCAAACTCAAAATACGGTCGGCCGATACAGCCTGACCATCCTCAACCAGGATCCACACTCTTTCCAGAATCTCGTCTATGGGATCGTGACATTTATTATTATCCATCAACTTACCGCCTCCGGTCGATGATCGACCAGTCTAAGTTCCATTTAAGTCAATGTCAACATCATTAAACTTTCGCTGTAATTCAGAAATCATTATATTTATGAAGAGAGAGATGTTTGACTTTACACAAAAAAGGACCGCTCCGCTAGACGGTGAGAGAACCCCTCGAGTGAAAATGGGTCGAGGGATAGTAACCCAATTCCTCATCCTGTTTCTTCTTGATCTGTTTCTTATTTCTTCCCCGGCGATGGGGGAAGACGGAAACACGGAGCGCCCTATAGCAGTAGGGCTGATCCCCAACTACAATTTCCTGGATTCGGAGTTCTTTCATCTGAAGGACTCGGCTGGTATGGGAATTCTATTAAAATTTGGGATCACACGGAACCTATTTTTCGAGAACCGTATCGGTGGATTCGAATGTGAGAACAACGTATCACCCGTAACGGGCATGTTCTCCCAGCTGGGCCTGACCTACAGATTCCCCTCTGCTTTCCCGACTTTTCCGATAGCGAGGCTGGGGGCCGGCTTCATCTCAGTTGATCCCGCAACGGTAACTCCAACTTATTCTTACAGACCGACCCAAACGACATTCTACATAATCGGTGGAATAGGAATAGTGCAACCGGTCGGTAATAAAGTATTGATCGAATTATGCACCGATGTCTGGTTCACTCCCTACAAGTACAGGATATACATATTCGACCGCGATAAGGTGGAAACCAGCAGACATCAGTTCACCCACTTGACTATATCGCTCGGAATCATATACAGGATATGAATCGCTACCGGATGAGCACAAGCTTCAGAACCTTGTGCCTGCGCCCTGAGCGGAATACGCAGAAATACACACCAGAGCTCAAATCCTCCGAAGGTTTCCATTTCATCGTCTGCTGTCCCCTACCGTACTCCGATACTCCCATCGATTCAACCAATCTGCCTGTCACATCGTAAATATCCACTGAAACGCTACGCCACGATGGAACGAAGAAGCTTAGGGATGTTTCGGAGGAAAACGGATTCGGATAGTTACCGTCGACGATGAATGGATGGTCCTCTATCAGGAAGGGACCCTTGAGTAAAAGGGCCTCCTCCCCTCCACCTTCTAAGAACGACACTATACGGTATGCATAATCCGTCTCGGGAGAAACCGTGAAATCCCTGTATGAAAAACGGCCCGATGGGCTTCTCAAAGTATCCGACGCATTGAGCAGCTCGAAATCCCCACCGTCGCGGCTGCGGTACAGCAAGCATCCACGAGCTTCAAGCGCAGTGTCGAGATCCCATTCAACCTGGATATAGTCCCTGCCCGTGACGATACCCGAGCTCAAATACACCGAAACGACACGTACCGCGGATGCCAGCGAGGCGAGCTGCCCATCGGCGCCGGACACATCCAGATCCCAACATCCACTCACAAGCTCATCGGTGTCAAAAGCGGCGATCAATCTTGTTTCACCACGCCAGTCCAGAGCGGTAGGTTCTATGTTATAGCCGTTCATGCTCAGATAGCATTGTGAACCATGCTGAATCGAGTTTCCCGATATGTCTAGTGAGATCCCGTTCCCTTCCGACTTCCATACCGTATCCGGTTGGACACCGGATATACTTGGGGCAGGCATGCCCCCCACCAGAACAGCCGAGACAGAATGGATTTCCTTGACTATATCCTTGACGGCGACGGGAGTTACGATCCCCCCATTGCTGCGGCTGTCCGGAGCCGAATAGGAATCGAATCGGTGGTTCCCCGTGATCCCCGGAAACGGATCTCGCCCGTCCCCCCGGTTTCCCCCGTTGATTTCCGGTTCGAGGAGATTGTACATCCCATCCGCCTCCTCGAGAACGACTCCCCTGGCCCGGTCATTCGAATACCCGCCGCTGTTACCCATCGCGGAGTAGGCGATGCTGTTCTCCGCATGCCATATCAAAAGGCCCTCGCCATGCAGATGCGAATCGAATCCTCTTCTTTCCCTGTACTCCAACAGGAAGTATTCGGCCGGTTCTGAATCGTTTCTCCACCCCCCTGCATCGCTCCCGAAGTCGGAGTAATAGTCGAGTCCCGCTCCCGCGAGGGTGACCTCATCGACCGTAAATGTCCAACCACCCATAGAATCAAAACTCCCATCCTCGTCGCTGACATTGAAATCGGAATCGAAGAGAAATCTAATAGTGAATGTAGACGGCCCCGCCGGCAGGTAGGGATCCAGTATAACCGTATCCCTCTTGGAGACATTGCCCGTATAGACGGCCAGAGTTTCCGGCACACCGCCCGTCTCCAGTATCACACGCGAAAAATCGTAATCGGCCTCGATATCGGTGAATATAGAATACATAAGCGTGCACGGCGGGGAATCCACAGTCCTGAATTCATGGATCATGGACTCGCTCCAGCCGTTGCCGTACCCGGCACCCGATGGCCATCCACGCGCAGCCGCCTCCGATTCGGTGTACCCGCATACGAGCCCGAAGTCATCCCCGTAAAGGCCGTATTCCATCCTCCTGAAGCGTTTCGTCGAAACATCTATCCTTGCCACCTGACCGCCCTCCACTACGGGATTTAATCTCAGAGCCTCCTCCCTCCATCCTATACCAACCGTACTCAGCCACCCGAGCTGCTCCTTGGACCATGCACACGGGTGTGCGGGTGACGATGGCGTGTTCCAGTTCCCCGATCCCATTAATCCCCAGTCCCCTACGCCGCTGCTACCGCCGTCATAGTCGTAGAGATCGGGAAGGCCGAATGCATGCCCCAGCTCGTGACAGAAAACTCCGATCTCTATCATCCCCGAGCTGCATGATAGGGCGGGACCGATTATGTAATCCTCGATCTCTATCGCCCCCCCTCCTGCCGCCTCATCATCTGTCCTATAGGGTGATCCCCCGGACACCGGCCATGCGCTGTAGTGCCAGGAGTGTGACCACATGTGGTAAAGGTTATTGGTGCACTCGGCTCCGATATCCGGATGCACAACAATCAAAACATCCACGAATCCGTCATCATCCCCGGAGTTCGGCATACCGTCCGGACCGTCATTGTCATACGCTCCGAAATCGACCTCCGGATCGAGAGCATCGATGAGCTCGGTAATCATCTCACCGGTTCTCGATTCTCCCGGAACCAGCCCTCCCAGAAACGCGGTATAGTAGATCTCGACCTCTTCCAGTGATATCCAATCGAACACTTCGCCCGTTACTTCCAGTCTCCCGGACGAGGCCTCACCGTAATATTCGCTGAGGGTCCCGGATTCCCACGGCCCCGAGAACAACTCCGTTTCCAGTTCCGAAGCCGATACCTCCTGTTCCACGCTATCGCTGTATCGTCCCAGCACGACGGGAATAATCATGCGGCCCACAATAGGCATGGAATAATACGACAATCCTTCACTGGCATTTATTTTTTTAAAGTTATTTAAGCGCTTGGCTGTCCAAGCATGCTTGAAGTGGATCTGATCTTTCGCCGTGCCTATTCTATTCAGGTATCCCCCGGGCATGGCCCCGCCGTTCCTGGGGGAAACAGCACCGGCCTCCGCTGGGTATCCTCCGCGGAACAGGACGACGAGCAGCATCGCCCCGATTCCAGTTCCAGCACTTTTAAGCACGGAAGAAAATGGCGGTTTCAAGGTGCACGTACCTGTTTTAAACCGGGTCTGCCTGATCAGCGCCAATCAACCGTCATTCTATCAAGGATTAATAACGGCTTTATAGCAAGCTGCTCTTACTTCGGGATGCCCTTCCCTGCATTCAGCGATGCCGACGAATCCACTCTCCAATCCAGGCAGGATGCTAATCTCGGCGTTTTTAAGCTCCCCTTCGACCTTTATCTTAAGATCGTGGATCAGCAATCTAGGTCCCGGTATACAGGGAAACGCCTCGCTTAGACCTTTCTCGAAGGTGCCCAGAGTCATGAATCTCTTGTCGAAGTATCTATCGTTTATTATCTTCGTTCCTTCAGGGAGCTCGAGCCTCCATTCGACCGCTCCGATCTTCATTCCCTCAGGAAAACCTATGATGATGTATGCATTGAACTCCTTTTGCCCTTCCTCCAGAGTGATTGATCTCTTAGTGCCTTCCTCATCGAAGAAAACACCGATATTCACGACCTCGGATACATAGGAGAGCCTTTCCTCTTCCTGAGCCTGCTCGGTGGTCTCCGCCTCACCCTCCTCCTTTTCAGAGCATGAAAGGACCGCAAGGGCAAGAACGGATATGATTAATAATATGAGCACTTTCCTTGTTAAATACACTCTTTACCTCCCTATGAATGATACTCACTCGAGAGACCCAATGCAAACTTCATTATCGGTAAAATTATATACATGCGATCCCGGTTTGACAATCTAATTCGAATATATATTCCGATTGACCATTCTATATTCATTGCATAGAATTAATACGTTGTCATTCGACATATCGCCCCCGGCATGCTGTCCTATAACAGAGCGCAGATAATGACACGGGTTGCTGATATATGTGTCCGGTCACTGAAGGAGCCGGCTCTATAATCCTGAAACCTCTCGATAGGAGGCGGATTACTTGAAAGAAAAAGAGGACAAGTTCAAGGAACTTGATCGGATGAGGGAACAGGCACTGCTTGGAGGAGGCAGGGAGCGTATCAAGAAGATCCATGACTCCGGCAGGCTCACGGCGCGCGAGAGAATACACATTCTGTTTGATGAAGACACGTTTCAGGAGGTGGGTGTTTTCGTGACCCACAGGTCCACATGGCCGGGTATGGCCGAAAACAAGTTCGTTGGCGACGGCGTCGTATGCGGCTACGGCCAGATCAATGGTAGAAACACATTCGCATTTGCACAGGATTTCACCATATTCGGAGGTTCCCTGAGCGAGGCCAATGCGGGTAAGATCACGCGACTGATGGACCTTGCGATGGACAGCGGGGCTCCGGTCATCGGCCTATGCGACAGCGGTGGGGCCAGGATACAGGAAGGCGTAACGAGCCTCGGCGGCTACGCGGACATATTTCTGAGAAATACACTGGCATCGGGAGTAATCCCTCAGATATCGGCTATAATGGGCCCCAGTGCCGGCGGCGCCGTTTACTCGCCGGCATTGACCGATTTCATCGTCATGGTCAACAAGACCAGTCATATGTTCATTACAGGCCCTGCGGTAATAAAGAAGGTCACTCACGAGGATGTTTCCCAGGAGGAGCTCGGTGGAGCCCTCGCCCACAACAGCAAGAGCGGCGTGGCGCACTTCATGGCGGAGGATGATGAGGATTGCATCGAGCTCATCAGAGACCTTCTCTCCTACCTCCCGCAGAACAACATGGAAGACCCGCCTTACGAAGCACCGGAGGATGATCCTTCAAGAACGGAATCAATCCTAAACAGCATTGTGCCCAGCAATCCCAGATCCGCTTACGATATCAAGGACGTTATCCATCTGGTTGTCGATGACGGAACGTTTCTAGAGGTCCAGCCGCTATGGAGCATGAATATCGTTATCGGATTCGCAAGATTGAACGGCCATGTGGTCGGCATAGTAGCCAATCAGCCCGCCCACCTAGCGGGAGTCCTCGACATAGATTCCTCTTCCAAGGGTGCCCGCTTCGTCAGGTTCTGCGATGCTTTCAACATCCCCCTCATCACATTCGAGGATGTCCCTGGATTCCTGCCGGGCACCAACCAGGAATGGGGAGGTATCATAAAACACGGCGCCAAGCTTATCTTTGCTTACTGTGAAGCTACAGTTCCAAAGCTGACCGTTATAACGAGAAAAGCGTACGGAGGAGCGTACTGCGTGATGTCCAGCAAGCACATACGAAGCGACTACAACATCGCCTGGCCAACCGCTGAACTGGCCGTCATGGGTGCGGAAGGGGCGGTTAACATTCTATACAGGAAGGAAATAAATTCAGCCGATGATCCCGATGCGGCAAGAAAAAAATACGTCGACAACTACATGGACGCGTTCGAGAATCCTTACGTCGCGGCTGCTCTCGGCTATATCGACGATGTGATCATACCGGAGAACACAAGGCCCATGATAATCAACGCACTGGAAAATCTCCTGAACAAGAGACAGACACTCCCACCCAAAAAGCACGGCAATATACCTCTTTAAGAACAGGAAAGGTCTCTTGATGCATGATAAATCTGATATTTCCGACCGCTTCGAAAGCTGGTGGCGAGAAGTATATTCGCCTTTTAGGGAAAAAAGAGGGGAAAGAAGAGACCGCTTCGTTACTACATCGGACATCGAGATCAAGCCGCTGTACGGCCCTATGGATTCGCAGGAGGATAATTACGGGGAAAACCTCGGTTTCCCGGGCTCGTTCCCATTCACCCGCGGCGTATACCCGACGCTGTATCGGGGCAGGCTCTGGACAATGCGCCAGTATGCCGGGTTCGGATCGGCCGAGGAGACCAACAAACGGTTTCGTTATCTTCTCGACAAAGGTCAGACCGGGCTGTCCATAGCCTTCGACCTGCCTACACAGATGGGGTATGACTCGGATCATTATATGGCTGAAGGCGAAGTTGGAAGAGTTGGTGTCGCAGTCGATTGCCTGGATGACTTCAGAACCTTGCTGAAGGACATCCCTCTCGACCGCGTCAGCACATCAATGACAATCAACGCTACTGCGGCGATCCTCCTTGCGATGTATGCGGTCCTCGCCGAAGAGACCGGAACATCGCTTTCAAAGATATCCGGTACGATTCAGAACGATATCCTGAAGGAATACTATGCAAGGGGGACCTATATCTTCCCGCCTGCACATTCAATAAGGATCGTTACGGACATCTTTTCATGGTGCAAAGATAACACTCCTTCCTGGAATACTATAAGCATAAGCGGCTACCACATCCGGGAGGCCGGATCCACGGCCGTCCAGGAGATCGCATTCACCCTGTCGGACGCCGTGGAATACGTCAAAGCCGCCAAGGAGGCGGGTCTGAACGTCGATGAATTCGCACCGCGGCTTTCCTTCTTCTTCTGCGTGCACAACAATTTCTTCGAGGAGGTCGCCAAGTTCAGAGCCGCACGAAGGATATGGGCAAGGCTCATGAGGGAGAGATTCCAGGCCCAGAATGGCAAATCACTGCTTCTGAGGTTTCACACACAGACCGCCGGCTGCTCTCTCACAGCTCAGCAGATCGAGAACAACGTCATAAGGGTCACACTTCAAGCGCTTGCCGCAGTAATGGGAGGAACCCAGTCACTGCACACGAACTCGAAGGATGAAGCGCTCAGCTTACCTTCTGAGGAGGCCGCGCTCACCGCACTCAGGACCCAGCAGGTGATAGCAGAGGAATCCGGAGTATGCGATACGATAGATCCGCTTGGAGGTAGTTACTTCGTCGAGAATCTTACGTGCGTGCTGGAAGAGAAAATACTCGCCCTCATGGGAAAGATCGAGGGTATGGGTGGAATGATAAAGGCTATCGAAAAACAATTCCCACAGAAGGAAATTGGAAGAAGCGCTTACATATACCAGAAAGGTGTAGAGTCCGGCGATATCCCCGTGACAGGAGTCAACAAGTATACGGACGGCAGCACGGCGCACCGTGGAGACTTCAGGATCAACACGGCAGTGGCGGAAAGCCAGGCCGCCAAGCTTGTGGAGCTCAGAAGGAAACGCAATAATCCAAGGGTCGAGGAACTATTGAAGGATGTAGAAACTGCTGCGGCGAACGGGGAGAACCTCATGCCCGTCATCATCAACGCCGTAAGGGGCGAGTGCACGCTCGGGGAGATATCCGCAGCGTTGGAAAAAGTATTCGGAAGGTACAATCCGGCCTCGAGCATTCAATGAACCTGAAGCACCGATAATCTCCGGAGGTAGCTGTATGACCGAAAGGCTCCAAAATATCGACCACATCGGTGTGGCTGTCACCGATCTCGATGAAGCCAGGAAGATCTTCGTGGATATACTGGGACTCGAGTTTATCGAAGAGAAAACCGTCCCCGATAGAGGTGTGAAAATAGCATTCCTCGAAACCGGCAATACGAAAGTAGAGCTTCTCGAGGGGATTGGAGAGAACAGCCCGGTATCGAGATTCATCGAAAAGAACGGACCGGGCATTCACCACCTCTGCTTCGAGGTCGAAGACATTTCCAGGGTCATGAAGGAAATCGCCGCTGAAGGCCTGCAGCTTATAGACAAGGAGCCGAGGACAGGAGCCGAGGGAAAGATGGTGGCATTCCTGCACCCCAAATCAACATCACGCGTACTGATAGAGCTAATAGAGAAATAATCCGTCAGCTATCAACCGTCATACGAAGGTATCCAGGTTCGCTGGCATCTATGTCGAAAGGGCCGAGCCTGTAATCCGTCAGCTATTACTTTTCTCCGTAGACATAGAATCCACGACCTGTCTTTCTGCCCAGGCGGCCGGCTGCGACCATCTTCCTCAGGAGAGGGCAGGGGCGGTATTTAGGATCTCCAAGTCCGTCCTGTAAAACACCCAGTATATTCAAACATACATCCAGTCCTATCAGATCGGCCAAGGCCAGCGGGCCAAGAGGATGATTCATGCCCAGCTTCATTACTTCGTCGATCGCCTCGGCTGTCGCCACTCCCTCCATCAGGCAGTATGCGGCCTCGTTGATCATCGGCATCAGAACCCTGTTCGAGACGAAGCCTGGATAGTCGTTGACCTCAACCGGGACCTTGCCTAGCTTCCTCGAAAGCTCCAGCACTTCATTAGTCGTCTCGTCATCGGTCGCCAATCCCCTGATGACCTCGACAAGCTTCATGACAGGAACGGGATTCATGAAGTGCATGCCTATGAACCGTTCGGGGCGGGAAGTCCCCGCTGCCAGGGCCGTGATCGAAATCGAGGATGTGTTGCTGGCAAAGATCGTATCCTGTCCGCATATGCCATCCAGCTTGCTGAATACATCTGCCTTCACCTCAAGATCCTCGAAGATCGCTTCTATCACCAGATCGGCGGTGGCCGCTTCGCCTAACTCCGTTGCTGGCGTCACCCTACCCAGGATCTCCGATTTTGCACTCTCGTCTATCAGATCCTTTTTTACCAAACGGGACAGGCTCTTGTCGATGGAGGCCATACCACGTTCCAGGAATTCGTCCTTTACGTCTATCATAGTAACCGGAAATGAGCTATATGCAAATACCTGTGCTATTCCGTTTCCCATCGTGCCCGCACCAATCACGGTCACACTGCTTACCGCCATCTCGATCTCCTTTCACGAACCATACCTTTATCGACGACCGCAAGAATGGTCGCTTTTGACTAACCTGAACTGCGTTGAGGCCGTATAGTTCAGATCATCTCTATGCTCATGGCTACGGCGTTACCTCCACCGAGGCATAGCGTGGCCAGTCCCTTCTTTCCACCCGTCTGCTTCAGCGCGTATATAAGCGTGACCAGAATTCTCGTTCCCGAACATCCTATCGGATGACCCAGCGCCACGGCTCCCCCGTGAATATTCACCTTATCTGGATCCATACCGAGCTCCTTCATTACGGCGCAGGGCTGCACTGCAAATGCCTCATTGAGCTCGATAAGATCAAAGTCATCTATCTTGAGCCCCGTTCTATCCAGCAGCTTCGGTACTGTAACCACCGGGGTCATCATCACCCATTCGGGTTCCATCCCACCCGTTGCATATCCTGTGATTCTTGCCAGCGGCTTGATCCCCATCTTGCCGGCCTTCTCCTCCGACATCAAGACAACCGCAGCAGATCCGTCGCTGATCTGGGAGGCGTTACCCGCCGTAACAGTCCCATCCTTCTTGAATACTGGCTTGAGCTTGGCCATTCCCTCGGCGGAAGTGCCCTTCCTGGGTCCTTCATCGCGGTCGACGACTATGGGTTCCCCCTTCCTCTGAGGCACCTCAACGGGAAAGATCTCCTCCGCAAATCCTCCATTTTCATGAGCTTCGAGAGCCTTTCTATGGCTATTATGGGCGTATTCATCCTGCTCTTCTCTCGAAATATTATACTTCTCCGATACAAGCTCCCCCGTATTGCCCATGTGGAAATCATTGAAAACATCCCAGAGCCCGTCATAAACCATTGCATCGACCAGGCTCCCGTCGTTTAGGCGATACCCCGTCCTGGCCTTGCGAAGTATGTACGGGGCATTACTCATGCTCTCCATGCCTCCGGCCACTACTATTTCCATATCTCCAAGCATAATAGCCTGCGCTCCGAGAACCGCCGCCTTCAAGCCGGAGCCGCACACCTTGTTGATCGTCATAGCCGCCGCTTTCACATCCACACCTCCGTGAATGGCGGCCTGGCGGGCTGGATTCTGGCCGAGACCGGCTCCCAGCACGTTCCCCATAATGACTTCATCTACCTGCTCTCCGGATATCCCCGCTCTCTTGATAGCTTCCTTTACCGCGAAGCTACCAAGCTGTGTCGCGGAAAATGACGAATAGGCTCCGAGAAACTTACCGATCGCCGTCCTAGCAGCGCTCACTATTACAACATCGCCCATGGATCCATCCTCCTATTGATGTAAACCGATATCTACATCCCATTGTTCACGCTATCAGCTCGATCATTCTTTGAATTGTTCCTTCAGATAACCGATGATGTCACCCGTATCGGTTCCCGGACCGAAAATCCTGTCGACACCAATCTCCTTGAGCCTATCGATATCTTCATCCGGGATTATTCCACCGCCGAATATCTTGATGTGCTCCGCTCCTTTCTCTTTTAAAAGCTTTATCACCCTTGGAAACATGGTTAGATGAGCTCCCGAGAGAATGCTCAATCCGACCACATCCACATCTTCCTGTATTGCTGACTCCACGATCATCTCCGGCGTCTGGTGAAGCCCCGTGTATATCACTTCCATTCCAGCATCCCTCAAAGCATTGGCAACTACTTTGGCTCCCCTGTCGTGGCCGTCAAGACCGGGTTTCGCCACAAGAACTCTGATCTTGGTACCCATACCTCTCCCTTTCTTCCGGGTATCATGTCACTATGCTTTAAAAAAGCGGAGGTTCCTGATATTCTCCGAAAACCTTCTTCAACTCTCCTATAATCTCACCTTCCGTGCAGTAGCAACGAGCACAATCAAGAATCACCGGCATTATATTTTCCGCTCCTCTTGCCGCTTCCAATAGTCTCTCGAGCTCCCTGGAGACCTTGTCATTGTCCCTTTCCGAGCGCAGCTTTTTCAGCGATTCCTTTTGCTCCTCCTCGACTCTCTGATCGATTTTCAGCAGGGGGATCTCCAGCTCATCGTCATCGCTCCTGAATCTGTTAACGCCTACTATAACCTTCCTCCCCGCTTCCACTTCCTTTTGATACCTGTAAGCGGCTTTCCCTATCTCCCGCTGAAAGAAACCCTTCTCAATCGCCTTAACAACGCCTCCGAGCTCGTCTATCCTCTCAAAATACTCCTCGGCCTTCTCTTCCATCTCTCTCGTTTTCGACTCGATGAAATAGCTTCCCGCCAGAGGATCGATCGTATTGATAACTCCGGTTTCATGTGCGATCAACTGCTGGGTCCTCAGAGCGATAGTGGCGGCCTTCTCGGTAGGCAGCGCAAGGGTCTCATCCATGGAATTCGTGTGAAGAGATTGAGTGCCTCCGAGAACCGCCGACAGAGCTTGGTAAGCTGTCCGAACTATATTGTTCTCAGGTTGTTGCGCGGTTAGAGAACATCCGGCCGTTTGCGTATGAAACCGTAGCAGCAGCGATCGTTCATCTTTCGCTCCGTATTTCTCCTTCATTCTTCTTGCCCAGATCCTCCTTGCCGCTCTGAATTTGGCTATCTCCTCGAAGAAATCCAGATGTGAATTGAAGAAGAATGAAAGTCGGGGTGCGAATGCATCTACATCCAATCCGGCCGCTATCCCCGCCTCGACATACGCGAAACCATCTGCGAGCGTAAAGGCGAGCTCCTGAACCGCAGTGCTTCCCGCTTCACGGATGTGATACCCGCTGATGCTGATAGTGTTCCATTTCGGTACGTGGTTAGAGCAAAAGGCCAGAATGTCGGTGATGATCCTCATGGAAGGTTCAGGAGGAAATATCCATGATTTCTGGGCGATATACTCCTTCAAAATGTCATTCTGTATCGTTCCGCCCATCTGATCGAAACGTGATCCCTTCTTCTCGCCTGCGCTGAGATAGAAGGCCAGGAGAATGGAAGCAGGGGCATTGATCGTCATCGACGTCGTTATCCCGGACAGGTCTATTCCATCGAAGAGAACCTCCATATCGCGAAGCGAATCGATGGCTACGCCGCATTTGCCTACTTCCCCCTCCGAGCGTTTGTGATCGGAATCATACCCCATTATCGTCGGCATGTCGAAAGCTACGCTCAATCCCATCTGCCCGTGCTTGAGCAGGTAGTGGTATCTCCTGTTCGTATCCCGTGCTGATCCGAAACCGGAAAAGAGCCTCATGGTCCAGAGTCTTCCGCGGTACATCGTGGGGTAAACCCCCCTGGTGAATGGATACTGCCCGGGGAAACCCAAATCCAGATCGTACTGAAGCTCGGAGACATCGTCCGGGGTGTATATGGGATTGACCTGCTCGGAAGACACCGTTGTAAAATCCAAGTCCTGCACGGGGCAATTATTGTACGTTCCCCAGAATTTCTCGGAGGCTTTTTTGAAATTCGATTCATCTTTGCCATCAATCACGGTTCTTTCACCTCTCTAGCCATTACATTTACTTTAGGCTTATCAGTTCTTCCAATTCTCTTACGAGCATGTAGGGTGTCAGCCGTCCCTGATAGATATCTTCCATCTTGTTATCTATGAATTCAGTTATAGAAGGATCTTGCCAAATTCTTTTTTCGATCCTGCCTACGAAGGTATCCCTTACACGTGAACGCAGTATCTGCTTTCGTTTTTCCCGCAGCAATCCCTCGCGTGACAGATAGCTGCGATGCTCCTCGATCTTTTCCGCCAGCTCTTCCATGCCGTTTCCTTCGAGTGCTGATGTCAGCATAACCGGCGGCGACCAGGCTCCCTTCCGCTCGCTCTTCAACCTGAGGGAATCCTCGATTTCTCTGGCGGCGAGCTCGGCATCAGAATGATCGGCCTTGTTCATCACGAAGATATCCCCTATCTCCATGAGGCCCGCCTTCATAGCCTGAATGCCGTCACCCGATTCCGGGACGAGTATTATCACTACGGTATGTGTCTTTTCCGCTATCTCCAGTTCCGACTGTCCGACTCCCACCGTTTCCACCAGGATCAGATCCTTCCCGAATGCATCCAAAAGGTCGGCCACCTCGTCAGTGCAGTTAGATATGCCTCCCAGATTACCCCTGCTGGCCAGACTGCGGATGAATATCCTTGGATCTTCGGAGAGTTTCTGCATACGTATCCTGTCACCCAGTAGAGCTCCCCCGCTGAATGGGCTCGTAGGATCAACAGCGATTATACCTATTTCGGATTTTCTATCACTGAACAGCTTCGAAAGCCTGTAGACGATGCTGCTCTTTCCGGCACCCGGGGGCCCCGTGAATCCTACCCTGTACGAACCCTTCACCTCGGGGAAGATCCGTTCCATCACCTTTTCGGTATCGGAGCCGCCGTCCTCGATTATTGTGATCAGTCTTGCTGCAGCGGACACCTCACCTCGAAACATTCTCTCTATGAGCGCATCTAAGTCGACTCGGCCTCTCATAAAATATCAGTACTCTATTCCTTTCCTGGATTCGATGCCCTTCTGGTAATGGTGCTTGATCTCCTTCATCTCCGTAACTGTATCGGCTCGATCTATCAGTTCCCCGGGCGCATAGCGCCCGGTAAGAATCAACTCCATGCCCTCCGGCCGTCTATCGATAAGATCCAGAACGCATTCGACCGTTAATAAACCGAATGCGACCGCCACATTGATCTCGTCAAGTATCAAAAGATCCGCTTCTCCCTTCTCGACCAGCTCTTCCACCCTCGCCCACCCTCTCTTTGCGAGCTCTATATCGACGGGATCGGGTTTCTCGGGATTCACAAATTCATCCCGCCCATACTGTTCGATACTCAATCCATCGATCTTTTCCGCTGCGTATAGCTCACCGTACATCCGTCCCTTCATGAACTGTATGATCACAACCCTCTTACCGTGACCCACCGCCCGTAGCGCCGCACCTATGGATGCGGTGGTCTTGCCCTTACCATTACCCGTGTACAGTTGAACTGTGCTCTTATGGTATACCATGCCGGTACCTGGCTCCATATATTATGAATGTACGATCCACTGTTGAAACGGCGGACAAAAGGAATTGCAGGATAACCCATTCACCGGACTATGTCAATTACCGACTTTCTGCAGCGGCAGCCGGAGCGGACCTTGAAAAACACCGTAACAACCGTCCATATAGCGACTCCCAGAGCGATACCGACGACAATCGATCCCAGAAGCGTCTGAATAAAAATCCCGCCGGCGGTTGAGGGTGTGATCCATCCGGTCACCCTTATCTGCGTTCGAGTTCCCGTAAAGATCGAGCCCATCCTGTAATCCAGGTAATAGATGAATGGTAGGGTCCACGGATTGGCAATACCGGAGGCGAGGAGCGCTAGAGCCCTGTTGCCCTTTATCGCCGAAACGATTGCGACAACCGCTACCGTCTGTATCCCGACCGTTGGTGTTACGGCGATAAAAGCGCCGACAGCGGCCGATAGACCCATCCTCCATGGCGGGAGGTCCGACCATAGAAAGGAGCGGGATCTTTCAATCAATCCTTTTATAGAAATCTAGATTACTCCGTGTAAGTGCCATACCGTTCGGGTGCTCAAGCCATGCTTTTTACCCTGTTGCCCGGTAGCTTTATCACGAAAGATGTACCCTCGCCTTTCGAGGACGTGACCGAGATATCCCCATCGTGATCCTTGATGATGCTGTGTGCAATGGCCAATCCAAGCCCCGAACCGTGTTCCTTGGTCGTGAAGAATGGTGTAAATATCTTGGTCAAGCAATCACTCGATATCCCAGAACCGTTATCGGAGATCTCCACATTCACATAACCGTTATTCTCCCAAGTCCTCACCCTGATCTCCCCGTTATCACCTACCGCTTCCAGTGCGTTTTGCACAACGTTCATGAATACCTCGCTGATCTTCACTACATCGAACAGTATCTCGGGGATGCCCTGTGACAGGTCCTTGATAAGTTTAACGTTTCTCTCGCTGAAATCCATTTGAAGGAGATGAAAGTTGTTTTCCAGAACCTCGTTTATGTTACCGCTCTCGAGCGTCGGTTCGGTCACCTTCGATTGAAGTTTTTCAAGATATTGCTCGAGTCTCAGCGCCTCCTTGATAATGATCTCCACCTTTTCTTTCTCGCTCTTACTCAAACTTTCGGAGTTCAACAGATTTTTTGCGAAACCGCCGATTGCCACAAGCGGATTCTTTATCTCGTGTATTACCGATGATGTAAGCTCTCCCGATATCGCCAGCATCTCCGCCTTCAGCATCCTCTCCTCGTTGGCCTTCAGTTTACGGTACGTCATTTTCAAGCTCTCTATATTCTTGTTGAGGGACTCCTTCAATTGAGCCGCCCTCAACGATGTAGTGGCGTGGTTTACCACCATTTCGAGAAGATGGGCGTCTTCTGCAGTGATCTCTTTTTTCGTGAATATGTTATCCGCTATGAGTATCCCCAGCTTGTCCTCCACTGTTGCAATCGGGCAAACGCAAAAATCCTCCAGGCCAAGCAGGGAAGCTATCTTCCGGTCGTTCGTGGATTCCAGTTCTTCCTTCTTGATGAAACGTATCTCGTCTATCCCTCTTGAGATGATCCCCTTCGCATCATTGAGGGGGATTGAAAGCCTGGCAGTGATCCTGGTAAGGGGACTGTTCTTCAAGTAACGAAGCTTCTGGCCTTTGCTCACAAGCTTCTCCAGCGATGCGACATCGTCCTTGTCCAGAATCTTCCAGATCGCTTCGGCTTCTTCCGGAGAGGAAGGTCCCAGGGCGTATTTTCCCCTCATGAGTCCATATTCGGGTCCCCTAAGAAAGACAAAGGCGCGGTTGAATCCCAATCCCTCACGGGCTGTGATCACCGTCAGGATGGCCAGGATTATATCCTCCTCTCTATCTAGACGCGCAATGATCTTGCTGACCTCACCCAGGAGGTTCATTAGCTTGCTGCGCCGTATCACCTCCATGTAGAGGTCTTCCACCTTGCGTGAGTACTTGGAGGACCGAATGAGTGCTTCCTCGAGGGTCTCCAAGAGGGTTATGTCGGCCCACCTTCTGCCTTTGAGCCTATGCTTGAGTTGAGTGAAAAAGCCGCACTTGAAGCAGCATTGGATCAATTTCTCCTCGGGCCTGGAAAATACCTTGTCCTCAAACCTATGTCCGGTCGCTTCCCAGCAAGGTACGGTATCCTGCCCGTAAGCCGGACAGTCCTTGTTCGTGCAATTACGGTACTCCCAGCATCTGTTTGCTTTATTGTTGGTTTTCTTCTTACTCATCGTCACTTACCCTGGTATAAGCTATCACACGGTCATATCGGAAGTAAAGTGGAAAGAGCGCTCCTGGACAGACCGATATTTTTGTAACTATATTTTTTATAGCATCTTACATGGATCAATAACCATAGTGTAATCCTGTATGGCGGCGGACGGTTGCTATCATGGATTATTTATTCCGGTTGCCGAGGCTCCCTCGAATCACCCCTCTATACTTGCTCTTAATCGATCCCCAACTGGTTACTCCGACGTCGGTCGTACAATCATTGCGCGATCCCGGTGTCGGTATGCACCCGTTACCGGAGGGGACACATGAACCGGAACAGGGATTGAATGCGTCGAACAGGCTCCATGTATCCACAGCTCCTGGATTACGTCCAACCGACCTGTCGTCTTCGGCCGCTTTAGCTTCATATGAGAACGCGTCTACGAGTAGCGTTTCGCCGGCATTGAGATAGTACAGGGAAACGCGGTCTCCGCTGTTGTTTAAGCTCAAGCCGTAAACCGGGCAGGAATTCGATTCTTCCCATGCCTCGGATTCGCTCCCGAATACGATTCGCATCTCTCCCGGTCCGAGCAGGCCGGAAAAACCGTATCTCCACACTGGATCGCCTTCGCCATCGGAGATTCTGTATCCAAACAGATCAACGACCGACTCGCCGAGATTTAAAATCTCCACCCACTCATCATCCCTGTAGTTGTATTGACCGTCCCCGTCCCAATCTCTCGCAGGATCGGCCATGAACTCGTTGATAACCACCTGCGCGCTGATTCCGGCGCATGCAATCGTCAAAGTTGAAAGGATTGTCAGTACGGAAAATAAAAAAATGGATATTCTCATCCTCATCCTCCCTTCATCCCAACCCGGAAAATATCCCTTCGATACTCCGGGGAAAACCGTCCGCCGCCGTACGATTTCCCTATGAAACTTATTCTACCATTAACCCTCTGGATATTCTATCAAATAATTCGCCCTGCAGGATGCCTGCACTCCGCCTCCCCTGCTACCTTCAAGACACCGCGGATTCAGCGCTCAAGTGCCTTTATCGTTCCCCAGCTCGAATGCTCCGCTTCCACTACTGACAGCTTGGCGACCTTTACCTGAAAAGCCAGTCTTGATTGAGACGGAGGATCACCGGTCCAAGACAGCGTGGCATTCCCGGTCATGACCATACCGTCGTTGATGTCCGCACCTGATATCACGAGTATGTCCAAACCATTGGGACCAGCCGAGCTGGACTGATCATATACGGTCTCACCTTCCAGGACCACATCGTCAACAACGATGCTGGAGCCGTCATTCACCGCCCTCGTTCTTATGACGACGGCCTCGAAATCGAAGTACGGCGTCGTGTAGCTTAACGTTATGCCGCCTAGAGAAAAAGTCACGAGGCTTGTGCTGTCATTGTACGTGATTGTGAATGGTTCGACCGCCCCGTTCTGCCAGTCGTACTGGGCCGTCTGGTCCGGATCGGCCGTGCTCCCGCCAAGAGCTAGCTCGAATGTCGCCGAAGCGCCCCTGTCCCCGATCCGCCCCTCCGAGACAAAGAGGGTATCCGAGATGATAGCCAGAAGCTCCGCGTCGGATACGAGATGGAAGGTATCCAGTTCCGAGTGGGCGTTGCCAAGTGGAATCAGGACGGAACAGATGATCGTGGAAACCATCAACCGATGCTTCATAATGTTCACCCCCCCCTATTGATGTTCATTATAAATAATTGCCGCTCTGGATATTCCCCTACAAAGTAGATTATACCATATTCCGTGCTATCTGTAAATTACGTTGTTCGGTTATAAGGATCATTTTAACCTACCGCTTTGGTCCTTCCTGTAACATATCATTAACGAAATGGTTATACCAAATAAAGTTGGAGCGGGCCGTGCAATAGTACATAGCCCGCCCGAATAACAACATTTCTTTCGATCCCTCTAAAGCTGCCAGTGTGGCTCGTCTCAAAACTGGCTACTGGACCAGACCGTTCTCCTTGCGCTCCATGTTCGCCGATACCACTAGCGCCGCCCCGACCGAAGCAGGGAGCAAGCCCCAGATTCCCCCGTGAAAACCTATCGTTACCCACATGGCCACACCGAACGATATACCAAGCAGTAGGAACACTAGGCCCCAGGCGCGTAGGGCCATATACCTGGGCTTTTTCACCTTCACTGGCTTTTCCTCAACTATATCGATACCCTTCTCCAGGGCGAGCATCCTCTCCTTGTGAACGAGCTCCTTGTGCTTGCCGTTGATCATGGCTATTATGATCACTACCGCAAAACCACCTAGGAGAAAGACGATGGGTATCAGGACTGCTACAACCTCAGGGCTTACATCGAACATCTCGGCTCCTTTCCTTTCTTTTACTCGAAAATCTTCAGGCGTTTTTTAATCACCCCTGCTTTCCTCGATTAGTTTGACAGGTGATGATCGATTATGTTTCAATTTTTTTTCAGATAAGAAGTATCATATGCAGCATCCTGTCATTGTGAATATTCTGAAACATAATCCGTGATCCGGATGTCTAATTTCCATGGAGGGCCCGGTTTTGAGGAGTGAGGAAGACCTTGAGCTCGTCGCGAGGATACTCCGAGGGAACGATAGGTCGTTCCAGGATCTAGTGGAAAGGTTCAACGGTGTCGTGTACTCCGCGGCAAGATCCATACTCGGAAACCGAAACGATATGGAAGATACGGTTCAAGAAATCTATATCAAAATATACCGGGGGCTGCCCTCGTTCAAGTGGCGATCAAAGCTTTCAAGCTGGATCTACAGGATCGCAAGGAATCAGGCGCTCAATGCGAGGGCCGGAAGACGTCATGACTTGCAACCAATCGATGAAAACTATAAAATAGCCTCGACCGCTAATAGGCCGGACGAGGAGTTCGGAAGGAGCAGGAGAAGGGAGCAGTTGGAGATTCTGCTTCGGGAACTCGATGAGAACTACAGAGCCGTTATCGAGTTGAGGTATATGGCGGACAAATCGTATACGGAGATCGCCGAGATAATGGATATCCCGGTAGGAACTGTGAAGACATACCTTCATAGGGCAAAGGCTGCGATGAGAAAAAAGATAAGATCATCGGGCCTGGAAACCGGCTGGAAAGGAAGCCCGGATTAATGAACTGCGAAAGGGTCGAGCGGCTGCTTCCCGCGTTCATTGACGGGGAGCTTTCATCCGATGAGTCCGCCATGGTGCAGGAGCACATATCGGTGTGCCAACGGTGCGCGGAATCATATGCCGTTTATTCCACACTGGAGAGATCTCTCACAGAACTCAAACAGGAGCTTCCGCCTCCCGAATCAGTATACACCCCCCTCCTCGTCAAGCTCACAGCTGCAAGACGCCGGAGCCGGCTTCGGGCCGCATTCAGTCTGCAGTCAATATCCGCTTTCACCCTGTTGGCCTGCTCGATGGTCCTGTATCTGTACCGTTATGCCATCAACGGCCTATTCGTTCGGCTCGGTGATGGTTATACGGCCGCCCTGAGGTTCATCTCTGAGGACATTCCGGACCTGATAATCCGGGCCGGCGGCGGCGCTTCCTGGGCGCTATACTCCATTTTCACATTTTTAATCCTGCTGATTTTGGCAACGGCTGGATTCGCATTGATGAAATTCGCAGAAGAATAGAACTTCCGCGTGGATCAATCGACGAGCCTGCTCCTGATGATATCCCCGGCGACCTTGGGATTTGCCTTGCCCCCGCTGAGCTTCATCACCTGGCCCACGAAAAAGGCGAGAAGCTTCGTTTTCCCCTCCCTGTACCTCTTCACCTCTCGAGGATTTTCCCTCAGTACGACATCCACGATAGACTCTATTTCGCCCTTATCGCTGACCTGCCTCAATCCCAGCCTGGCCACCGCAGCCTCTGCATCCTCCCCCGTCCTTACCATCTCCCTGAAGACATCCCTTCCGGCTGGACCACTTATCGTTTCGTCCAGAACGAGCACGATAAGCTTTGCAAGACGGTCGGGCTCCAGAGGAAATTCCTCTATCTCCATGCCCGCCGACTTCAATTCACCCAGCACTTCCCGCATCACCCATTTGGAACCTGCCTTCGGATCTCCGGACGCCCGCACGAGACTCTCGTAGTAATCCGCCACCCCCCTCTCCGCACACAGAACGCCGGATTCATAGGCGGTCAGACCGTACTCCTCACGGAATCTCACTTCCCTATCAAACGGCAATTCGGGCAATTCGCTCTTGATTTTTTCTATCAACTGCCGTTCGATTTTCAGAACCGGAAGATCGGGCTCGGGGAAGTAGCGATAATCATGCGCGAATTCCTTGGATCTCATCTCAACGAGGCGTTTGCCGTCCGCATCCCACAGGTTCGTCACCTGGACTATCCTTCCGCCTTTGTCGAGTATTTCGGTCTGACGATCGATCTCCGAACGGATCCCCGTCTCAACGGCCTTGAAGGAGTTAAGATTCTTTATCTCGGTTTTTGTGCCGAGTCTATCCGATCCCGCTTCCTTCAAGGAGACATTGACGTCACAGCGAAGCGATCCCTCCTCCATGTTCCCGTCACATATTCCTAGATACCTAAGAATCCGGCGCAGACGGACCAGGAACTCAGCCGCCTCCGCCGCGGATCTTATATCCGGCCTGCTTACGATCTCAACAAGAGGAATCCCACACCTGTTGAAATCTACGAGGCTCGAATCTCCCGATCCATGAATCAGCTTCCCCGCGTCCTCCTCCAGGTGAATCCGCTCGATGCCTATATGCCTGCTTTCGCCGTCAGTCGCCAGGTCGACACGCCCATCGACACAGAGTGGCATTTCATACATCGATATCTGGTAGTTCTTGGGACAGTCAGGATAGAAGTAATTCTTCCTGGCGAACATGCTCGTGGCTTCAATACGGCACCTCAGCGCCAACCCCAGCATCACTGCCATGGACACGGCTTCACGGTTAACCACAGGAAGCACACCGGGCAGACCCAAGCAGACCGGACAGACCATCGTGTTGGGTTCAGCCCCGAATACAGAAGGACAGCCGCAGAACATCTTGCTCCTGGTACTGAGCTGGGCATGCACTTCCAGGCCGATGACCGGTTCATAATCAATGCCGGATTCTCTTCGCACTTCAGATCACTTCCCCTTCGGCCGGAAGGCATTTTTCCCTGAATCCGAACAGCCTCTCCAATCCCACCGCCGCATTTATCAGTTTCGACTCCATCCTTGCTCCCGCCACCAGCTGCACACCAATTGGAAGACGCTCCTGCGAGAGGCCGGCCGGTAGCGAAATAGCTGGTAATCCGGCTATATTGGCGGGGGTTGTGAATATATCCGACAGGTACATCGAAATTGGATCCTCCAGCCTTTCACCGAGTTTGAAGGCCGGTGTCGGCGATGTCGGCATCATCACGAGATCGTACTCATGAAAGACCTTTCCGTACGCTTCCCTAAGCATCGCTTGTAGCTTTTTTGCCTTTACGTAATATGCGTCATAGTAGCCGGCCGACAGCACGTATGTGCCGAGAAGTATCCTTCTCTTGACCTCCTCGCCGAAACCCTCTCCTCTGGTTTTTTCATACATACCGTCCAGGGAATCAGAATCATGCCTGAATCCGTACCTCACTCCATCATACCTGGCCAGATTGGATGAAGCCTCGGCATTGGCCAGGATGTAATAACACGCAATCGATGCATCCAGGCCGGGTAGGTCGACTATTCCAACCTTTGCGCCTTCATCCTCGACGGTGGAGACTGTTTTGCGAAAAATATCACTCACGCTTTCTGACATTTCACAGCCCTCAACCGCCCGGGGAACCGCGATCCTCAACCCTCTCAGACCAGTCCCCCCGGATGATGACAAATCCGCTGAATATCCGATCATGGACGTTGAATCGTTCGGGTCGTGACCCGATATCACATCAAAGATCAGAGCACAGTCTGTTACGTTCCTCGCCATAGGTCCTATCTGATCAAGGCTGCTGGCGAAAGCTATCAGACCGTACCTCGAAACACTTCCATACGTCCCCTTCATACCGACGACACCGCATAGAGATGCAGGCTGCCTTATAGATCCACCGGTATCGGAACCCAGGGCGGCCGGCGCCATTCCCGCAGCAACGGCAGCGGCGGAACCACCGCTGGACCCCCCCGGTGCGTAATCCAAATTCCATGGATTCGCCGTTGCTCGAAAAGCCGAGTTTTCCGTTGAGGAGCCCATGGCGAATTCATCTAGGTTTGTCTTACCCATGACAACCGCCCCGGCCTCGACAAGGCGCTTGACCGCTGTTGCCGTATACGGCGCACGATAACCTTCGAGTATCCTCGATCCCGCCGTAGTCGGGCACCCCCTCGTGCATATATTATCCTTTACCGCAACCGGCACTCCGTAAAGTGGAAGCGAACGGGGGTCTACGGTATCGAGCTTCTCCGCATCTTTCAACACATCGTCGCCGGATACGTATATGAATGCCCCTATCCTGCCTTCGAGCTCCTCGATTCTTTCCCTGTATGCTCTTACGACCTCCAAAGGCCTGATTTCACCTTTTCTGTAAGAATCGAGCAGCTCTTTTATCGAAAGGGATATAGTTTCTTTCATGAGTAGTGATCCACCCGGCTTGATCGATCCTAGCCATCCTTCGAATCTATTATGGCCGGGACGGTGAAATATCCATCTATCGATCCAGGCGCTTCGGCCAGGACCTCGTCACGGGGCAGGCATCGGATCGCCTCGTCCGGCCTTAGACTCAACTTTAATTCGTTGCCGTTATATACTGCATCATAAGCAGTTGCATCCACATTGGGCAGTTGCTCAACGAATTCGATGATTCTTTCCAGCTGTTCTCTCAGCTTCTCTCTTGCCCCGGCTGTAAGTTCGATTTTAGCGAGCTTCTCGAGATGCCCGAGCTCCTCGTCCGTCAGACCCAACCTTGATCCTCCTGTCGTAGGTTTGCGTGATAATCCCCGTTTGGCCGTATAATCCGATTACAGTCCAGAACCTTCTCGATGAAACTATCAGGTGCACGCGGGGAATGTCAATATGGTACAGTCTCGGAAAGCAATGAATGAGTGGATCCTACGATTCAAGTAAGTTGCAGCTCGAAGAAGATCGCTCCCTCGATCGGATTGAAACGATAGGGATCTATTACCTTGAAACCGAGTTTTCTGTAAAGGCCGACGGCCGCCCTCATTGTCGGAACCGTATCCAGACGCATACGCTTATAACCCTGCTCCCTGGCCTTCCGTATTATGGCTCCGGCTAATTCCCGACCAATCCCCTTTCTTCTGAATTCAGGTTTCACGTACATCCTCTTCATCTCGCAAACACCTTCCGATATCCTCCTCAAGGCCGCACACCCCGCTATCTCCCCGCCAAAGCAGGCGATTATCAAGCATCCGTTGGGCTCGGAGTACTCTCCCGGCAGTGATTCCAACTCGCTCTTAAAATCCTGGAACTCGAGATCAAATACCAGAGAATCGGCGTATTCCAAGAAGAGCCCGCGGTGATCAGCGACAATTAATTCTCCCGGCCGACGACAATTAAAATTCCCGGATAAA